>NZ_PGUZ01000005.1 GCF_002860165.1 Bacillus sp. V3-13 | reverse complement strand
AAACTACCGGATTTCCTCTAAACAAAAAAGGACCGGGCATGGTTTTCGCCCGGTTTTTCTTATGCAGTTAAGTTCTGCACAAATTCCTCGCAAACCTCTGTACTTTTATTTTGCAATAAACACCGTTTCGACCTTACCCAGGCTTAGCAAAGGTGAAAGGCATCTATCGAAGCAATACATCGCCTGAAGAATTTCTGTTCACCATAACCTTATTCGTTAGGCAGCGAAATCGAGTTGTAAATGAAATAAGAGAAATCATTGATGACATAAAGAGGTATTTAATACCGGTCAACATCCAAAGTTCGTCGAACGTGAAAGAGAATCAGTAATAAAATAAAGGCAACCTCGGTTGCCTTTATTTTATTAGTGGCGGATAGCGGAAAATAGTTGCGGATAGCGGAAAATACTAGCGGATAGCCCAAAATAAAGGAAAGACCGCACAAATGAGAATGCCCTCATCATTTGTACGGTCTATTTTTCTACCCGAAAGCTAGAACCCTTACATTTCAATCGCCCGCTCAGCAGTTTCCACAGCCATTCTTTGTTTCTTAGATTTTTTAAAATAAAGTAACTCATACACACACGGAATGACAATTAACGTCAAGAGTGTCGCGAGCGCGAGTCCGCCAATGACGACTACCGCCAAGCTTTGAGAAACTAAGCTTCCTGTCTGCGATGCTTTAAATAACAATGGTAGCATTGCACATATCGTTGCCACGGCCGTCATGAAGATTGGTCGCATTCTTGTTGCGGATGCTTCCACCAACGCTTCGCGAATGCTCATTTTTTCCTCGTTTTGTCTGACACGATCGATCAGAACGATCGCATTGGTTACGACAATCCCAATCAGCATTAATGCCCCAAGCAGTGCTGTGATATCAACCGAGATCCGGCTGACTAGGATGCCTAAAATCGCTCCGATCGCGGCAAGCGGTAGAGAGGTTAGAATCGCGATTGGTGCTTTGATTGATTTAAACGTGATGACCATGATCAAGAACACGATTCCGATCGACACGAGCATCGTTAAGAATAGGTCGGTAAAGTCTTCTGCCTGCTGCGCGCTTGCTCCGCCAACGAGAACCTCTACATCCTCCGGCAGGTCCATTCCTTTATTGTCTTTTTTATCACCAAAAACCTCCAGGTTGATCTTGGTTGAAATCTCCGAAAGTTTAGCTGGGTCTACGGTTGCAGTGATTCGAAGGTACGTTTCGCCATCCTTATGGAATTGGCTGGTGGAGCTCTCAGCCTTTTGTAAAGTTGCGACTTCAGACACTGGTACCATGCCGGCTTCGGTCATAATCGGAATATTTTTCAAGTCGTCCGGTGTTTCTGTGTTAAGCAAAGGTTCAAGAACAACATTCGTTTGTTTTTCATTTAAGGCAATCGTTCCAAGCGGAGTCTGATTTAACATGACTCCAAGCTGCTGGGCGATTTGGCCGGAATTACCTTTTTCAGGGTCAACCACTAACGAATAGACGGTTTTCTTTTCATCCTGGTTGGTTGTTACTTTTTCCACTCCGTCAATGTCGGAAACTTCCTCTTTAATATTGTTTGCCACGGTTTCCAGCTGATCGAGATCTTCCCCAATGACATCTATGGTAATTGCGGTTGATGATCCACCCATCATAAAGGAAGCAGTGGTAACCTCTAAGACGGCATCCTGATACTGATCCTTTTTCTTTTCGATTTCATCTAAAATCTTATCCGTATCGTCTTTATCTTTTAATAAAATACTGATGACGGCTTCGGTTGGAGAGCCGATTTCACCAAATTGAGCAGAATCAGCCGAAGAACCGACTTGGTTGAAGACATATTTGACTTCATCCATTTCAGCGATTGAATTTTCAAGCTCAATGGCCTTTTCTTTAACCGTTTCAAAAGGTGTTTCATTTGGATATTTCAAGGTAGCTGTGACAAAGTCGGCAGAAGAATTGTCAACGGCGCCCTTCGGTACGACAAAATAAGCACCAATTGATCCGGCAAACAACAGAATCGAAATCGTAAATACAATCCATTTATGATTGAGAGACCACGCGACAGCTTTTGGAAAGCGGACCGCCGGCTTATGTTCCGGAAGCTTTGTATTTTTCAACAAACCGGCACTCATTAACGGAACCACGGTCAAGGCCACTAGTAGAGAGGCCAATAGCGAATACGTAACCGTTAAGGCGAATGGTAAAAGGAATTCTTGCAGCCCACCATTTAACAAGCTCATTGGCAGGAACACGGCGACGGTTGTTAACGTGGAGGCCGTAATCGCCACGCCGACTTGTTTCGTTGCATCAATCACCATTTTCGCTGATAACTTCTCTGTTTGCATTTTGCGGTAAATATTTTCAATGACCACGATACTATCATCCACAAGCCGTCCAACGGCAACAGCAAC
Source organism: Bacillus sp. V3-13 (assembly GCF_002860165.1). GTDB lineage: Bacteria > Bacillota > Bacilli > Bacillales > Cytobacillaceae > Bacillus_BJ. The sequence continues at coordinate 118,634 of NZ_PGUZ01000005.1, read as the reverse complement.
CCCGCCAAGTGTTAAAATATTTAACGTTACGCCTGATTGGGCCAACAAGAACAAGGTAAAGCAAAGTGATAACGGAATCGACACAATCGTAATAAACGTCGTCCGGATATTCCGTAAAAAGATCATAATCACGATGGTGGCAAATAAAGCACCCAGAAGAACTTCTTTCACCATCGTATGAACCGATGTTTCAACCATATCAGCAGAAGCCACATATACTGTGGATTCCTGAGTATCGTATTTTTTGTTAATTTCTTTTGTTACTTTTTCGATTTCTTTACTAATCGTCACAGCATTTGAATTACTGTCCTTCGTAATGCTGATGCTTAATGCTTCATTGCCGTTAAAACGGTTAATGAAATTGGATGGCATTGTTTCTTGGATGGTTGCGATATCCTCAAGGGTGACATTTGGTACGATGGGCAAGCTTTTAAGTTTATCCAGACTGGTTAGGTCGCCAATCACCTTAATATTGCTTGTTTTTCCGTCAATCGTCTTTTCACCGACGGCAACGGCCGTGTTTTGTCCTTGAAGAATGCCCATAAGGGCCTCAAGGGAAACTTGGTTTTCGGCCAGTTTTTGATGATCGATTTTTACAGAGATAACGGGGTCAACTAATCCGTAAGTTTGAACTTGGGCAACACCGTCAATATCCTTGTATAACGGTTCGATTTTTTCTTTAATAAATTCCAGGTTTTCAGTGGTGAGGCCATCTTTAAACGTTACAGCGATGTTTGAGATAGGAATCATGGAGGTATTGAGCTGCGAAATGATTGGCTTGGCTATGTAGGCTGGGAGTGCCACATTTGATAAAGCCTCTTGAACGTCTATTTTTGCCTGTTTCATGTCGGAACCAGCTTCGAAAAATAAATCTACTTTAGAAAAGCCGTCTCCTGTCGTGGAATAGACAGATTTTTTTCCTTTTATTCCAGTAACCACTCGCTCGATTGGCGAAGTTACCTCATTTTCCATTGTTTTTGAATCGGTTCCTTGCCCCATTGTAATGATCGTTACTTGTGGATTATCGGCTGATGGCAGGAACTCCATCGGTAAGCGGAAATAACTGACCACCCCAATGACTAAAATTAAAATCGTCATTAATGAGACAGCGGCTTTATTTCGAAAAGCCCATTTGGTGAAAACTGACATAGGAATATCTCCTCCTCTTTGATCTGAAACCCGAGTAAAATCGTACCATGATTTAGTAGCTTGAAGTTAATTTTTTCTATAAATTTACAATTTTTTAATAAAATGTGGTCAACACCGCCTTTGTTTATAGTGCTTTTAAGCTACTAACGTTTCTTGCTTCGCTATCTAAATATGCCATATTTACCTCGTTATGGGGAGACCGAATTTTTTCTACGACTTAAGGCTTAGTAGTTGGGAGTGCCTGTTCAGTTCCTTCTAAGGTAATCTTTCTTTCATAAAGGCTTAACAATTCTAAAACAAATATTCAATAATTTGTTAACAATCATGAGGTAAAGTAGTGATTAGTGGGGGTGGCAAGCGTGGCTATCATGGTATTGGGCGAAGGTGGAGCCGATACTAAATTCGGTAAGGGTAATTATGAATTTGGGGGGACACGATCCAATCTCTGTCTCTGGTCAAAGCATTTCTTACCGGTAGTTGGGGAATAAGAACCTAACCCATTCCTCGACATAAAGTTTTCGTGAAGGAAGACAGAATTCGCTTCTTTAAAGGGGGAACTTGGTTTTTAATCAAACGTTTGAGTCATGTTGGAAAATAGAAAACATTGTAGAATGCTGGAGATAGCTAAGAATCCTATCATTTTCTGGGGAATATTGTACATAATTCTGTAAAATAGCTAATATTTATCGACAGATATTGGTAAAAAGGTTAATAGAAAAGATGTGCGAGATAAATAGGCGGTAAGGATGTCGTTACGTAATAGGAAGGAATTTTCTTTATGGATAGAGAAATTAATTTTAGGTAAATATTAACATTTTAGGAGTTGATATATATGAATATCTCCATAAAGGAATTGCCTGAATATGAAGTAGCTTTTTTTCGACGGATTGGAAGTTACTTTGAACCAGCACCAGAACATTGGGGACAATTGATGAATTGGGCAGTTCGGAATAGCCTTTATCCACCTAAACAAAACATCATCGGTATATCGTTAGATAACCCAGATTTAGTAGAAAGCGAAAATTGTCGTCACGATGCCTGTGTAACGATTCCGGAAGGTTTTGAAAAGGAGAAACATCGTGAGGATGGCATTCAATTTAGAAAGCTAGCGGGTGGGCTTTATGCCTTGTATCCATTTTATGATACACCTGAAAAATTGAATCTTGCCTATAAGTTTATGTATGGTGAATGGATAACAAATAGTGATTATGATGCTGATTACGAAAGGGATAACCTCGAATTCAGCATAAATAATCCATCTGAAGATCCTGAAGGGAAATGCAGGTTGGATTTATATGTGCCAATTAAAAAATAAATAGGCTGCATGAAGAAAACCTAAAGGCTTCCGTTTTCGGGTGCTTTGTTATTAAAAGACACAAGAATTGACGTATGAATTGGCATACGTCTTTTTCTTTATTTATCAAGGTTTCTACGAGATTCCATTAACTTTGACATAGCAATTGAAATCATTATTATGATGGACAATAAGTATTGTACAATTAAAAAAGAGGGTCCAAACTTCTGTCATTTGCTGTAACGTTTTGATCTTTATAAGCTGGTCGATAAAAAGCTACTGATTACCCCATCTAGGATCAAGAGGGCCCGCACTTATCGGTTGAGCGATAGGTTAAGCACCCGATCTGATAAATAGGCGGAAAAATTTCGCTTATTAAGTAATTATTATTAAAAAAAGCTTAAATAGACGGAGAAATTCCGCTTATTTACTCAAAAAATTCGAAATTAGGAGATTTTGCTTTGCTTAATCGGAAAATCTCCCCTTATTTACCCCGAAATGAGCTCCATTCTGCATCTAACGGAAAAATCTCCGCTTATTTTACTTTTGCTGGTTACTCGATTAAGGACAAGACATCTTATTTAAAAGGGAGTGAGTTTTATCTCAAAAATCCAAGAGAACCTCATTTTGATGTATTACGGTGAACCGTTCATAAATAAGATAGATTACGGATACAAAAAATTGAATCATCACAATTTGAGCTATAAGTCTGCTGTATTTCAAAACTCAAAAGGTTGCTAACTAAAAGGGGAACTTTTACACTGGAAGAAGGAATAGAATAAATTTTACAGGTGGGTAATGATGGCTAAAACAATAGTGGAAAAACTAAATTTACAAAAGTATAAAAAAGCAGCGGTATTGCATTTACCAGATGGTGCAGATTATTTAGATGAGTTAGCAGATTATGATACTGAACTAACCGATAGTACATATGATCTTATTTTTGCTTTTGTGTTGGATATGGAGTCTTTAAAAGGACTCGTAAACAAGGTTATCGAAAAAAATTATCTAAATAAAAACGGCTATATCTTTTTAGCTTATCCAAAAAAGGGGAATAAAGTATATCCAACGTTTATTCATCGCGATGAATTATTAGATGGGTTAGGTGCAGATGAAAACGGTTATGTTGGGACAAGTAACATTAAATTTGCGCGGATGGTAGGATTAGATGATGTCTTTACAGTTGTCGGTCTAAAAGAAGAATCTCGAAACAGAAATCAAACATCTACAAAAGCAAGTCAACGTGTAGATGATTATATAGCGTTGATTCCACAAGTGGAAAAAGATCTGCAAGATACTCCAGATTTACTTGAGTTCTATCAATCACTGACCCCGGGTTATCGTAAAGATTGGGCTCGTTATGTGTATAGTGCTAAACAAGAGGCCACAAAAGCAAAAAGACGCGAGGAAATGAAAATGATTCTTGGAGCGGGTTACAAGAGTCGGGATCTATATCATAGAGATAAATAAAGTAAGGTTAACCAAGTGTTTTACATGATAGAGATAGATTTAAAGGAACTAGTTAATATAGTAAATTAAAAAGGAAAAATGATGCAGCTAAACCTCATTTTGAATCGTAAGGTAAACCATATCATAGGTAACGGCGAAATTTGAGGTTTTATAGCTTGCTCATGCCTTATATAAACAAAAGGGATGACCCTTACTTTTGGTCTTATGTTAAAAAAATGGGGCTGTCCCAAAAGTGTATTTCAGCCGAATTCTTAAAAAAGTAAAACCCAAGAATGCTGATAAATCAACATTCTTGGGTTTTTAATTTGAGTGCATTTTACTCTAAAATGGACTTTTTAGACAGCCCTCTTCATTTCATACTTGAGTCAAGTCTGTTTACGGGAGGACATTGCCTGCCGCACGATAGATACTATACCATTCTTCACGCGTCAGATAAATTTCGCTTGCTTTACAGCATTCCTTTAACCTGCCCACATTCATCGTACCGATGACCGGTTGCATTTGTGCAGGATGCCGTAAAAGCCACGCAATTGCGATGGTTGTATTACTAACTTCGTATTTTTCCGCGATTTCATCGATTTTCTGATTCAATTCCGGGAACTTATCGCTTCCAAGGAATACGCCTTCAAAGAATCCGTATTGAAATGGAGACCAGGGTTGAATGGTGATATCGTTCAGTCTGCAATAATCAAGCACGCTTCCATCCCGGTCTATCGCTGATTTATTTTCCATGTTTACATTGATTCCATTAGAGATCATGGTAGCGTTAGTTATACTCAATTGCAGCTGGTTTGCGACAAGGGGCTGCATCACATATTTCTTTAGCAGCTCTATCTGCATCGGCTTCTGGTTGGAGACGCCAAAATGCCTCACTTTTCCTGATTTCTCAAGGATATCAAAGGCCTCTGCTACTTCTTCCGGTTCTACAAGCGCATCTGGGCGGTGCAGAAGCAGAACGTCCAGATAATCGGTTTTCAGTCGTTTCAAAATCCCGTCTACCGATTCTAGAATATGTGCTTTGGAAAAGTCAAACATTCCTTTGCGTATACCACATTTGGACTGCAGAATGATTTTCTCGCGAATATCTGCATTCATGTGGATGGCATCTGCAAATATTTCCTCGCATTCTCCACCACCATATATGTCCGCATGGTCGAAGAAGTTGGCGCCTTCTTCTAAAGATGCTTGGACAAAGCGCTCAGCCTCAATTTTATCCAGCGAGTTAATACGCATGCAACCGACAGCAACGACCGGCACCTCTAATGAGCTGCTCCCTAGTCTTATTGTTCTCATGCTTTACTCCCTCCAATTTTTTGGAATAGGTAACTTAATAAATGATGTCGACATATGTTGGGTTGTTTGACCTGTTAAACGTCATTATCCTAATTAATGAAAACATTCATATGAATTCATATCTATTTTGACACACAAGTATAGCAGGCTCAATATTTAAGCTGTTGTAAAAGTATAAACATGAGAAGCAGCCCTTTCCATACTGAACACCATCCAACAAAAAAGACCGGGCTTTAATTGCCCGGCCACTTAAAGCAGTTCCATATAGATTACTAAACTAGAAGAAGAATAGCCCAATTATAAAAATGAGCCCTGAATATAATAGAGCTGTTATACAAAAGCCCATAATATCCCTTGCTTTAAGCCCAGCAATTGCAAGAGCCGGAAGTGCCCAGAAAGGCTGAGCCATATTCATCCAGGCTTCTCCATAGGCAATGGCCATGGCTGCTTTGCCCAAATCAGCACCCAAAGCCTCTGCTGCCGGCATAACAAACGGACCTTGGACAACCCAGTGTCCACCGCCTGAAGGAACGGCCAGGTTGATAATGCCTGAACTTATGAAGGTTAATATCGGGAAGGTATGTTCATTAGAAATATCAACAAAGAAATTCGTAATAAGTCCACCGAGCCCTGAATTTTCCATCATAAGCTGGATACCGGCGTAAAAAGGAAATTGTGCCAAAATACCAGCTGTTCCTGTTGCAGCGGCTTTAATAGCCCGCATATAAGACATTGGTGTGCCGTGTAAAATAATACCGAGAACAATGAAAATCAAATTAACAATATTAATATCGATTTTAAAGCCCTTTGTACTGAAATAATAGACAATATATACTAAACCAAGCGCGCCAATTGTGTACGCAAGAATTCTGCTTTCTTCCATTTTCTCGGCGACTGAGGCATTAGCCGGTAGTTTTCTGGCAGTGGAAGGCTCTTCTTTTAATAGTTCAGGGTCTACCGCTACGATTTCGCTTTCTGGCCGCATCATCAACTTGGTTAAGAAGGGCAAAGTAATCAATAAAGTAAGTGTTATGAAAATATTATATGGTGCCAGCAAAGTATCAGAAATCGGAATAATACCAGCAATTTTTTCCATAGGGTTGCCTGCTGTTGCGGCTATCAGCGGAACAGAACCCGATAGCCCGCCATGCCACGTTAAGAAACCGATGTATGCGCTGGCAATCAATAGCCGGTAATCGGCTTTCGGAATCCTTCGTGCTACTTCACGTGCAAACAATGCCCCAACGACCAATCCAAATCCCCAGTTAATAATGGAACATAAAGCAGACATGAACGTAACGAGCATGACACCTTGAGCAGGGGTTTTTGCAAGGGAAGCAATTTTGCCCATCCATTTACGCAATAGTGGAGAGCTTGCCATAGCATGCCCTGAAACAACAACCAATGCCATTTGCATTGAAAAGGCTAGGAGGCCCCAGAAACCGTCTCCCCACATTCCTACCATTTCCAGTGGGGTAGTTTTAGTTAAGCCAACTCCAAGCAAAAAGGTAAGGATGGTTAAAATCATGGCAAATACAAGAGGATCCGGTAAATATCGATCAACCATTTTTGTGAAAAACTTTGAAATTGAAGCTACCATGTTGTTCCTCCGTTCAGGAATTGTGTCTATTTGTGAAATCAAACTTTTGTCAGAAGTGAACCCATGTTAACCGAAGCTTACTTTTCCATTTCAACGATTGTTGCAACTCCCTGTCCGCCGCCGATGCAAAGGGTAGCCAGGCCATAATGGGAGCCGCGGCGCTTCATTTCATGCAATAACGTAACAAGGACACGTGCACCGCTTGCACCGATCGGGTGCCCTAAGGCAATGGCGCCTCCGTTTACGTTGAGTTTTTCAGTAGGAATCTGAAGGTCGCGCCCTACAGCAAGTGATTGTGCCGCAAACGCCTCATTTGCTTCAACAAGGTCGATATCATTAATTGTAAGCCCTGTTTTTTCCAGTGCTTTTCTTGTTGCCGGAACTGGCCCAATTCCCATAATTTTTGGATCAACGCCGGCTGCTCCATTGCCGCGAATGACGGCCATTGGTTTAATGCCCAGTTCCTCAGCTTTTTCCCGGCTCATGAGTACAAGTGCCGCTGCTCCATCATTAATACCGGAAGCATTGGCTGCAGTAACGGTTCCATCTTTTTTAAAGGCAGGTTTTAGTTTTGCAAGTTTTTCCGCCGTAACGCCTGCACGTGGGAATTCATCTATATCAAAAAAAACCGGGTCACCCTTGCGCTGAGGAATCTCAACCGGGGCAATTTCCTCCTTGAATCTACCTTCTTTAATCGCAGCCTCTGTTTTTTGCTGACTCCACGCGGCAAATTCATCTTGTTCTTCCCTGGTTAAACCATATTGTTCGGCAATATTCTCAGCTGTTACTCCCATATGATAGCAGTTGATTGAGCATTCGAGGCCATCAGTAATCATACTATCGTAAATGGTTGCATCTCCCATTCGGTAGCCTGTCCGCCCCTTTGAAAGGAGGTAAGGAGCGAGACTCATATTTTCCATGCCTCCAGCAACGACAATCTCAGCTTCACCCGTCTGTATAGCCTGGGTGGCGAGGTGGACAGCTTTCAGCCCGGAACCGCAAAGCTTGTTGATTGCCATGGATGGTACTTCATTAGGCAATCCGGCTTTGAGGGCAGCCTGGCGGGCAGGGCCCTGGCCTAGACCGGCCTGAAGAACGTTCCCCATAATAACTTCATCCACTTGTTCACCATTAATTCCGGCACGCCTTACAGCTTCTTTAATGACAATAGCTCCCAAATCAGTTGCGGGTACGGTACTTAAAGCTCCCATAAAACTGCCAATAGCAGTTCTTACGGCGCTTACAATTACAACTTCACTCATGATACAGTCCTCCTGTTTTTATAATTTATTAATATTGGCTGAGTTTTTCCCCGAGAGAAAAGTCAGCCTCTGTCTTTACTTTAACTGTTTCAAGATCCGCGCCATCCTGAAGTTCTTCAAGAACTAATCCTTCTTCCGTTACGCGGAAAACTGCCAACTCTGTTACAATCATGTCGACCACGCCCTTGCCTGTTAACGGAAAAGTACATTCTTTGAGAATTTTGGAACCCCCTTTTTTGTTGCAGTGTTCCATGGCGACAATAACTTTCCTTGCACCAGTAACCAGATCCATTGCGCCGCCCATGCCTGGAACCATTTTGCCTGGAACCATCCAGTTTGCAAGGTTTCCATGACTATCTACTTCAAGTCCTCCAAGAACAGTTACGTCAACGTGGCCTCCACGGATCAGTGCGAATGAAAATAGGCTGTCAAAAAAAGCTCCACCCGGGATTATGCCTGCCGGCTGTCCCCCGGCATTTACCAAATCCGGGTCAATTTCTCCTTTAACTGGTCCAAGACCAATGTAGCCGTTTTCGGACTGGAGAAAGATTTTAACTTTGAAAAAGACCTGCCTGATGTAGAAATAGATCCTGAGCAGTTTAAACAGGTATTCTTGAATATCCTGATCAACTCCGTTCAAGCAGTGGTTCATCCAGGCCAAATCACGGTTCAAACATCAATGGATGCCGGACAGGATAAAGTGCTTATAGCCTTTTCTGATACCGGAACGGGAATTACCGATGCAGATATTGGAAAAGTTTTTGATCCTTTTTTTACGACAAAGAAAGAAGGAACAGGGATTGGATTGGCAGTGGTGCAGCGGATTATTTTGGCCCATAACGGGGAGATCAGCCTGAGTAATATCCCATCGGGCGGACTAAGAGTGACCATCCAAATACCAATCTATTATTCAAAAAGGGATGTGAAAATATGAGAGGCCACCAAGTAATCCTGATTGTAGATGATGAGGAAAGTGTCCGGACAGTATTGAAAGCGTTGCTCAGAAGAGAAGGTTATGAGGTAGAAACAGCCTCAGATGGAGAAGAGGCTGTTTCGAAGGCAAAATTGTTCCATCCTGCTTTAGTGATTATGGACATCCGTATGCCGAATAAGGATGGAATGGAAGCTTTCCGGGAAATGCGTGAATTTGACAAGGACATAAGTGTTATAATGATGACTGCATTTGCAGCTGTTGAAACAGCGGTCGAGGCGATGAAAATAGGGGCATATGATTATATTATCAAACCATTTAATAACGAAGAAGTTAAAATATTGGTCAAACGAGCCCTTCAGGTCCAAAACCTTAAAGAAGAAGTAAAAGTTCTGCACCGGGAATTAAGCCATAACTACCGCTTGGACAAGCTGTTGACCAATAGCTTCAAGATGATGCAATTATACAAGATGATTGGAAAGGTAGCGCAAACAAATGCTACTGTTCTTATAACGGGAGAAAGTGGAACGGGGAAGGAATTGGTTGCCAATACGATCCATTATAATAGCCACAGATTAACCGGACCTTTTGTGAAAATTAATTGCGGTGCTTTACCGGAAGGGCTATTGGAAAGTGAATTATTTGGGTATGAAAAAGGTGCGTTTACTGGTGCTGTCCAAAGAAAGCCGGGAAGGTTCGAGCTTGCTAAAGGTGGAACGATTTTTTTGGATGAAATTGGGGAAATTTCTCAGTCTTTGCAGGTAAAATTGCTAAGAGTTTTACAGGAGCATGAATTTGAGAGAGTAGGTGGGACCGAAACGATCAAGGCCGATTTTCGGGTAATTGCAGCCACGAATCGGAACTTGATGGGCATGGTTGGAAAGGGAGAATATAGAGAAGATCTCTATTATAGGTTGAATGTTGTGCCTTTAATAATTCCTCCTTTACGAGAGCGGAAGGAAGATATAAGGCTACTGGCCAATTACTTTTTGCAAAAGTTTTCCCAGGAAAACCATAAAGAAATTATAGCCTTTGATGACGATGCCATGAAGCTATTGGATGAAATACTCCTGGCCGGGAAACGTCAGGGAGTTGTCCAATATAGTGGAACGGTCAGTTATTATGAATATAGGATCAGTTATTTTTCCCGAGGATATCCTTTTACCTCCAACGGGGTTCCATGAAAATCATGTAACAGCAGCCTTGAATATGCCTGCAGCTGCAAAGGAATCTCAGCTTCAAGAAGGCCAAACATTGAAAGACTTAATAAAACAATTGGAACAAACCGTGATTCAGAAGAAAATGCAAGAAAACCATGGAAATAAGATGAAGACAGCGAAAGACCTCGGAATCAGCCGCCGTGCTCTTTTATACAAAATCCAGGAGTATGGAATTCAATGATATACGTATCTGAATGAATGAAAAAAGAGAGGCTGTCCCATCCTTCCTGTTTGAGTGGGGCAGTGTCTTTCATACTATTTACCCAGCTTAATTATTGGTTTGATTCTTGTACCTTTATGGGAACTTTAATTTTTTATTTAGTTCGTCTGAGAAACACATTACGTAATGAATTTATCAAACCCTTATTAGTGATATACTAGTTATAAAACAATAAATGGAGGTGATTATGGTGAAATGGGAGCAAGTTCGTGAACAATATCCAGAGCAGTGGGTGCTTGTTGAGGCCATCTCTGCTTACTCAAAAAATTCAATTCGATATCTTGAAGAGCTTTCAGTCATTTCTAATTTCCCCGACTCAACTTCTGCATGGAAAGAATACAAAAAACTACATTTAGCCGATCCTTCTCGTGAATACTATATTTTTCATACTGATCATAAAACAATTGAAGTTAAGGAACAAAAATTTATAGGAGTTAGGAGACGACTCCAATGAAGATTTATATGACGGATGGCTTGCCAATAGTCTCAGTTTCACTTACTTATAAGGGAAATACCATGTATTTAAATGATGTGCTTTTAGATACAGGCAGTTCTACTACAATCTTCGATACGGATGAAGTAGAGGAAATAGGACTTATTATTGACCGTACAACAGGGAGCCCAAGAAGAATGTATGGTGTAGGTGGAGAAAGTGAATTATGTTATGAGCAAACGGTATTAAACTTAGAAATTGATAACTTTTTAATGGATTCCTTTCAATTACAGTTAGGAATTACAAGAGAGACATACGGATTTAACGGAATCCTTGGTGTAGATTTTATGATGAAATCAGGGATTATAATTGATTTTAAGGAATTGATAGCAATGCGGAAATAAGAATAGTTAAGATATCTCTTTTACTTGGAAAACAAAGAAATTTTAAACCTCATTTTGATTATTCACGGTGAACCGTATCATAAATAAGATAGATTACGGATACACAGGTGAAACCGCATTCCTTAAAGAAATTCGACTGCTTTAATAGCGTCCCAATACGCTGTTCCTAGAAAAAACGATCAACTTTTGATGTCAACTGTTCGGAATCCGAGGAATTTGATATGATAGACATGAAAAACATCCTTCCTTGGTAGAGTTTGGTGTGGTAACTTCATTTTACCAAAGGAAAGGGTGTTTTTGTTTTCTTTTATGCAAAATTCCCCAGTAACTTCAAGGTTTTAAAGTGTAATTGAAGGTGCGAAAGTTGAGTTCATTAATAAAAAGTAGTACCAGTCATCTCCTAATAGTAAACTGAAAATTTAAATATTTTTTAATAAATGGAAGGTATTTAACAGTTTATGTAGAATTACTTTTATGAATTCATTTAAAAAGGGGGAAGTTTGTTATAAAATTATGGAAAGTTCGTTTCTTCATCGTTGCAGTATTAACACTAGGATTCTTAATAAGTTCTTCTACTGAATCATATGCTATATCTAATGCAGAAAGAAGAGAAATGCCTTATTATGTGTGTTACGGAACCTCTAATATAACGAACAACTCTACATATGGAATTATGGGAACCTCTACAACTAATTGTGATAGAACCACAATGTACACTCCTCAACTGAATGCGACTAGAGGCACATTGACTAGAAATGGAGTAGGTGTAGCCAGCGATAGTGTTCGTTGGCATGGTGTAGACCGTTCGGTCGTACAGCTTTGGAATAGAAATGCTATAGTGAGAACAGGTACTTACACATTGCGCTCTACTCATGAGGTAGTTAGTGGCTGGAACAATAATCATTCTATATACTGGCATTCTGAATGGACAAGAACTTTTAAATGAAAAAATTCATAAAATATGCAATCTTAATCGCATTACTATTTATTTTAACCTCGTGTTTACCCACAAATAAAGTGAATAGTAGTAGTGATGTTAGTACCAATAAAGAGACAATTATTGATTATTCTAAAATGGAAGAAACAGAAGCTAAAAATAGTGAAGGTGGCTTTGCTTTCAACTATAACCTAGAGAATTATTTTACAACGAAGCAAACACATTATCTAGACGAACAGGAAGTATATAAAGCAAACATAGAAGTTGGAAACTATTTTAGCACTAGAACGAAATTCAGGATATTTATCTTTGTAGATAACAAATTAACTCAAATAGTAGCTAATAATAAGAATCAAAACTTCTTAGATTATGATTTACATGAAAGTGATACTCTTAAAACTTTAAGATACCATACTTAAGTAAAGGTAAACATGAATTGATTGCATTAATAGTAATAAATCCTGACACTGGTCTTGAAAAGCCTGGGTATGTAGATTTTAGTCATTTTGCTAAAAGATACTCTGTTATAGTAGGGGATAAAAATAATATAAAATCTAATAGTCCTCATATACAATAGTAGAAAATGAAGAAACAGACGAAACAAGCGGTTTAACGTACTTAACACAAATCGGAAGTAGCTTAAATTCTGAAAATGCAGTAACTCTGCTGAAAATTAAGGGAACCGATTTAAAGCTAAATTTAAACTTTTTCAATAACATTCCTAATGGGCTTTACTCAATTATTATATTAGATAATAATAACCAAATATCTTTAAAAAATAATTTGTTTATGGTGAAGAAAATCGGAGACGCATTAATAGAGTTAAACCTAAAACTAGAAAAAGCAAAAGAACACAACCTAATAGTGGTAATAGTGGGATCACCCGGAACTGTTACTGGGAATCCTTCAAAAGACATTATGACAACAAATAAAATAACATTATATGAATAAGTTTCATTTCTTTGTTAAAGATACCTTATAGGAGATACAGTAGCTCCTAAAGGTATTTTTTTGTTTTCTTTCCGCTTTCAGTTTTTTATTAACAATAATTTCGGAGGAATAAGTATGAAAAAGCTTTCTTTAATATTTTTAGTAATATTTACCTTGTCACCATTTCGTGCCAATGCAGAAGTTCAATTGTTAAAATACCCAGAAAATGAACATAAAGTGTTTCTTTCAGCAGAGGAATACTACAAGAAAGAAAAATTACATGATTACCACGAGTTCAAAAAAGCTACATTCAGTTTAAGAAAAAAATTATTATACAAGAATTTAGAAAAAGTTTTGAAGAATGAATCAAGCGATAAAATTGATTACAAAATTTTTCATAATTTATTTGCTCATAAGCATAGCCAAGTAAGCCCTAATCGACAAGTTTATCTGTATTGTTCTGTAATTGAAACAAAAGATGACTTACAATACAAATTTATTATGATTGATGCAGAAACGTCTGAATTATTAGTTGAAGGTGATGGTACACATTATAAGTAACAAAGGATTCCTGCCGCTGAATTCTTGATAGGGTTACAATAAAGACAAGACATAAGTGAAAAAAATTTCACTCTCTTATGTTATACACTTGAATCAAAACCGGCAATTTCAATATCTTGAAGTTGAGGTGTACTCGGAGTTGATATTGTTCCATCACTGTTTATGATAACGTTTGGAACCATTAAAAAATTAGTGCAGAACTTTTTCCAACATGAAAGGTACTACTCAATTTTAACGTTAATTTTATCTATCGCATTATACGCTATAACGTCCGTCGAGATTGGAATGAAAAGAGAAGAAACAATGTCAATCCTCATCCTGTCATTGATTCCACAAGTGGAAAAAGATCTGCAAGATACTCCAGATTTACTTGAGTTCTATCAATCACTGACCCCGGGATACCGTAAAGATTGGGCTCGTTATGTGTATAGTGCTAAACAAGAGGCCACAAACCCTTAACTAGTGTCATAGAATTATAGAAACTTTTATGCCGTTGATTTCAACTGAGTCAATGGCATTTTGTTTTAAAAAGTATGCCACCGCTAGTCTACATCAGAGTATATGACTTTCCAATAATTTTCCTCCTAAACTTTATCGAATTTCGGTATAATTAATAAATACAACAACAATTGGTGCGTGAGTTCGCTAAGTTAACCTGCAGAAGCTTACACATAAAGAATAAAAAGTGGTGAAGCAATGAACGATAATACGATGAAAAAAGTTGTAGAAGCCAGTTATTTGACGGCGGAAAAGGCGTGGAGCTACCGGACGATCCTCAGATTCTTTTTCATCCAACACGAGAGAATGAGAGATTATATCACTCCGGAAGAAATCTATGCCTATCTGACAGACATACCTGAATTTCATACATATACAGAAGAACAGCTCCATATGGATCTCGCCCAGCTGGTCAAATGGAATAACCTGATTGCCAGGCAGGATATGGGCAACGCGAAGACTGTGGAAGAGTATAAGAAAAAGCGGTTCCGGTATCAGTGCACACCGTATACCGTTGAAATTGAAAGAATGCTTCAGACTCTGGAAAAAATCGGCGACAGCTTCCAGGGGTCTTTGGAGCGTACTCAATTTGACCGTCTCCTGCAGGCAATTGCAAAACTTGAGTCAATATCCACCAATATAAACAATGAAAATCCTGAGGAGATCGCCCAGGTATGGGAGGACCTGTTTGGTTATTTTCGGAACATCCGGAGGAGTACCGCGGACTACATCGCGTACATCAACAGTGAAAAAACGGAAGAGCAGATGCAGACTGAGGCGTTCCTGGTCTATAAAAATCAATTCACAGCCTATCTGCGCGATTTTATCGTTTCTTTGCAAAAAACATCGATGCAGATCCAGCATCGCCTTACAGAACTCAACCATGAAATAATGCAGCCAGTCTATGAGGCAATTATTCGCCATAAACTTTCAATTCCACGCCTGGAGGATGCAGGGCTTTCAAAAGAAGCTATGCTTGAGGACCAAAAACAATTATGGCAGTCAGTATGCCACTGGTTCCTTGGAAGCCCCAACCATCAAAGTGAACTTGAGATGCTCCAGATACAAACAAATGAAATGATCAGGCGAATTACCCGCTATGTGCAGCGGATTGGTGAACGCCATCAGAATTTCCGGAGCCGCCGGAAGGACTATTTGCACCTGGCAAAGTGGTTTTCTGATTTACAAGACTTAAACGAGGCGCACAGGCTTTCCGCAGTCGTGTTCGGGGCACTTGAAACCCGGCATCTATTTCATGAAGGGGCGCCGACAGAGGATATCTATTCTGACGTCTGGGATGAGAAGCCACTCGAAATCATGGTCAAACCGAGGACAAACCGCTACCGTGAAAAAACAAAGCCAGGAGCGGTCATCGGCAACCAGGCTCAAAAAGAAGCGATGAGAAAACAGTATTTGCAGCAGCTTGCCGCAGAAAAACAGCTTATCGAAAAATATATGCACGATAACAGAATTCAAATCTCGGAGCTACCAACTATTGAGCCATTTGTACGAAAAATGCTATTGACATGGATTGGAAAGTCGATGGCGGGCAAGGATCAAAAAGTGAAAACAGACTTTGGAATGACTGTAGAAGTGGCTCTTAACAACGAAAAACGGGTCATACTACAGGCAGAAGATGGAGCTCTGGAAATGCCCGATGCCGAATTGATTTTTAGTGGGGAATGAGGTATCAAAAAGGTTTGCTGGGAGTGAGCAGGAAAAATGGAAGAAAACTTATTTGATGACAAAGCACAGCGGGCAATGCAGCTCCTGTTCGACCATTACTGGATCCTGCGTGCTGACCATCCGGATTGGTACCAGATGGTCCGTGAACGGGAGAAGGTACTGCGCCGTTATATTGATGAAAAATTCGGCCTCAGGCTGATCATGCACAGGCATTTTGCAAAACTGGAAAAAATCCCGGTCCAGCCGGAATCCTGGATGGGCATCCAGCAGTTCCAGGAGCCAATGGATTATGCGATTTTTTGCTGTGCTCTTTCTTTTTTGGAAGGAAAAGCGATTGACGAGCAATTTTTGCTGTCCGAGTTTTGTGATAGTATCCGTGCCGAATATCCAGGGGATATTCCGCTTGACTGGACGATCTATACACACCGGAAATCATTGATTAGGGCAGTGCAAAAACTGACCGATTTTCAGCTGATGAGGACGATTGATGGGGACGTCAATAAATTTGACAACGACCAGGACCAGGAAGCGCTGTATGAAGTGACCACTTACAGCCGCTATTTTATGCGGTCCTATCCCGAGGATCTGTTCAACTATACCGATTGGGAAGATATTTTAAACGAAGAGTGGAAGCTGCAAGGCGACGATGAGCGGCGGAAAAGGGTGTACCGGCAATTATTCATGTCGCCAGCCATTTACCGGAAGCAGCAGAACGATCCTGACTTTCTTTACCTGCGGAATTTCAGGAACAGGATCACGGATGATATTGAAAAACATACTCCGTTTCAATTTTCTCTCTATAAAAACGTCGCCATGCTGACGGTATCCGAGCCAAAATCGTATCAAACCATTTTTCCGGATCAAAAGGCATCAAGCGACCTGATCCTTCAATTATCAACTGTGATTCATATGAAGAAAGACCAGTTCACCCCGAATGAACGGGGAGAGATTTTGCTGACAGAGGGCGAATTCGACCAATTGATTGATGAACTGTATGACAAATTCAGTGCAGGCTGGTCCAAAGCTTATCGTGAAGCGTCCACAACAACGATCCGCCGCGATTTGCTGAATATGATGGAGGCATGGCTGATGGCCGAAGTCAATCCGGAAACCGGGATGATCCTTCTGAAACCGTTGCTTGGACTATTGTCAGGAACCTATCCAAAAGATTTTATGAAAGAGGAAGATGAAGATGGATGGAATGAATAAATGGAAAATGAACCGGGCCGGACTGTTGAATTTCTGGTATTACGATGAAGAAGTCTTTGATTTCTCCGATGGAAAGCTCCTTCTCCGTGGCAGCAACGGTTCGGGAAAATCAGTAACGATGCAAAGCTTCCTCCCTGTCCTTTTGGATGGCAAAAAATCGCCTGACCGGCTCGACCCGTTCGGTTCAAAAGCCAGGAGAATGGAAGATTACTTGCTTGGTGAAAAAGAGGTTGTCAACCGCGAGGAACGGACAGGCTATCTATTTTTAGAGTATAAAAAAGAGAACAGCAGCCAGTATATCACCACTGGAATCGGCCTGCAGGCAAAACGACATAAGGACATGAAGTTCTGGGGTTTTGTCATTACGGATAACCGGCGGATCGGAGAGGGGTTCCAGCTGTATCAGAACCATCATTCGGAAAAAATTCCGCTATCCGCGAAGGAATTGGAAAACCGGATCGGGGACGGCGGCCAGGTTGTGCGCAGCCAGCGTGAATATATGAACCTGGTAAATAAATATATTTTTGGTTTCCAGACAGTTGAGGCCTATGACGAACTGATCAAGTTGCTCATCCAGCTCCGCAGCCCAAAGCTGTCCAAAGACTTCCGCCCTACTGTCATCTATGAAATCCTTGAATCCGCGCTTCCTCCGTTGGGCGACGATGATTTAAGGCATTTATCCGATACGATTGAAAATATGGACCAGGCCAGGCAGCAGCTCGAACAGCTGGAACGGGAGCACCGGGCAGCCAAAAAACTGGTCGATGTCTATGACCAATATAACCGCTATATTCTTGCTGAAAAGGCTGACTACTTATTAAAAACAGAAACAAGCTACCAGACCACAGCCAAAAAGAAAGATGAAACCGAGGAGCTGATCCAGAAGCTCAGCAAAGAAATCGCCCAGCTGCAAAGCGATCAGGAAGATTTAAAACGGCGTAAGGAGGTTGCGGAAGGTGAACGGGAGCGGCTAAGCAAGCATGAAGTATGGGGGCTGCAGAAGGAACTGGCCAGGCTTGAAGGGGCCATCGCTGGCCTTCAAAGGGATTTTCAGAAGAAACACAACCAGCTTGACGCAAAAAAGTCGCAGGAGCTCACCCAGCGCGCCAAGCTGGATGAAATCAGCCTGGCGATTTTCCAGCTTGATAAAGAGGAAGCAGAGATACTTGATGATATGGAGCTGGATGCGCGCGAAGCCGCTTTTTCCCAGCATCCTGTGAAC
Source organism: Bacillus sp. V3-13 (assembly GCF_002860165.1). Classification (GTDB taxonomy): domain Bacteria; phylum Bacillota; class Bacilli; order Bacillales; family Cytobacillaceae; genus Bacillus_BJ. Next base: position 100,315 of record NZ_PGUZ01000005.1, on the reverse strand, counting down.
GTAGAAGACCTTCATCGCCATGGCGGTAAACCTTTTGATTTTACGGTGTGGGAAAAGGAAGCGTCTGCCCATGCAAATTTACTTGATGAGATCAAGAGTGATTTTCTTTACCAGGAACGTTATAAGGTTGAGATGGAATCGAAGTACCGCGAAGCTTCCGAATTAAGGCAGCAGATCGACAGCCTCCGCAACGAGCAGGCCGATCTCGAAAAACTGTTTGAAAATGATAAACAACAATTGGAGGACCTGGTTTATCAGTGGATCGATCAGCACCCGGAACTGGAAATCACCGGCCAGGCGAAACAGGATCTTTCCCGCAACATCCACTTTCTGTATGACGATGCCAGCTATGACGATGTGAAAGCGCCGGTCATAGATGCCATCCACGCCTACCAGCAAAAACTGGTCCAGGAAATCGCCCGGATAAATCATTCACTTGATTTAAAAGATCAGGAGAAGGGTGGTTATGAAGAAGAACGCAACCGCTGGAAAAATATGAACGATCCAGAGCCGGACCGCGCTGAAGCAACATCTGTGTTCCGTGCACAATTGACAGAGAAAGGAAAAGCGTTTGTCCCCTTTTATGCAGCGGTTGATTTTCAGGACCATGTTCCTGATGACCAGAAGGAACGGATTGAAGCAGCGATAAAGCAGTCTGGCATTTTGGACAGCATCATTATAGAAGATCCGGGAGAAGTGCAGGACGACCGGTATATCCGTCCGAACCCTTCGATGTTCGGGCACACGCTCGCCGATTACTTGAAGCCGGATCTCGAAAATGGCCACCCGGTTTCAAAACAACTGATCGATAATGTCCTGCGGACGATTTTAATTGGCGATGAACCGTCTATAGATACAGCTGGGACAATCAGCATCGATGAAAACGGATTTTACCGGATAGGCGACCTGTTTGGGCATGCGCCAAAGGAAGGCACACCCCGTTTCATTGGGCGTTCATCAAGGAAAAGATTCCAGAAGGAAAAAATCGCGGAATTTGAGGCAAAGATAGAAGCGGTAACGAAGGAAATCAACGAGCTCCAGAAACAGGCTGACGAGCTCGGGAGCCTGTATGAGGATGCAAAACAGCTAAAAGATACCTTCCCTGTTGACCAGGATTTGCGGGAAATTTATCATCAGTTGCAAAAATACCGGAATGACATCGAAGCGAGGCAAAATTCGTTTGCCCGGGTTGATGCGCAATACAAGGAGGCTGCGCGCCAATACCAGGAACTCAAACAGAAGATCCAGGATAAATCAAAACAAGTTGAATTGAAACTGGATCTTGAGTCATACACTGACGCCCTGCATTTTATGAAGAGTTATTTGTCATATTTAAATGAGCTGAAAATCATGAACATCCGCATGGCGAACTATCGTAAAGACCAGCAGCTGGTGGAACAGCGGATTGCGGAATTAGAAGGGGAAATCCTGGAGGCAGCCGGCGAGCGAAATGAGCTGGAGGGGAATATCAAAAAAGCCAAGGCTGATATGGAGGCTGTCCAGAATCAGCTGAAGCTGCAGGGAATTGACGAAATTCAGCAGCGGATCCAGCAGGTACAGCGAGATTTAACGGAAATTGACTTAAGCCTTGATTTGGTGAAAGGCAGGCTGCCAGCCAGACAGGAAAACATCAAGCAGCACAAAGCTGAGCTGGAGGTTTTGAAGCGTGAAACATCATTTTGGGCTGGTTTATACGAAAGCTGGAAGCATGCCCTGGATTCCGAACTCTCAAGAAAATTCCTGGCTGTCGATGATCCATCGCCAGATGCAATCTTCTCGCAATTTCAGTCAGACCTGAAAAAATATGACCGCGCCAAAATGAATGAACAGCTGACAAAGGCCTATTACAATGAGCAGCCGAACCTGATGGAATACAGGCTGACAGAATATGACCAGCCATTTGAGCTGCCGGAATCACTCAATTACGATGACCTGAACGCAAACGAGCAGCTGCAGGTCCAACAGTGGCTGCAGGTGAACCGGCGGAAAATCGTCCTGATGGAATACCAGGGCCAGAAGGTGAGCCCATACTACGTTTTTGATTCCCTCGAACAGGAGCTTGAAACCCAGCAGCAATGGCTCGATGAACAGGACCGCCAGCTTTATGAGGATATTATTTTGAAATCGGTTGGAGCCATCCTGCGCAGCCGGATCCAACGGGCTGAAAAATGGATCAAGCAGATGGACAGGCTGATGGAGAGCCGGAATAGTTCGTCGGGGCTCACATTCTCAATTGCCTGGAAGCCGAAGACAGCTGAAACCGAGGAGGAGCTCGATACAAAGGAACTTGTCGAACTGCTGCAAATGAACAGCAAGTTTTTAAAAGAGGAAGATTTGAACAAAATCACCCGGCATTTCCAATCGAAGATCAGCAAGGCCAAGGAACTGATTGAGCTCCGCAACGAAGGAAACACGCTGCACCAGGTGTTGAAGGAAGTGCTCGACTACCGGAAGTGGTTCTCGTTCATTTTATCCTACCGGCGTGAAGGTGAACCAAAGCGGGAACTCACCAACAATGCGTTCTATAAATTCAGCGGCGGCGAAAAAGCGATGGCGATGTATATCCCATTATTTACAGCGGCCTACTCGCGTTATCAGGAAGCGGCACCAACAGCACCATACATCATTTCACTCGATGAGGCTTTTGCCGGTGTCGATGAAAACAATATCCGGGACATGTTCCAGGTCGTCGAAGAACTCGGGTTCAATTACATCATGAATTCCCAGGCACTATGGGGAGATTATGATACCGTTTCAGGGCTGTCCATCTGTGAGCTTGTCCGGCCGAAAAATGCTGACTTTGTAACGGTCATCCGCTACAGGTGGGATGGGCAGACGAAACATTTGGAAGTCGGGGAACCAGTGTTACAGGAGTGACAAAAAAAGTTAGGATTGCCGTTGTTCAACTGCTAATCCGTTATAAAAAGCTGGCGGTTCAATTGAGGGGGCATTTTTCCTATGCCGCAGGATTGACACCGGGCTTCCAATTAATTAATCGCATTGCAGGGCAGCTCAAATCACTTGAAAAATGGGCTGCCTTTTGCGGGAGGAGACCATTGATGGATAAAAGACTTGAACTGTTGCGTAAAGAGCCTGGCTTTCATAAGCTCTTTGTGCTGTTCAGGGAAAAATATCGGTCTGTCGGCCGGATAGGCGGATCGGTAAAGATTGCTGATTTTTCAGAGCTGGAAGTGGAATCGATTGCCGGCTTTCTTGCTCAATCACCAGATCACCTGAGGGCAAAGGGGACAGTTTCCCTTAAAGCGTTTGAGGAGCATCTGGAGAAAACAAACCTTGAAGGACTGAGCTTAAAGGAACTGCTTGAACTTTATTTTCATAAGCCACTGATCTCAAAAGCCGAGGAAAAGTCAAGGCTGGCTGATCAGGAAAGGGATTACTATGACCGCATGATCAACGAGCATCCTCATTTGGAATGGTGGTTTCAAAAAATCCTTCAAAAACAGCCTGATACCAGGTTTATCCAGGCTTTGTACAGACAGGACAAAGAGGAGTTGTCCCAATTATTCCACACAGTTGCCAGAGCTTACAGCCTGCTGCCGGATGAAGGGCAGTTTGAGCGTCTCCCGTTATTTTCCCAGCGAGTGACCGGAAATCCGCATGCATTTGATCGCAATAAGCCAGTGGGGAAATTGCTGCTCCATCTTCTTGCATCAAACCAGATGGAGGAAGCCGGGCAGAAAGCTTTTCAATGGACGCAAACAGAGCAAATCAATGAATTGCTGTTGAATTACGGGCTTCTCCGTGATGATTTATGGAGCTTTGTAACCTGCAGAGGCTTTACGGCGCACCAAAACGGGCAGGAGCATCCAGTATGGAAGGTGGCCGCGGAATGGGGGACTGTCATGAATGTCCCGATCCGGGAACTGGTTGGCCTTGAAAGAATCATGCCATCCATCGGGAAAACAGTGTGGGTGCTTGAGAACTCCGGGGTCTGTTCCGCCATCATGGATGAAGTGGCTGACCAGCCGATCGCCTGCACCCATGGCCAATTCAAAGCCGCAAGCTGGATTTTCTTTGACCGCCTTGTCGAGTCAGGCTGCACTATCCATTACGCCGGCGACATTGACCCGGAAGGACTGCTGATGGCACAGCGGCTGAAAAATCGTTATCCTGAAAATGTCAAGATCTGGAGAATGGATCCTGACTCCTATGAAATGGCGATATCAGAAGAAAGGGTTGAAGACAGGACAAACCAGTTGAAGAGCATCGAAGATCCTGAATTAAAAAAAACCGCAGACTTAATGATCGAAAACGGCTGTGCCGCCTACCAGGAAGGACTTATTGAACAGCTGATAGCCGACATTCAAAACGGGGCCTGACCCTGCTTACGCGACATGCGTGAATGTTTAAGAGTAGAAGAGAAGGATTTGTTCTTTGCTGTAATTAGGAGAAACTTAGGTGCACCTAACAAAGTAAGAGGTTTCCGGTTTTAGACGAGTCGGAATTTTTTCTATAGGATCATCGGAGAAAAAATGGGAAAATACGCTATATTAGACAAGATATTTCGTCAGGACATATCTTGTCTACTTACTTTTTTTGTATTCTTTTGTTTCTATTGAAGTAAAGTGTTGACTTTGAATATTACTAAATCCTTCTAAGGCTTGTTTAGTCCATTTTATTTTCATTTTATAGTTTACCTTGTTGAATCATATCCAAAACATTATCAGTTGAACAAACTTTACCTTCTGTTATGTCTTTTTTTGCTTGTTAAGTCAGGATCTATTACAACATCTTCTTTTACTGTTGTTTCTGATTCTTCAATTACCGATAAATGATATTTTTTACCGTCGATTTCAAAAACCGATTCACCTTCATGGATAATTTCTTTGATAACTTCCGCTGCATATCCATTTAACTTTTTCATTATCTTACCTCCAAATCATTTTTTATTTTTCTTTTGTTAATTATACGCAATTATAGTGGTAAAGAACAGTGCCACTACCTCATGTTTACATTGTGCAACAACCGCCGTTTGCATAGGTGCGGAGACCTTGCAAGTAGGTAGCTGTTCTAAATAAAAAACCGTCTCGTAAGGCCAAGAAAGGAAACAATCATTTTCTTAAACAGAAATAATTGAATGACGATGTACAAAATTTGTGGAAATATAAAGAAAAATAAATTGACAAATAGGGGATTTATTTTAAACTGAAAATAGTTCCATCCTCAAATCCTTCCACTAACGAAGTTTTAATTTTCTACCCTTCTAGAGATAGTTTCCTGTCTTTTTCAAAATATAATCCTATTTCACCTTCTTACTTTCCCTCGCAAATTTCACCTACGTTCAACTTCGGTCTGCACTCTCAAAAAAAACTCATTAACTTCATAATTAGTTCACAGTCCAGATCAATAAATAAAGGAGCGGATTAATTGTGGCATCGAATATCTATGCGCTAAAATGCCCGTGTTGTGGACGTTTTGCAATTGAAGATTTTTCCGTTACACAGTTTAAGGCAAGGCCAACGTAGGACATTGATTTCTTAGCCTGTCAAATTACCAACGACATCGATTATATCAAGGCTGCTTTTGAAAAATATGTAATTTACCAGTTGAAGAAGATGGAGTGCATTTTGACGCTACAGGCGTAACGGTGGAGAGAACCGAAGAGGATGCCGATTACGAAGAAGTTCGCGTAAAAATCCCCCTTAAACGAATACAAAATTCTTCCAATGTCCCTCCAAGACTGGTACCCAATATTGGAATGATCTGCTCACATATTCATAGGATTGCCGACAAACTAATAGGAATTTCGAAACCTTGTGTAGAAAATAATAAATATCCAATTTTAAACATGTCACCAACTGGAGGGGATCCTGTTGACATCTGGGGAACTATGCAGAGTACTCATTGTCGACGACGAAATATTAATCAGACAAGGCATTAAGCACTATATTGATTGGGAGCAAGAAGGTTTTTTGGTCGTTGGTGAGGCTTCGAACGGTCAAGAAGCACTTGAACTAATTGAGTGCACTAATCCGCACATCATCATTACAGATATCGTGATGCCCATAATGGATGGGGAAGAATTAACGAGAATTGTCAAGGAAAGATATCCTTATATCGAAATCATCATCCTCAGCAGTTTTGGAGAATTCGACTTTGTAAGGTCCACTTTCCAAAGTGGTGTCGTTGATTATATATTAAAGCCGAAGCTTGATGCACAAGAGCTCTTAAAAGTGTTAAAGACTGCTGCAAGCAGAATTCCATCGTTCCAACCTATAGATAAGAATATAGACGGCCATCTTTCTATTGGGCAACTCATTGATAAGCTGATTTCAGGATATGAGGTAACTTGCGATACAGATTCAGTATCCAAAATGTTTCCATATAGTCATTACTGTTTATTGGGTGTTGACTTAAAGAATCACCCTTCTAGAATTACTGGCGAATTTCGATCGAATATAAGGGAGAAAATTGAAACCGCATTCAATTTGCAATTAAGCCAAGTTGCTTACTATTCCTTTAGCCCCGATCAAAATGTCATCGTATTCCTTATTAATGTAAGAAAGAACGATATGGCCGAGGTAATTAAATTTACCAACCATCTTGCGGAGCCGGAGCTTGTTATTGGTTTCGCTCTGACCGAGGAGTTTGCGGATTTTTCGCAAATAGGCAGCATCTACGAAGAAAGTCTTTTAAAACTATTGAACTATCGATTTTATTTTCCCGATAGACACTGTTTAATGAAACAGGACTTGCCAGAGCCGACCAAATGCAAAAATTTTAATTTGGATTGGTTTACAGACGAATTTAAACGTAAGCACTTTGATTCAGCTTTCCGCTATTTACGGGACCATGTTAAAGCATTATCAAGTTGTTATACAATGGATGTTTTCGAGTATAAAGCTTTTTTTGGCAACATCATTTTTAACATTTCCATTCTCCTTAGTAATATGGAATACGATGTAAAAGAATTGGAAGATACCAAGTACTCTTATTTCAAATCCATAGACGAAGCACGTACTGCTGGGGAGACAGTCATAATATTGGACCGTTTTATTGAGGAAGCGAACAAATGCATATTGTCTATGCACAATCACCCAGGAAATCTGAATATGAAGAAGATAATGGAATATGTTATGGACCATTATGCAGAGCCGCTTACCCTTACAGATGTGGCGACGCATTTTCATTTTAATCCTTCCTATCTCTCAAGCTATTTTTCTGCTAATAATAATGAAGGATTCAATGAGTATTTGAATAAGGTCAGGATTGAAGAGGCGGTTAAACTTCTAATCAAAGGTACAGCATCAATCTCTGAAATCAGTGGTATGGTCGGTTATTCTGATCACAGTTATTTCTGCAAGGTATTTAAGAAAATAAAGGGATTGTCTCCTAGCCAATACAGACGAAAACAAAACTTGAGATAGAGATGGTATAAATATGAGATTTATTCCTGACCGCTTTAAACATAACAACTTGTTTATTATCATGTTCCTTATTACGGTTATCATGATTATCACGGTTTCCCTCACGATCACGTGGACGACGATTCGCATGTCGGAGCAATTTTTCATTGAAAAGTTTAGCATCACCAACTCCAAAGTAATGAACCAGGTAAAAGAAAGCTTTGAGTCGTTTAACTATTCAATCGTCATTGCGTCAAACAACCTTCTGCAAAGCGGCAATACAAAGAAAATTCTTACCGAGGAGCAATCCAATGCAGAGAAAATGAGTTCTTATTTTAATATGAACCAACAGATGAAGCGGATTAAATCAAATTTGGATGCCTATGAGGTAGGAATCCTTGTCATGGGAAAAAACGGGATCAGCTACGCGACGGATCGCACTTACTGGCCAATATCAGATGAAGAGTTGAAGACGAGTGTACTTACCAGCAATACTCTTAATGAACCGAAGCAGCTAATGTATCAGTATGACCACCGTACAAATCCAACCGTGGAGATAGGAGATGGAAACTTCATTGTTGCTTCCAGGGCGTTAATGGAACGTATCTCCGGAACAGTCTATGGATCCATGTATTTCGCTATTCAAGAAAGTGAATTCAGAAAGTTCTACACCAATTATACAAACCCAGGCAATGACGTTTTTGTAGTGAACAAGTTAGGAGTCATTGTCTCAAGCAACAGAACTGAGCTCATCGGGAAAAAGTCAGAGGATTTTCTGCATTACGCTGAAAAAATAAAAGACAATCCAGACCATTACATCATAGAAAATTTCCTGGACAAGGACCAGATCATTTTTATGGAATATCTCCCATCTTTCGATATGTACCTGTTCAATATCATTGACAAGCAAATAGCAATCGGAGATTTAATCGATAAGAAAGAGATAGTGCTCATTTCTATGGGGATCGTCTTTGTGGCGCTTATTATTGTGTTTCTCGCCTCAAGGAGACTGACGAATTCTTTATCGAGACTCGTAAAGCAAATTGCCAACGTATCGAAATACGATTTCCACCAATATGTTTCTGTCACTGGTACATATGAAACAAGGCAAATCGGGAAAGCCTTTAACTCTATGCTCGATGAGCTACATGAGTATGTAGAGCAACTAATGCTCACCCAAAAGCAAAAACGTAATGCGGAACTGGCTGCACTGCAGCAACAAATTAATCCACATTTCTTATACAATACGCTGACCTCCATCAAATTCATGGTTCAGCAGGGCGGAAAAGAAGAAGCGGAAGCAACTATTAATGCGTTGATTTCCTTGCTGCAGAACACTATTGGCAATGTCAGCGAAACTATTACTGTTAAGCAGGAATTGGATAACTTAAAAAATTACGTGTTAATTAATCAAAAACGTTACGGTAATCGGATCAAAGTGAACTATTTCGTTTCGCCGGATTGTCTGGAACACCATATACCAAAACTGATCCTACAGCCTTTTATGGAGAATTCATTCTTTCATGCTTTCAACCGCAAGACAGAGGGTTATATTAATGTTCTTGTGTGGCAGGAAGGAAAAAATCTAATTTGCGAGATTGTGGATAATGGTGACGGAATGGAAGTCACGCCAGGCAGCAAGCTCCCTAATACGAAGCGGAAACAGCAACTGTTCTCGGGAATCGGTGTACGGAATGTACATGAACGAATTCAGCTCATTTACGGTGAACAGTATGGAGTGAAGATCATCAGCGAGCTGGGAGAAGGGACAAAGGTCCGAATCGTACTTCCAATCAATACGATATAAGAATAGTCATAGAATCTAAAAATAGTACAAATCCGTAAATGGAAACGCGTTCATTTTACAAAAATATTACAAGAAAAAGAGAAATATCTTCCTAACCCTGAACCCCCCGCTGGTGCTAACATAATAATTGCAGGTAAGATAGCGCTTTCAATAATACACTATCCAAACTTGGGGGGAATATCGATGAAAAAAGTACTGGCATTGTTTTTAGTAAGCATACTGTTATTGACTGCTTGTTCTTCCGGGTCTAAAAGCAAAGACACTTCCGGAGAAGTAAAAGACACAAATGAAATAACAGTATGGGCATGGGATCCCAATTTTAATATTAAAGCAATGAATCTGGCAAAAGAAGCATATAAATCTGAAAATCCAGACCTCAACATTAAAATCGTTGAAAACGCTCAAGCTGACATTGTCCAAAAGCTAAATACCAGCTTAAGCTCAGGTACCATTAAAGGGTTACCGAACATTGTCTTAATTGAGGATTACCGTGCGCAAAGTTTCCTTCAGGCTTATCCGGACATGTTCTATGAATTAACCGATTCTTTTAACGCAGAGGATTTTGCTCCATATAAAATGGCACCTACCAGCTTGGATGGAAAGAACTATGGACTTCCATTCGATACAGGGGTAACTGGACTTTATGTTAGAACGGATTATTTGGAAAAAGCGGGCTACACAGTGGATGATTTAAAAGACATTGACTGGAAGAAGTACATTGAAATTGGCAAAAAAGTAAAGGAAGCAACAGGAAAACAAATGCTGACACAAGATCCAAAAGACCTTGGCCTGCTTCGCATGATGATTCAGTCAAGCGGTTCATGGTATTTGAAAGAAGATGGTGTTTCACCTAACTTGGCTGGAAACGAGGCACTTATGGAAGCATTTAAAACTTACAAAGAGATTTTAGATGCAGATTTAGTGAAGCCTGTTTCTGACTGGAGCCAATTTGTAGCAGGATTTAACAGTGGCGATGTTGCAACTGTTCCTACCGGTAACTGGATCACACCGTCTATAAAGGCTGAAGAATCACAATCGGGTAAGTGGGCAGTTGTGGCTCTACCCAGACTTTCTGAAAATGCAAATTCAGTTAATGCCTCTAACTTAGGTGGAAGCTCTTGGTATGTTCTTAATGTGCCAGGTAAAGAAAAAGCTGCGGAGTTTCTGGCAAAGACTTTTGGCTCAAACGTTGATTTCTACCAGAAACTCATCAAAGAAGTTGGTGCAATTGGTACTTACAAACCAGCCGCTGACAGCGAGGCTTATAAGGCTGGAGACGAATTCTTCGGAGGCCAGAAAATCATCTCTGATTTTGCCAATTGGACAGAGAAAATTCCTCAAGTAAACTACGGCTTACATACGTATGCGGTTGAGGACATTTTAGCTATCGAAATGCAAAACTACCTTAAAGGCAAAGATCTGGATAAAGTGTTAGAAGACGCTCAAAAGCAAGCGGAAGAACAAATTAAATAAAACAGCAAGCTAATAAGCCTCCACATCTATTACAAAATTATAAGAATCTAAGCCTTGGGATTTCGCCGGCTTCTCCTATTCGGTTTAACGAAGCTATCTGATGTGTCAGGCGAGATGTTCCAGGGCTCTTTCCATTTATTGCCAAGGTAAGGAGTTGATTTGATGTGATTCCAGCAAAAGCCAACCAGAGTCTGCAAATGGCAAAATTCAACCGTAACCTTCGAGTGAAAAACACTGTGATTGGATGGTCTTTTATTACAATCGCTGCTGTGATGATATGCTTGTTTTATTTCTACCCGATGATTCAGGCCTTAATCTTGTCTTTTCAATCAGGTACCGGCACAAATCTAAAATTTATCGGTCTCGACAATTATGCGCGTTTACTTAATGATCCAACGTTCCTAACTACAGTAAAAAATACAGTTATTTATCTTATCATTCAAGTACCGATAATGATCATTCTTGCCTTGTTTCTATCCGTAATGTTGAATAATAAAACACTGAAGCTGAAGGGTTTCTTTCGAACAGCGATATTTTTACCATGTGTGACCTCGCTTGTTGCATATTCGGTCATCTTCAAATATTTGTTTGGGCAGGATGGCATCATTAACATCATGCTGATGAAACTCTCTCTTATTTCAGAGCCGATTCAATGGCTTACAGATCCTTTTTGGGCAAAAGTAACGATTATTATTGCCATTACATGGCGATGGACTGGCTATAACGTGATATTCTATTTATCCGCTCTTCAAAACATTGATCACTCTATTTATGAAGCGGCAAAAATTGATGGGGCATCGTCCATTCAACAATTTTTTAAAATTACAATACCGATGTTGAAGCCGATCATATTGTTTACATCGATAACTTCAACTATCGGCACGCTTCAGTTGTTTGATGAAGTCATGAATATTACGCAGGGTGGACCGGGCAATGCAACGATGACGATTTCCCAGTACATCTACAACCTTTCATTTAAATATACCCCTGACTTTGGCTATGCCGCGACAGTCTCGTATGCCATTGTGGTTATGATTGTCTTCTTCTCAATTATACAGTTCAGAGTAGCAGGTGATAAAAATGACTAACCTTAAACGTGTATGCATCTATACAGTCCTAATTATCGCTTCGATCATCTCGACATTTCCATTTTTATGGATGATTGTAAGCTCGACGAACAAGTCAGTCGATGTGACGCAGGGCAGGTTGTTGCCAGGAAGCCATTTTATGCAAAACTTTAACAATCTGTTGAATACAGTCGATCTTGTACCTGCATTAATTAATTCGGTAAAAATCTCTATTATAACGACTCTGCTTGCGATGCTAATCGCATCACTGGCAGGCTATGGATTTGAAATTTTTAAAAGCAAAACCAAAGATGTAGTGTTCAACTTCCTGCTGCTTTCGATGATGATTCCTTTTGCGGCTTTAATGGTACCGTTATTTCGGATGTTTGGAACCATTTCACAAACGGTTCCTATGATTGGTATCGATACACTTACAGCCGTTATTTTACCGACAGTTACAACCGCTTTTCTGATCTTTTTTTTCAGACAAAGCACAAAGATGTTCCCGAAGGATATACTCGAAGCGGGCCGGATCGATGGCTTATCCGAGCTGGGTATTTTTTTCAGGATTTATGTTCCTACGATGAAGACAACCTATGCGGCAGCAGCAATCATTACGTTCATGGCTAGTTGGAACAGTTACTTATGGCCGCTTGTTGTTTTACAGTCTCCTGAAAATCAGACAATTCCGTTACTCATATCCAACCTTGGATCCAGCTACGCTCCCGACTTTGGAGTCATTATGACAGCGATCGTCATTGCAACCCTTCCAGCAGCACTTATATTCTTCGTTATGCAAAAGCATTTCGTTGCAGGCATGATGGGGTCTGTTAAATAACACCAGAAAAATTCAGAGAAGTAAGGATGTGATAAATATGACAGCAGTTCCAAGTTTAAGCTGGCTTACGGATCTGAATGTGTTTGCTGTTAATCGTCTTCCTGCCCATTCAGACCATCAGTACTATGAGACGATAGAACAGGCAAGAAACGCTGCTCCAATGACGATGCGTCATGAATTAAATGGAAACTGGAAATTTAACTATGCGGTCAATCAGGACAATCGTCCGGAGCAATTCTATCGACTTGATTTCAATTGCTCAAGCTGGGGAGATATCATAGTACCCGGGCACATTCAGCTCCAAGGCTACGGAAAACCGCAATATGTGAACACCATGTACCCGTGGGACGGACACAATGATATTCGACCACCGGAAATACCGGTGGATCACAATCCAGTAGGAAGCTATGTGAAGATGTTTACAGTGCCAGAACATATGTATAACAAGCCGTTATTTATTTCTTTTCAGGGTGTGGAGTCGGCCTTTTATGTGTGGTTAAATGGAGAGTTCGTAGGGTATAGTGAGGACTCTTTCACCCCAGCAGAGTTTGAACTTACTCCATTCCTGATGGAAGGTGAGAATAAGCTGGCGGTTGAGGTATACCAGCGAAGCACAGGCAGCTGGCTCGAGGACCAGGATTTCTGGCGCTTTTCAGGTATCTTTCGCGATGTTTATCTCTACACGGTACCGGAGATTCATGTCGATGATTTGCATGTTCGTGCAGAGCTGGACTCGTCTTATACGAGAGGGACGCTTAACGTTGATCTCAAGTTTAGGTCATCTGTTCCTGGGGCTTCAAAAATAGTAGCCGAATTGTTCGATGCACAAGGCAGTTTAGTGGCTGCAAAAAATGGAGAGTTCGTTGACTGGAAATGGACAGTTTCCATGGGAATGGATGGGCCAAAGCTATGGAGTGCAGAGAACCCTTATTTATATGGATTATATATTCAAATATATAACGAATTAGGTAGTTTGGTAGAGGTAGTGCCGCAGAAAGTCGGCTTCAGAAAATTTGAACTCGTGGACAAGATCATGCGCCTTAATGGTGAACGGATTGTTTTTAAAGGTGTCAATCGCCATGAATTCAATTGCCGCAAAGGTCGCGCGATTACGAAGGAAGACATGCTGTGGGATATTAAAACACTGAAGCGTCATAACATTAACGCTGTCCGTACCTCTCACTATCCGAACCAAACTTATTGGTACGAGTTATGCGACGAATACGGCATTTATATCATCGATGAAATGAACCTGGAAACTCATGGATCATGGCAAAAAATGGGCGCGGTCGAGCCCTTATGGAACATTCCCGGGAATAAGCCAGAATGGGAGAATATAGTCATGGACAGGGCTGTATCGATGTTTGAACGTGACAAGAATCACCCTTCCATCCTGATTTGGTCCTGCGGTAATGAATCCTACGCAGGTGAAGTGATTCTTAATGTCTCCAAATATTTCAAGAGGGTTGATCCGAGCCGTCTTGTCCATTATGAGGGGGTATTCCACGCACGCGCCTATAACGAAACGAGCGATATGGAAAGCCGCATGTATGCAAAGCCTGCAGATATCGAGAAATATTTAACGGAAAACCCGGAAAAACCTTATATCAGCTGCGAATACATGCATGCGATGGGAAATTCGCTTGGAGGAATGTACAAATATACAGATTTAGAATGGAAGTATCCAATGTATCAAGGTGGTTTTATCTGGGACTATATTGATCAGTCCATTATCGACAAGGATCGTTACGGAAACGAATTCCTGGCCTATGGCGGAGATTTTGGAGATCGTCCTACTGATTACGGCTTTTGTACAAATGGCATCGTGTACGCGAATCGAGAGCTATCCCCAAAGATGCAGGAAGTAAAGTATTTGTACCAGAACTTCAAGCTGGTACCGGATCGGAGTGGCGTAACCATTAAGAACGATAGCCTTTTCTCTGATACGGCCGATTATGATTTGGAATATATATTGTTCCTTGAGGGCAAGGAATTATATCGAAATAAGCTGAAAGTGGCAGTGGCACCGCAGAGCCAAGGACGGGTTGAGTTTACATGGCCGGACGGAATAGCAAGCAATTCTGGTGAGTATTGCATTCATACCTCTTTCAAGCTGAAAGAAAACAAGCTGTGGGCGGATGCTGGTTTTGAAGTTGCGTTCGGACAGCTCGTGTTTCAAGAAGAAACACAAGGATTAGAGGAGTCAGGCCTTATTGACGGAGATTTAAGGGTTGTACACGGTGATGTCAATATTGGAGTACACGGCAGAGATTTCACGATCATGTTCTCAAAGCAGGTGGGAAGCCTCATATCGCTGAACTATGCGGGTAAAGAGATGATTTCTGTTCCTCCGTCACCGCTTTTCTGGAGGGCCACTACCGATAATGATAGAGGTTATTCTCAAGGCTTCCATTCGGGATGCTGGTACGCAGCCAGTTTGGCGCGCAAATGTGTTGGGATTGCTGTCAAGGAAGAGAAGGGTCGAGTGAGCATTGCCTTTACCTATAAATTTTCGATTAGTGATGAAGTAGAGGTTAAGGTTTGTTACACCGTTTATCCGGATGGCAGCGTGGGTGTTAAGTCGGTATATCATGGTGCGGACAATCTTCCACAGATGCCGATTTTTGCGGTATCCTTCAAGGTTCCAGCCGATTATGACCAACTTGAATGGTATGCTATGGGTCCCGAAGAGAATTACTCGGACCGCTCGATGGGAGCAAGGCTCGGTATCTTTAAAAACCAGGTGTCCGACAATGTATCCGGCTATGTCATGCCACAAGAATCTGGCAACCGTACCGGGGTCCGCCGAGTAAGTGTTACGAATCGTAACGGACAGGGGATAAAAATTACTTCTGTTGCTGATCCGCTGGAGTGCACTATTTCACCGTACACGGCATTCGAGATCGAGCATGCCCAGCATCATTATGAGCTGCCGAATATACATTATACGGTTATTACCGTAGCTGGCAGGCAGATGGGCGTCGGCGGAGACGACAGTTGGGGTGCACCGGTTCACCAAGAACACCTAATTCAAGCTGATCAGGACATGGAATTCGAGTTTACGATCCATAGGATCTGAATAGGATACTAACCTTCAAAATAAGAAGCATTGGCTTGTATATTTATAAGTAAAGAGTCTGGCTGCACGGGCTCTTTACTATGTTACATGGTATCACAAACCTATTTAGGATAAGGAGAAAAATATGCTTATTCATATTAACCAGGAGAGCAAGCAGTTCCATTTAACAAATGGTCAAGTGAGTTATATTTTTCATGTGATGAAAAACGGTCAGTTAGGCCATCTTTATTATGGGAAGGCTTTACGTCACAGATTAGATTTTTCTCATTTGCAGACGTATGATGTACCAACAGCAGCTAGTTGCCATGTCTATGAGGATGATCCTGCGTTTAGTTTGGAAACATTGCGTCAAGAATACCCTGCATACGGAAATTCTGATTTCCGGGAACCCGCGGTCAGAGTGAGTAAACATAGCGATAACCATGTTGCTGATTTCAAATATGAATCTTTTCGGATACTAGAAGGAAAGCCGCGTCTTGAAAGGCTCCCGGCTACCTACACAGAAGAAAATCATGAAGCTAATACCCTCCAAATCATCTTAAGAGATCAATACCTTCAAGCGGAATTAATCTTAAATTATACTATTTTTCAAGACAAACCAGTTATAACCAGAAGTGCTTCCTTAAAATACCACGGTACAGAGAAATTGGTTATTGATAGATTGATGGGAGCATCTATCGATCTTCCAGATAAGGATTTTATGTTTGTCCATCTAGCAGGGACTTGGTCGAGGGAGCGGAATGTCAAGGAGAGGAGACTTGAAGCAGGAATTCAATCGATTTCAAGCCTGCGCGGTGCAAGCTCTCACCATCATAATCCGTTTTTGGCGTTAAAGAGACCTCACACAACTGAACATATGGGTGAAGTATATGGCTTTAATTTTGTTTATAGCAGTAATTTTATCATGCAAGTAGAAGTTGATCATTACGATATAGCAAGACTTACTGTTGGAATTCATCCGTTTGGCTTTCTATGGAGTTTAATGCCACAGGAGTCTTTTCAAACACCAGAGGTGGTGATGGTCTATTCCGATAAAGGCTTAAATGGGATGAGCCAGGCTTTTCATAATCTTTATCGTGAGCATTTGATCCCTGGTCAATGGAAGAAGAAAGAACGCCCAATTTTGATTAATAACTGGGAAGCAACCTACTTTGATTTCAATGAAGAAAAACTCGTTAACATTGCAAAATCAGCAAGTGAATTAGGAATTGAATTGTTTGTCCTTGATGATGGTTGGTTTGGGAAAAGGAATGATGATACCTCCTCACTCGGTGATTGGCATGTAGATTTAAATAAACTTCCGAATGGTTTGGAAAGCTTGGCCAATAAGATTTCGAATCTCGGAATGAAATTTGGTCTTTGGTTTGAGCCTGAGATGATTAGCCCGAAGAGCGATTTATTTAAGGAGCATCCAGATTGGGCAGTTGGTATGCCGGGTCAACATTATACACTGGGGCGTAATCAACTCGTCCTGGATTTTTCGAGACCTGAAATTGTTGATTATATTTATGAAAAAATGTCCGATATCATTAAGCGGACAGGTTTATCTTATATTAAGTGGGATATGAATCGGAATATTACCGAAGCTTTCTCCGAAAAATTAGGCCCAAATCAGCAGGGGGAATTTTTTCATCGCTATATCTTGGGAGTATATAGCCTGTATGAACGTTTGGCGAGTGAGTTCCCACATGTTTTGTTTGAGTCTTGTGCCGGAGGCGGGGGACGATTTGATCCAGGAATGATGTACTACGCACCGCAAGCTTGGACAAGTGATGACACGGATGCCGTAGAAAGGTTAAAGATTCAATATGGAACATCCTTTGCCTACCCATTGTATAGCATGGGATCCCATGTTTCGGCTGTTCCTAATCACCAAACATTGCGTACTACACCGTTATCAACGCGGGCTAATACTGCTTACTTCGGAACATTTGGATATGAATTAGACCCCTTAAAGTTAACAGAAGAAGAACGGCGGGATATTAAAGCGCAAGTTGCTTTCTATAAAATGCACAGACGCTTGATTCGTGATGGCCATTTTTATCGCCTTTTAAGTCCCTTTTCCGAAAATGAAACTGCGTGGATGGTAGTTAGTCCTGACCATTCAGAGGCACTTGTTGGTTGGTATAAGGTTCTGGCAACACCAAACTCACCAAAGCATCAAACATTACGTCTCAGTGGATTAGATGAAACAAAAATCTATGAGGTAATCGGAAGTAATCAGTTATATTATGGCGATGAACTGATGGCGATTGGTCTTAAACTTCCAACAGAGTTTAACGGTGTCAACAGCAAAACGGCTAAGCGCGGTGGCGACTTCCAATCACATGTTTTCTATTTAAAAAGTACAGAGGAACAAGTAATTTAAAGGGTATTTTGATGAGATGATTGTAAGATTAGCTTTTACGCGTCTCGCTCAAGAAACAAGCAGGATTTTTGAATCCTGCTTGTTCATTTTCAGTAGAAGGTTGTTCCGGCATTTAGATAGGAACTCGTTACACCTTGCAAAGAACTATTCGATTTTTACGCTAATTTTATCTATTGCGTTATACCCATACCCTTTACTATTCCAAAAAGGGCTTGTTGGTTGGGTTCTATTATATGAATCTGTAGCTTTTGTCATAATGGTATATTCGCCTTTTCAGTAACGGACCATTCATATGACCATGAAACCCAGTGATATCCTTCGCTTCTTTGCTTTTTCAATGTAGTATCCAGCCACGTTCTCCCGTTATCAAAACTGATCTCTACCTTTGTAATGAAGCTCATACCGGTCCAGGCAATGCCCCTGATTAAGTGTGTTCCGGTATTAAGAATTTCCAAATTTAACGGGTTTTGTATAGTAGAATTTACATTAATATTTGTTACAGGAAAAGCACCTGCATCGTTTTGCTTATTTGGATAATATACATAATCAATGGTTTGAAAAGGACCGATAAATTTAGAATTAATGATGCTAATCTGTTTAATCCACTTTACTGAGGCCATGGCATACCATTGCGGAACAATTAACCTTAATGGGTAGCCGTGCTTAAATGGAATTGGTTGATTATTATATTCATAAGCAATAATCGTGTCGGGATGCAGCGCTTTGTCTATTGGCAGACTTCGTGTAAAAGAATAAACATTATCTAAATCTTTTCGTTCTCCATAATCATAGCCTTCCACAACAACCTCGGTTGCACCCTCTCTTACTCCTGTTATTTCAAGTAGTGTTCTTAAGGAAACGCCCTTCCAGTGTCCTTGGCTGATCGCACCTTTACCCCATTGCTCCCCAAACACTTCAGGCTCAAATAAACTGCGTTTGTTTCCAGCACATTCGAGGACGACTTTAATCTTTTTCGAAGGCAGTTTCATAATATCCTGCAAGGAAAATAAACTTGGTGCATCGACTAAACCATTTATAGCAAGCCAATAATTAGAGTAAGTAAGCGATGTATATGCAAAATGATTTCGCCTAAAGAAAGTTTGGTTATCCATCGTATCTTCTTTGATGAAATGAATGGGCGTTTCTTGATTTTCCGGCTTTAAACTGCGAGTAATTAGATAGGGTTTTACAAATGGATCGGCTGGTTTTGACATGTTTACCTCCTACGTTATGAAGATCGGTAATCATATATTTATGCGAATAGGCCGCCATTATGTAATTCATTGAAATGATCGGGCAAGGGATCATTCGTTTTATTGACAAGTGAAACCGTCATCGCCATTCAATTTCTTATTATGATCCTCAAGTGTAAGTCCAGAGTTTTTTTTTCGCTATTTTTTCAGAGAGTTATTCAGGGGCTTGATGTAACGCAAAAAATTCTGTGGCGAGTTCGTTCAGCAATCCCTACTTAGATGTAGGTACTGGCTATTTTATTTATTCTTGTTACTTTGAACTGAGAAATCAAGGACAAAAATGTATCAACGGGATACGCAGTATTCTTTTAAAGGATTGGTTTTTGAATGAAATAAAAGAATGTAAGTGTCAAGTTAAATTTGTTTAACAGGTTACAAGGAACTATAAAAAAAGTGCCTATCCCCTACCATGTATTAAACGGAATGGGATGGCACTTTTTTTATTCAAAAAATTAAGGTCTATATGGGCCAAATATAAATAATGCCACCCTTTTCAATTTCAATGAAAAATTGTGTATTAATCTGTTACTTAAAACTTCTTATACTGAAACCATAATTTGAAAACGCTTCACATAACACAGGATAAGGAGGAATTGGTGTTGAATAGTTCTTGGCTTGATTTAGAAGAGAAAGTGGCAATAGACTATTAGATTCAATAATGAAAAGTTTGATATCACGTCTGTTGGAGATATTGTCCAAAAAAACCTAACCACTTTAGGGCACATTACTTTGCGTTTTGATGGTTCGACAACTCCGGACTTACCTGGCACCTTGTACTTAGAAAATAAACAAATTCCTTTAATTGAATTGGGTACTGAACTTAAGATTGTAGAATAGTCGTTTTTATCAGTTACGCAAATAAAATGAAAGAATCCTTACCCAATTAGGATAAGGATTCTTTTAAGAAGTAACCAACCCACTAACCATATTAATGAAACTCAACATCAATTCTTCTCCTGTTATCAGCTTGCAGCTTTGGCATATGGATTTCCAGAACTCCATTTCTATATGTTGCTCGCACACCGTCTTCAGAAACGCGGCTTGGCAAGGTAACTGAACGTTGAAAACGGCCAACAAAACGTTCTCTTCTGTGCATATTTTCTTCTTTTAACTCATTCACTCTGTTAACAGTCCCGCTAATCGTAAGCATGTTATTGTCAATGTTGATATTGACATCTTCCTTCTTTTCCAAGCCGGGAATATCACAAGTGGCTACAATTTCGTTTTCCGTTTCATGAATATCAATACTTGGTGTGCCAAAGTTTTGGCCAAATCCAGTTCTTGTTGTTGGAAAATCAGCTGTGAAGAAGCGGTCTAATTCTCTTCTGACGTTTTCAAGATGGCGAAATGGTTCATAAGGGATCAATGACATGTAATTACCTCCTGTAAGTGAAGTTTAACAGGATTATTTTATCTAAATAATTTGTTGTTATTCATAAATAGCGAAACTCCGAAAAAGACGACTACATATTTGACAGAAGCTGCAGTGTATGATATTTAATTAGTGATTAGCACTCGATTAGATAGAGTGCTAATAATATGAATATCCGGGATTGCAACTCACATAACGTTCGAATGAAAGGAGAAACTTTAATGGCAAAAAAGCAGTTTAAAGCAGAATCTAAAAGACTATTGGAAATGATGATTAACTCCATTTATTCTCAGCGGGAGGTATTTTTAAGAGAGTTAATTTCCAATGCCAGTGATGCAATCGATAAAATCTATTACAAAGCCTTAACCGATGATTCTTTAACTTTTAATAAAGACAGCTATTACATAAAAGTCGTGCCAGACAAAGCAGATAGAACGCTGAAAATCATAGATACTGGTATCGGAATGACGAAAGAAGAGCTCGAGAGCAACCTTGGAACCATTGCCAGGAGTGGCTCTTTGGCATTTAAAAATGAAAACGAAGCGAAAGATGGGCATAATATCATTGGCCAATTCGGTGTTGGGTTCTATGCAGCTTTCATGGTCGCTGATGTGGTTACTGTCATCAGCAAGGCTTTAGGCAGCGATGAAGCTTACAAGTGGGAATCAAAAGGGGCAGATGGATACACAATCATACCATATGAAAAAGAGTCTGTTGGTACAGAAATTATTCTAAAAATCAAAGAGAACACAGAAGAAGAGAAATATGATCAGTATTTAGACGAATACCAATTAAAACAGATCATCAAAAAATATTCTGATTTCATCCGATACCCAATTAAAATGGATGTTACCGGGCGGAGGCTTAAAGAAGGAAGCGAAAACGAATACGAAGATTATCAGGAAGAACAGATTATCAACAGCATGGTTCCGATTTGGAGAAAGAATAAAAATGAGCTTACTCCTGAAGACTATGAAAATTTTTATATGGAAAAACATTACGGTTTTGATAAGCCGATCAAGCACATCCATATCAATGTCGATGGCGCCGTCAGATATAATGCCATATTATATATCCCGGAAAAAATCCCGTTTGACTACTACTCCAAGGAATATGAAAAGGGTCTGGAGTTATATTCGAACGGAGTGTTGATCATGAGCAAGTGCGGCGACTTGCTTCCTGACTATTTTAGCTTTGTGAAAGGAATGGTGGATTCCGAAGATTTATCGCTTAACATATCGAGGGAAATGCTGCAGCAGGACCGGCAATTGAAGCTGATCGCCAAAAATATCAACAAGAAAATCAAAAGCGAACTGCAAAGTTTATTGAAGAATGATAGAGACAAGTATGAAGAATTTTATAAATCATTTGGCCGGCAGTTAAAATATGGGGTATACAGTGATTTTGGCGCCAATAAAGAAGATTTGCAGGACTTGTTAATGTTTTACTCATCGAAAGAGAAGAAGCTGGTCACTTTGGATGAATATGTTTCGAGAATGCCGGAGGACCAAAAATATATTTATTATGCTTCCGGGGAATCGTATGAACGAATTGAAAAGCTTCCACAGACAGAGCTGGTTTCTGAAAAGGGATATGAAATACTATACTTCACCGAGGATATTGATGAGTTTGCAATCAAAATGTTAATGAACTATAAGGATAAAGAATTTAAATCAGTATCAAGCGGGGACTTAGGGATTGAAACAGAAGAAAACCAAGATAATGCCAGCTCGGAAGACAATGAAAACAAAGACCTCTTTGACTGCATGAAAAATATTTTATCCGGCAAAGTGAAGGATGTCAGGGTATCAAAAAGATTGAGGTCCCATCCAGTATGTTTATCCACTGATGGTGAAGTGACGATTGAAATGGAAAAAATATTGAATGCAATGCCTGATAACCAAAATATAAAGGCGGAAAAAGTGTTGGAGATTAATCCGAATCATGAGGTATTCAACTCATTAAAAGATGCATTTGAGAATGATAAAGAGAAATTGAATTTATACACAAATTTACTGTACAATCAGGCACTTCTGATTGAAGGATTGCCAATCAATGATCCGGTAGAGTTTACTAATGATATTTGCAAAATAATGGTATAGAAACGTGAGCATGGGTGTTTCCCATGCTCTTTTTTTCTGTATGATAACACTCGCTTTGAGTTTCATCTCCCTCTTCTGTAAAATAAATTCATAAAAATACTTGAACGAGGAGCTTAAATGAAAGAATTTATTGTAATTGGTGCGGGGATTTTGGGTGCGTCGACAGCGTATCATTTAGCGAAAGCAGGGGGAAACGTGACCATAGTGGACCGGCACGATCCTGGACAGGCGACAGATGCAGCTGCCGGCATCATTTGTCCATGGTTGACCCAGCGGCGCAACAAGGCGTGGTATGCGCTCGCGAAAGCTGGTGCGGCATATTATTCATCTCTTATTGCGCAGCTTGAACAGGAAGGAGAAACGAAAACGGGGTACAAGCAAGTCGGAGCGATTAGTCTGGGTACGGATGCCGGCAAGCTCGAAAAGATGGAGGAGAGAGCGGCCAACAGGCGTGAAGATGCCCCTGAAATTGGCGATATTCGTCAACTGACAGCGGGGGAAACATCATCCATGTTCCCGCCTTTATCCAATGATTACAGATCTGTTTATATTAGCGGCGCGGCGCGCGTCGACGGACGTGCATTGCGGCAAGCTCTTGTAAATGCGGCGAAAAAGCAAGGCGCCAAGTTTATACACGGTTCGGCCCAACTGGAGCATACAGGTAGCTTAGTGACAAGCGTAAAGGTTGAAGATAAGCGCTATGAGGCGGAATGCGTCATTGTCACAGCAGGAGCATGGGCGGATCAGCTTTTAGCACCTCTCGGCCTTAACCTGCAGCTGACCGCGCAAAAAGCTCAAATTGTTCATCTTCGGCTCGAAGACAGCCAAACAGGCGCGTGGCCAGTCGTGATGCCTCCGAATAATCAATATATTCTCGCGTTTGATGAAGGTCGTGTGGTGGTTGGGGCCACACATGAAGACGATAAGCAATTTGATCTCCGTGTAACCGCAGGGGGCTTACATGAGGTCCTGGATAAAGGTTTAGCTGTGGCACCGGGGTTAACTGACGGTACGTTCGTTGAAGCGCGTGTCGGGTTTCGACCCTTCACACCGAACTTTCTGCCGATTATCGGAGAAGTGCCTGGTTACAAAGGCCTTCTTCTTGCAAACGGACTGGGAGCTTCAGGATTAACGGTTGGACCGTTTCTTGGTTCCCAGCTTGCCAAATTGGCCCTCGGAGAATCGGTCGATATAGACCTCGCGCTTTATGATGTGGCAGGGGCTATTGGCTGATAAAGACAATGCCATTTATTAAAAATTCGCTGTAAAGACGATGCTTCCACTGTCTGGTGAAGATATTTTAATTTTTTATCGTGCCCGTCACTCTTTTCTGTGATGGGCCTTCTTTTTAAAAAGAATATAAATAAATCTATTAATCTTGGGTATAACTCTAATAACTAATCATTCAGTTTACTTCACGTACGGACAGGAGAGGAGCAATATGCGATGGAAAGGCAGAAGAGGAAGCTCAAACGTTGAAGACCGAAGAGGCATGGGAGGAAAAACGCTTGTCGGAGGCGGTATCGGCGGCATTGTCATCCTCTTGATCGTGACTCTGCTGGGTGGTGATCCCGGAGCGATATTGAACAATATGGGGATGACAGGTTCAGACATAACCACCCCTTACGAGGAAACGGAACAGGAGAAAGAGCTTGCGGATTTCGTATCTGTCGTTCTCGCGGATACAGAGGAAGTATGGACAGAAATATTCAAGCAGCAGGGCATGGTTTACGAGAAACCGACCCTTGTCTTGTATACGGACAGCGTACAGTCCGCCTGCGGGGCGGCTGGTTCATCGGTCGGACCATTTTATTGTCCGGGTGACCGAAAGCTATACATCGATCTGAGCTTCTATGATGAACTTCAACAAAGATTTGAGGCTCCCGGGGATTTTGCGATGGCCTATGTGATTGCTCATGAAGTGGGACACCACGTGCAGACGCTTCTCGGAACGACTGAGGAGATTATGCCGCTTCGCCAGAAACTCAGTGAAACAGAGTTCAATAAGTATCAAGTGCGCTTTGAGTTGCAGGCAGACTATTATGCCGGTGTTTGGGCCCATCATGCGCAGGGAATGGATTTACTGGAGGAGGGTGACCTTGACGAGGCTTTGAATGCAGCAAGCGCTGTTGGTGATGACAGCATCCAAAAACAGTCTCAGGGCTATGTTGTACCCGAGAGCTTCACGCATGGCACTTCCGAACAGAGGAAGCGCTGGTTTTATAAAGGGTTCGAATCTGGGAGTATAGACGGAGGAGACACCTTTAATGCAAGCGATCTGTAAGGTTGATAAAGCCCATTCACGGCTGTTGATTAATATTAACGTGATTGGATCAGTGACTGACAGCAATTTTTCAGTAGAAAGGAGAAGATCATATGCAAACACAAGTAAGATCATTCATACTGAAGGACGATGGAGAAATTCCAAATAACCCGGAGCTGCCTGTTATTGTGTATGAGGGCATTTTCCGTGATAACCCGAATGGGATTGAAGCTACTTTCAACCGTCATAATTGGTCGGGCAGCTGGACAGGTGGCGTTTACGATTACCATCATTACCATAGCAACGCGCATGAGGTATTGGGCGTGAAAACTGGCAAAGCAACGATTCTTGTCGGGGGCGATCAAGGGGAGCGCCTGGAGTTGAACGCCGGTGATGTTGTTGTGCTTCCGGCCGGGACAGGCCATAAAAAGATTGAGAGCAGTGAAGATTTCGAAGTTGTTGGGGCCTATCCGGACGGGGCTGGCTACAATTTGAGAGAAAGGGATCCCGGACTGCGTGCACAGTCTCTCGCTGAAATCCGCAATGTCCCTGTTCCCGAAACCGACCCGGTTTACGGGGATAGTGGCCCCTTGCTTGAAAAATGGAACAAATAGGACGGCTTGAATATACCGAATGATTGTTACGAAAAAACTAGGGGTGCCCCAATGTTGGGACACCCTTTTGCTTCTGATAAAACTATTAGAAAAACTTATTTACGGTGCATTTTGAATTCCAGGAAAAGCTGATTGTAATAAGCCAGGTTCTTTTTACCGAGGTTTTCGTACACCTCCAGTTTTTTCGTCAACTCTGGCGGCGGATAGAATCGCTCATCGTTGACCATTTCTTCTGGCATGTACTTGAGAGCTTCTTTATTAGGCGTCGAATAGCTTACATATTCGGCATTTTGTGCCGCAATCTCGGGGTCGAGCATGAAGTTGATAAACTGATGGGCAGCTTCGATATTTTTCGCTGTTTTCGGGATGACCATATTGTCGAACCACAGATTTGAACCTTCCTCAGGCACAACATATTCCAAATCTTCATTCTCATACATAATCTCTGATGCTACTCCTGACCATACAAGGCCGATCGAGGCTTCCTGGTTTTCAAGCAGCATCCGGATTTCATCTCCAACAATTGCTTTCACATTTGGAGTCAGTGTGTCCAGCTTTTCCTTGGCTTCCTTTAAATGTTCTTTATTCGTATCGTTCAGGGAATAACCCAAGCTATTCAGTCCCATTCCGATAACTTCCCGGGCACCGTCAATCAACAGGATCTCATTTTTTAGATCCTCATCCCACAGGTCATTCCAACTGGTAATTTCCTTGCCATTAAGCATGCTCTTATTATAGACGATGCCAACGGTTCCCCAGAAATATGGGATCGAATATTTATTCTCCGGATCAAAAGGGAGATCCATAAAACGCTCATCTATATATTTTAAGTTCGGAAGCTTTGAATGATCTAACGGGACCAATAAATCGTCCTGGCGCATTTTATCGATTGTATATTCCGAGGGTACGGCGATATCATAGCTGGTACCGCCCTGTTCGATTTTGGTCATCATCGCCTCGTTGGAATCGAAAGTTTCATAGATAACTTTGATACCTGTTTCTTTCTCAAAGCGATCGACTAATTCTGCATCAATATAGTCACCCCAGTTATAAACCGTCAACGTGTTGCCGCTTGAATAGCCCTGCGCTGAGTTCAATTTGGAAATAGCATATAAAAGCACTCCGGATACAACAACGACTGCAAGAAAAACCTGGGTAAGCTTTTTCATTTTCTAACCCCCAATCCACTCGCCTTGCTGCGCTGCGTAATAAAGTAATAAATAACGACAAGCAGCATCGTGAATAGAAAAAGCAGGGTAGACAAGGCATTGATATTCAATGAAATTCCACGGCGGGCCAATGAATATATCTCCACAGAAAGCGTGGTGAATCCATTGCCGGTCACAAAAAATGTCACCGCAAAATCATCAAGTGAGTATGTTAACGCCATAAAGAAACCGGCAAAAATTCCAGGTGTGATATACGGCAATACAACCTTTGTGAGCACATTCCAGCGGTTCGCCCCGAGATCCCGGGCAGCGTCAATCAATGTTGGGCTCATCTCCATTAACTTCGGCAGTACCATCAGTACAACAATCGGGATACTAAAAGCAATATGCGACAACAATACGGAAAAAAATCCGAGTTTAATGCCGGCAATCGTGAACAAAATTAAAAACGAAGCACCAATAATAACATCGGGACTCACAATCAATACATTATTTAAAGATAATAATGTACTTTTTGTTTGTCGTATTTTAACAGAATGAATCGCCAAAGCACCAAGCACGCCAATGATGGTTGAAATAAGGGCCGATAATAAAGCAACGACAAGTGTATTCAGAACGATGATAAGGAGCCTTGTGTCCTGAAACAGTTCTTTGTACCAATCCAAGGTAAAGCCTTGGAAATCGTACATCGTGCCCCCGCTGTTAAAAGAATAGAACACTAAAAAGAAAATTGGTGCATACAGGATGAAAAAGATCGTTACCAAAAAAATTCTTGAAAAGGGAGATATTTCTGTATCCAAGCTACACACCCCTCTTTCGGTTACCCGTTACAATCATAATCAGAACCATAATAATAATTAAAAAGACAGCAATCGTCGAACCCATACCCCAATCCTGCGTAACAAGAAAATGCTGTTCAATTGCAGTACCAAGCGTGATGACCCTGTTTCCGGCAATCAATCTTGTCAGCATAAACAATGACAGCGCCGGAATAAATACAACCTGGCAGCCTGATTTTACGCCATCAATCGTCAAGGGGAAGATAACCCGGCGAAATGTCGTCCATTTGGACGCCCCCAAATCATTAGCCGCATCCAAAAGGGTCGGATTCAATTCATTTAATGAATTGAAAATCGGCAGAATCATGAACGGGATAAAAATATAAACCGATACAAAAATAAAGCTGAAATCAGTGAATAAGATTTGCTGCGACCCGATACCAATCACTTCGAGGAAGCTGTTCGCCACTCCATAAGTGCCGAAAACACCAAGGAAGGCATAGGCTTTTAAAAGTAAATTGACCCAGGAAGGGACAATAATCAATAAAAGCCAAAGCTGCTTATGTCTGGTCTTTGTTAACAAATAAGCCGTCGGATACGCAATTAATAGTGAGATGGCTGTAATTAAAAATGCATACCAGAACGAACTGAATGTCATTTTTAAGTAGACCGGTGTAAAAAATGTTTGATAATTGGCTAGCGACAAATTTCCTTCAATATCATAGAAAGAATAATAGAGAACAAGGAAAAGAGGCGCAATAACAAATAAAGCGATCCAGAGTGCATAAGGCAACATATATAAATTGCGGGTAAGCTTATTGTCCATGGCTTTCTCCGTCCGAATACGCTTCTAAACGTCGATCGAATTCTTCCTCTGTCTCACCAAAGCGCATGACATGAATAGCTTCAGGATCAAAATAGAGGCCGATTTCATCACCCACTGTTGCCTTTTTCGTTGAATGAACAAGCCACTCATTTCCATCCTGGTCGTAACTGCTGATTTCATAATGAACGCCGCGGAACAATTGGGAATCGACGCGCACTTGGAGCTTTCCACGCTCGACAGAAGTGATTTCCAAATCCTCAGGACGTATGACAATTTCTACTGGTTCATTTCGGTTGAAGCCCTTGTCGACACATTCAAATTGCTTGCCGACAAATTCCACCAGGTAATCTTCAATCATTTTTCCTTGAACAATATTTGACTCACCAATAAAATCAGCCACAAACCGGTTGATTGGCTCATCATAAATATCTGTTGGTGTACCGCTTTGCTGAATTTTCCCTTTGTTGATAACAAAAATTTCATCTGACATCGCCAGCGCTTCCTCTTGATCATGGGTTACAAAGATAAAGGTGATCCCAAGGCGGCGCTGCAGCTCACGCAACTCATATTGCATTTCTGTCCGGAGCTTCAAATCAAGTGCTGACAAAGGCTCATCAAGAAGGATCACTTCCGGTTCGTTTACAATCGCCCGGGCAATCGCCACTCGCTGGCGCTGGCCGCCGGACATTTCCCTGATTTCACGTTTTTCATAACCTTCAAGGTTAACAAAGCTAAGCGCTTCTTTCACTTTCGCTTCTATTTTTGCATTGTTCATCTTTTTTATCCGCAATCCGAACGCCACATTTTCAAATACATTTAAATGAGGAAACAGGGCGTAGTCTTGGAAAACGGTATTAACCTGGCGTTTATTGGCGGGTACATCATTTATCTTTTTTCCATTAAAATAAATCTCTCCATCAGATGCCTCTGTAAATCCGGCGATTAATCGCAGAATAGTCGTCTTGCCGCATCCGGAAGGGCCAAGGAGTGTATAAAACTTACCTCGTTCAATTTCAAAGCTCACATCATCCAGTACAGCTGGATCGTTGTCATATTGCTTCGTGACATTTTTAAATTGAATAATAGTATTGTGTGTCATAGCAACCTCCTTCTTGCTCTGGAACATTATGAGAAGCTCTCAAAATGGAGCGTAATATTAAACGTACATGAGGATTATCCAATTCAGGGATGAGCTGAAGCAACCAATGGATTCTCCGCTTTCTTAAAATTATACGTGAAAAATAGTACAATAGACATATTTCCTCGTTGTTCGATTCGGAACAATTATACATGAATTGCTTAAAAATTCAATTATTCTAGTAAATGAAACAAAATTTTCCGATCGCCAGTTATAATTATGCTATGGTTTTATCAATAGTCGTCTCGGTTTTATATCATTTGGTTCCATTTCGGAAAACGGTCAATCCGAGCGTCCGTCATTGTATCGAACGATTGACGAAGGGAAGAATAGGGTTGAAATTGTGCTGCCAATCCCGGCAGAATATTAAGGGATATTTACGGTTGTGCAGGTACCCACCTTTGATGGATCTCAAGGTACTTTGCTTGTGAATCAGGGGCCTAATGGAGATTACCTGGGTGGTAATGTGTTGGAAAAATTTATCTCAATAGACGACGGAGCTACATGGGTCTTTGCCAATCTGGTTAATCCGGATCATGTAATTGATAATTAAAGTAAAGAAGCTACTAGCGGATATTAATAAAAGAAAAAGATGTAAACCTGCTTATTCGAGGCTTACATCTTCTCTTTTAAACGCTGGGTGTTACTTGGTTCTTTCAATTGTCTGAAGCCCGAGTTTTTGTTCAGACTTATTTTTTTGTTCGTTATCACCATTCATCAAATCACTGGTAGCTTTTTTGAATTCTTTCAACGTTGTCCCAAAAGCTCGGCCAATTTCAGGGAGCTTGGAAGGACCAAAGATAATTAAGGCAATGACTAAAATAAGAATTAAACCGGGAATCCCGATATTTTGCAGCATGGTTTAACCTCCTTGGAATAAAGCATATCGAACAATTAGATAATAGGCATACCATGGCGTTCTAGTGCTGCAGCTTCTAAAATGGACATCCCCTGGTCTTCAGCAAATGCCGCAAGCTTTTCCGAAACAGCTGGAGCAAGGTTTGCAGGAGGAGCTGCATGGTTCATCGCGCGTTGACGGGCAGCATTTCTGCGCGCAAACGGTCCCCAAATGGCAAAAGTAATACCCGGGTCCTGAATATTAATGAAAAGTGTCTTTCCATCCGGGGAGAAGGCAGGGCCGGCAAACTCAGAACCATTCAGCTGGTTTTCTGCAAACGAATAAACATTGCCTTCTGGCGTCAGACCGACAATCCGATCATTTCCTGGTCCATCCTCTGCAATCCAAAGATCCCCCCATGGCGCAATCGTTATATTATCAGGCATATCCAAATCATTGGAAGCAGCCGATTCATAAAAAAGCTCCAAAGTATTCGTGGACGGGAAATATCGATAGATACGTCCATGCCTTCCATCGCCGGCACTTGTATCATCAAACCAGAATGCACCAGCAGAAAACCAGGCTCCCTCTAAACGGCTGAACTGGATACAGCCGTTAGCTTTTGCATCTTCTTTAGCCCGTTCGGGTTTGACTTCTTTCCAAACGATTCCAAACGTCTGGCCATTTCTAAACGTACTTGCTGATGATAGAGGCAACTCATCAATGGCCGCTGCCTCAAGCACGCCGCCTTTTTGCAGAGAACCAAGTTTCTGGCTGCGATCATGTGGTGTAAAACGATACAGAAAACTAGGGCTGTTATCTTCTGTCAAATACCAGATGCCTGTGGTTGGATCAACAGCACATGCTTCGTGTGAGAAATAACCCATGTCACGGATTGGAGTTTTGGACATTTCATTCTCAGGATCATGCGGATTTACTTCAAACACAAAGCCATGGCCAAGATCACGCGTCTCTTCACAGGTCAGCCAAGTCCCCCAAGTTGAAGGTCCACCGGCACAGTTGCGAATATTGCCTGAATTGGTCACATACTCTTTAATAACTTTTCGATTCGGTCCCACGACCAGAGCTGTTGTGCCGCCAGCAGCGCCCCGACTCCAAGGATTTTTCCCGTTCACCGGATATTCCGCGTTCGTGCCAAGCTCATGATTTCTTACTAGAATCGTCGTATTTTTTGGGCCCTGGAATGCAGCCATTCCATCTAAATTTCCAGGAACTAGATCACCATTCGACATTTTGTCTCCGGTTTGCGAAATGATCCGGTATTGGAATCCCTTAGGAAGATCAAGAATACCATTTGGATCTTTTACTAAAGGTCCGTAACCTCCAAAACCGCCAGTTGGTTTTCCTGTAGAAGCAGCGAAACTTTTTGTAGCGTTACTGAGGGCAAATATTCCCGTAGTGCTTAGTGTTAAGGCTAAAGTGCCCATTCCACTGACTTTTAAAAAATCCCGTCTGTTCAGGCCTGAATTACTAGCTTTCATCAAAATACCTCCACACATCGTTTTAGCTGAGATTCTCCGATAGTTAATCTATAAAAAAGTTACCAAATCATTCTTAAAGTTTTGTTAATCTACTGTTATTACTTGGTTAATGATGATAAATATAACTTATGGAATATAAAACCTATCATGCCGCAACTAAATAATGGGATTTTTACCTGCTGGAAGTAATATATAAGATCATAGAAAGTTCTGTTTCCTTAAATTCAGGTCGCACGCTTTAGGGATATTTTCATAAAATTTTACGAATGGTGCCGCTCCGATTATTAACATCGCATGTACATTTTTACGAAGTGTTTTAATAGATGTAAAAATTGTTGCAAAAATTCATAGGGAATATTGGACAATATTAATTTTCTTCGTTTTCACAGTTCTTCATATTCATGTTCATTCTTTTACTTTCCCCCTGTAAATAATCAGCATAAAGTCATGCATAAGTCCCGTTTGCCCACACTCTCAGCAGGGTACGAAGATAGAAGCAGGTTTATAAACCAAATACCTTTCAGGGAGGAGCAGCTGAATGAACGACAGGCGTAAAATGAATGAAAACAGCAAAAATGAGCAATTGGAACAGTTTCGTGTCGATGATGCAGGAAAAACAATGACGACTAATCACGGATTAAAGATTTCAGAGGATGAGTTTTCCTTAAAAGCGGGTGAGCGGGGTCCGACGTTAATGGAGGATTTTCATTTTCGCGAAAAAATGACCCATTTTGACCATGAGCGGATTCCCGAGCGGATTGTGCATGCGCGCGGTTTTGCAGCGCATGGTGAGTTTGAATTATATGAATCTATGAAAGAATATACGAAGGCTAAATTTTTGCAGGACCCAGCCGTGAAAACGCCTGTCTTTGTCCGGTTTTCCACTGTTGCCGGTTCACGCGGATCGGCTGAGACTGTCCGGGATGTGCGCGGTTTTGCGACGAAGTTTTACACTGAAGAAGGAAACTATGATTTAGTGGGCAATAATATTCCCGTCTTTTTTATTCAAGATGCGATAAAATTTCCCGATCTGATTCATGCGGTCAAACCCGAACCACATAATGAAATGCCGCAAGCAGCTTCCGCGCATGATACGTTTTGGGATTTTGTAGCCAACAACCAGGAATCGGCCCATATGATCATGTGGCACTTGTCGGATCGGGCGATTCCGAGAAGCTTCCGGATGATGGAAGGCTTCGGTGTGCACACTTTCCGCTTTGTTAATGATCAAGGGAAAGCCCAGTTTGTGAAATTCCACTGGAAGCCTGTCCTTGGTGTGCATTCTCTTGTTTGGGATGAAGCGCAGAAAATATCAGGAAAGGATCCTGACTTCCATCGCCGTGATTTGTGGGAATCGATTGAAAAAGGAGATTATCCTGAATACGAATTGGGTGTACAGCTTCTTGCCGAAGAAGATGAATTCAAATTTGATTTCGATATTCTTGATCCGACAAAAATTTGGCCGGAAGAAGATGTGCCGGTAAAAATTATTGGAAAAATGACGTTAAACCGCAATGTCGATAATGTGTTTGCCGAAACAGAGCAAGTAGCCTTTCATCCGGGCCATGTTGTGCCAGGTATAGACTTTACAAATGATCCGCTGCTGCAAGGCCGTTTATTTTCCTATACAGATACGCAGTTGATCCGCCTTGGCGGCCCAAATTTTCATGAGCTGCCGATCAATAGACCGGTCTGCCCGTTCCATAACAACCAGCGGGACGGATATGGCCGCCAAACGATTAATATAGGGCAAGTGAGCTATCATAACAATTCACTGGCGGCAAATACACCAGCCCCTGCAAGTGCGGCAGAGGGCGGTTATGTGCACTATCAGGAAAAAGTGGAAGGCCGCAAAATCCGAAGTCGGAGCGATAGTTTCAAGGACCACTTTTCACAAGCCACGATGTTTTGGAACAGCATGAGTCAGCCCGAGAAACAGCATATCATTGAAGCATTCAGTTTCGAACTGGGAAAAGTGAACAGTATGTCCGTACGGCAGCAAGTCGTCGATATGTTTGCTAACGTCAATCTCGAATTGGCGACAACGTTTGCCGAAGCGATTGGTGCAAATCCGCCTCAAGGGGGAGGCTCAAGCATCACGAAAGTCTCGCCGGCACTCAGCCAGGAAAATACAAAGAAAAAGCCAAATACGCGTAAAGTTGCTGTAATTGTAGCGAACGATTTTAACGGTACTGATCTGGCGTCAGTTCTCTCTGGGCTAAAGGCAGAGGGACTTCAGCCTGAGATTATCAGTGAAAAGCTCGGAACAATACAAGGGTCAGATGGCAGCGGTCTTGAAGTCGATCATACCTTCTTAACGGCTGATTCCGTCTTATTTGATGCAGTTTATGTCGTTGGAGGAAGCGGTGAAAGCAGAAAGTTTCAAAATGATGCTGCATACTTTGTTAATGAAGCATTCTCCCACTTTAAACCGATTGGCGCGACACATGAAGGTGTGAAATGGCTGGAAATTTTCAATATAAAGAACAGTCCAGGTGTAGTAACAGGTGAAGATATCAACGGGTTTGTCAGAGAATTTGTTGCAGCCGTTGCGGCCCACCGCCACTGGGACCGGCAAATTGTGTAAACCCCGATAAACCGGAGAGCTTTCCCTCTCTGGTTTTTTATTGAAAATTACTTGCAAAAGTTGAAGCTGAATACAATTTTTGTAGACGCAAATTGAGTAACCATTGAGTAACAAACGTGTTTAACTCGATATACATGAGGACTTTTACGAAGAAAAGTGATATCTAAATTAACGAAGTGTTTGTACGAGAGGCGGTCCAAGTGTGATTAAGTCCAGATAAAGAAAAAAATTTCAGCTAAATTGAATTAATTTTGTTAAATGTTTATCAACGAAAGGACTATAGACACAGATCTTTAGAAGTAGAAAAGGGTAAAACGGGACTTTTATTATATTTACCATATTTACCAATCTAGATATTATAATAGGTATAATTATGCAGGGAAGGGGAATTGAAGATGGGAATAGAGCAACTTTCCTCACAAATTTACTCTGTCCACTCCTCTTTAAACCACCTAAGCCAAAATATTCAACAAAAAAGGGAACAATTGGACCGTTTATTGGCTTGTGAACGGCAGCTATTTAATCTTCATGGAGAGCTTCAAAGTCTTTTACCTTCAACAAGAAGGCCGGAGCTTCACCCTCAAAATTGGTCGGGTAGTAATGCCGAGGATTTTGAAAACATTCGTAATGAAGCAATAGTCAATAATTTTCATCAATTAGTAAACAATCAATATACTAATCTGGAGCAAACCTTAGATCATAAGATTTCACAAATTAGGAACGAAATTAGTTCGTTGGAATCTCAAGCTTCTAATCAACGATCAAGACTTTCTCGATTAGAGAGTCAGAGAAAGGAAATGTTAGCTCGTGAGTAAGGAAATTAGGATTGAATATTCAGAAGTCACAGGGGCAATCTCGCAAACTACGTCCGCTATACAATTGGTAAAAACGGATCTGCCCAATGTGGATGAGGGGAGAAATCA
Organism: Bacillus sp. V3-13; assembly: GCF_002860165.1. GTDB lineage: Bacteria > Bacillota > Bacilli > Bacillales > Cytobacillaceae > Bacillus_BJ. The sequence goes on along the minus strand of NZ_PGUZ01000005.1, from coordinate 64,950 downwards.
GTTAACCTCCCTTTCAGAGCTGAAATCTTTAATGCAGGAATTAACAAAAGCGATGATTAGTTACCAAAATATTTTAACGGATAATCTTGATAAGACAACCTCTTTGATTGAATCAGTCAGAGAAACCGATCAACAGGCAGCATCAGGCATAAGAAAAGGGGAAAGCAAATGACAATATTGCATGCCCGGCAATTGGATAATTGGGTTTCTTCCATACGTCAATATCTTCTTGCTCAACAACAAGATATGAAATTGGTATATGATAAAGTTACTCGTCTTTCGACATTGGACAAAGCATTAACTGGTGACGGCGGAACTGCCATTAAATTATTTTACCGGGAAAGTCATCAACCGTTATTGCTATTTTACGAAGCAACCGTTACGCAAATTCTTTCATTTTTGGATCATTATCAAAACATGCGCAACAGCTTCGACTCATCTGGATCTGCTTATATTGAGACCTCATTTTTAGAACATGAACTTACCTCATCATTGCAAATACTTCGTTCCAATATCACAGAAATAGTAGATCAAATTAATCGACAATCAAATACGGTTTCCGACATTGTCCATCTGCCAGCCTTACAGGATACACAGGTTCTTGATGGCATTCAAGCTGGATTAACTAAAGGAAGGGAAACAGCTGAAAAACTGAAAGAATTTGATCAACAACAATTGCAGGCTCTTTCAACCATTCAAAAAGATGTAGTCATTCTAAAGAATTACATTGAAAAGCTCACAAATGCTATTAATGCAAAGGGATTTTCCCTCGCCGGATATGAAAGCGGCAGTTTAAATAAGCATGAGTGGTATGAGCAATTGCATTCTACTTTGCTGGTCAGGGCTGAAGAATTCTTATCTCCGGAAATACGAGATGAATTGTCCAGGAATCTCTACACTTCTATTGCCCACAAAATATTGGACTATTTTAGCGAAATTAAAGAAAAAATGGACTGGGGCGACAACCTGTTTGTAGGGTCAAGATTCGCTTTTGCCGCGTATTATACGTTGCTTTCAAGGCAATTGGAAATCCATTATCCAATTGGAAAACCGACATTAATCGATCGCTTTAAGCGTAATTATTCCTTTACGGTTAGAGCGAAAGATTCATGGAAAGCTTCTTCAGGATATGCAAGTCGTTTAGCGAAAATGGTTCACAATTTTCAAAGTGGCCCCCTGCCACAAAATAAATTACTAAAAGAAGTTGCCCAATTTTTAAAAGGATATCCAAACCCGTCCAGCTTTTTAAAGCATACCTTTGGATTTGCTAAAAATAAAACTGGTGCAGAAACTTTAGCAAAGCAGCTAACAATTACCTCCGAACGGGCCAAATTCGGTGTGAAAGATTTGGCAAGTAATCTGGCTGATGCAAAAGGAATGAGCAAGGTTGCAAGGGGTATTCCGATCGTTGGGAACGCAATTACTGTGATATCTAATACACAGGAGTTTACAGACCCGGCTAACGCTGATAAGTCAGTTGCGAATAAGGCTGGACGTGCGGTAACTGGTGTAGGTGTGGACTTTTTGGCAACTGCAGCGGGTGCAAAAGTTGGAGCAGCTATTGGAAGCTTTGGGGGTCCGGTTGGAATTGTAGTGGGGGGTGCTGTAGGCGCTTTGATTGGTGCTGGGCTTAGTAGCAGATATGGTGATAAGATTAAAGAAGTAGGGGGAGACGCAGTAGATGCTGCTGTAAAGTTTGGTTCGAATTTAAAAGATAAGGCAGGAGAAACCTTTAAATCTATTGGCTCCTGGTTTAAATAGGGGGAGGTCTTTTCATTGGATCATATAATAACAATGACTACAGAAGAACTAACCATTCTTTTAAGTTCAGCAGATTTCTCAGATGAAGCCAGAGAGTTAATACATAATTCCATCAAGCCCAAAGGAGCCAGCGAACTAGAGGCCATTTTTAAAACAACCGTGAACCAACTGAGGATGAAAGGGATATGGGATGAGCTACAACATCAGCTGGGATTGAATCCGATAAATGAAGACACCATGTCTTTTCTTGAAATATATGCAAATAGCAAATATATGGTACGTGCCACAAACGGTAAAAAGAAAGCTGCATTAATTTTTCATTACGTAGAAGATGATACTTGGCTATATCATTTTGTTGATGATGAAATCATTCATGAGTTTGCTTTTATGAAAGAAAGTGAAATTCCTGGGTCTTTGGCTGACTTTTATTCTTTCTCTTTTCCGGAGGGAAACAAAGAACGTCTTTCTTTTAATTTAACAGACAAATCTTTTGACCTTTTAAGCAATCCCCAAAAGCAAAAAAAGGTTGAGAAAAGTTTCAAAGGAAACCAAAATGAAAAGGAGTCATTTGAATTTTTTCTAGATGATTTGACGGCACATAACCATCAGATGGAGAATATATCGGTATTTTCAATTGGTGAGTCACGTCAGCTTTCCTTGGAAAACTTAGTTTTTTTCTTTCAAGCTGGAAAGGGTGTTTGGTTAACAGAATACGAAAAAGAAAAAGAACAACCAGTTAACATCCAGCTAGCAGATAAAGAAAAGTGGCAGGAGATACTGGAAGGTGTTCAAACCTTTTCAAGTCAATTAATCAAAGCATATAATTCTGTCGCTAACAGTAAGTAAGTTATCAAGAACGAAATACTATGACAGAGCTGATTCGGATCGCCATTTTAGTTATGCTGACATCACAAGCAGCCTATATGGCTAGTATTTTCCTGTTATATAAAACCATGATGGATTGGTATGAATGGAGTACTTTTCAAAACCCAAAAAATGCTTTCCAGAAGATTGTTAATGTTTGTACTCTCTTGTTTTTGGGGTTGCTTATCGGGCAGGTTTAAAAGTAAGTAATCGGAATTGGATTATGAAGCGTATTTTCTTACTTGGATATTTTGTTCTTTATATAGGGGCGGCTATGATTGTCTATCATATTGTCGATTATCTGTTGACAGTAGTAGAGAGAGTAATATAATAATAAAACATTATTTGTTCTTTTTATGTTCAAAAAAGGAGTCATTATGACAGAGTTAGTACGCATTGCAATCCTGGTTATATTATGTACTCAAGGCGGTTATTTCTTAGCTATCCTTGTATTAAGTCGTACTATGATTGAATGGTATGAATGGAGCATTCTCCCTAATCCAAATAATCACTGGTTTCCAAAAATTATTAATGGATTTACGGCAACATTTATGGGAATAGCTTATTGGGCCGGGAAACGGGTTGATCATCATAATTTTTTATTAAAACGCATTTATTTGCTCGGTTATGCTTTAATCTATGCCATTGCTGCGATGATTGTGTATGACATTCTCGATTACTTATTAAGGGTAATTGAAAGAATAACTTAATTAAAGAGTATTCGTTCTTCTTATTTTCAAAAACAGGAGCCCTCATGACAGAATTAGTACGCATTGCAATTCTAGTTATACTAGGCACCCAAGCGGCGTATTTTGGTGCGATCCTTATATTAGGCCGTATTATGATAGAGTGGTATGAATGGAGTATCATACCTAATCCAAATCATCATTGATTTGCGAAAATCATAAATGGATTTACGATAACTTTCATGGGCATAGCCTATTGGGCCGGGAAACGGGTTGATCATCATAATTTTTTATTAAAACGCATTTATTTGCTTGGGTTCATGGTACTTTACACAATCGCTGCAATGATTGTGTATGACATTTTGGATTACTTATTAAGGTTAATTGAAACAACAACATAATCGTAAATTATAATCAAAACCCAAACTTTTCTGGCAATAAGAGAGTTTGGGTTTTTATTGTCCTATAATAAATTCTCTTTTCGCAACACCTTAAGTAAGCTAAAAACATAAAAAAAGCAGCTTGATGAAGGGGTTCTTTCTCTGTCAAGCTGCTTTTTTTATAAGCCTCTTATCCGTTTAAGATTATGATTTAAACCAGCAATAGAATACGAAAGCCGGGAAAATGAAAAAACATTTGCCAGCTTAATAGCAAATGCTAATTTAAACTGACAATTTGTAACCCTTGCCCTTGCAAGTACTCAATAATCTGCGGCAACGCTTCGATAACCGATTGCGATTCGTGGAGAAGAATGATAGAGCCGGATGCCTGGGAGCTCAGTACATAATGAAAGATTTCCTCTGAACTGCGCCCTTTCCAATCTTCGGTATCTTTATTCCATAGGACCATTTTTTGTTGGTGTTTAGTCATTAAATCGATTGTTGCTGCATTGTTAGCACCATACGGAGGTCTAAAGAGATCGATTTTTTCACCGATAACCTCTGCGATCAATTGGTTGGCTTGCAGTAATTCGCTTTCCTGCATTTCCGGTGGGAGATTCGCGAAATTTGGATGGGTCATAGAATGGCTGCCGATCGCGTAACCATTCGACTTGGCATACTGGACGGATTCGGGATATTTTTTCACATTCAGGCCCGTAAAGAAGAAAGTACCGCCAATCTGATATTTCTTTAAAATATTTACAATTTCCACTGAATATTTAGAAGGGCCGTCATCGAAAGTAAGAGCAACGGACCCTTCCGGAATGCTGTAGGATATAACCTCATTTAGGTCGATAACAGGAAAAGCAGATTGATTGACAACATCGTTTTCCTCCCGGGGAATGAACGGTGCAGCTTCTGTTTCTTCCTGCTTCACAACGGCCTCTTTATCGACATTTTCCACTTTTACCATTGTTTTTTCGGAACTCGTTGTCTCACTTGTAAAAGAATGGCCTGAATATCCTAACAGAATCGTCGACATGACACTGATCACGGCTACAGCCATCCAACCGAGCTTATGGTTATCACGGCGGGATGTTACCTCTGGCTGTTGTTGATTTAAACCATTAAACGGCATATTCATAGATAAGAATGGTAAAGCTTGAATTTTGCTTATTTGCTGTATTTGTTTAATAGATTCTAAGGCGTTCACATACTCTTTCGAACAAGAAAATGGCAACCGATCACTGTGATCACGATATGTTTTTGTTAAAAAACTTATATTTTGTTGTCTCGATGCATCCCAAAAACTCTGTAACGATAATCTATATTTATAGTTAGGTTCGAAAGCAGCAATTGCTTTCAAACTCCCGGCAGTATCATCATCTACTTCCCACAGTAGTTCGACTTCCTGCTCAAATGTCAATTTTATATGAAAAAATGATTTATCAAACGCCCGCTCGATGGATGATAATTCAAGCAGTCTTTCCTGATAGACTGACATGGCTGCCCCCTTTGCTCCAATCATGAGTATTTATATTGCTGCCGGATTACTCGGATGGAGTAGAAGAAGCCGCAGTCTTTGCCGAAAAAGAGATCGACATCCGTTCTGTGAAATCATTAATCGTCTGCATTAACTCTGTTTTTTCCTCAACGATTCTTTCGTATTGCTCCATGTAATTCTGGTTTTCTACTTCCAGATTCCTGACCCGCTCTTCAAGCTCTTTGATTTTTAACATGTTTTGATATTGAGTGTTGGTCGATTCTTCACTGAGCTTCGCGTATTTAATCATTTCTTTTTCCAATTGGTTTGTCATTTTTTCAAACTCATTATTTGAAGTAGTTTGATAGTCTTTGTAATCTTCGAGAAGCTGATCATAGCTCATTTGTTTATTGGTGAGTTTACCTTCAAGAACACTAATTTCCTTGTTTTTTTCCTGCAAAAGCTGCTCTTTTTTTACGTCATCATGCTTTAGGCGGCGAATCATTTCATTAGCATTATATAATTGCTCCTCCAGGCCTTTCTTTTTATAAAGAATTAATTGCCGGTCCTTCAGCATATTTTCGACTGAAACAATCAAATCCAGGGAAACTTTATCCTGATTGTCTTTTTGGAAAAACTGCTTATTGACAGGGCTATCGATTGACTCAATTTTTTCGGCATTATCAATCAGCATCTCCACTGTTTCGGGTGGAGCTTCCACCTCTTTATGGCCTGATTCTATTTCGTTTTGACCGGAAAGGACTCCTTTAAACCAACCCATTGATTTATTTTTTGTATCCTTGCTCATAACTTCAACTCCTCCATTAATATAAAGCAAAATTCCTGTCTATTAAGAATGGTGAAAGGGGGTAAAAATAACCTCTGCTAAAGTAAGTCTATTTCTTTTTTGTATACCAAATTACGACAAAAAACCTATTATAATCCTGATTCTATTGTATGATTATGTTGAAAAATGTCAATAAGAGACTGGTATATAGTGCTTATTTAGGACAATGGATCCAAAATTAAGATAGAATCTATTAAAATAAGAAAATATCGTTCTGCATCCGCCAATGAGCGCAGGATTAAGGTGTATAAAGAACCCGCATCTTTGTTGCTTTTCACAGTAATAAACAGCCCTGGTGGAGCAGGGAACTTGAAGATTGGTATATAAGTTGATAAAAAAACCAAGGCGAAGAAACTCAGGGAAGGTTTCTTCGCCTTGCTTATCGGGATTTCAGACCTCGCTTACCACCAGAAAAACGGAATAAAAATTATTGCGGCAATCGCTGCTAAAGCAATCCCCGCGGCAAAGCCGAAGCCGAAGCCGCCATAACCAAATCCTCCATAGCTCCGGCCCCTTCCAAACGGTCGAAGAAATACTCTCGATGGAGTGACCCGCTCGATAATTCCCCGATGAACACGGCCGTCATGTGTTCTAATTTGCACAGCTCTTCCAATTCCCCGGTTACACATATTGTAATAACGTGATATCGACATTACCTGCACCTCCTAATAAGGATAAAATTCCAACTCCTTAATAAGGTATGTCCAAAGCTTTAACTGGAATAGTTAGATGCACAAGGCAAACGTGGAAATGTATCCAAAGGTACACAGATTTTAGGAAATGGTTTCTTTTTGAATAGTATAGTAATAACCAAAAACTTGGAGCAAAGGTAAATATATAAAGTGTTTTAAAGTTTATAAATTATGATAGGAATGGTATATTTATAACTAGCTGGCCTTAAATTTTATAGAGAAAACATTTTTTAGAGGGGGATTAAAATGAAAAAGTTCAAACTGTTTAGTTTATTTTTGGTACTTACCCTTTTGTTGGCAGCCTGTGGTTCGACAGAAGAGAAGGCTTCAGGCGGTGAATCAGGCAGTGGGGAAGAAAAGGTTTATAAGGTTGGAATCGATACAACATACCCTCCATTTGAGTTTGAAGAAGGCGGAGAATACAAAGGAATCGATATTGACCTGATCAATGCGATTGCTGAAAGCCAAGGTTTTAAAATAGAATTAAAGCCTATGGATTTTGGCGGAATCATCCCTGCGATGCAGGCAAATCAACTCGATGTTGCGATTGCCGGCATGAGCATCACGGATGAAAGAAAAAAGGTAGTCGATTTCTCTGAGCCATATTTTGATGCCGGGCTCACATTGGTTGTGAAGAAAGGCAACAAAGACATCACTTCAGTTGACGACTTGAAAGGCAAAAAAGTAGCCGTTAAAAAAGGAACGACTGGTGCAAAATTTGCCACAGATAATGCTGCAGATAAAGGCTTTGAAGTGGTTCAATTTAATGACAGCCCGGCTATGTTCCAGGAGGTCGCAAACGGCAATGCTGACGTGCTTATCGAAGATTATCCGGTTATCGCCTATGCGATTGCCAAAGACGATCTCGGATTGGAAATCGTTGGTGACCGCTTAAATGGGGATAAATATGGAATTGCTGTGTTAAAAGGCGAAAATCAAGATCTGTTGGAAAAAATCAACAAGGGTCTTGCAGAGCTTAAAGAAAACGGCAAGTATGATGAGATTGTAAACAAATACCTTGCTGAATAGATCGTTTTTGAACACAACATGGCGCGCTGACTGCGCGCCTTCTTTTTGAAAGGAGATGAATGGATGGACACGATTATTACCGTTTTTCCATATTTAGTAGAAGGCCTTCAAGTGACTCTTTATATATTTGCGATTGCCATTATCTTAGGCTTTATCATCGGTTTGGTTATAGCTTTATTCCGGTTGGCTCCGTTAAAACCGTTGAATTGGATTGCCATCGTATTTGTCGATGCAATTCGCGGCACGCCATTTATTGTCCAGTTGTTTTTTATTTACTTCGGCCTGAATTCGTTTGATTGGATTACGCTGGATAACACGACGGCAGGGATTATTACTGTGGCAATTAACGCTGGAGCTTATTTTGCTGAAATTATCAGGGCGGGCATCCAATCAATTGATAAGGGACAATCTGAAGCAGCAAGATCGCTTGGCTTAACAAGTGTTCAAAATATGCGCTATATTGTTCTTCCCCAGGCGTTTCGAAGAATGCTTCCTACCATAACAAACCAATCAATTATCAGCTTAAAAGATACCTCCCTTCTTTCCATTATCGGAATTGCTGACCTGACCCAACAAGGGGAAATTCAAGCCTCAGCTACGTTCGAAGCATTTAATATTTGGCTTACAGTTGGTGTTATGTATTTTGTGATCATTTATCTGCTAACATTACTGGCCAATTTCCTTGAAAGGAGATTTGAGCTGCGATGAGCATCATCCAAGTGAAAAATTTACGAAAATCGTTTGGGACATTAGAAGTGTTAAAAGATATCAATGCGGAAATCAAGGAGAAGGAAGTCGTCTGTGTAATCGGCCCTTCTGGTTCCGGGAAAAGTACATTCCTGCGCTGCCTGAACCGCCTTGAGGATATAACCGACGGCCATGTCGTTGTCGATGGCAAGGATATTACCGATCCAAAACTGGACATTAATAAAGTAAGGCAGGAAGTGGGAATGGTTTTTCAGCAATTCAACCTGTTCCCGCATAAAACGGTATTGGAAAATATTACGCTCGCCCCAACCAAAGTACGTTCTGTCGATAAAGAAACGGCTAATAAAAGGGCACTTGAGCTGCTTGATAAAGTCGGCTTGCGCGAAAAGGCGGACAGTTATCCGGGAGAATTATCGGGAGGGCAAAAACAGCGTGTTGCGATTGCCCGCGCTCTGGCGATGGATCCGAAAATCATGCTTTTTGACGAACCTACATCAGCGCTCGATCCGGAAATGGTCGGCGATGTCCTCGAAGTCATGAAGCAGCTGGCTAAAGAAGGTATGACCATGGTTGTCGTCACCCACGAGATGGGATTCGCGCGTGAAGTCGGCGACCGGGTCATCTTCATGGATGGCGGTTATATTGTCGAGGAAAACAAACCGAATCAATTGTTCGGAAATCCGCAGCATGAACGAACAAAAGCATTTTTAAGCAAAGTATTGTAAAAAATCGAAGGTAACCCCTTCGATTTTTTTCTAAAACATCCTGCTAATAACTTATTCTAGTATTGAAAATTGACACCCAAACCTTATCCATGATTAACTATAATAGATGAAAAATTTAGAATAATCAACAAAAGGGGGAAGTAAGAAATGATGAAAAGAGGGTTGTTTTCGTTATTGGCTGTATTCGTTCTAGTCGTGGCGGGTTGTTCATCTTCATCTTCATCGAATTCATCTCCATCTTCGTCTTCAGAAGGCAAATCTGATCCAACAGCGGTCACCATTGCGACTGGAGGAACAGGTGGAGTGTATTACCCATTGGGTGGGGGAATCGCGGAGATTTTAGAAAGTGAGCTCGATATTACGGCGACTGCCCAGGTAACTGGAGCTTCTGTTGAGAATATGCAGCTGCTTTCCAAAGGTGATGTGCAGGTTTCATTTACACAAAATGATATTGCCGATTATGCTGTAAATGGGACAGAAGTCTTTAAAGAAAAGCTTAACGGAATTAGTGCCATTTCAACATTATATCCTGAAATTATTCAGCTTGTTGTCGCAGCCGACAGCGATATTAATTCGATAGAAGACTTAAAAGGAAAGAAAGTTTCGGTCGGTGCGCCAGGAAGCGGAAACGAAGCGAATAGTAAACAGATTTTAAAAGCTGCAGGCTTATCATATGATGATATTGAAGAAGAATTAAAATCGTATGCAGATTCAGCTGACAGCTTTAAAGACGGACTGATTGATGCGATGTTTGTTACTTCAGGAGTCCCTAACGCATCTGTATCCGACATTGCCGTTACAAAAGGAGTCCGGGTAGTAAGCCTGGATGATGATGTGATTTCAAAGCTTAAAGAGGAGTATCCGTTCTTTATCGATGAAGTCGTTCCAAAAGGATCTTATGATGGCCAGGAAGAGGATGCAAAGACGGTTGCTGTTTTAGCGGCATTAACCGTTAACAGCGATTTAAGTGAAGACTTTGTTTATAAGCTGACAAAAGCAATCTATGAGAACCTTGACACTCTGGGTGCCAAGCATGACAAAGGGAAAGAAATTAAACTCGATACCGCACTTGAAGGATTAACGATTCCTGTTCATCCTGGAGCAGAAAAGTACTTTAAAGAAAAGGGTATTAGCAAGTAAGGAGGCTACAGTACAAGGGAGCTGGTCAGCTCCCTTGTACACATCTTATGAGGAAATATCTTTTAATCCCCATATCATTACTGCTCCTTTTTTGGTTAGTGAATATGAAACAATCCCCAGCCCTAACCATCACATCAAATGAAACGAATAAAGTTTTATGGAGCAAGCCTGTTGCAACAGGTGATTTATTCACGATTCGGTTTACTCATTCTGTTGAAAAAACAGAAGTGGATGAAGTGATCCGGGTTGGAAGCGATGAATTAATTATTGATTCTACCATATATGAATCCTTCGGGGCCGGGCTGCCTTTTGATATTGAAAAAGGACAAAAAATGAGAACGGAAAACGGGAAAATTATCATTGAAAATATCAATCGGAAAGTTCCGTTTATTGATCTTTCGATTGGACAGGTTATTGCCAACCATACATTGTTGTTTAAGGGAGAAACGATACCTCTGAAAGATTTAAGTGAACCAGGCACCTCTCTGCGATTCACCGTTACAGACGAGAGTCCAATACAATCATTGATAAGGAGGTTGTTTCAATTTGAATAAGGGTTTACAGGAACAAAATACTCTTTCGCAAAAGGATCTCCAGGATCTCCTCGCAGAATATGATCCGGAAGCCGGTACAAGAAGATTAAGCGGCATCGTCAACAAACTCATTACCGCTTTTGCTGTCTCATTTTCATTATTTCATATATACACCGCCTTTATCGGCGGATTAAGCTCACAGCTTCAGCGCTCGATTCATTTAGCGTTTGTCCTTGGCCTAATCTTTTTACTCTTTCCATTTTCAAAAAAGAGAATTGGTGAAACAAAGATTCCGATTATCGATGTGATACTTGCTTTTATCGGTATATTTGTTGGATTATACTGGCTGTTATTTTATAATGACCTGGTGAGCCGTATCGGGATGCCAACTGCGCTTGATTTAACTGTCGGGGCGCTCGCTATCTTGCTCGTTCTCGAAGGATCAAGGCGGGTTGTCGGCCTGCCGATCACCATCATCGTTTCCGTATTTCTCTTGTTTGCTTTGTTTGGCCCGTATTTCCCCTCTTTTTTAAGACATGGCGGCATAAGCTTTGAGCGGTTGTTTACGCATATGTATTTTACAACGGAAGGGATCCTGGGCACTCCGCTTGCCGTTTCCGCTACATTTATTTTCTTATTTGTCCTCTTCGGGGCGATTCTCGATAAGACTGGGGTAGGAGATTATTTTAACGATCTGGCCCTTGTCATCGCTGGGCGGGCGAGTGGCGGTCCAGCCAAGGTGACGATTTTTTCAAGTGCCCTGCAAGGGACCATAAGCGGAAGTTCAGTGGCCAATGTTGTCACATCAGGCGCATTTACGATTCCGCTTATGAAAAAACTTGGTTACCGCAAGGAATTTGCAGGCGGGGTTGAAGCGACATCCTCAACCGGAGGACAGATCATGCCTCCGGTAATGGGAGCAGCCGCGTTTTTGATGGCCGAATTTACGGGCATTCCTTATTGGGAAATCGTGAAAGCAGCCGCAATACCGGCAATTCTGTATTTTGTCGGCATTTGGATCATGACGCATTATGAAGCGAAAAGATTGGGACTGCGCGGTTTAACGAAAGAAGAACTGCCGTCTGTTAAATACGTATTAAAAAAGCTTTATTTACTGGTTCCGATTGTTTCAATCATTTATCTGTTAAGCACGGGGATGAGTCCGATGCGGGCGGCATTGTACGGGTTGTTTATCGCAATTGCAACGGGGTTTATCCAGCAGGGTGAAAAACGTTTGACGATTAAAGGGCTGATTGAAGCGCTTGAAACAGGGGCGAGGGCTGCCTTGGGCGTAGCTGTTGCTTGTGCGGCGGCCGGCATGATCGTGGGGGTTATTGTTCTAACTGGAATCGGTCTGAAATTTGCAAACGGGCTGATTGATCTTGCCGGTGGACATGTATTTATTACCTTGATCATGACGATGATTGCCAGCTTGATTCTCGGCATGGGCGTTCCAACAACAGCGAACTATGTTATCACCTCAACCATTGCGGCACCTGTCCTCGTTGAACTCGGCTTTCCACTCCTGGCGGCGCATATGTTTGTGTTTTATTTTGGGATTTTAGCGGATATTACTCCACCTGTAGCGCTGGCTGCCTTTGCTGCTTCGGGAATTGGCCAAAGCGACCCGTTGAAAACGGGTCTGGAATCAACACGCTTGGCGATTGCAGCTTTCATCATTCCCTATATCTTTGTTTTCTCGCCGCAAATGCTGCTGATCGATACGGATTGGGTCGGGGCTACGCTCATTATGATCAGCTCCACCATTGGAATGATTGGCGTCGGGGCCGGAATGATCGGTTATTGGGTGAAGCCGATGCCTATGTGGTTGCGGGCAGTTTTGGTCATAGCCGGGGTTTTATTGGTTGTTCCAGAGCTTGTTTCCTCAATTATGGGCGCTGTGTTAATGGTTGCCATATTTATATACCAGAAATTTTTACAGCGCGGACCGGGTCTGGGGACATCAAAGGAGAGTCAGGATTTATCAAATTAACATTACCTGCGAAGATCGAGGGGGTTTCCTTCGATCTTTTTATCTTTTCAAAAAGGTTAAGCAGTAGTTTTTAGGGAAGTATGAAATAGAGAGAATTTTAGATAGCAGTTTGATGACGCAGATTGTTCCCGCAGGCGGAAGCTGGAATTTTCAGATCGGAAGGAGACGCTCAAATCATGTACGACTGTATTATTATAGGAGGCGGAATAGCAGGCTTACAAGCGGCTATCCAGTTAGGCAGATACAAACACAGAGTTCTTGTCATCGATGCAAATGACGGCAGATCAACTATATGCAAGGGCTATCATAATGTCCTGGGCTATCCCGATGGTATTAGCGGCGAAGAACTGAGAAAAATAGGCCGAAAACAGGCTGAACAATACGGCGTTGAGTTTTTCACTGGTAAAGCAGAACAAGCTGAAGCTATAAACGAAGATGAATTCATCATTAAGGCCGATACGGGGGAAAGCTTTACGGGAAAACGGCTGCTGCTTGCTACAGGGGTAATGGATCGCATTCCCGGCTTCCCGGAGATTTACCCGTGCCTCGGCATGAGTGTATATATTTGTCCCGATTGCGATGGATATGAGGTCAAAGATCAAGAAACAGTTGTGTTGGGATCGGGAAATCCCGGCGCCAATATGGCCTTGACTCTCCTTTATTGGACGAACAAGCTCACCTTTATTAACCATGAACAACAGCCGGTAGATGCCGAACTTCTCCAAAAATTAAAGGACCATTCGATTCGATATATCGAGGAGCCGATTGACAACATTATCGTTGATGGTGAGAACTTTCAAGGGGCTGTTTTGAAGAATGGAGAAAAACTCCTTGGCAGTCGCGGTTTTATCGCTTTTGGCGGCAATGAAGTCAAATCAGGTCTCGCAAAGCAGCTCGGCGTTAAAACATTGGAAAACCGTCATATTCCGATTGATCCGAGAACGAAAATGACCAATGTTCAAAATGTTTGGGCAGCAGGTGATGTTGCTGCCCACTCTGAACAGGTCACGATTGCAATGGGGGACGGTTCCCATTCCGCCATCTGGATCCACAAAAGCTTGATGTGAAGTCTTGGCAACACAATTAATCTGTAAAAAGGTGCAGGAAGGATCTCCTGCACCTTTTAGCTATCGATGTCATTTTTGTACGGCGTATAATTGTTTTTGCCGATCCTTTTAACTTGGAACATTGCACGGTCGGCATTGCGGATCAATGTTTCCGAATCCTCGCCATCATCGGGATACAGGCTTGCCCCGATGCTTGCTGTTACGTATAATTGTTTGCCGCCAATCAAAATCGGATCGGAGAGCCGTTCCTGGATTCTTCTTGCGACCTCTTCCATTTCAGCGTGATTTGAAACTCCTGGCAGCAGAACGGTAAACTCATCGCCTCCAAGCCGGGAAACGGTGTCTTGCTTACGGATGCTTTCCTTTAGAAGCCCGGCCACTTTTTGCAGAAGCAAATCGCCAATTTCATGTCCATATGTATCATTGACAGTTTTAAAATTATCCAGGTCAATAAACAAAATTCCGACATGCTTTTGCTGCTCCTGTGCTTCCTGAAGCTCACCATTAAGCTTGTCATAAAATAAGGTGCGGTTGGGGAGCATTGTTAAACTATCATGGTAGGCCAGCGCCATAATTTCCTGCTGCGATTGTTCCAGGGCATTCATCATTCCGTTAAATTCTTTTTCCAATTTCGAAATCTCATCATTTCCGGTAATTTCGGCTCTTGCTGAAAAATCCCGGCGTTCCCTTATTGTGATAACGCGGTGAATCAGTTTGCCCCACCTCTTTAGGAACAGTTTATCCAATATATACATGACAAAGATAATCAGGCAGACTACTGCCAGCAGTATGAATATGTAGAAGTACATCAAGCTTTTGTTTCCACGCATAAAAATTTCGCGCTTTTCGTTTATTTTTAGAATAACAGCCGGCTTTCCATCAAGATCATGAACAAGCGCATAAGCAGCTGCATTTTCCTTGTCGATAAGTTCAGTCCAAATCGCCGCTGCTTTTAAGGAATCCGGTGCTTTTACATCAGTTCCTTCAGGTAAAAGAGTGCGTTGGTACGGGATCACTTCCAGTGAGGAAAGGGTTGCTTCAGACAAGTTATTTATCTTGGCAGAGTCGATAAATCTTCCCGCTACCAGCGAGCCCGCGACTGGCCCGGAAAAGCTGCTGCCCACAATCGGATGCGCTGCAACCAATATAGGCCCTTCAGGGTGCATCATAATGCCCGAGTGAATGTCTTTTTCGTTTCGATGTGCCGTAAGAAAAGGATCATGATTTATGCTGTTTTTTAAGTTGTCAGGAATGCTCTTGCTTCTTGATGTTTGCAAGTTAAAACCTTTTTCATAAACGACTTCCCCGTCAGTGTTGATGATCATCAAAAAATTCAAACGGTTAACATTGAACATGTCATCGCCCATATTCGCCTCGATTTCGGATAGTTCGTTGCTGTACATAAAATTGTAAACATCATCCGAGGCGGCATAGCTTGTCACCTTGCTGTCCAACTCCGTTAAATCATCTGCGAGAGCATTGAGCACCCGCTTCATATTCAACCTCATGTTTTTATCTTCAATGTCGGCAAAACTTTCAATGATGTAGGACTGGGCTGCAAAATATAAAAAAGCAAGTCCGATTAAAGTGGAACAAATCATGAGCAGAATCAATTTTTGTCTAAGAGCCATAATGAGCACCTGGTTCTGTTAAATTTTTCGAAATATACAATAATCATTACTATATACCCAGTTTAATTTGCTTTTAAACAGGATTAATAAAACTTTTTTCCTAAATAACGCATAAAAAAAACCTCTCCAGCGAGGAGAGGTCTTCAAAACTTTAAGAGGATTCTACTCTTTTCAACGGTTTTACCGCCGGGCCTTCAACAACATCACCTTTGTAGCTAAATCTGGAGCCATGGCAAGGGCAGTCCCATGTCCGTTCCCCATTGTTCCATTCGAGTTCACAGCCCATGTGGGTACATGTTGTATCGATCAGGTAAATTTCGCCATCTTTATCCTTATAGGCTCCAGTTCTTTTCCCATTGATAGTGACAACAGCGCCCTCATCCTGGTTGAGTTCGGCAGGTTTTCTATCCGGATGGTCGAGCTTGCCTCCGATAAATGATTTTGCAACCTCGGCATTTTGTGAAATTAGTTTTTTTAAACTCGGGTCCGTGTTAAATCTCGATGGGGTGAAAAGCTGTTCGTATTTATTTTTTCTGCCGGCAATTAAGTCGCACAGCAGCAATGCCGCAATCGTTCCGTTTGTCATCCCCCATTTACGGAACCCGGTTGCTACGAGAATATTCGGATTATTATCCGTGATATTCCCGATATAAGGGATTTTGTCGAGGGTGCTTAAATCCTGGGTAGACCATCTATATGGGATTTCCTTTATGCCAAATGTTGTTTCTGCAAAATCCTCAAGCGCTTCGTAATGCTGAAACATATTTATGCCATGACCGGTGACATGGCCGTCACCACCGACGAGAATCAGCTGTTCGCCATTAATTGAAGCTGAGCGCAGTGAACGGGTTGGCTGCTCAGCGCTGATAAACATTCCACCCGGATAAGGCTTTTCAGGCTTAACTGCGAGGACATATGAGCGTTCGGCATACATTCTTGCAAAATAGCCGCCGGTTTTATCATAAAAAGGGAAGTGTGAGCTGATGATCACATTGCTGCAGGTAAGGCGATTGCCATCGCGGGTGATAACGACAGGATGTTTCCCTTTCTCAATATGCTCCGCGGTTGTATTTTCATAAATTTTGCCGCCGTCTTTAACGATTTCATCGACAAGGTTCGTTAAATATTTTAAAGGGTGGAATTGAGCCTGATTTTTCATGACAATCGCTGCCTTCATTTCCACCGGAATCGGAATTTCGGCTAAATACTCCCCGTTAATACCAAGCTTTTCATACGCTTTATATTCGTTAATCAATTTTTGAATATATTCGCTGGAATTGGTATAGACGTACGCATCCTCTTCACTAAAATCGCAGTCGATGTTGTGCTTATTTACCGTATTTTTAATAAATTGAAGAGCCTCATTGTTTGCTTCATAATAGAGCCTGGCCGTATCCTCACCAAAATGGCTGATCAGCTCTTCATAAATGAGTCGATGTTGTGCGGTAATTTTAGCCGTCGTATGGCCGGTTGTCCCGTTTAATATATTTCCCGCATCCAATAAGACAACCTTAGCCCCTTCTTTTGCAAGCAAATAGGCAGCCGTTACCCCGGTAATTCCGCCTCCAATAATAACCGTATCTGTCTCAATATCTTCTGTTAATCTTTCAAACGACGGAAGCTCCGCTGAATCCCTCCAATAAGGCTCAGGGAATTGCGGCATCCTTCCCGGCGAATTGACATGGTCTGTCATGCACTTACCCTCCTTGTAAAAAACTCGATTATAGTCCTAAAATGGCCAGGGTTTCTTTTCAAACTATTACCCTTAGAGTGAAAAGTTATTCATCCGAAACAGCATATCCGGCTTCTCAAGTGGATTGGTTTTTTTAGCAGAAAAAAATAAGTTAATATATAGGGAAAAGTATACGGGGGAGAATTTGATGGCTAAAACAAAAACAAATGCAATGCGGATTCTTGATGCGAAAAACATCGGCTATGAGCTGATCAGCTACGATCGTATCGACGGAAAGATAGATGGCATTTCCGTTGCGGAAAAGATCAACAAATCTCCCGGCCAAGTCTATAAAACTTTAGTGGCGCAAAGTGCAAATAAAAATATTAACATCTTTGTGATCCCTGTAGCAGAAGAACTCGACCTGAAAAAAGCGGCAAAAGCAGCAGGAGAAAAGAAAATTGAAATGATCGCGGTCAAGGATATTCAAAAGTATACAGGTTATATCCGGGGCGGCTGTTCTCCGGTTGGAATGAAAAAACAGTATCCAACGTTTATAGATAGGCGGGCCGGGCAGCTTAAAACGATTGTCGTGAGCGGAGGGAAAATAGGCGTTCAAATGGAGCTGACCGTTGAAAACCTGGTCGAGGCAACAGATGCCGTATTAGCAGACTTAATCAAGCAGGCAGATTAAGAAGTTTCGGCATATTTTTATAGGCATTCACCCAATTAACTTAATCTGCATATCTTGATGAAAGAGAAGCAGGTGCACGATTTTATTAAAGGGAGTGTCTAAGATGGCTGGAAAGATCCTTCATTATTTTGCCGGCGGAAATACAGCACGGGGATTTTATAGTTTATATGATTCCAATTTAAAAGATTTAACACGATTGTTTATATTAAAAGGCGGTCCCGGCACTGGGAAATCAACGCTTATGAAAAAAATAGCAAGGCAATGGCTGGAAAAAGGGTATAACGTCGAGTATCTCCATTGCGCTTCCGACAATGAATCGATTGACGGCGTGATTATTCCGGCTTTGAAAGCGGGCATCGTTGACGGGACAGCACCACATGTGATTGAACCGAAAACGCCAGGTGCCGTTGAAGATTATGTTAATTTGGGTGACGCCTGGGATTCCCGGCTTCTCCTTGAAAGCAAGCAGGAGATCGTAAAGCTATCCAGAGAAATTTCGCATGCTTTTGCCGAAGCTTATTCCACCTATGCCGAAGCATTAAGAATCCATGACGAATGGGAAAAAATCTATATGAACAATATCGACTTTGAGAAGGCAAACAACCTTACTAGCCGGTTGATTGACATGTTTTTTGGCACGATCGTTTTAAATAAAAAGTCTACCGTAAAGCACCGCTTTTTAGGGGCGGCGACTCCGAAAGGGCCGGTTGATTATATTCAAAACTTAACAGAGGACATCCCAAAACGATATTTTATTAAAGGGCGCCCGGGTTCCGGAAAATCAACGATGTTAAAGAAGCTCGCAGCACAGGCGGAGGAAAGAGGCTTCGATGTGGAGGTTTATCATTGCGGGTTCGATCCGGAAAGCCTGGACATGGTGATCATCAGGGAGATTGGGATTAGCATCTTTGACAGCACCGCTCCGCATGAATATTTTCCAAGCCGTGACGGTGATGAAATTATTGATATGTATAAAGCGGTCATTGCTCCGGGAACGGATGAAATTTTTGCCGATGAAATTGAACGGGTTGCTAAACGCTATAAAGAGAGGATGTCAACAGCTGCCTCCCATTTGGCAAGGGCAAAGCAACTCAATGATCAATTGGAGAAGATTTATGTGAAAGCAGTCGATTTTTCGGTCGTCGATGATTTTGCAGAAAAGATACAGGCGGATTTTCTGCGCCAGGCTGAGCATCAGGAGGAAATGGCTAATCCAGTCCTGCGTGTTTAAGCCGATTTTTCAGCAAAAAAGAGGCAGAAACCAAGCTCTGCCTCTTTTTTGAGTGATTTTACATAAACAAGGTTTTAAGATAAGCATCAACGATTGGAATCGTGATAAAATAACAAAATAGGTTGAAAAAACAAGAGAAGGTGTAAAAATGATTAAATGCATTGCGATCGATATGGATGGAACATTACTAACAAGCTCCCACCAAATTACAAAAGAAAATGAAGAAGCTATCAAAAAGGCACAGAAAATGGGTGTGGAAGTAGTCATTGCAACCGGCAGGTCCTATCAGGAAGCAAGGTATGTTTTAGATGACAATGAGATTCAATGTCCGGTTATTTGCGTCAATGGGGCGGAAGTGCGCTCGGCAGACGGAGCTATTGTTGCCTCCAGCCCGCTTGAGAAAGAAAAGGCGAAAGAGGCGGCAGTTAGATTGATGGAAAACAATGTGTATTTTGAAGTATACACAAACAAAGGTACATACACGAGTGACAGCGAAAAAGGCGTCTCTGTCCTGGTCGATATTTTTATGAGCGCAAATCCGGAGGCGGACGTGGAAGAAGTGATCAAGGTAGCCCGGCAGCGCTTAACGAAGGGCTTTGTCAACATAGTCGATCATTATGACAAATTGTTTAACGGTGACCAGTACGAAATCTACAAGCTGCTTGCTTTTTCCTATGATATTGACCATCTCGCCGCGGCGAAGGAGTCATTGGAACATGTGGAAGGACTGGCAGTCAGTTCATCAGGTCATGAAAACCTTGAAATTACAAATGAAAAAGCCCAAAAAGGAATTGCACTCGAGGCGTTTACAAGCAATAAAGGAATATCATTAGCAGAGACGATGGCGATTGGTGACAATTACAATGACCTTTCCATGTTTAAAAGGGTCGGTCGTTCAGTGGCAATGGGAAATGCGGATGACATTATTAAGGCACAGTGTGATTTTGTTACATTAACAAATGAAGAAAGCGGTGTTGGAAAAGCCATTTTGGAAGCCTTGAACACAGCCGGAGTCCGTTATTGATTTTACGAATTTATTAAGTGTGCGAGGGAGATGCGATGAAAAAAAGTCTGTTTCTTTTATTATTATTGTCGGTTTTCATGCTTTTCGGGTGTTCAAATAATGAGTACGGAAGAGAACAGCCGGCCGCTCCACAAGAAGCAGAGACAGCTGGAAAAGTAACGGAGCCGGAAATCATTGCTGATCAGCTCGACATACCGTGGTCGATCGCGAAAAGCGAAGATACTTTTTATATAAGCGAACGGACAGGCAGTATTGTTCAAATCAAAAATGGCGAGAAAAACAGGCAGCCAGTAAAGCTTGCCAAACCATTGGCAACCGCGTCTGAAGCTGGATTGCTTGGCTTTGTCCTTGCTCCGGATTTCAAGGAAACCAACCGGGCATTTGCTTACTATACGTATGAGGATGAAAGCGGGCAGTTTAACAGGATTATCGAGCTTGTGCTCACAGATGATCAATGGTCGGAACAAAAAGTACTGCTCGACAAAATTCCGAGCGGCCAATACCATCATGGCGGGCGCTTGAAAATCGGCCCGGACGGCAAGCTGTACGCGACCACGGGCGATGCAACACAACCGGAAATCGCCCAGGATCTTGAGTCATTGGGCGGAAAAATTTTGCGCATTAACCTTGATGGGTCGGTTCCTAATGACAATCCGTTTTCCGGTTCATATGTTTATAGCTATGGCCACCGGAATCCTCAGGGGTTGGCATGGAGCGAAGCGGGCACGTTATATGCAAGTGAACATGGGCCATCTGCACATGATGAAATTAACAGGATTGAAGCTGGCTTAAATTATGGCTGGCCAGAAATTGTCGGGGATGAAACAGAGCCTGACATGGAAACACCGCTATTCCAGTCCGGAAACGATACATGGGCCCCATCGGGAATCGCTTTTTATAAAGGCAGACTTTTTGTCGCGACATTGCGTGGCAATGCAGTCCGCCAGTTTGACCTCGAACAAAATACGACCAGTGAATTCATTTCAGGACTCGGGCGCATCCGTGATGTATTTATGGACGGAACTACTTTATACTTCGTCAGCAATAATACCGACGGACGGGGTACTCCGGATGAAGATGATGATAAGCTTTATAAAGTTGAGCTGCCATAAGTGAGATTCTCTTAAACCATCGGAAAGAAAGTCGATTTCAGGCCCTTAATCTGGTTGGCGTTAACATTTTATCCGCGAAAACAGACGACATTTCCGCGAAATCTGAAATCGAATAAAATAAAGGCCCGGATCCGCTCAGATCCGGGCCTTCACTCTTTCGGGGATAAGCCATGCATAATAAATTGGATGGTCCGTTCAATCTCTGAATCTTCATCCCAGTCCTCTTCCGGAAACAGCAGGTAGCGGCCGATCAAATAACCAAATATCGATGATGCTGTAAGCCGGACAACGCTGTATGGGGGTATGTCGATAATTTGGCCTTTGGCCTGATAGAAAAGGATAAGCTCTCTGAAGCGCTCGTAAACCTTTTCTCCTAAATGTTCTTTAAAGAGTTTTTTTAGTTCTGGATGGAACGGTATTTCCTGTAACAGGATCTTGAAAAGCGGCAAATTATTTTTAAAAAATAATATCCTGTTTTCGATCATCGCCCTTAAAAAATCTTCATAGTTCTCATACCTCGTATTCAGAACCTTATTTAAATCGTTTATCACAAACGGAGCGATAAATTTGGCCATCATTGGAACAACGATTGACATTAACAAGTCTTTTTTCGTTTTATAATGCCGGAAAATCGTTCCTTCCGCAACGCCGGCTTTCTTGGCAATCTCGCTCGTTGAAGTGGCGGCAAAGCCTTTTTCTGAAAAAGACTCAACCGCGGCGGCGATGATTTTTTTCTGTTTCTCCGTTAAGCCTTCCTTTTCCTCTTCAAAAAATTCTTCAATGATAGAATCCTGGTCCGACATTTTTTGCTCCCTCATCACATTTTTGTCCATTAAATAACATTGTAAAGGAAATTATTTTAAAAGTGAATCAGAGTTGATTTTATATTTTTCGGTATCTTTTCAATGTAATGATGTTCAAGAACATAAATAGGGTGGAGAATCCGGCCAGCACAAGTAAATTTATATAAATCTCACCGAGTCCATACCCGCGCACCATGACGTCCCTTAAAGCATCAGCTGCATAATAAAGTGGTGTGAACGGGCCAATCCAGCTCAACCAATCAGAAACCGTCTCCAGATTAAATAGCCCGGAAAAGAAAATTTGCGGAACGACGACGATTGGAATAAACTGAATCATTTGCAGTTCATTGTTTGCAAAGGCCGATAAAAGGATTCCGAGTGTAAGTGCCGACAAAGACAAAATCAGCGTAATGAGCAGCACGTAGAAGAAGGACCCTTCCATCATCATATTTAAAACATAAATTGCATACCAGGCGATGATTCCCGCCTGGAGCATCGTGAAGATTCCGAAGCCAAGCACATAGCCGATGACAATTTCCCAGCGCCGCAGTGGACTCGATAGAAGCCTCTCCAATGTTCCAGTTGTTCTTTCGCGCAGGAACGAGACACCGGCGATCAAAAAAACAAAGAAAAAGGCGAAAAATCCAAGCAGAACGGGGCCAAAATAATCAAACTGTCCCATTTCGCTGGAGCCGTGGTAATAATCGACCTCCGGTTCAGGTGCACGATCTGGCTGGAGAGGTTTAAGCGCCTTTTGCATCCATTTCATAACAGCTCCATTTACGCTCGGATCACTTCCTTCCAAAACGACAGAAGGTGTTTGCCCATCGAGTTTTAGATATGCATCTATTTCTTGTTCCGATAAATCTATTTTTGCCAGTTTGGCAGATTCATATTCTGATATTTTGGCATCTTCCAAGTCCAGTTGATTAATAACTTGCCCGGGAAAGCCAACCAGTCCGATTTTCGGAGTGTAATCATCGCCATTAAAGACAAGATGAAGCATTGATAGTATCAAGATCGGGGCTAAAATCATCAACGCCATCGTCCGCTTATCACGCAAAAATTGCCGCAAAATTCTTAGCACCAATGCACCAATTCTCATTATTTAGCACCTCCATAGCTTAAAAATGCTTCTTCGATATTGGCAGTCCCGGTATTTGCTTTTAATTCTGCCGGAGATCCAACCGCAATCAGCCGTCCGTAGCGAATCATGCCAAGCCGGTCGCATTTTTCCGCTTCGTCCATGACATGGGTCGTGACAATGATAGTCGTTCCTTTTCTTTTAAGCGCATAGAAGCTTTCCCAAATGTTTTTTCTTAATACAGGGTCAATGCCGACGGTCGGTTCATCGAGAATAAGCAGCTCGGGTTCATGAAGCAATGCAATCGCCAGCGACAAGCGGCGCTTCATCCCCCCGGAATAATTGGATACGAGCTTTGTCATATGTTCTGAGAGCTGAACGATTTCCATTACTTCATTCATTCTTTGCTGGCGTTCTCGGCCTTTTAAACGATAAAGAGAAGCGAAAAACTCCAGGTTTTCCTTTGCGGACAATTCACCATACAGGGCGTCGGACTGAGCCATATACCCGATCCTTTCAATCAGGGACAAGGACGGCATTTTTTGATTGAAAATAAAATTGCTTCCTTCTGTAGGAATGTCGAGACCGACTAACTGCTTTACGAGTGTCGTCTTTCCTGCCCCGGAAGGACCAAGAAACCCAAAAATTTCGCCCATTTTTATATCCAGGTTAATATCAATGAGCACTTGCTGATTCCCAAAAGACTTGGAAACATTCTGGATGGATATAATGTTCTTTTCCATACGAAGGTCATCTCCTTTATGAAAGTGAGTAATCACTCACTGTTATTCTAAAACGAAATGATTTATTTGTAAAGTGAGTAATCACTCACAAAATTATTAAAAAAACAAAAAATGCCCATCAAAGGCATTTTAATATTATAAGAACATAATCTCCATCGAATTAACCTGTGAAACAAGCAATTCTTCGTATTCTTTTTGTGCAAGATATTGGATTTCCTGTTCATCTGCTTCAGGATTTTCTTTTGTTACTCTTTCGATCAAATCCTGTTGAACCTTTTGCGAGAGCACGATCATCTCATATTGCTTCTGTTCGATATCCCAAAATTTATCTTCGCCAAAGTCATTGATTAATTTTTTGGCTGCTTCCGATTGCTGATATTGCTCCCGGGCTTGGTCAATCTCAGCCTTTACTTCATCCGGCGAAGCTTTATGACCCTTTTCACGCGCGAGCAATGCCATGGAACGAAGGCGGATAATTTGCGTTAACAGCTGGTTTTTGTCTTCATTCAATTTTTCCTGCGCATCCCAGTAGGCCATGGCTTCTTCCAAAGCTTTTCCTTTATATTTTTCCGTATCGGCTTCGCGGCTCATTTCGATATGAAGCTTGTTAATAAAACGGTAAAACTCAAGGTCATCATTGGTAATCCACTCACCGTTTAAGGTGGCAACTCCCTTGGCATCCTTCACTTCATATTGAACAACTTTCTCCGTTTCTTTGCCGTCCTTTTCCATCGTAAAAACGATTTCCCACTCGCCGCCCATTGGCAGCTCTGCCTCTCCGGCATAAACGCCATCTCCTTTTTCGGCAAGGGCAATGTCAAAGCTGCCATGATCCATATTGACCATCGAAAGCGCGGCCGAAACCTGCAATCCTTCGACTGCTTTATCTCCATCGGTTACCTTGATTTCAAAAGGGACCGGCTTATCTTTTGAAAAATAGAGCGGCTTTGTAAAATTTACTTCCCAATCATTACTTTCACTGCAGCCGGATAACAGGATCAAGAGGAAGATGATCAATCCGCTATACAACTTTTTCATTATCGTAATCCCCCAATCTTTGTACTTGCATAAATTCATTTACCGTATACTTTTTGATGATGCTGTTTTCCAAAAATGCGACATGTGTGCATACCTGCTTGATTTCGTCAAGATGGTGGGATGAGAGGAGGATCGTTTTTCCGGACAACGATTTCAACACTTCGAGGATTTCCTGCCGTCCCATCGGATCAATCCCGCTTGTCGGTTCATCAAGAATCAGAATATCTGCATCCTGGTAAAGTGTAACCGCAAGCCCGAGCCGCTGCAGCATTCCTTTCGAATATTTTTTGACCTTTACATCGCGGTCTTTCCAAAGATTCACTGCTTTTAACGCATTTTCGATTTCCGTCAGATCGGGCTTTCCGCTTCCAGTTCCGGCGAAAAACAACATATTTTCCATGCCTGTTAACGCAGGATAAAGCATGAATTTTTCAGGAAGAAAGGCAATTTCGTTCCGCAATGTTCGCTTCTTTCCCGTTCGGACGATATTATTAATTTTCACCATTCCCTTTTTAACAGGGAGGAGGCCAAGCAGGCTGTTGATAAAAGTCGATTTCCCGGCTCCATTTCTTCCGACCAGAGCACAAATCTCATTTTTTTCAATCCGCAGGTCGACATCGGCGAGAACGATTTTTTTGCCAAATCCCTGCGTCAATCCGGTTACTTCAATCATTCATATCCCTCCTTGCGGTGCATCGTGACCGAGGCTGCCATAGAGATTGTCAGCCAGATCACCAGATTTGCTGTTAAAAAGATCGCGGGTTTTGTCCATAAAAACGATTCGAACAGCTTGGACATATGCCCGGATGTGTAAACGCCAAGCCCTGATTCCAGGTAAACGCGAACAGCTTGAATCGGGTTTAGAAAAAAAGCGGCCGAAAAGAGTTTGACATTTTCATAGGATACGTCAGGAAGCAGGGAGAGCAGGACGATATCGTGTAAAAAGAAAAAATAGAACCAAATAAGAACGGTAAAGCCAACAATTTGGATTTTCGACCTGCCGATGCTGCCAATGAAGGCCCCGATTTGAATGAAAACGATCATTAAGCAGAGAACCGCGAAGATAAAGGTTAAATAGGCGCTTAAATCGGGTTGAAAATAAAATTTCAGCGGCACTAAATAGATAAAGAACCATATCAATATCAAGCCGGTTAATACAACGTGGATAGCCAGGCTTTTTTTGACGAGAAACGTGAAATAGCTTTCCTGTTTGGAGAGCAGCATGATCAGCGTTTTTTGTTCTTTTTCCTGATAGACTGAAAAGGCGCTGAGAAACAGGCAGAGCACGGGAATCACATAAATAAATGCATCAAACAGGTTGATCAGGACGATGTAGAATCCCTTGTCAAATGAAAGAACAGAAGACTGGAACAGCAAGGCGGCCGAAAGCACGACAATGATGATACCAGCGAGCCAGAATCCTTTTCCTCTTATGCTTTCCTTCCATTCCTTCCAAATGTAATACATAGTCGATTTCTCCCTTTTAATAATATGAGCAGAGCAATCACGCCGGCGAATATAAGCCAACCCTTTTGATTGTGTGTTGTTTTCACAAGCGGATCGGGGTCTTCCAGCATTTTGTCATTTTTTTGCAAAAGCCCGTTGATTCTGTCAAACAGCTTTAATGCCGGGCTTTTGAAAAATAAATAGGTTAATTCCTGATCTTCGATTTGTTCATAAAGCGAAGAATAATAGGAAACCGGCTGATCGCCAATCCCGTTTTGGTCCAAGTCAGTTAACGGAAACTGCGATCCCCAATCGTTTCCTGTTCCATTTGCACCCCATGAATGATCGCCGCTCCCGCCCAGGGTGATCGCAGGGATCGAATTTGTATGAATTTGGTTCCCTGAAAAAACCTGTTCGTTTGAGCTGGCCCACAGTTCAATGCCAATTTGATTTTGGATGATGCGATTATTGGTAATCATGTTTCGCGAAGATTGATCTATATATAACCCTCTTTTATTCAGATAGAAAGTGTTATTCTCAATTTCATTGTCATTAGCTGATAAAATCAGCAGACCGAAAGACTTGTGGCCATAATTGAAAATAAATTCGTTGTTGGTCAATTTCAGCCGGTTGGAATGCATCACAGCGGCACCGCCGCCATTCAGGGTAAAGACGTTGCCTTCAAAGATATTATCATCAGAGTACATATAATGGAGCCCATATCGTGTTTCACTAATGTGATTGTCAATGGTTCGGTTATCGTTTGCGTAATCAAAAAACATTCCGTCCCTTGAGCCTGAGATCCGGTTGTTTTCAAACGTATTGTTATTTGAGTAATACACATGGAGACCGTTGCCCTGTCCGGCAATTTCTCCTTTTCCGCTCCCGGAAATGACGGTGTTTTTGATCGTATTATGATCTGCTTCGCTTAAATAAATGCCGTGATACGAATTCTTAACTGTTAAATTGTCCAATATGTTGTGGTCCGAGTAGATTTTAACGGCCGCATATTCCTCGGCTGAGTTTCGATTCATGCTGCTGCCACTGACAGTAAGATCGTGCAGTTCAACTCCAGTGGCATCAATCGAAACAACATTTCCTGTACCGTCCCCTTCAATGATGGTCCGTGCCGAACCGGTTAGCGTCAGTGGTTTAGAAATCGTGATATTGCCATGATAAATCTTGTTTTCCAGCTTGAGGACGGCGCCTTCTTCGGCTGAATCAATCAGCGCCTGCAGATCTTCTGCGGCTGCAACCCGATCATCAGGCCATCCGAATATGACAATGGCGGTCAGAAAGAAAAAGGCGGTCAACTTTTTCATCTGCGCCGGTCCTTCCATAGCGGAATCAAAATCAGAACAAACGCAGCCATGATCAAGTACGATCGTATCCCCAAATAGCTCGTTGTAATAAAGTTGGCAATCTGGTTTTCTCCCAAAATAGGCGGGACGAAAGGATCTACCTTGATCGGAGCCGTCGGGCTTAAGTTCGTACCAAAATTGTTGAGCCAGCGGTATAAATCATAAACACCAAGCAATCCGCCCGCCATAAAAACAGCAATGAGGCCATACAGGATTGATTTCCTGCGCAGCAAAGCTGTCACCACCGTTAAAGCCGCCAGACCGCCGATCATATAAACTAAATAATTTAGCTCAGGAAAGTTTTCTTCGCTGAATCCGGCCATGCCGATGTAATGATTCAGTCCATTGACGATATCAATTTGACCGTCCAATTTATTCGGATAGACGATAATATTCAGTCCTTCCGGATATTGCGGAGCAAAAAACTCCATTCTCCACCACGGAAAGAAAATTGATGCTGTGACCAGTATTGCCGCACAAATAAGAAAAAGTGACGAGATGCCGGATAATCGCTGTTGTTTCAAGGTAATCACACCTTCCTGAAAAAGGATAAGGGTATCAAGTGTGGATAGATACCCTTTTCCGGATTTAGTTCTTTGGTTTTACCAGAAAATAACCGGTCATTTCCTGATGCAGGGCTGAGCAGAAATTCGTACAGTAAAGCGGGAATGTTCCGGCTTTATTGGCCGTAAATTCGACTGTATTTGTCTGTCCGGGCTGTACTTCAATATTCAGGTCATAGCCGTTAATCGCAAACCCATGAGTGATATCCTGGTCGAAATCGATGTTGGTTAAGTGGATAAACACTTTATCCCCTTCGTTAACCGCGATTTCATCAGGGCGCTCCGCTTTTGCATCAAAGATAAATTTCGAACGCATCGCAATTCCGTAAACGTGAACTTCATTGCCGTTGCGGACAATTTTTGTATCCTCCTGTTTATAAACCGCATCTTTGTTTTGCTCATCCTTCGGATAGACGGAGATCGTTTTAATTTTGTCGGCTTTGATCATCTGTGCATAATGCGGCTCAGGATTTACGGGAGCCGATTGAATGACCTCCATCTTCTTGCCGCGTAAATCAATCAGCTGCATTGATTCCGGATGGGAAGGACCGACAGACAGATAGCTGTCCTTGGCAATTTTATTTAATGCGACAATATACTTTCCATCAGGAGAAACACTATCCCCTTCAGCTGCAGCAGCATGACCGGGTGAATATTGGACAGGGACGCGGTCCAATGTTTCCCCTGTAGCCGGATCCCATTTGACGATTTCAGAGGAGATGAACATCGTTGTATAGGCCATTCCTTTATCATCAAACTGGGTATGAAGCGGTCCAAGCGCATTCTCCGGATTTACTTCTCTTTCCATGACAGATTCATATTTTAAAACTGGAATGCCGTTGCGCTCTTCGGCAAAATCACCTTTTTCAATCGCTTTGAACGCTTTTTCAAAGGAAAATACAGTCATCGCAGGTGCGAGTTTGCCGGAAGCAATAAAGTATTTACCATCCGGCGTAACATCGACTCCGTGAGGCGACTTCGCTACAGGGACCAAATAAATTCCGCCTTTATGCTTTTCCGGGAAAATCATTTTTTGTCCGGTTACTTCATCATATTGTCCATCCTTGACCATCTGTTCAAGCTCTTTCCAGTTAAATAGAACGATATAATCGCGGTCCGCCTGGGAAGCATTGATTTCAAGGTTTGTTGTCGCTTCTTCAGTATTGTAAGTCGTCAAGACGGCCCAATCAGCTGATCCCTTTTTCCCGGCATCCGATAAATCATAAGACCAT
Organism: Bacillus sp. V3-13; assembly: GCF_002860165.1. Lineage (GTDB taxonomy): Bacteria > Bacillota > Bacilli > Bacillales > Cytobacillaceae > Bacillus_BJ. The sequence continues at coordinate 35,408 of NZ_PGUZ01000005.1, read as the reverse complement.
GGCGGAAGAGCCACTTGATAGGCAATGTTCAGCTTTTCACTGCTCTGGTCAAATGTGACAGCCGACATAACGCCGCGGTACTTCTCGCTGTACTCATCAAGAGTTGCGTACTCTCTGCCAATCGGAACGGCAAAGCGGGTCGGCAGGAACATGTACTCGGTATTTTCAGTTACAAACGCTGCACAATGGGGGCCGCTTGTATTTGGAACATCGATAATATCCTTGACTGTAAACGTTTCCAAGTTCATCGCTGCGGCACGGCTGTTGCCAACATCTGTGGCAAACATGTATTTTCCGTCATATTCACCCTTTGTTTCAGAAAACGCCGGGTGATGGAGGTCACCCCATGTGTAATCGCCGAGCATTTCTTTCGTATGAGTATCCCAGCCATAACCGGTTGCTGAATCTTTGGAGAATACCGGAACCGTGCGGATATGGCGCATCGAAGGCACCCCGTAAATAAACATTTGTCCGGAATGGCCGCCGGAGGCGAATAAATAATACTCATCCTGTTCGCCAAAAGGCACATACACCTTTTCAGCATTGCTTTTATGATTGCTGTCATTTGTTGCTTCGCTGCGCGGTCCGGGTGAAAAATCAGCAAAGAATACCGTTGCCGCCATAAAACCGGCTATTAGCCCCGAAGCGGCAGGAATCCACTTTTTCATTCAGGCTGCACCACCTTCATCTTATTTTTCTGAAGCTTCTTTCAATAATTCTGCAATCTGGCTGATTTCTTCGTCTGTTAATGGATTGCCACCAATGACACCCGACATAACAGCCGACGTTGGTTCTTTTAAGAACTCTTCGAGCGGTTTTCCGTGCTTGCCTTCAACATTATTGAAGGCCTGGGATAGATCCGGGCCTGTTGCTCCGCCTTTAAGATCGAGCGAAGCTGCGGAGTGGCATCCAAGGCAGCCTTTTGTTTGAAGGATATTACCATCCGCTGCAACGGTTTTCGCTTCCTTGTTGCCCTCGCTGTCTGGACTGCTCTTTGCGGCATTATCGGCTTCATTCGATGGCTCTTCCTGCTGCTCGGCCGGGGCTGCTGATTCAGGCGTATCCGCCGTTTTTCCGGAAAACACATCAAAAACCAAATAACCGAGTCCAAGCCCCAATAATGCAAATATCACGAAACTGGCTGCCGCTTTTTGCATTGGTTTCCCCCCTTTATGTTGTTTCAATGTTTATCCTAGCTGGTTGCCATCATCGACATAGTGACGGAAAGCACAGTTTGCAGCTATGATTGTGAAATTTCTGTGAAGTGCAAATGATCAAGCTGAAATGCCCCTGGATACTCATCGTGATAAATCTCACTTTCTAAAGACGCGGACTTGGCTAGAATTAAATGGATAACGATATGGTCGAAGGGGGTAGACAAATGACCAATCATAAAGAAGGAACAGGGTCAAGCCAGGTGGCCCGGGCAAAAAATGATATTGAAGATTTTTTGCGGAAAATAGAAGTGTTTAAAAATTTTCCGAGACAATCAATCCAAGTGATAGATAAGCAGATTATCAAGAAAAGCTATAAAAAAGGCGAGCAAATTATTTCCGAGTATGATGAAGCACAAGGGGTGTTTTTTGTCCATTCCGGAATCGTAAAATTAACGAAGCAGGACGAAGCAGGCAACGAGATCATTGTCTGTATGAAAAAGAAAGGGGATCTTTTTGCCGAAGCTTGTTTGTTCAACCAGCCAGGGAGCCATTACCCGGCCACGGCGAAGATGGTCAAGGACGGAGAAATCTTTTTCTTAAATACGGTTGATTTAGAATACGAGTTAATGATGTCCCCTGAGCTTTCTATTGAAATTATCCGTTATATGAGCGCGGAGCTTCGTGAAATGACTTCAATCATGAGGGACCTGGCTCTGTTGGATGTTTATACAAAAACTTTAAAAACACTCGAGCGGCTCGCCGGCAAATTCGGTGCAAACCGGTGTAATCGCATGCATATAGAGCTGCCGATCACAGTCCAGGAATTTGCTTCTCTCGTTGGAACATCGCGGGAAAGTGTCAGCCGCGTTTTCTCCAAGCTTAGAAAGGATGGCATCATTGATGTGCGCAGTAAAGAAATCGTGATTATCGACTGGTGCCGGTTTTGCTCATTGTTTCATCCGAGCTTATAACAGCATGTACTTTGGTGCAGCTTTAGATTAATCTTCGAATATACCGTTCTATTTTGCGCCGCCAATCAATCCTGACATGGAACTGTGGTCAGGGCTTTTCTTTTTTAAGCGGAAAGTTTGCACAACTGTGCCGTTATTTCACAATCGGGTATAATATAAGCAGATAACTGACAGTGCTTATTCAGCGCGTTGCCAGCAATAAAGGAGACATTGTCCAAATGGCTGATTTCCAAACAAGTATTACGATCGACAAGCCTTTAAACGAAGTATTTGCTTTTATGGTAAATTTGGAAAATTCCCCGGAATTTATGCCGAACGTCATAAAATCTGAAAAAATAACCGATGGGCCGACCAGCGCCGGAACCAAATATTTGGAGACAAGATATATCAGCGGCCGCGAGACGCAGGCGGAAGTTGTTTTCACCGGATTTAAAGAGAACCGGTCATATACGGTTAATAGCGAGACAAACGGGTTCGGCGTCATTTTCCATTATACGTTTCAAGAAGTGGACGAAGCGACACGGGTAGAGCTCACCGCGACCATTGAAACGACCGGCTTGATGATGAAGCTCACGAAACCGCTGCTCGTCAAAATGATTAAACGGGAAGACGGCAATCAGCTTCAGTATTTGAAAGACGTATTGGAAGAAAACTAAAAAAGAGCCGGCCGGCTCTTTTAATTTTTCCTTTTAAAACTTGTAAGTCCAAAACCGCTCGTTATTAATCCATGCCAACGCTTGCGGATCGTTATTCTTTAGTTTTTCTTCCATATCTGCAGCCATTAGCTGGGTTTGGGAACGATGTGCTTTTATCGTTTTGATTTTTATATCGGCGACTTTGCTCACATCATTGATAATGTCCGCCTGGCCGAGTTCTTCGACACAATTATTCGAAAAAGCTACACAGTGAAGCTTTGGACGGCTTGGCGCGGGAATTTTTTCAAGAGCACGAACGACCGCTGCCCCGCACGCGTCGTGATCGGGATGTACGGAATAGCCGGGATAAAAAGTAATCACCAGCGACGGATTTAATTCATCAATCATCGATGTGACCATATCTGTCAGCTTTGTTTCTTCCTCAAATTCAACCGTTTTATCGCGCAGACCCATCATTCTTAAATCGGCAATCCCAAGGATTTTCGCCGCGTTTTGCAACTCTTGCTTGCGAATCATCGGCAGTGTTTCCCGCGTTGCAAATGGAGGGTTCCCCATGTTCCGCCCCATTTCACCAAGAGTCAAACAAGCATAAGTTACCGGGGTTCCTTGCTTGACATGGGTGGCAATCGTTCCGGAGACTCCGAATGCTTCATCGTCCGGGTGCGGGAATACGACAAGTACATGTCTTTCTTTTTCCATAAGATACATTCCTTTCTGGGCGGAAATCGATTATTGAAAAGGAGTCCGGCTAATTTGCAGGGCAACAGCCAGCTTCCCGGTCGCATCATGGCCGGCCATTAGCAGACGGTCCGAGCCGTCAAATTCATAGTGGGTAATTCCTTCTGCGTATACCCAGCCATACTCTAGCTTCAGGCCGACGCGGAATGGCCCGGGCCCAGTAATTTTCCCGTGTCCATATTGAATTTTCGCATTGCGGATATAAGCTCCCGCTGAGAAAAATGATTGGTCAACATGGGAAGCATATGCCCCGTTTGTCGTCTCTATATGGACAAACACTGGTTGATTGGCCAAGCGATCAATCGCTTTCTGGACCGCTTCTTTTTGAGTGACAGCCTCCACGTGTATTCCCCCTTTCAGAACTCTTTCATATAAGCTTTATAAAAAACCATTATTTTAAACGTAAGTGCTACTTTATCTTACTAAAAAATAAAGTGAATTGCGAAGCAGCCGCTTTTGGAAGATGATTGCTGCTGTTTCTCTATGTGAAAAAATCTCTATGTCAAAAAACAGGGCCACATAAACGGCCCTGCCTGACTCCATGATTTTATCGATGATCAGTTTTTTCCTGCGCCAAAATTGCGGTAGGCTCCGTGCATCGTCGGCCCCACATATTGGTTGAGCTGGAATCCATGGCGGATTGCTGCAGTGATAAAATCCTTCGCCACTTCGACCGCTTCGAGAACCGATTTTCCCTTTGCGAGTTCAGCTGCAATGGCAGAGGAATAAGTACAGCCGGCCCCGTGCGTGTAGGTGGTTTCGATCCGTTCAGATTCGTAAAGCTTAAATTCCGATCCGTCAAAAAGAAGATCAACCGCTTTTTCATGCTCCAGCTTGCTTCCTCCTTTAATAAGGACGTATTTTGCCCCTAATTCATGGATTTTGGCAGCCGCTTCTTTCATATCGTCAACCGTCTTGATCGGACCTGTCCCGGCAAGCTGCCATGCTTCAAAAAGGTTGGGAGTTACCACCGTTGCCCGAGGAACTAAAATGTCACGCAAAGCTTCCGCGGTCTCCGGATGCAGCACTTCATCCTCCCCTTTACAAACCATGACAGGGTCGATCACAACGCCCGTAAACTGGTTCTCATCGATTGTTTTTGCGGCAAGCTCAATAATCTCGACCGAACCGAGCATGCCTGTTTTCATCGCATCAATCCCGACGGAAAGAATCGTTTCCAGCTGAGCTTCAATCGTCTTTATGTCAATCGGAAAAACATTGTGGTGCCAGCCGTTTTTCGGATCCATTGTCACGATTGTCGTTAACGCGGTCATCCCGTATACACCGAGCTCCTGAAATGTTTTTAAGTCTGCCTGGATTCCGGCCCCGCCGCTCGAATCCGATCCGGCGATCGTTAGTACTTTTTTCATACTCATCTGTTTTTGTTCCTCCTTGAAGATAATAGAGCATTGCATGTCTTATAGAAATTATAACAATAACAAGGAATATCACAATTAATAAAATCACCAACGTCTGGTTTTTCAGACAAACATGTAACGAACCGCTCCATTGCAAAGAAAAGCGTGCGCAAAAAATGAACACTGATTAAGAGATTTTGTCACGTTTGCGACAAAATTTTTTTGTTCTTTTTCGCTAAGAACATTGGAAAAACGCGTAACAACCGTTTTTTCTCATTTTGACCTTAAAAATAATGCGTAATTATTCATTGTGACAAATGTCGCAGATTGTTTGATTTTTAATTTCTTAAAATGGAAGAGGGAGGAAGGTTATTTTTGATATATCTTCAAAAGTACGGCTAAGGGGTGGAAGCATGAACGGGAAAGGATGTCCTGAAGAATATCCGATTACTCTGATCGTAAACGGTTATGAAATAGCTGTATTCCAGCTGACCAACCAGGATCTTGAAGATTGGGCATACGGTTATTTATTTTCGGAGGGATTGATTGAGTCGGCAGATGATATTGAAGAAATTCACATCAACGAAGAAAAGCTGACACTGCATGCCTCATTGAAAAAGGAGTTTGCAGAAGAAGCTTTTTTTACAAAAAAGAAACACTATACCGCAGGCTGCGGCAGAGGTGTGACTTTTTTTTCAATGACGGATGTGAAGAAATTTGAAAAAGTTCATTCTTTTGTCACATATCACTTAAGCTATCTGCTCAAAAAACAAAGTGAATTTGCCCGAAACTCGCCTTTGTATCTGGAAACAGGCGGGATGCACGGGGCATGCCTGATCGAGGCGGACGGAAAGATGACGATCCGCGAGGACATAGGCCGCCACAATGCTGTCGATAAAATGATTGGTCATGCGCTAAGAAAGCGCTTAAATCCTGAAGGACTCATCCTGCTGACGACCGGTAGGATTTCATACGAAATGCTTTCAAAAGCAGCGCGGTTTGGTTTTGCTGTAATCGGTTCGCGGACGGCTGCCACAAAGCAGGCTGTCCAGCTCGCCAAGTTTTTAAATATTGAGGTAGTGGGCTATTTGCGGGGGAAAATGGCGGTTCCTTATACTTCATCAGGCCGCGTGATCAACGATTTACGTAAAGTTGCTGCCGGGGGTTCATCCTAAATTTTAGGATTAATCAATATATGTTCTATTCAAGTAAGAAGAGGGGGATTGTAAATGGAGGTTACCAGAAGGCAATTTTTAAAATTGTCCGGTGCGATGGCCGCTACCGTTGCAGTAGTTGAACTTGGCTTTGATGATAAAAAAGCCTGGGCGGAGTCGAAGCAATTTAAGATTGCGGAGTTGAAGCCGACACCAACGATTTGCCCATACTGCGGGGTAGGCTGCGGGATTCTTGTCTATTCAAAAGGAGACGATGTCATCTATACAGAAGGGGATCCCGATCATCCGATCAATGAAGGGAGTCTTTGCAGTAAAGGGACAACGGTCCGCCAGGTTTATACCTCGGAGCGCCGGATGAAAAAACCGCTCTACCGGGCGCCCGGAAGCAGCAAGTGGGAAGAAGTCGATTGGGATTGGGCGCTCAACCGCATCGCTGAAAAAACAAAGGAAACGCGCGACCGCACGTTCAAAATGAAAGAAAATGGCTTGACCGTCAATAAAACGGAAGCGATCGCAAGCCTTGGCGGTGCAGCTCTCGATAATGAGGAAACTTATTTAATCGGCAAGCTGATGCGCGCCGGCCTTGGGTTAACCTATATTGAACACCAGGCCCGAATATGACACAGCTCAACGGTTGCCGGTCTGGCACCAACATTGGGTCGAGGAGCAATGACAAATCACTGGAACGATCTTCAGCATACCGATGTAGCAATGATTATCGGTGCGAACCCTGCTGAGAATCATCCGATCAGCATGAGATGGATTTTAAAAGCAAAACAAAAAGGCGGAAAAGTAATTTCTGTCGATCCGCGCTATACACGGACATCCACGCAGGCAGATGTTTATGCACCAATACGGTCAGGCGGGGATATCGCCTTTATCGGCGGGTTGATCAATTATGTTCTTGAAAATCATTTATACCATAAGGAATATGTGGCAGCCTATACGAATGCCTCTTTAATCGTAGCCGACAGCTACTCGTTTAATGATGGAATATTCAGCGGCTATGATCAATCAACACGAAGCTATGATAAAAACAAATGGACATTCAAAAAAGGTCCGGACGACAAGTATTTAAGAGATGAAACATTGCAAGATCCCCGCTGTGTTTTCCAGCTGTTGAAAAAGCATTATTCAAGATACGACATCGACACGGTGACGGCTGTAACCGGAACACCGAAGGATGCATATTTGAGGGTAGCTGAGACTTTCGCGTCAACCGGAAAACCTGGAAAAGCCGGAACCATTTTGTATGCTATGGGTACAACCCAGCATACGGTTGGAACGCAAAACGTACGGGCTTACACAATTTTGCAGCTTCTGCTCGGCAATATCGGGATACAGGGCGGCGGCATCAATGCGATGCGCGGCGAGTCAAATGTCCAGGGGTCGACCGATTTTGCGCTGCTCTACAATAACGTAAACGGTTATATGGAAGTTCCAACAGCCACTGCTGAAGAAGCGACATTAAAGGGCTTCCTGGAAAAGGTTACACCGAAGGCGGGTTACTGGACAAATAAACCGAAATTTTATGTCAGCATGCTGAAAGCTTACTACGGGGATAACGCCAATCAGAATAATGAGTTTGGCTATCACTATTTGCCAAAGCTGACACCGAAAAAAGATTATTCGCATATGAAACTGTTCGAAGCGATGTATAGAGGCGAGCTTGAGGGCTTGTTCCTGTTCGGTACAAACCCTGTTGTCGGCGGACCGAACGCAGGCAAAGAAAAAGAAGCGTTGAGCAAATTAAAATGGATGGTCGCGATCGACCTTTGGGAAACGGAAACATCCGCCTTCTGGCAAAAAGAGGCTGGCTCCGATCCCGCGTCGATTCAAACCGAAGTTTTCCATCTGCCGGCCTGTTCATCATTTGAAAAAGAAGGGTCGATTACAAACAGCAGCCGCTGGATGCAATACCGCTGGCAGGCGATCAAACCGAAGCATGAATCAAAAGCCGACCTGGAAATTGTTCATATGCTTGCGACCCGCATCAAGGAATTGTACAAAAACAGCAGCAATCCAGCAGACGAACCGATTAAAGCAATGACCTGGGATTATGGGCATGGCGACCATCCCGACATTGATCTTGTATGCCGCGAAATCAACGGGTATGATACGGCAACGAAAAAACTGGTGCCGGGCTTTGCGAAGCTCGCCGATGATGGCTCTACTTGCAGCGGCAACTGGATATACAGCGGGTTTTATCCCGAAGAAGGAAAAAACCTTGCAAAGAGCCGCGATAATAAAGATACAGGCATGGGCAACTTCTTAAACTGGTCGTTTGCATGGCCGGCAAACCGGCGGATACTTTACAACCGGGCATCGACCGATCCGAGCGGCAAGCCGTGGTCAGAGCTCAGGGTAGGAATTTACTGGGATGCTTCGAAAAATCAGTGGACAGGAAACGATGTTCCCGATTTCACGAAAGACCGTGCTCCTGATGCTGCAGGCGGAAAAGATGCATTCTTTATGTTGCCGACTGGCCTTGGCGGGATATTTGCCGGGGTGAACGAAGGGCCGTTCCCTGAACATTACGAGCCGTTCGAAAGCCCGATTCCAAACGCTTTCTCAAGCATACAGCTAAATCCTGCGGTCAAATTTGGTTTGGAAGAATTGAATCCAAAGGGCGATGTCGCGAAATATCCGTATATTGCAACCACGTACCGGGTTTCTGAGCACTGGCAGTCCGGGTCGATGACCAGGAACCAGGAATGGCTCTCAGAGCTGATGTCCCACATGTATATCGAAATCGGCGAAGAGCTTGCCAAAGAAAAAGGAATCAGCAATAAGGATAAAATCATTGTCTCTTCAGCCCGGGGTGAAATCGAGGCTTTCGCAATGGTTACAAAACGCTTTAAACCTTATACCTTGCAAGGCAAAAAGGTGCACCAGGTTGGAATGCCATGGCATTTTGGCTACAAGGGTATCGTCACCGGTGGGACAGCCAACCGCCTCACTCCTCATATTGGTGATGCTAATACGAATATACCGGAATATAAAGCATTCCTGTGCGATGTAAGGAGGGCGTGATCATGGCAGATTACATTAAATTCGTCGATGTGACAAAATGCGATGGGTGCCGGGCATGCATGGTAGCGTGCAAAAACTGGAATGACCTTCCTGCAGAATTTGAAGACTTTCAAGGAAGCTATCAATCTCATGAAAAGATAACAGCAAACACATGGAATGTCCTGACCTTCAACGAACAAGAAATTTCTGATGGCGGCTTTGACTGGCTGTTCCGGCATTCATCCTGCCTGCACTGTGTCCAGGCCGCTTGTGAAAAAGCATGTCCGGAGGATGCGATCAGCCATACCGAATTTGGTTCGGTCGTGATTGACGCAGATAAGTGTGTTGGCTGCGGTTACTGCGTGCAAAACTGCACCTTTGATGTAGTAAAGCTGGCAACTTATCACGACAAGAATGGCAAGGAATATCGGAAAGCGCAAAAATGTACGCTCTGTACGGACCGCCTTGAGCAGGGCCTTCAGCCAGCCTGCGTAACAGCCTGTCATACTGATTGCCTTGTTTATGGGGAAAAGGCAGAAGTGTTGGCAGAAGCTCAAAAGCGTCTTGCTAAAATCAAGGATCGCTACCCGAATGCAAATATTTATAATCCGCAAGGTATAGATGGGACTGTGACAGTCTATTTACTTGCAGATAAGCCGGCTGTTTACGGTCTTCCTGAGGATCCGAAAATCCCGCTTTCACAGGTGGTCTGGAAAGACTATGCGCAGCCAATCGGGAAAGCAATGCTTGGGGCGACAACAATGGCGGTTATCGGGGCAGTCATATCAAACTCGTTTTTGAAAAAGAAAGACCCTGAACAAGGAGGCCATGACCATGACCGAGAATAATCCAAAAATGGTAAAGCGTTTTAGCAAACCGGTTATTTTTGCCCACTGGCTAAATGCAGGAGCCTTCTTTCTTCTCTATCTAACGGGCTTGCCTATGTACACCGAATTTTTCGATTGGGTCTATGTTGTCTTCGGAGGGCCGGCAGGAGCAAGGCTTGTCCACCGGATTGGCGCCGTCCTGTTTATTCTGCCTGTTGTCTATATTTTGTTCGCCGATCCGAAAAGCTTTTTTCATTGGATCAGGCAGATCCTGACCTGGAAGTCTCATGACTTTAAATTCTTACTTCAGTTTCCGAAAGAGTTTTTCGGCGGACATCCGAAAGTTCCGAAGCAGGACTTTTATAATGCCGGTGAGAAGCTCAATTCATTGCTGGCGATCATAACGACCATCATGTTAATTGGTTCCGGTTTCATTATGTGGTTTCCTGCATATTTCTCACAAACTGTTGTCATGTGGGCGTACCCGATTCACAATATCGGCTTGGGACTGTCAATTGCTGTCGTGGTTGGCCATATCTATTTATCGGTCGGCCATCCCAATTCACGCGTTTCTCTGCGCGGAATGACGAAGGGAGACGTTCCCGAAGCTTACGTGAAAGATCATCACGGCCGCTGGTATGATGAGCTAAAGCAAGCGGAGTCACCGAAGAAAAAGCAGGCTTAACAGAAAAGTGGAACCTGTCAAAAAACGATTCATATGACAGAATGAAGGTGCTGCCCGGATGGGCGGCCCTTCATAGCTTAATAGAAGGAAAAGAGGGGAAACGATGGGAAAAACAAATGTACTCACGGCAGATTATGAACAGCTCCAGGCTGATATTATGGCATTGCATGAGCAGTGGCTTGGGCGGATATCTGAAAATCAATTGATTGCGGAGCCGCATCCGGCAAAATTCGAATACCCGGTAATTCCCGGGTTGAAGCTTTCGGTCAACTATCAACAATATAAACAGTTTATAATAGAATTATTGGATCTCCTTGGCGGCAAGCAGCCGGAAACGATGAAGAAAGCAAAGAACCTTCCTGCTCTTTTAACAGATGAGACGGCAGAATCCTGGTTTCATCAGGCAATTTCAATGAACAGCTTTTATTTTGAAAAATTTTCGCATGATTATGATATTCCGCAATGGCTGCCTTTTTTTGCTGCAGAGCACGCTGTGCGCCCTTATTTACAGAAGGCTGCCGCCGAGCTTCGCAGCTGGCTGAAACCGGCTGAACACTCACATGGCTGCCCGGCATGCGGAGAGCCGGCCCGTCTTGCGGTCATTGGGAAAAAAGGAAAAAAAGAGCTCACATGCCCCCGTTGCTGCTATAGCTGGGAGGAGAAGAAAATCAGCTGTGCCCAGTGTGGAAATGATGATCATGCTCAAATGCTCATACTTAAAGTGGAAGATGATGAAAGTATGCAAATCCAAGTCTGCAAAGCGTGCAATGGATATACAAAAGTAGTCGATACAAAAAGGCTGCTCAAGAAAGAACACCCTGCGATATTGGACCTGAAGTCGATCCATCTTGATTATATAGCGCAGGAAAGAGGGTATGGGATTCCCGGTTCCAGTGAAACACATTAAACAGCAATGGGGTGATCGATTTGCAAGCGACCGGAATTATTCTTGCAGGCGGGAAATCAAGCAGAATGGGAACGAACAAGGCATTTTTGAAGATCGGTGACCGGGCTGTTATCGAACGGATTAGTGCTGAGCTGTCGAAAATAGCCAGTGACCTTGTTGTCGTGACCAACAACTTTACAGAATATCAATCTTTAGGTCTCCCGATGATTGAGGACAACTGGAAAGGAAAAGGGCCGCTTGCCGGGATAGAAGCAGGCCTTTTGGCATCAAAGCATGATAAAAATCTGGTCGTTGCTTGCGACATGCCTTTCATATCTGTTAAACTCGGTGAATTTTTACTTGCACAGCTTGATCAATACGACGCAGCTGTGCCGGAAATAAACAGCCGTCTCCATCCCCTTTTTGCAGCTTACCGAAAAGAGGCTGTGCCGGCCATCCAGGAATCATTGGCAGAGGAACAGCTCAAAATTAGAAGCTTTCTCCACAAGATCAACACGAAAATATGCAAAGAAGAAGAACTTTCCGGTCTCGGACTTGATGAGGCCTCGTTGTATAATATGAATAATCCCGATGAGTACACACAAGCTTTGCGATTAGTAAATCAATTCAAGCAAGACGGACAAAAAGGCAGCGATGAGCGATGAAATTTTTCCAGGTTAAATCAGTTGAGGAAACGTTCCAGTTGATTCACGAAAATATTCAGCCAATTGCAGATAAAAAGACTAAGCCGTTATTGGAAGCACTTCACTGCGTCTTAGCTGAAGATATATATGTAAAAGAAAATGTCCCGGAGTTTCGCCGTTCCTCCGTTGACGGTTTTGCCTGCTGTGCCAGGGATACTTTCGGTTCATCTGAAAGCATGCCGGGGTTTTTAAAATTAACAGCTGAGGTACAGATGGGTGAGGTCCCGCCTTTTCCCCTAAAGCCCGGAGAAGCCATCTATGTTCCAACAGGAGGAATGCTTCCGGAAGGCAGTGATGCGGTGATCATGATTGAACACTGTGAAAATCTGGATGGCCTGATCAATCTGTACCGCCAGGTTGCTCCCGGGGAGAACGTGATTTCAGTGGGAGAAGACTTAAGAAAAGGTGAGCTTTTGCTTGCTGAAGGAACGAAGCTTCGTTCCCAGGAGCTTGGCGCACTCGCCTCACAAGGAATTACCGATGTTACGGTTTACCGGAAGCCGACGGTTGCCTATTTGTCTTCGGGAGACGAAATTGTTCCGGTTGAAACTGAAGCGGCTGGTTATGGCAAAGTAAGGGACATGAACGGAGTGACGCTTGGTGCCAAGGTGGCTGAATGGGGATTGGACTTCCGCTATGGAGGCATTGTCAAGGACGACTATCAGGAGCTTGAAAAAAGGTCGAGAGAGCTGCTTGAACAGGCTGATTGTTTAGTTATCTCCGGCGGCAGTTCAGTCGGAACGAAGGACTACTCAGCCGGTGTTATTCAATCCCTTGGCGCTCCGGGCGTATTTGTTCACGGTATTTCAATCAAACCCGGGAAGCCGACGATTCTTGCCAATGCGAATGGCAAGCCGGTTATCGGCTTACCGGGGCATCCTGCTTCGGCGCTGATCATTTTTGAGCTGTTTGGAAAAGCAGTACTATCCCATCTGGAAGGGGATGGCTCTTCTGAAAAACAGCTTACTTATGCAAAAGCCACAAAAAATATCGCATCTACACCTGGCCGTACGGATTATATCCGCGCTTCCCTTTTTCTAAAGGATGGAGAATGGCAGGCAGAGCCTGTTCTTGGTAAATCAGGCCTTATCTCGACACTTTTAAAAAGTGAAGGACTGATTGAAATTTCTTCGCCGAGTGAAGGGGTTCAAAAAGGAGAGACCGTCCCGGTCAGATTATTTAAATAAGGTGTGAGAAGAATGGCCAAACATAACTATAATCGAAAAATATATCTCCAGAACACGCCACGCGAACAAGCGAAAAAGGAACTGCTCGACAGATATGAGCCAGCCAGGTTAATAGAATATCTGAAAAGCGCAGATTCGCTGGGCCGGGTTACCGCAGAGCCGATTTTTGCCCATTTTTCGATGCCTCACTTCCATGCAGCCGCGATGGATGGGATTGCAGTAAAGGCAGAAACCACTTTTTCCGCCCATGAATCAAACCCGGTTCAGCTAAAACGAAGTGAAGACTTTGTCTTTGTTGATACAGGCAATCCGGTTCCTTCGCCTTATAACGCGGTCATCATGATCGAAAATGTCGAAGAAATTGATGAAGAGACTGTTGAAATTATCGAGCCTGCTGCACCATGGCAACATATCCGCCCGATCGGGGAGGATATTGTCCAGGAGGAAATGCTCTTTCCGCAAGGGCATAAAGTCAGGCCGGCGGATATCGGTGCCCTGCTTGCTTCAGGTGCGCTTGAAATCCCGGTTATAAAAAAACCGCTGGTAACGATTATTCCGACCGGAAATGAGCTTGTCCCGGCAGAGCTTGCTCCCGTCCCGGAAAAACTCATTGAATTTAACGGGACCGTTTTTGCCAATTTTATTCGCGAATGGGGCGGGGAGCCTGTGATCGAAGAGATCGTCAAAGATGAGCCGGCCCTGCTTCGTGCAGCGTTATTAAAAGCTGTCGAAAGTTCTGATATCGTGGTCATTAATGCCGGATCTTCAGCAGGTTCACGCGATTACACCGTCCATATTATCGGGGAGCTGGGCACAGTATACACTCACGGAGTGGCAACGCGCCCGGGAAAACCAGTGATTCTCGGCAAAATTAACGGGACAACCGTTGTCGGTGTTCCGGGTTATCCTGTTTCAGCGTATTTGGCGCTCGAATGGTTTGTCAGGCCGCTCATCTGCAAGCATTTGTACATACATGAACCAGAGCGCCAGAAACTGCCGGTAACGCTCGGAAGGCGGATTGTTTCAACGATGGGTGCCGAGGATTTTATCCGGATGAGCATTGGCTATGTAAACGGGAAGTATATCGCCAACCCGCTGACGAGGGCAGCGGGAGTGACAATGTCGTTTGTCCGTGCCGATGGCATCCTGGTCGTACCGCCAAACCAGCTCGGCTACGAGCAGGGCGAGACCGTTGAAGTGGAGCTATTTAAGCCGGTAAGCGAAATAGCGGGAGCGATTGTGTTTAATGGCAGCCACGATTTAACGATCGACCTGTTGTCAGCAGCAGTTAAAAAGCATAATCCCCACACGAAAATTATCTCTTCCCATGTCGGAAGTATGGCCGGTTTAATCGCGATTAAAAAAGGGGAGGCACATATAGCCGGGACCCATCTTCTTGACCCGGAAACAAAACAATACAACCTTCCCTATATTAAAAGGTTCCTGCCCGGCCATGAGCTTGTTCTCTACCCTTTTTTGAAACGGAAACAAGGGTGGCTTCTCCCGCCGGGCAATCCACTTTCTATTCAAACGATAAAAGATATAATAGAAAAAAAGGCAGATTATGTGAACAGGCAAAATGGTGCCGGTACGAGAGTCCTGTTCGATCTTCTTTTGAAGGACGCGGGCTATACTCCTGAACAGGTAAACGGTTATGATCGGGAAATGTTCTCCCATTTGAGCGTAGCAGCAGAAGTGAAAAATAATACGAATGCTGTCGGATTGGGTATTTACCCCGCTGCAAAAGCAATGGGTCTCGATTTTGTTCCAGTTTCAGATGAAAGCTATGATTTGCTGATGACAAGAGAGTTTTTTGAAAGTGAACAGGGCAGTTGGTTAATTTCGATAATAAGGTCAGGGGAATTCCAGCAACAAGTTAATGGAATTGGCGGCTATTCACTGCAAGTGGATGCAAAACCGATTATAATATAATTATCAATCGGCAAATGAAGAGGTGACAATGATGAGATTTGAGATGACAAAGGAACCGATTAATATCCAATCGGTTATCGATAAGGTTGTCCAGCGCGAAGCCGGCGCAATCACGACTTTTATTGGCACGGTCCGCGAATTAACGCACGGAAAAAAAACTCTTTACCTCGTTTATGAATCATATGAGGCGATGGCAGTAAAGAAGCTTGAGCAAATAGGCAAAGAGATTGAAGAGCGCTGGCCGAAAGCGCAAACAGCGATTACCCACCGCACCGGCCGCCTCGACATTACCGATGTTGCCGTTGTGATAGCAGTGTCGACCCCGCACCGGGCAGACGCTTATGAGGCGAACCGCTATGCGATTGAGCGCATCAAGGAAATTGTCCCAATCTGGAAAAAAGAGCATTGGGAAGACGGCGAAGAATGGGTCGGCAATCAGCTCGAAACCGTTCAATATCCGGCAGGCAGGCCGCAGGAAGGTGATTTGGATGAATAAAATCCTTTTTTTTGCCCATCTCCGCGATATAGCCGGGGAAGAATCAATTATGTTAAATGTAGCCGGAAAAACCGTTTCCGAGTTAAAAGAGATAATCTCTGAGAAATACTCTGTCGACAAGCTCGATACAGTTATGACGGCTATTAATGAAGAATTCGCGAGCAGTGAAGAAATCATCTACGATGGCGATGTGATTGCCTTCATCCCTCCGGTCAGCGGCGGCTAAAACAGCCGGGCAATGGCCTTGGCAAAAATAATAAAACAAGGAACGTCTCGTAAACATATTGGGAGTTGTTATCATGTCAGAACGATATTCGCGGCAAGTATTATTTCCTTCGATTGGAGAAGCTGGCCAGCAAAAAATCAGCCAAAAACATGTATTGATTATTGGAGCCGGTGCATTGGGATCAGGAAATGCTGAAACACTGGTAAGAGCAGGAATAGGCAGGCTGACAATTGTAGACAGGGATTATGTAGAAGCCAGCAACCTTCAGCGCCAGCAGCTTTATACAGAAACAGATGCCGCTGAAAAGCTTCCGAAAGCGGTTGCGGCAGAAAAGCGCCTGAGAGCGATTAACTCTGAGGTATCAATTCGTGCGATCATTGGTGATGCCACACCGGAAATGCTCGAGGAACTTATCGCGGGAGTCAACTTAATTCTTGATTCCACCGATAATTTTGAAACGAGGATGGCTATTAATGATATATCGCAAAAATACAATATCCCGTGGATTTATGGTGCATGCGTCAGCAGCTTCGGCATGAGCTTTTCGGTATTGCCTGGACGCACTCCATGCTTGAACTGTTTGCTTAAAACCGTCCCGTTTCAAGGACTTACTTGCGATACGGCCGGAATCATTGCTCCAGCGGTCCAGATGGTCATTGCCCATCAAACAGCCGAAGCCCTGAAAATATTAGTGGAGGATTGGGGAGCCGTCCGAACCTCTTTTGTCAGCTTTGATTTATGGCGTAATCAATATACAAGAATGAAAATGGGAAAGGCGAAAGACAAAGGCTGCCTATCATGCGGCGACATAAAAACCTTCCCGTATTTGAAAAGTGAAAACCACACCAAAACAACGGTACTTTGCGGGAGGGATACGGTTCAAATTCGGCCGCCGCACAAGGAACAACTCAATTTAAACGATTTGGCAGGCCAGCTTCAACGCCTCGGATACCGTGTCAATGGCAACCCATATTTGATTTCGGCTGAAGTGGACGAAAAGCGGATCGTCATTTTTCGCGATGGAAGGGCCCTTATCCACGGCACAAAAGATTTATCCCAAGCCAAGGCTATTTATCAGAGGCTGCTCGGTTAAACAAGATTGGTACAATAAAAAAGCGCGGATTACATAATGTTCTTTGTAATCCGCGCTTTTCGATATCCAGCTCCGACGTACAGGACGTACTAGTGCCGACGTTGCCACAGGACGTGGCGCTCTTAGTCGGCCAGCGCCTGTCGGGGCTGAACGATAGGAACAAACGGCTTTTGGTTTGTTTCCGCAAGGCGCTTCCGCTTTTCGTTTTAATGGACGGCTTCATCTGAAGCGACAATCACGAGCTTACCTTTATCCAATTCCACTTCATATTGATCAACTTCCGATTCACTTAAGCCGAGTGAACGGAACTTTGAACGAAGTTCATCACCGCGTGATTTAAACATATTGCCAACAGAATCAAGCAACCCTTGTTCTTGTAAACCGACGTCTCCTGTGTCAGTTGCATCGGTTAAGTGCCCTGAACGGTCCTTGTCGTGGGCAAAAATATAAATGTTGTCTTTCGAATAGCCTTCTGACTGCAGGGCCCCGATCATATCAGTTGCCTGAACACCGTTTTCAACCAATTGTACTTTGTACATGAAAAATTCCTCCTTCTCATTAATAGTGGGAAACTTGATCAACTGTTTCCTCGTATAGTATGTTTATAACCGCTATACAGAAAAATAAACTTCTTGTTTTCAGATGAGGATTTTGCTGATAAGAATAGGGTAGTTTGGTAGTATGTATAAGAGAATGATCTTGTAACATATAAAGATGGACAAGGAGGAGGAATTCCAACCTATGGGAATCATACTGAATAATGACTGGGCGGAGCTGCTTGAGCCGGAATTTAAGAGCCCCTATTATTTGAAGCTGAGGGAGTTTTTGAAGAAAGAATATCAACAACACACCGTATACCCGGATAAATACGATATTTTTAACGCGCTTCGCTATACACCCTATCAAAATGTGAAAGTGGTTCTGCTTGGACAGGACCCTTATCATGGCCCGAACCAGGCGCACGGTTTGAGTTTCTCGGTCAAACCCGGAGTCGCAATTCCCCCCTCGTTGAAAAATATTTATAAAGAGCTGCAAGATGATCTCGGCTGTCCGATTCCGAACAACGGGTACTTGCGAAAATGGGCCGACCAGGGTGTGTTGCTGCTAAATGCCGTGTTAACCGTCCGCGAAGGTGAAGCAAACTCTCATCGCGGAATGGGCTGGGAGTTGTTTACTGACCGGATTATTACGTTGTTAAGCGAGCGGGAGAAACCGGTGATCTTTTTATTGTGGGGGCGCCCGGCTCAAGAGAAGCGAAAGCTTATCGATACAAACAGGCATTACATTATCCAGTCACCCCATCCAAGTCCATTGTCGGCAAACAGGGGCTTCTTTGGAAGCCGTCCCTTTTCGAAAGTAAACCGGATATTAAAACAAATGGGTGAAAAAGAAATAGACTGGCAAATTGAGAATATTTGACGGGAAACGACATGTTTCACGTGAAACTGCTATCAGTATGTCACCGATGTTAAGATAATCGATTATACGTTACAATAAAAGAAAAAGGTTGGAGAATAAGGATGGTTATTTTTGGATAAACAACGGATAAACTGTATAAAGTGCCGTTATTATTATGTGACATGGGATTCGAAATTTCCAAAGGGTTGTAAAGCATACGAATTTAAATCCAGGAACCTGCCATCCCTCGAAGTGTTCCGGGCTTCCGGGCAGCCATGTCTTCGCCATGAAACGAAATAGCAACAGAAGCTCGATCTTGTTTAAATATAGAGGTGCAGAATGAACGATATATCGATTCAGAAGTTAATCGGGAAAATAGAGGAAGAATTGGTGCTGGCAAAACGGGAGAGTGCCGAAGCTCGCGTGCGTGAACGAATTTATGCTATAAAAGCCTTATGTGAAATCATTCTTGATGATCACGCCCCGAAGCGGCATCAGCCCCACGAATCTGCAGCTGCACGGCATGAATTCCAGCCTGCGCCGCTGGCGGTGCAGCAGCCAAAAAAACTTGAGATGGAAGACGGGGCCAACGGTGATTCATTGTTTGATTTCTAAAAAGTCGGGATGTGAGGAGATAGTATATGAAACTTTTTATAATCATTGGCGCCATTAATGCGTTTTTATCTGTCGCTTTGGGAGCGTTTGGCGCGCATGGGCTTGAAGGCAGGATTGAACCGAAGTATTTGGAAACTTGGCAAACAGGGGTAACCTATCAAATGTTTCATGCTACAGGCTTGTTGATCGTCGCCATCCTATTAGGAAAGGTACCTGCCAGCTCTTTATTAACCTGGTCGGGCTGGCTGATGCTGATCGGTATCATATTATTCTCGGGCAGCCTATACGTCCTCAGTGTCACCCGCATTGGCATGCTCGGCGCCATTACCCCGTTCGGCGGACTATCATTTTTAGCCGCATGGCTCCTGTTGATGATATTCGCCATCAAATCTTTGTGACATGAAAAAAGCTTTGCCGAAAACAGGCAAAGCTTTTTTGATAGATAAGTATTTCCTCTCCTACCGCGGAGAATAGGAGGCCAATCCCGGCGTAGCGCCAAATGGATATTCATATTCAATTTCTTCCTCAAAAGTAACATAATCGAGATTTACCATAAGCAGCAAATAGCGCATGCCTGTCTGGGGATCACTCAGGATCAGATGATCGCGTCCAGCCGCTTCAATGATCCCTTTGAAAACTTTCGCATTCCACTCAGGATTGTTTTCAAAGGTCATATAAACCGTTGCCAGCTTTCCTCTGTTCAACCGTAAGATATTTTCAACGTATGATTCCTCCAGAGGCAGCATCCCAGGAATTTGAGGTCCCCCGGTGGGTACTGTTCCTGGTTGAGCCGGTCCGCCTGGTGTCATTTGCGGATAGACCCCCGGTGACACTAAACCTTGGGCGCCGTAAGGCTGTGTGGGCCCGACGCCGGCGTTTCCGTAATAAGGCTGTTGAATTTGCCGATAGCCGCCATAGTTTTCGTATGGGTTAGAGTTCATAGGCTTCATCATTTTCCCTCCTGACATTCATTTGAAATTGATTCATAACTCCTGTTATGGGAAATAACTGCCATCCTTGCATCTCTCTCTGCAACCCGTCCTGTAGTGGTGAGATGAGTTCGGCATTAAAACCCTCACTATTTCATTCATATGAGAGGCTTTAAAGATTAATGCAAAAAAAAGCCCCCGGCATGGCCGGGAGCTCAGGAAAAATTAGTTTACATGAAGAAACTTTTCAATCTTTTCTTCTTCCAAAAGGTTACCGACGAAGAAAGCGCCAAATTCACCGTAGCGCGCGCTTACTTCATCAAAACGCATTTCGTAAACAAGCTTCTTAAACTGCAGGACTTCATCTGAAAACAGTGTAACGCCCCACTCATAATCGTCAAAGCCGACTGAGCCTGTGATCACTTGTTTTACGACGCCGGCATATTTGCGGCCGATCATGCCATGGCTGCGCATCAGGCTGCGGCGTTCTTCCATTGGCAGCATATACCAGTTATCATTGCCTTGGCGGCGCTTGTCCATTGGATAAAAGCAAACATGTTTTGTTTTTGGCAGAATCGGATACAAACGGGCCTGGACTTGCGGGTTTTGATACGGATCTTCATCGGCAGGCAAATAGTTGCTCAATTCGACTACAGATACGTAAGAATGGGCCGGAGTTGTGAATTCAGCCAGCTTTGTTTTATTGAATTCTGTTTCAATTTCGTTTAATTCTTCCATCGTCGGCCTTAAAATCATCATCATAAAATCTGCTTTTTGGCCAACAATTGTGTATAACGCATGGCTGCCCTCTTTGCGGTCTTGAACGGCATTCCATTTTTCAACAAGGCTTAAATATTCATGAATGGCTGCCTGACGCTCATCGCTTGAAAGCATTTTCCAGGTAGTCCAATCGATAGCACGGAAATCATGCAAGCAATACCAGCCGTCGAGAGTTTGTGCTGCTTCACTCATTCATATCACTCCTAATATCTAAATTCAAACAATACTATACCATAGTTTCGCCACCAAGCGTGTAAACAAAACCTGAACGCTAGATACAATCCCGTTTAGAAACGCCGTGAAAAGGATATTTTCTAAGAGAGTGCAAATATTAAAGGTGATCCAGATGAAGATAAGTGATTATTAAAAACTTTTAGAATACAAAAACATTTGCTGTGGAAACGTTGTCAGTGACTTAACTTCTTGAAATTTGAGCGGGTTAAAGTATCCTAAAAGGATAGAGAAATGAAGGAGGAGTACATATGAGCGATTTATTTACAGGCCTAAAGGAAAAAGTTAGCGGCCAAAATAAAAAAATTGTTTTTCCTGAAGGTTTGGATGAGCGGATTCTGGCAGCAGCAGGAAGATTAGCTGCCGAAAAAGTATTAAGCCCTATTTTGATCGGAAATATCGAGGAAATCCAGGCAAAGGCAAAAGATCTTGGCGTATCTCTTGATGCTGTAGAAATTTATGATCCGAACAACTTTACGATGATGGATGAACTCGTTGCTTCTTTCGTGGAAAGGCGAAAAGGAAAAGCAACGGAAGAAGAGGCACGGCAAATTCTTCTTGATGAAAATTACTTTGGCACGATGCTCGTCTACACCAATCGGGCAGACGGGCTTGTCAGCGGAGCGGCCCATTCAACGGCAGATACGGTAAGGCCAGCCCTGCAGATTATTAAAACAAAAGAAGGCGTGCGCAAAACATCGGGTGTCTTCATCATGGTACGCGACGATGAAAAGTACATTTTTGCCGATTGTGCGATTAATATTGCTCCTGACAGCCAGGATTTAGCTGAAATTGCTATCGAAAGTGCAAAAACTGCAAAAATGTTTGATATTGAACCTCGTGTCGCGATGCTAAGCTTTTCTACAAAAGGTTCGGCCAAATCGCCTGAAACGGAAAAGGTGGCAGCAGCGGTTCAAGAGGCGAAGCAGCGTGACCCACATCTTGTTCTTGATGGAGAATTTCAATTTGATGCAGCATTCGTTCCTTCTGTGGCCAAGAAGAAGGCACCTGATTCTCCTCTGCAAGGAGATGCGAACGTGTTTATCTTCCCAAGCCTTGAAGCTGGAAATATCGGCTATAAAATTGCACAGCGCTTAGGAAATTTTGAAGCGGTCGGCCCGATCCTGCAGGGACTGAACCGCCCGGTAAACGACTTGTCGCGCGGCTGTAATGAGGAAGATGTATACAAGCTTGCCTTGATTACGGCTGCCCAGACACTTCAATAATTAACAAATGAAAACCAAAACTGAGTCAGCCCCCGAAAAGGCTGGCTCTTTTATATAAATGGAAGAGGTCCTGTGTACAGGGTTTTGCAGGGGTCTATGATATAATAAACGGGATAGTATGTATTTTTAAAAGGAGTAACAGAAATGGAAGAGGCGCTTGGATTATTGCGTCAAAAACAATGGAGATTAATTGACCAATCGAGTGTCGGGGTCCATTTTAACGCCCTTCAATCGTTTGGCATGGATGATACATTATGTGCTTCTGTTGGATCAGGTTCATCGCCGGCAACCGCGAGAGCGTGGGTCCATCATAATACGGTCGTTTTGGGGATACAGGATAGCAGGCTTCCTTTTCTGCAGGCTGGCATCGATTTTCTGGAATCGGCAGGTTATCAATCTATTGTCCGGAATTCGGGAGGTTTGGCGGTTGTTCTTGACGAAGGGGTCCTAAACCTGTCGCTTATTGTCCCGGATACGGAAAAAGGGATTGATATCAATCGCGGATATGAGGCGGTCTGGCTCCTCATCAAAGAGATGTTTGCCGGTTTTAACAAAAATATCGAGGCGGGAGAAATTGCCGGTTCTTATTGTCCCGGCAGCTATGATTTAAGCATTGGCGGCAAGAAGTTCGCGGGAATTTCCCAGCGCCGCATTCGAAACGGGGTTGCAGTTCAAATCTATTTATGTATTTCGGGCAGCGGTGCAGCAAGGGCGGTGCTGCTTAAAGAATTTTATTCAAAGGCTAAAAAGGGCGTGCCAACAAAGTTTCAATATCCGGAAATTGACCCTCTTGTCATGGCCTCCCTTTCGGAGCTGCTCGGTGTAAGCCTGACGGTGCCGGAAGTGATGCTGCGCTTTATGAAAGTATTGAAACAACAGAGCGAACAGCTCACCAGCGGCCAGCTTACCCCGGAAGAAATTCCACTTTTTGAGAGTTACTACATGAGAGTGGCTGAACGCAATCATAAAATTCTTGCGCACCCGGTGTAACGGAGTATCCAAATCTAAGATCAGAAAAGCCGTGAACAGTAAAAGTTCACGGCTTTTCTTGGAATCGGCATGTGCTGCCTCTCTCCATCTCCACGTTTCTATTAAGTTTAAAAATAAAATAACGTGATCCTATTTCGGCGTTATTCTGCAACCTTTTCAAGGTTGCCGTTTCTATCCATCTTAAATTTTGTGGCTGGACGTTCTTCTTCTTCAAATAACGCGAGTTTTCTGGCTCGATTCATAATTTTCATTAACATCTCGTAATCTTCCTGAATCGTAACCGTATCCTGTTCAAGATGTTCGATTTTTCCGGTCAACTCTTCATTGGCCTTTTTCAATTCGGCAATTTCCCGTTTTAATCTTTCATTCTCGCTCTTTAAAATGTCAACGTGCAAATTCGAACTATTTAAGTTTTGCAAGTAGGCAATGACCATATCCAGATTAAGTGCTGTGGTTGTGCCGGCTGAAACAGCAGGCGCGTAATCAAATTCAGGGACATATGCTTCGTGGGTTTCGACCGTTTCCACAATTTCGGCAGAATCAGCTGTTTCAACCGGCTCTCCCGTTTCAACAGGTGTAAACACATCTATCGTCGGGACTGGAGGATTGTAAAGCAGCTTTTTCTTGCCGCTCTGGTCTTTTCCGAGAATTCTTTGCCTTTGTTTACGTTGCTTTTTTGCGAGCTGAAGCGCTTTTTCATAACGGAGGCGGACGACTGCATTCCATCTAAAACCGCACGCTGCGGATGTTCTATTAAGTTTGTCCCCGACCTCTTCAAAAGCGTTTAATTGGGTACTGCCTTCCCTGACGTGGCGCAAAACGGTTTCCGCCAGCAATAAATCATTTTCTTCTGTCCATGCATCTTGACGAATTTTCATTTCTACACTCCCTTTTACATCTTTGCATAATTCATGTTCTAATCTAATCTTTTCCGACTTTTTCCGTTTTTATACAAAGGAGTTGAAAGGATAGTAGATTTTTTAATAAAATATTTTTCTGTTTCGATAGAAATAGCTAATTATACTGGAAAAAATAGCAGTTCCACCCTGCTATATTCATGTTTTCGGCTTGCATTAAGCTGCGATAAAATGTAAAATACCCTTTAGTCAGTAACAAGGTTTTATGCTTACCGGGGAAAGGGTTGTAAAATAGATGGCAAACGAATTTCGTGTTTGCGACGATTGTCAGGCAGTAAACTTAAAGACGCTGATCCCTCATTTAAAAGAAGTGGATCCAGAAGCGAAAATCGAGATTGGTTGCCAATCCTATTGTGGGCCAGGCCGAAAAAAAACATTCGCTTTTGTAAATAACCGCCCTTTGGCTGCCTTAACAGAACCTGAATTAATCGAAAAAATACAAAAGAAGCTAAATAAATAAATAAATAAATAAATCACCTTTGGAGATTGGTCCTCAGGTGATTTTTTATTTTAACGAATTTATAAATAAGGGCTTATTTTCGCAGTGCTTGTTTAATTTTCCAGAAATATGTCGGATTTTGCAGAAATACAAGGTGATTTGCCGGAAAAAACCGGATATAATATCAATATATAAGCTTCCATGAGCATGGGGATTTTCGCCCCATAGAACGGATACATAGAGAGAGGCGAAAGAATGGCTTATTCGGCTGAGAAATTAAGTGAAGAAAAGGTGTTCAAAGACCCGGTTCACCGCTATATTCATGTTCGCGACCGGGTGATCTGGGATTTGATTGGCACGAAGGAGTTTCAGCGCCTCCGCAGGATTAAACAGCTGGGAACGACGTATTTAACGTTCCATGGTGCTGAGCACAGCCGTTTTAATCATTCTCTCGGAGTTTATGAGATTATCCGCCGCATCGTTGACGGTGTATTTACTGGAAGGCCGGAGTGGGACAGTGGCGAGCGCTTGCTTTCATTGTGTGCCGGACTCCTGCACGATTTGGGACATGGCCCGTTTTCCCATTCTTTCGAAAAGGTATTTGGCCTTGATCATGAACAATTTACCCGGCAGATTCTCTTGGGGGATACAGAAGTCAATCACGTGTTAGCGAAAGTAGCCGGCGATTTTCCGAAAAAAGTCGCTGAAGTGATTGCGAAAACATATCAAAACAAACTGGTTGTCAGTTTGATTTCAAGCCAGATTGATGCTGACCGGATGGATTACCTCCAGCGTGATGCCTATTATACGGGAGTTAGCTACGGCCATTTTGATATGGAACGGATCCTCCGGGTCATGCGGCCGCGCGAGGACCAGGTCGTTTTTAAACAGAGCGGAATGCACGCGGTGGAAGACTATATTATGAGCCGCTACCAAATGTACTGGCAGGTTTATTTTCATCCAGTAACGCGAAGCGCCGAAGTGGTCCTCACCAAAATCCTTCACCGGGCCAAGGATCTGCATGAACAATCCTACTCTTTTAAGTTCGATCCCGTCCATTTCTATTCCCTTTTTGAAGGGAAAGTGACTCTCGAAGATTACTTGAAGTTGGATGAAGCTGTATTTTTTTACTATTTTCAAATATGGCAGGATGAAGAGGATGAAATTTTAAGCGATCTTTGCAGGCGCTTTATGAACCGGAACCTCTTTAAATATATAGAATTCGATCCTGCAAAAGAATACAAAAAGCTTAATGAGTTGTCTTCTTTGTTCATGGAGGCAGGAATTGATCCGGAATATTATTTGGTGGTCGACTCTTCTTCAGATCTTCCATATGATTTCTATCGCCCGGGCGAAGAGGAGGAAAGGCTGCCGATTCATCTGCAATTGAAAAACGGTGAAATTCGCGAACTGTCAAGGCTCTCGGAAATTGTTGAATCCGTATCTGGAAAAAGAAGAACCGACCATAAGCTCTATTTTCCGGAAGATTTGCTAATGGATGAGACTGCGAACCAGAATGTTAAACAACACATTCGCGAGCTTCTCGAACTATAGGAAAAATTCCAGGAGTTGCAGTGATTGCAGGCTCATTACATAACGCTCTACATATAAAAGGACATCTGCATGAATTGAAGTAGGAGATGACGGATTTGCTAAAAGACCATGCTAAATTAATGTATGCAGTTTCAGTTGCTGAAGAAATAACCGGCAGAAAAAAACTGCAGAAAATCATTTATATTGCCAAGAAAGTATCGTTTCCTTTTCAGGAAAGATTCCAGTTTCATTTTTACGGACCATATTCGGAGGAGCTTACTCTAAGAGTGGAGGAACTGTGCAATATGGGGTTTCTGAATGAGCAGAAAGAGAAAACGGGCGGCTATTATCAATACCGCTATTCTTTAACAGAGTCAGGGAAAGAATTTTTGAGTTCCAATGAAGTGGTCATACCCTGCCTTGAAGATTGCCTAATTGATATGAACAGCCAGAATGCTAGATTTCTTGAGCTTGTTTCGACTGTATTGTATTTTGATAATCTTTCACGGGCTGAGGTCAGCGAAAAAGTAATTACGCTTAAAAGCACGCAGCACTATACAGAAGAAGAAATTGAAAGTGCCTATCAGTATATTGAAAATCTAAAGAAAAAAGCTAAACTCCAATAAGGGAGCTTAGCTTTTTTATTACCCAGCCTATTCGTCGCTTAACCTTTTTCCGGCGACACCATAATGGTTTTTCGACATTTCTTCGATAAAAACAACAATTTTCTCGGGTGCAGCACCGGTTGTTTCACTAACAGCTTCGGTAACTTTTTCGACTAACGCCTTTTTTTGCTCTTCACTTCTTCCTTCCAGCATTTTAACGGTGACATATGGCATGGTTGGTTTCCTCCAAATGATTTTATTCACGGCCGATTTTGTCCGTTTTTACGATTTTACCATATCGAACGGGATTATTTCCCCTCCTAACCTTCATCAAAGTTTGCCAAGGGTTTTTCGTTATCTCCCTTTTTCACTTTAAGCCAGGTTTCATGTATACTTTACTTATAATTGTGATTTCCTATCTTGTACCACTTAAAGCAAGATTAGAGCGGGCGAAATGATTGAATTACGAACGCACAAAAGAACGAAACGTGCATAAAGGAGACGGGATCATTGGAACAATTTCTTGCCTTTCCACTCGAGAAAATTCCCTATGTGGCGGCAGCGCTTATCATTGCTTTTTCGGTACATGAATTTGCCCACGCATATACAGCCTATAAATTTGGTGATGAGACCGCAAAAAAACAGGGCAGGCTGACTTTAAATCCGGTTCAGCACCTCGATCCCATCGGAACGATTTTGATTTTTATTGCGGGGTTCGGTTGGGCCCGGCCTGTTCCGGTCAACCGGTTTTTCTTTAAAAACCCAAGGCTTGCCGGCATCACTGTTTCATTTGCCGGTCCGCTCAGCAATCTCGTGCTCACAGTGATTGGCTTTGCCCTATTGTATGGTTTGGCCGGAGCCGGCCTGGCCAACAGTGTGCCGGCGTTCATCCCCGAGTTTTTCGAAATGTTTATCCGGCTAAACTTAATGCTGTTTATATTCAATTTACTGCCGCTTCCGCCATTGGACGGCTACCGGATTATTGAAGACCTGGCACCCCGGAATCTTCGTGCCAAAATGACGCAGTTCGAAGCATACGGTTCGCTAATTTTTATTATCCTGGTCATTACACCGCTCGGTGATTATACGATTCAACCCGTTTTTAATATCTTTTTTCCAGCGATTTTTAACGGGCTTGACCAGTTTTTTTATCAGTTATTTCTATGATAAGGGACCTGTTACAAGGAGGATGCACATATGGAAGAGAAGAAAAAGAAATCGATCGGTTTTAATATTATTAAAAGTGACCCAACCGATGGACACGGCGGTTTTGGTACAGGATCTTTAAGCCTTGACAATGTTTCGCCGGTCATTATTGATGTAGAAGCAGGCGAAGCCGCCGTAGATGTTGGCGCGATGCATGCCAGAAGTGCTGTCGAAAAAGGAATCAAGTTCCTTGCAAACAAGGAAGAGGTTCCAAACGGCAAACCATATTGGCTCGTTTGGGTAACGATAGACAGGAAAGAAGCAGGACCGTACTATGCCGGGGTGACAGCCTGTGAAATGACAGTTGACCGGGCGATCAGACGGGGTTACAAATCGCTCCCGGAGCATGTCAACCGTTTGGATAAATCGATTAAGCGCCACATCATCGTTGAGCATATGGACGACAGGTCAAAAGAGGTTTTAGCAAACTTCCTGAAAAACCACGATGAAGGTATGTGGAACCGCTCGGAACCGGTGCTGCGGGCCGGTTTAAACAGCGCACAATAAATACCAGTTATTTGTCGAATCTGTGACAAATTGGTGAACTAATGGCCATAAGTACTTGCCCAATTTTCATAAAAAAAGTAAACTATTTATCAACGTGAACACGTTAGAACTAGGACAGGAAAACCCCCGGGGAACCATCTCCCGGGGGTTTTCCATGCGTAAAAAATTACGGTATCCATTCAAATATTCGCTTGTACCATGGGGCTTTTGCTTTCGGATGTTTCGGCTCCCCTGATCCATTGTTTCCATCTTCAATATGGTCTGTACAATAATCGACCGGTTCAGTACCAGCCACGAAATAGGTTAACCGCTTTACTGGACAGTCTTCCGTCGCCAGCTTTCCATTTGCGGGATTCACATGTACGCCGACAACCCCTTTTGGGGGTTTGAACGCTTTGATTGGCTCATCCTCCAGTGCCTGTTCCATAAAATGGACCCAGACGTTTTTCGCATACGATTTTTCGGCGGTGAGCTCAATCGGTTTCCCTTTATCATACCCTGTCCAGACCGCTGTAACGAGCTGCGGGGCAAAGCCGACCATCCAGCTATCCGTATCGGTGGAACCTGATTTTCCTGCATACAACCGGGTCATGTCCTTAATGATCGTATCCCCTGTTACGGTCGTATAGCCGTTAAGCTTCCTGTCAAACATACCGGTCATCATATGGGTCATCACAAAAGCAAGATCCGGGCGGAGAATCGTTTCCTTCGCTTTTTGATGCTCATAAATCAGTTCACCGCGGTGGTTTTCGACTCGTTTAATGAACACGGGAGATACCTTTTTTCCGCCGTTGGCAAGCAGGCTGTATGCATTGGCCATTTCAATGACGCGCACTCCGGAAGTCCCGAGAGCAAGGGATGGTACATCCGACATTTTAGTAGAGATGCCAAAATCCTTTATTGTCTCAACAAGCGATTTTTCTCCCAATAAGAGATGGGTTTTTACGGCAAATACGTTGTCTGAAAGCGCCAGTGCCTGGGCCATCGTAATATCGCTGTCTGCGTAAAGGTTGTTATAATTGTGCGGTGTGTAATCCGCCATCCCGTCTCCAAATTGAAAGGTTGTTTTTTCGCTTCTCATTGTACTTGAAGGTGTGAATCCCTCTTCAAGTGCCTGGTAATACAGCAACGGCTTGATCGTTGAGCCGGGCTGGCGCACTGCCTGCACGGCCCGGTTAAAAGGGCTTTGGCGGTAATCCCTGCCCCCGACCATGGCTTTAACATGGCCGTTGCCTGGATTCATCGCGACAAGACCAAGCTGAATCCCGGATTCCTTTGAAATCAGTTTTTCAACGGTCTTTTCCGCGATTTCCTGCTGTTCGAGATCAAGGGTTGTATACACTTTGAGACCGCCAAGGGCAATCGTGCGGTCATCAAGCTTCAACTCGGTTTTCAACGCGTTCCTGACTGCATCCTGGAAATATGCAGCGGTTTCGGTTTGTAAATGGAGATGTTGTCCCTTAAGTGTAAATGGCTCAGCTGCGGCTTGCTCAGCTGCTTCTTTCTCCAGATAGCCGTCCTCGGCCATTGAGTTTAATATCACTTTTTGCCGTTCCTTTGCTTTTTCCATTGATGCAAACGGGGAATAAACAGCGGGACCCTTCGGAATTCCTGCGAGCAAAGCCGCTTCGCCTACGGATAATTCACCGGCGCTTTTGCCAAAATAAAATTGGCTTGCGGCTTCGACTCCGTATGCACCGTTTCCATAATAAATCGTATTTAAATATCCTTCCAAAATATCTTTTTTTGAATAATTCATTTCTAAACGAATCGTATAAAAGGCCTCAAGAATTTTTCGTTTCCACGTCTTCTCGTGCTCAAGAAACAAGTTTCGCGCATATTGCTGGGTAATCGTGCTTGCGCCCTGCACTTTGGAAAGTGCTTTTAGATCAGCCAGGGCCGCACCGGCGATTCGTTTGTAATCAAAACCATGATGGTCACGGAAGCTTTTATCCTCAATCGAGACCGTTGCTTCAATCAACGCAGGGGCAATATCTTCAAGCGGAACCCAATAGCGTTTCTGGCCGCTGTTGCTTTCACCAATAACGGTTCCATCATCCGCGTAATACAATGTCGATTGCGGGACTGCGAGCGGCGGCGCTCCCAATATTTTTGCATATCCCAATATACCGGCAATAAGAACAAGCATGAAGGCAATTGCTATTAAACTGATGATCAAAAAAGCTCTTACGTACTTGATTGTTTTGCGCAGCCGCCGGTCGGTCATAATCTCGATGGGAATCACCCCCCTGTTTTTTCATAATAAAAATGCTCAGCCACGAAGCTATTATCAGTATGAAAAAAACAGCCGGGTTTTAAACATTGCCTATGAAAAAACAATATTTTTTCCTTGCAATTTTGCTAGATTCCTCTATACTTTTTCTCATGTTTGTAATTAACCGGTTGGGGAACATTATAAATAAAGTCCAGCCGGTGTTATACATAGATGAAAGCTTAATAAAGAAAGGATGATCAATATGGGACTTTGGTTTACAGAAAAACAAACAGACAATTTTGGAATTACGATGAAGGTAAAACGCACTTTACATACAGAACAAACCGACTTTCAAAAGCTTGACATGGTCGAAACAGAAGAATGGGGCAATATGCTTCTTCTTGACGATATGGTAATGACTTCTGTCAAGGATGAATTTGTTTACCATGAGATGGTGGCGCATGTGCCTTTATTTACGCACCCGAACCCTGAAAATGTCCTTGTCGTCGGCGGCGGTGACGGTGGTGTCGTTCGCGAAGTGTTGAAGCATCCAAGCGTTAAAAAAGTGACACTCGTTGATATTGACGGTAAAGTCATTGAATACTCGAAAAAATATTTGCCCGAAATCGCCGGCAAGCTTGATGATGAGCGCGTCGAAGTCAAGGTTGGCGACGGCTTTATGCATATCGCCGAAAGTGAGAATGAATATGATGTCATCATGGTTGATTCGACAGAGCCAGTCGGACCTGCTGTCAACTTGTTTACAAGAGGGTTTTATGCCGGAATTTCAAAAGCGTTGAAAGAAGATGGCATTTTTGTCGCGCAGTCAGATAATCCGTGGTTTAAGGCGGACCTGATCCGCAGTGTCCAAAAAGACGTCAAAGAAATATTCCCGATTACCCGGCTTTATACAGCGAATATCCCGACATATCCAAGCGGGTTATGGGCGTTTACGATCGGATCGAAAAAGTATGATCCACTCGAGGTAAGCGACGACCGCTTTCATGAAATCGATACGAAGTATTATACGAAAGAGCTTCATAAAGCAGCCTTCGTATTGCCAAAGTTCGTCAGCGACTTAACAAAGTAGGAAAATTTTCAGGCAGGACGGCGATACGATAGAGGGCCGTCCGGATTACATATGAAGTGGGGTTTTTTTGCATGCGTTTTGATGAAGCATATTCAGGCAATGTCTTTATTAAGAGCCATCCGGATTATGAAGAAAGCAAAGCCGTCATCTATGGAATGCCGATGGATTGGACAGTCAGCTTTCGCCCCGGCTCCCGGTTTGGCCCGTCCCGGATCAGGGAAGTGTCAATCGGTCTTGAAGAGTACAGCCCATATCTCGACAGGGAGCTTGACGATGTTAAATACTTTGATGCCGGAGATATTCCGCTGCCATTCGGAAATCCGCAAAAAAGCATTGAAGCGATCGAAGAGTTTGTCGGGAAGATTCTTGCCGACGGAAAGTTTCCGCTCGGAATGGGCGGCGAGCATTTAGTATCATGGCCGGTCATAAAAGCGATGTACAAAAAATATCCGGATCTTGCCATTATCCATATGGACGCCCATGCAGATTTGCGCGAGCATTACGAAGGCGAGCCTCTTTCCCACGCCACACCGATTCGGAAGGCAGCGGCATTAATCGGTCCCGGGAACATTTATTCCTTTGGAATTCGTTCCGGAATGAAAGAGGAGTTTGACTGGGCCAAAGAAGCCGGCCTTCATATTTCAAAATTTGAAGTTCATAAGCCGTTACAGGAAATCCTGCCGAAGCTTGCCGGCCGCCCTGTATACGTCACGATTGATATTGATGTATTGGACCCCGCCCATGCGCCGGGAACCGGAACAGTCGATGCTGGCGGAATAACATCAAGGGAACTGCTCGCGTCCATCCACGAAATTGCCGGATCAGATGTTCATGTTGTGGGTGCCGACCTCGTCGAAGTCGCCCCGATCTACGACCCGTCCGAGCAAACAGCCAACACGGCAAGCAAGCTTCTTCGCGAAATGATTCTCGGCTGGATTAAATAAGAAAAAGTAAAACGGAGACGAATCGTCTTCGTTTTTTTTTTGCGGAAAACGGAGGCTTCCTTGCACTTTTAGAGGAGAATAATTATACTTATAAAGTTATAATAAAGAGGAAAAAGGACGTGTTGCCGTTGCCGAACAACCCAGCGGAACAAATGCCTGTTAAAATAAACGTAAAAACAGTGATTCACCAGGACAACGATCAGGAGACTTATGAACTGACCACGTTTGGCAAACACTTTCACAAGGATAACGACACCTATCTTCAATATGAAGAGGCAATGGAAGAAGGCCAAATAAAAACGATTGTAAAAATAGCTGAAAGCGATGCGCTGATCTTAAGAAGCGGTGCCGTCAAAATGAGGCTCGCACTGAGCCGCGGCCAAAATCGAGCGGGCAGCTATGAAACCCCGTACGGAACTTTCCGAACCTCGGCCACTGTGAAACGACTGGACCATATCTTTCATGACCAGATTCGCTCCGGGTCGCTCGAACTGTTATACGATTTTTTCATGGAGGGTGCCAGGGCCGGGACCTACCAAATGACGATTACATACGAGGAGGAAGGGCAATGAACATAGTTGAGCAAGTCCAAAGCAAGCTAAAGCAAGAAATAAAAGCCGCGGTTGTAAAAGCCAATCTGGCAGCGGAACAGGATGTTCCCGACGTCGTTTTGGAAATTCCAAAAGAAAAAACGCATGGCGATTATTCGACGAATATGGCGATGCAGCTGGCGCGAATCGCTAAAAAAGCTCCGCGTGCCATTGCGGAAGAATTGATCAGCCATTTTGACCGTTCAAAAGCCTCGATTGAGAAAATAGACATTGCGGGACCCGGCTTTATTAATTTTCACATGAATAACAGCTACCTGACCGGCTTGATTCCAACCATTATTGATCAGGATCATAAATATGGCGAAACGAATACCGGAAACGGCCAGAAAATCCAGGTCGAGTTCGTTTCAGCCAATCCAACCGGTGATCTCCATCTTGGCCATGCAAGGGGTGCCGCTGTTGGTGACTCGCTGTGCAACATATTGGCAAAAGCGGGTTATGATGTATCCCGTGAATATTATATTAATGACGCCGGCAATCAAATCAACAATCTGGCCCTCTCGGTGGAAGCCCGTTACTTCCAGGCGCTTGGGCTGGACAAGCCGATGCCTGAGGATGGCTACCACGGAGAAGATATCATCAGGATCGGGAAAGCGCTGGCCGGGGAATTTGGCGATAAATATGTTACTGCAGACGAGCAGGAAAGATTCGATTTTTTCCGCGAATACGGATTGAAGTATGAGATGGAAAAGCTGAAGAATGATCTTGAAAACTTCCGGGTCTCATTCGATGTCTGGTATTCAGAGACGTCTTTGTACCATAATGGTAAAATTGAGGCCGCCCTGCAAACACTGAAGGATAACGGCTATATATATGAACAGGATGGCGCTGTCTGGTTCCGTTCCACCGAGCTTGGCGATGACAAAGACCGGGTGTTGATCAAGCAGGATGGGTCCTATACGTATTTAACACCGGATATTGCTTACCACAAAGATAAGCTTGAGAGAGGGTTTGAAAAGCTGATTAATATATGGGGAGCCGATCACCATGGCTATATCCCGCGCATGAAAGCGGCAATTCAAGCGCTCGGTTACGAGCGGGATGCCCTCGAGGTGGAGATTATCCAGCTCGTCCACCTTTATAAAAATGGCGAGAAGATGAAGATGAGCAAGCGGACAGGCAAAGCCGTCACGATGCGTGACCTTGTTGATGAGGTCGGCCTCGATGCGACCCGATACTTCTTCGCGATGCGAAGTCCCGATACCCATTTGGACTTTGATCTTGACCTGGCCGTATCCCAGTCGAATGAAAATCCTGTATACTATGCCCAATATGCGCATGCCCGCATCAGCAGCATTTTGCGCCAGGCTGTCGAAAATGGGCTGACGTATACAGATGAGGCGGATTTCTCGCTCATTCAAGCCGAAAAAGAAATCGATCTTTTGAAAAAGCTGGGTGAATTCCCGCAGGCTGTCGCAGAGGCTGCCGAAAAACGGATGCCGCATCGGATTACAAACTATATTTTCGAACTGGCTTCAGCGTTCCACAGCTTTTATAATGCCGAAAAGGTGCTTGATCCAGAACAGGAAGCCCTGACAAAAGCGCGATTGGCTTTAGTGAAATCGGTTCAAATCGCGTTAAGAAATGCCCTTGCCTTAATCGGCGTTTCAGCACCGGAAAAAATGTAGAATTAAATCGGGCTTCCGTTTGCCGCGGAAGCCTTTAGTATGCCGAAGCTTGGGTGCAGCTTAAGCTTTAATCGAATTTTGCAATAAAGGGAACGATAAGCTTAGCTTCAAATAGAATTGCCATATGAGCAGCGATGAGAGGAAGGAAAAAATATGAAAGTTGTTTTTTTGGCGTTGCTTACGGGGTTTATAGTCGGCTTTATTTTTGCGTTATTCAAGCTGCCGATCCCAGCACCGCCGGCACTGGCTGGCATAACAGGGATCGTCGGGATTTACTTGGGCTTTAAAGTATTTGAAATGATCACGCCGTGGATTCAAAACCTCACTAAATAATCACAAAAGAGACTGGCGCGAAAAGGCCAGTCTCTTTTTAGGTTGGCGCGTGCCCAGCAAGCCGTTAATTGCTAGTTGGTGAAAGTCCAACCCGAGTAAGTGTCAAGA
>NZ_PGUZ01000049.1 GCF_002860165.1 Bacillus sp. V3-13 | reverse complement strand
CCGCTCGTAAACTTGATTTTCCGCTCATAAATCTGAGTTTCCGCTCGTAAACTTGATTTTCCGTTCATAAATCTAAGTTTCCGCTCATAAACTTGATTTTGCAATTCATAAAATTCGATTTCCAACTATAAATCTATTGGTGCGATTATAGATTGCATTTCGTACTCATAAATCGAATGCGCTGTTCTCGTCATTACCAGAAATCTATCCTCCATGAGCTGACTTTTTCGCACTACTTCTATTACCACATGTTTAATAATCTTAAACCTCTCTTAAACAAAAGAAAAAATCCCTCTCTCATGAAAGGGATTGATCTCTCAAAGCCTGTCACATTTGCAAAAACCCTGTAATGATATATTTGATATAATCCTTTTTATCTAATTGTTTGAAAGCTTTTTTGCTCCATTTTCCTGTTTCGATCGGGGTATAAAATGGTGCTTTGTGTCGCAGTTTGGAAGTTGATTCGAGCACGATGAATTCGCCCTCTTTCGCCCCTTTGACAATTTCTTTCGTGCCGTTCACTTCCAATCCCGGCTGGATAGCCTGCCTGCTTAATTTGCCGTTTTCGGCCATCACATAGACGCTGCCTTTTCTTTTGGTGCTTGCCGCCGGGACGGTCAGCGTATCTTTGGCTTCCTTCGTTACGAAGGTGACATCGACATTGGAGCCGTGCACAAGGCCTTCAAAGTTTTCTTTAAGATGAATTTGAAACGGGTAGTTGCTGGTTTCGCCATTTTTGGGATTGTCGGAAGCAAAGCCGGCGATCTTCTCGACAGTGCCCTCTGCTTTCCCCCTCGCAAGCGGAGAGGTGACAGATGCCTTCATTCCTTCTGCCAGTTTCAAAAACTTTTCTTCAGGCAGGATGCCCTCTACTTTTTGCTGGTTCGATATGATCGTGACAATTGGATTTCCCAAATCGTAACGAACGCTCTTTACCCAGCCATCAAGCTCACTGTTGACTGTCATCTCTGTTAAGCCTTCCTCAAGCGCCGTAATTAATTCCTCGTATTTTACGATCTCTGCTTCAAGCTCTGCGATTCTCAGCTCTTTATTGAGGACCTCTTGCTGGATTGAAAAGTCGATCACTTCGTTCGTGTTATTCACAGGCTCGTATGAATCGCTGGAATCAAATTCATCGGCAGATTCGAATGTATCATCGAATGTGTCGGCTGAGTCATCGAATGAATTGGAATCGTAAGAGTCGTAGGAACTATCAGACTGGAGAGACTCAAGCTCCATGATATGGTCTTCGAGACGGGAGATCTCCTCTTCTGCCCGGGTGATTTCCGCCTCGAGATTGGTAATCTCATTTTCCGTATTGCTCGAAGAGTATTCGATTAACGGCGTCCCCGATTCGACCGCATCGCCTTCTTCCACTAAAATCTCGCTCAATTCTCCGCGTTCTTTGTTGAAATAAACATGGAATTCTTCAAAAGGGGCGACCTTTCCGGTAGCTTTCATTGTTTCTCTCAAGTTTTGCTTTTTTACGGTTGTCCACTTTTCGACGCGCGCCGACCGGGTAATTTCACTTTCACTTTTAAAAATCAAATAGAAATTGGCTGAAAGGAACAAAATTAAGCCAACAACGAACGAGAGTTTCTTCCAGTTTATTTTCCACTTCATGATGTCTCCCCTCCTTACAAGACCTTTTCAAATTCTATGTACGAAATAAGAGCTGAAAATAACCAGGCTGCGAGATTGATAGAGATGATCATTAATAGAAGGATTTTTGGATTTTTGTCAGATAATAATTTAAGAGCTTTATATTGAAGGGCCATACCCCATATTTTGAATACAGTGATTGTAGCCAGAAAATAAACAAAAAACGATTTGATTGATAAATATTGCGCGATAACTCCCAATGAAAAAGGCGAGGAAAACCGGTCGAGCCCAAACGTGATTTGGAAAGGGAGCAATACGACTTTTTCAATTAACAAAATAAGCAGGACGAGCGTTTGGACAACGGTCAGCTTTTTATATTCGATATCGGTGAGTGTCCAAAAAAACAAGGAAGGGACAAATAGCACCAGCGCTGCATAAAATAGGCCCCAAAGTATCTGGCCGGCAGCAAACAGCGCTTTATGCGCTTCGAACTCGCTAATTGGCAGCTGCGTAATTTCCTTCGATAAAATTTCCGTTCCGACGCCGGTATATGTGCCGAGACCGAAAATCAACGCGCTTGCCAGCAGCAAAAGAACAACACGGTTCCACAAGCCTGTGATCCGCTCCGCCTCACGCAATTGGTAGAAAAAACGGGCTGGATCCCACAAGCCTTTGGTAAGCTTATTTTGAAAAAACATGATAGGTCCTCCAAATATGTATTCTGCTATCATTTTAACCTAAAACCTAAATAATGGTAAATGTAAATTGTCTCATATCTATTAATTCATTCCATTTGAATGATCATTGTTTAAAACCGTTGAAATTAATTTTTCTCATATACTAAAATTTTTCCATTAATAGTTCTTTGTTTCGTTATTCGCTCTTCCTCTCCTAAACACCTGCTTTTTTAGGTATAATAAAAGAATATGACTTTTTTTTATTTGGACTGCAACAACGGGAGGTTCGTTTCATGACTGTAGTTCCTGATTACTATATAGAGCTTCTCCGGTTTGGAGCGGCAAAAATGAAGGATATGCTCATCGCCGGGGATGAGCGGGACGATAAGCTCGTCCAAAAAGGATTTCTGCTTTACCGGCAAGGAATGGTTTCCAAACTGAAAATGGACCAGGAGATAGTCCATGCCTCTGTCCAGGATGTCATACCGGTGCGGGTTAACCTGGACCTGAGCTTTCCGGAGCTGAGTGAATGCTCCTGTCCTGGCGAAGGGCTTTGCCGCCATCAGCTCGCAGTCTTTTTCCAGGCTTATTCCCATGCCGGGAGTGTCGCGGAATGGATTGAGGAATGGCGGGAGCCGGTGAAGGAGAGGAAGGCGGCGGCCACTTGGGGCATACAGCGGGCCAAGGATTTATTAAAATCAACGGGCAGCTTAAAACCTGATTATGATAAATGGATCAATGCTTTTACGGAAAGCTTTAATTCGATTATGACGGGAAAAGGCGAACCGAAGCCATATGTATTTCAAGAGCTTTTTGAAGTTTACATGAGGCGCCTCAGAGCCGGTGCCCCGGTTGAAGCAGAATGGCGGACCCTTTATGAACTGGTTGGAGCGCTGCACGCTTTTCACAATGTGGCAAGAGTCAGTAAAGATTTTGGCCATACAGAAGAAATGATTGACCGCTATTACCGTCACGTTTCCCATTTCTTAATTGAAGAAATTGAGGATGCCGTCAATAAATTGTCGATTCATTCTTTACCGTTTGCGTTTGATGCTTTTGTAACGCGGCTGAAAGATGACTCGATTCTGCTCCTCGAAGATGAAGATGAATCGGCGTTTTGGTATGAAGGGATTTATTTATACCGGTTTCTATGGACAAATTTTTTCAAGCGGGGCAGCTGGCGCGATCAGGAAACGGCCAAGCTTGAGAAGCTTTGTAAAATAAACGGTTCGATTTCATTAAGTATCGGTCTTGTTCATCAATATGTGCTTACCGGGAAAGATGAAGAAGCTCTCGACATTTTGGACTCGCTTGGCATGGAAGCAGCCCCTTATTACCTTGTTTGGCTCGACATGCTCACCAGCCAGAAAGCGTGGAAAAGGATGACTCCTTATACAGAACTTTTTATCCAGAACGTAAGGGAATATGTACTGTCACTAAGAGAGTATCGGATCAGCCGTGAGTTTACCGAGCTGTCGCTTCGGGCAATTACCCGATTTTGCACGGAGAACGGCCGCGCTGATTTTTATGAACGGGCCCTGTTGTATACTCTTCCATACAGTTATATGGAATATGAACAATTCTTATTTGAACATGGCCTTTATGAAAAATGGGGTGAGCTTCTCTCGTATATCGGCTTCGATATCGGCATGGTTTCGAATGAGCGGCTAAATTCGATCCAAAAGGAAAGCCCCTCCGTGCTTCTCCCGCTTTACCATCAATCGATTCAAAAGAATATTGATATGAAAAGCAGGGGCAATTACCAGGAAGCTGTCCGCCATTTGAAAAAACTGCGGACGATTTATAAAAAAATCGGCCTGGCCAGCGAGTGGGAAGCATTTATGGAAGAGTTGCTCTTCCGGACCAGACGGCTGCGCGCCTTCCATGAAGAATGCAAAAGGAGTAAACTGATCCATGCTTAAAACGAGGTATTTAAAAATAAATGTTCAGTCCATCGATGACAACCGCTATTTGATCACGGCAGAGGATGAATCCGAGGAGCTTCTCGACCCGGCTAAATGGAAGAGTCTCCTGTTCCATCGCCATGAAGAAAGCTATTTTGGAACCGTTCTTGATATCGAAAAGTACCAGGGCATTGTCGGAATTGCAGTGAACGGCTGGCAGCTGGCTACCTTGTTTGCAAAGGAACAATTCAACCGGTTAATTGAGTGGGACTGGGATGAAACGGCCGAACTATGCATCGCAGCCGCCCCCGCCGTTCATGAGGCAATTGTCGAAAAGGACTGGATCCCCGATTTTGCTGCATGGGAACAGGAGCGCTTTCAGTGGGCACTGCCCGAACGGGTTTATCAAGAATTTGACCCATCCTTCTGGGAGCACTCAGAGCCGATTCCTGTCCGCCCGTTTATTCATGATTGGTTTGCCCGCTCCCTCGATGCTTATCTGAGCCGGAACCGGAGTATGAAAGAGCTTTTCGACAAAAAATTGTCGGTTTTAAAAAGCAACCAAATCGATGCGAGGCAGCTTGCCGAGTTTTTTGATGAGGAGAGATGGGCGGAGTGGATCGGGATTAAAGAGGATACTGCCCCATTCACGATCGGGCTGCGCCTGCAGGAGCCCGAGGAAGCTGATGATGAGTGGAGTTTGGGTGCGTTTCTTCGCGATAAAAATAATCCTGATCTGGTGATTGACGCAGATGACCGTTCCACCTATCCGGATGCATGGAAGCTTTATGCCGAAAAAATGAATCGTGAACTTGAGCGGTTCGCCCGCCTCGTGCCTTCGTTAAAAAAACGGGATCACTTCCGAAACACTTTAAGTGAAGAAGAAGCCTGGTCTTTTTTAACGGAAACGAGTGAACTCCTGCTCGCGCTTGGCGTTGAAATTTTGCTTCCAGCCTGGTGGCACGCGATGCAGGCCGCCAATTTAAAAATTAAAGCGCGCTTAAAAGGGACAGGAAGCCATCGTCCTTCGTTTGTCGGCTTGTCTGCGATGCTTGATTATGACTGGCGCTTTTCGATGAATGGTGTAGAGCTTTCCGAGGAGGAATTCCGCAAGCTTGTTGCCGAAAAAAGACGGCTTGTCTTTATTCGCGGCCGCTGGATCAAGCTTGACCCCCAGTTCATCCGCCAGATCCAGGATTTAATGAAAAAAGCGGAAAAAGAAGGGCTGCACGTCCGTGACCTGTTGGAGCAGGAGCTTACAGCCGATGAGGATGAAGCCGCGTCAGACCTTGAGAATCCAAAAGCGTTTGCCCGCATTCAAATTGAACTGAACCGGCAATGGAAACAAATGATCAAACAGCTGTCGGAAATAAAAGAGATTCCTGCCGCACCGGTTCCTGAAGCTTTTAACGGCGAACTGCGCCCATACCAGGTGCTCGGGATGAGCTGGCTCCTCTTTTTGCGAAAATACGGGTTCGGGGCCGTCCTTGCTGATGACATGGGGCTCGGAAAAACGGTCCAGCTGATTTCCTACTTGTTAACCGTAAAAGCACAAGAGAACTCAGGTGCTGCATTGATCGTCTGCCCTACATCCGTGCTCGGCAACTGGCAAAAAGAGCTTGAACGGTTCGCGCCCGGCCTCAATGTGTACCTTCACTACGGGCCAAACCGCTTAAAGGGTGACGCGTTCAAGGAAAGGGCGGCTAAAGCGGACGTCGTGCTGACATCCTACGGCCTTGTCAATCTTGACCTTGATGACTTTGAATTGTTGACATGGGGTTCGATTTCGATCGATGAAGCTCAAAACATTAAAAACGCCCAGACAAAGCAGTCGCGGGCCGTCCGAAAATTAAAGGGTCTCCACCATATTGCGTTAACGGGGACACCGATGGAAAACCGCTTATCCGAGCTGTGGTCAATTTTTGATTTTACGAACCACGGCTATCTCGGCAATCTCGGCCAATTTCAAAAGCGCTTTGTCATCCCGATCGAAAAGGACGACAAGCAGGAGAAGGTCAAAGAATTGCAACGGCTAATCAGGCCATTCTTGCTGCGGCGCACGAAAAAGGATGAAGAGGTTGCCCTTAATTTGCCGGATAAGCTCGAGCAAAAGGAATATTGCCCGCTGACAGCGGAACAGGCATCTTTGTATGAGCAGCTGATCCGCGATACCTTTGCTGAAATCGAACAGCTCTCGGGCCTTGCACGAAAAGGCTTGATCCTGCAAATGCTCAGCCGCCTGAAGCAGCTTTGCAATCATCCAGCCCTCTATTTAAAAGAAGAGAAGCCGCAAATGCTGCTTGAACGCTCGGTGAAGCTTGAGAAATTGACTGAGCTTGTCGAGGCTGTTCTTGAACAGAAGGAAAGCTGTTTAATTTTTACCCAGTATATCGAGATGGGTGAAATGATCCGTTCATTGCTGGAGAAAAAATATAACTTGAAGATTCCTTTTCTAAACGGGAGCGTTCCAAAAAACCAGCGTGACGCGATGATTCAGCGCTTCCAGGAGCGCGAATTCCCCGTCTTCCTTTTATCCTTGAAGGCGGGCGGAACCGGCTTGAATTTAACGGCTGCCAACCACGTGATCCACTATGACCGCTGGTGGAATCCGGCCGTCGAAAACCAGGCTACCGACCGTGCTTACCGGATTGGCCAAAAGCGTTTCGTCCATGTCCACAAGCTGATCAGCACCGGCACGCTTGAAGAAAAAATCGATGCCATGCTTGAAAAAAAGCAATCGCTCAACGACCAGGTCATCCAAAGCGAAAGCTGGATTACCGAGCTGTCCACCGATGAGCTTCGGGAGCTGGTGCACCTGCGCCTGGCATAATGATGGATTATTTTCAGGATGAATATGACTGCGATCACACACAAAAACGGCTGCCAAGACGTGACCTGGCAGCCGTTTTTGTTATGTTTATCCCTTTTTTAGTTTTCCGTTCCGGTTTTCTTTTCCTTTACCAGCGCTTTGGCGCTTTTTCGCCTTTTTTCAGCTTATACAGTTCAACTTTTTTGACCGTTTTATTGCCGCCCAGATCGACTGCTTCGAATTCAAAAACGTTTAGACCTTCGACGAGCTCAAGCTCAATACTCTTGAATATTTTTTCGAAGCTGCGCATCTCGTATGGCTCTTTAAACTCCTGGTAGAAAATTTCGTTTCCATTCAAGGAGAAACGGATTTCGTCAAAATTATCCTTAACTGTTACGTCCACCTTCGGATTGGCCGCATTATGCTTAATAAATTTGTTTGATGGAACTCCTTTGATGGCCATTCCCGGTGCTGTCGAATCAACGAGGACAGAACGCTTGAAGACCGTCGTATTGTTGGCATTGTCGATTGCCTTCACTTCAAAGGTTTGGAATCCATCCTTTAATGTAAGGATTGTGTTAAATTCGTATTGTTTTTTTGCTTCGTTGTAAGTGACTTCAACAGGTTGTCCGGCAATAGTGAATTCCTTTAAGCCTGACTCTTCAACAATTCGGCCCGTAAAGTTGATTTTATTCGTATTATAGATCGCTAACGCAGCCGGATTCTCAAGATATACCTCTGGATTGGTTTTGTCACTGCTTTCCCCGGCAACTGTCACTGCTGCTGCATTTTGGTTACCTGCGTTATCAACCGCAACGACCGTTAAGACAGTTCCTGGCTCCACACTTTCAGGAAGAGCAAACTTCGTTGTGTCACCGCTTAAAGGCTCTGTTAAAATTGATTTTTCGCTGGCAAGGATATCCAAATATGAGATTCCTGCTCCGCCTTGGTTGTCGGCTGCTTCAATCGCCACAGCTGTGTTGCCATCAGTTAATTCAGCTTTAACGCTTGGCTTTGCAGTGTCAACCTTGACTGGAATTTTGACGCTTTGCCATTCTGCATTTGCAAAATCGACGACAGAACGGATTTCATAGAAATACTGACCGTCTTTTGCGAGGCGGTTATTGATTTTTCCATCCCAGGCCCGGTTCGGGTCGAGCGTATAAGTGGCACCGCGGCCGCCATCATAGTAATGCTTGGTAATACTTCTCTCAGTCCGCAATGTTCTTAGTGTTTTTCCTTTTTCATCGACGATTGCAAATTTAACTTCATTCGCGTTTCTTAAGAAAGAAAGAACCGGAATGATTTGTTCCTGGACATTATCACCGTTTGGTGAAATGGCAATCGTGTCAGAACGGAATTTGTCTGTAACCGGATCATAACCAAGGTAGTTATAGTTTGCACCACTTTTAGTAACGGCTCCGCTCATTCCGTAGAAAGACTTTTCGTCATACTTCATGCCATCGAGAATGGAAGCATCGTCCCAGTCTCCTTTAAAGCCTACATAAGGAACAGTTAGCTCTGCATTTGTGTCTGTCGGATCCGTTAATGTGACGTATCCTTCGACAAAGTATCCGTTCGGGAATACTTCTTCAATCGCAATCGGTGTTTCCCAGCTGCGTGTTTTTGACGGATCAATCACTTTTGCGTCGCTGACGTCAACCTGGACTTTGA
The DNA here is from genome assembly GCF_002860165.1 of Bacillus sp. V3-13. GTDB lineage: Bacteria > Bacillota > Bacilli > Bacillales > Cytobacillaceae > Bacillus_BJ. The sequence goes on along the minus strand of NZ_PGUZ01000049.1, from coordinate 39,051 downwards.
AAGTGACTGATTTGTTTGCTGGCACAGTTATGACCGCATTGTCAGCCCCGTTTACTTTCACAGAGGCATCCAGAATCTTTTGTGCTTCAAGTACATTCGGGCTCCAGCCCAATTCCCCGTATGCGGCAAAGTCCGTTTGCAGATTGGCCGCAACATTGTAATCGACGGCATTGTCGCTGTAGTTTTGCGCTTTTAACGTGAATTCGAATTGATCGCCCACCTCTTTCAAGGCAACCTTCGCTTCATTCGTCTTTGCTTCCGTTACAATAACAGGAGTTTGCAGTGCAGAATGAAGCTGCATCATTCCGGCACCCTGGCGGCGTGGCGAGTATGGCAGTTCCCAGCCAAACGCAGCATTTATAGTTCCCTGATAGGTCACCGGCTGTGATGTATTCATCAATAGATTTTTGGCGACATTCACGCGGTCAAATCCGGTTACGCCAAATTCATTGTCTACTCTTTCAAGAACCAGCGCAGCACCGCCGGAAACATGTGGCGCAGCCATTGACGTTCCGCTCATCATTCCGTACTGGTTGTTTTCGAGTGTAGAGTAAATTTGTCCGCCTGGAGCCGTGATTTCCGGTTTGAAATCAAGGTTTGGCGTTAAGCCCCATGATGTAAAATCGCTCATTTTTCCTGCAGCAGGATTGGTTGCTTTTACTTTTTCGCCAGTGAAGGAAACTGTTACAGCTTCACCAGCGGCAATCGCAGCCTGAAGCTTATCACCATCGTTCTTCAGCATGAACAGCTGCGGAATTTTAATCGCAGGGTCTGTGGCCATGCTCACATAGCCATCAGCATTATTATAAATAATAACCCCTAATGCCCCGCCATTTTGCGCGTTGATGGCTTTTTCCACAAATGTAATGCTGCCGCGCTTAATCAGCGCATATTTTCCGGCAACATTGGCCGCAGCCACTTCTTGCGGTGTTCCAAGACCTGCATAGGCAAGTTCAAAAGTTTTTTGTGTTGCATCGTTTGGATGGACACTTCCTGCTGATAGAAAAGGAGCTTTTCCAGTCTCATTTCCAAACTGATAAGTGGCAGCATCCAAATCCATAAATTGATTTTCGATCGAAGCAACCTGTAAGGACTCATAAGAAACCCCTGGTGATCCCGATACACCGATATCAGGATTTTCTGTGAACGGATTCGCGAACCCATTTCCAAAATGAGCAGAGTTGCCTGCCGAAATCGACATTAAGATTCCGTTGTCAACCGCGCGCTTGATCGCTTTTTGCTCCGCGTCCTCAGGTCTGACAAATCCGGCAGTCGAACCAAGGCTCATGTTGAGAACGTCAGCGCCTAAAACAATCGCGTCATCGATTGCTTTTACATAAATATCGCCCCAGGTCGATTGCATATTCGGGTCATTTCCGAATACCTTTAATGCGAGTAGCTGCGCTTCTGGCGCAACTCCTTTAATCCCTCCATTTTCCTCATCACCGTTTGCACCCACAGTACCGCCTACGTGCATTCCATGCATTGAGGCTCCAGGAGCAATGTCCTGGATGACGTGGTTTTCATCCATATAGTTATAGCCGTATGGAACTTTTTCAGTATAATATCTTCCAACCAGGCCATTTTCATTTTTGAACTTATTAACTTCGTCGCTTGTTAGCTCCGGTTCAGTACCGTCAGAAAGAACCATGTCTTTATGGGATGGGTCAAGTCCGGTATCAATGACTCCGACAACCATACCTTCCCCTTTAAATCCATAGTCTCTCCAGGCATCCTGAGCCTGGACAAGCTCTTTGCTGTAAAGCATTTCCGGCTTTTCTTGCGGGCGTGTATACTCATGAACGATATGTACTTCCGATACTTCCGGCATTTCTCTCACCAGTTCAATATCCCCGTACATGACATCTGCACTAAAGCCGTTGACAATCGTCGTAAAACTTTCATGCTCAACGAGTTTTACTTTCGATTGCTTTGCGCGGTCTTTTACTTTTTTATGCTCAGATAATTTTTCAGCTTTCAATTGCTTTTTCGTTGCTTCCGCAAGCTCTTTTACGCGTTTCCCTTGCTTTTGCGCGTACAGAACGGTCGGCTCGGTTTTCATTTCTACGATAACCCTGACGATATCCGTGCTCTTATACTGTTTTTCCAGTTCTTCACTCTTAATCTGCTGAACCGTTCTCTTGTTTTCTTCGCCTTTTGTGCTCTTTGCCTTTTCAGGCACCTGTGCCCCTGCAGCCGCACTGGAAAAAGCGAGAAGTAGAATCAATAAGACCGGTAAAATTCGCTTAAACTTCATGCTTTACCCCCTTCTCAATATTCAGAATTTTAGATACAAATAAAAGGTATCACATCCTTTTTTTTGTAGTTAGGTACAAAAGTAATGTTTATAGATTGCTAGATATAGGTAAAAACAACCATTTTTCTTGGGGATGGTAGATTGGTAGACATAGTGTTGGATGTGGGAGGATTTAGTTCTATTGGCATGGTTAATAAGTGGGGTTTTACAAAAATCAAATTTGGTTTGTTTACGGTAGAAATTATATAATGAAATCTATACGTAGTTGAAATGAAAAAGGGGATTAGTTATGACAAAGACACCGAACAGCAAACCTTGTTCAGAATCAAGGGTATTCCAGACAAACAGAGTGATGCCGCCTGATACGAATAACCATCAAACATTGTTTGGAGGCAAGTTGATGGCTTCGATCGATGTAGTCGCGTCTATTTCAGCCGCTAAACACTGCCGGTCAGAATGTGTAACAGCTTCAATGGACTCTGTTGATTTCCTGCATCCAATCCGGCCGACAGATGCCGTCCATTTGGAATCGTTCGTTACTTATACAGGCAGAAGTTCCATGGAGATTTTCGTAAAAGTAATCGCCGAACACTTGATTAACGGGGAAACCATTGTCGCAGCGACCAGCTTTCTCACATTTGTTTCCTTAGATGAAAATGGGAAGCCAAAGCAAGTGCCGCAGGTATATCCTGAGACCGAAGAAGAAAAATACTTGTTTAATTCCGCGGAAGACCGAATGAAACAAAGGAAAGCACGAAGGAAATTGAGCGTTTATCTTGCTGAGCAGATTGAGAAGTATTGATTTGTTAATTTAAACAGTGCTTTCAATTTAAGAGCTGAGACAAATCGAGGGGAATTCTGACCTAATAAAGATGTTTACGGCTAAGACAAATGGCCATTAACTTAGAATGGCCATTTGTCATTATGTGCTCTTTTTATCTAAATTGCTAAAATTGTCGCAGAAACGCGCATTTATTAAAGGAACTCTTCACTCTTTTTTAAAAATAATTAACATATAGAAAAGACATCCTATGAGAAACCGTGGACTATGCTAATATGTTCCTTATACATTTGTTAGTTGTTAGCCACCATAGTTAATAATGCTCCATCATATCTCATAAAGAGACATTTTCCATTACCCAACAATGTTATGGTAGGTGTCCATTCTTCACCGATGAAATAGTTTTTTAATTTACTGGATGTTTTAGTGTAAGTGATATGCACATCATCATCGAGAAAGAAAAAAACTGAACAATTTTGTACCCCCAGATCGTAACACGTATTTATTAAAAATGAGATGTCTGTTTGATCTGAGATACTAATGGTAAAAAAATTATTTTTTTTACTAGGAGTAAAAATTTCATATTCGAGATCTCTAGCTTTAAATTCATCTTCCAATTCTTTTTGCAAAAAATGATAAGGACTTATTAATACTTTTACGAGTCTGCCTCTTATTAGAGTAATAAGAAAATCGATATTTTCCTCATCATTCTCCAATAAATCTACTTCATATACTTTTTTTTGAGAAAAATCATTAATTATTAAAGGTAAATCATCCATATTGGTCGATTGTTTATGATTAAATCTTAACTCATTCATTTGTTTCCCCCACATTTTAATTAGTCCATTTTGTTTTTTTTCTAGGCGGATATACAAAGTAATGTTTATTCTTTTGATATTTCCAATGTACATGTAATATTTTTTTAGTTGTCCGTAGTTTATTCTCTCTTATTTTATGATAATCGAGAGCAAATAATCGTGAATCTCTCGACTTATTTGGTTTCATATTTTTGTTAACAAGAGCAAAAATCCTTCCATTATTTTTTGAGTATCCAACTAGTTTATACCCAGCTTTACTAAATACAGTTGCACCAATCTTTCCAACTCCGCCTAACGCTACTCCTGTTACTGCTCCTCTTAAAGCTGATTTGCCTACACCCTTCCATGTATACCCCTTATTACGATTTTTCCATAAATATGAACCAACATCCCAAGCGGCCCCACCTAAAGCACCTGCTACCCACCAAGCCACGTGCCCATCAGGATCATTCATCATTACCGGATTGTTATTCGTATATGCATACCCATTCTGCGTAATCGGATCATCCTCATCCCCCGGATCTGGATCTACTGAGATAAAGACACCATGCTTAGGATGATAATACCGTGCCATAAGGTAATACATACTTATTTCTTCATCATACATATATCCGGCATATTTGAATGGATTATCGACTGTCAGTCCCTGCTCGGTTTGCTGCAGGATATTGCCCCATGCATCATATGCATATTGGGCTAACGTTTGGCCGCCTTGGTCGGTGATCGCAATGACATCGCCGTGCGGGTTGTAGTGGTAATACAGCGTTTGCCCTTGCGATTTCATGGCAAGACGTACACCATCAGCGTTATATACGTACTGGCGCAGCACTGCTCCATTTCCGTCTGTTTCGTACAAGACATTGATGCTGTCACCGTCGTAGTGGTAACGGGTGATTTGGCCGTTTACATTCTTCTCAATGCGGCGGCCGTCATCATCGTACTTGTACATGGCTAAAGGTGTGGTTTGGCCTCTTTGGGTGACCGAAATAAGATGGTCGGCTTCATTCCACTGGTACGTAAATTGGCCGTCGGATAGACGATTGCCATTTAAATCGTACGTTATTGCTTCATTGCCAAAGGATGTTAGCAGGTTGCCACTGTTGAAGGTGGCTGTTGTGGTCGAAACGGTGCTGTCAGGTTTCGTTACTTTCACACTGGTGCGGTTGCTGAAGCCATCATACGTAAATTCATTTACAGTGCCATCTGGCAATGTTTCTTTTGTTAATTGGTTGACTTCGTCATAGGCATAGGCGGTCTTTCCATGGTGCAGGCCTGTTTTTCGATCAATGCTGGTCCGGTTGCCGTTAGCATCATAGGTGTACTTCTCAGATAATATTTGTGTTGCGTTCTTTGTTCCAATGAATAAATCTGTAATTTTCTGTGTTTTATCATAGGTGAATAGAGCTGCTGTATCATTTCCCGATTGATAACGGCCTACGTTTCCAAACTCATCATACTCAAAGTAGTATGACTTGTCAGCATCAACCACTTTCGTATTTTGATTTAACGCATCATAGTCATACGTTGTCGTATTCGTGTATGTTCCGTGTGTAGTCTTTGTTTCTTTCAGCTTATGGGAATTTGGATGATACGACCAGGCGATGCTGCCGCCCCGGTCTGTCATGCTGGTTATACGGTTCCCTGCATCATAGGCTTTATCTCTTGTGATGGTATTTACCGAATCAGTGACTTTTGTTTCATTCCCATTTGCGTCATATTGATACGAGAACGCAACAGTTCCATTTCGTTTTGCTTCTGTGACGCGGTTGGCTGCATCATACGTCCATTCTAACAAACTTCCATTTGGCATTTTCGTGCTTATGCGGTTTGCATTCGCGTCATACGTATGCAAGATTTTACGAAGTAGTGCATCTTGGAATACCGTGAGCTTGTTGTCGGCGTCATATTCGTATGTGACGGTTTGTACCTTTGTACCACTGGACACCAGTTTCTCCGTCGTATTGCCATTGTCGTCATATTTATAAGCAACAGAGGTTCCGTTAGGCAGAGTAGTTTTTGTTAGCTGGTTGTCTAAATTATACTCATAGGACTTTGTATTGTTTTTAGGATCTGTTTCTGTATTTTTATTTCCATAGATATCATAAGAAAATGAGGTTTTGCGGTTTTCTTCGTCATATGATGCTGTTACATAGTTTCCACCATTGTCATATTCATTTTTGGTGAGTATGCTGCCCTCTATGGCACGGAAGTCATCAAACCAAACTTTACCAATATTATCTCCATTAAACACCGGATGAATGTCCAATCTCCGAATCGCGCCATGGGTAGATGTAGGGATTACAATGGCACTGCGATTCCACTCTTTTGTACCGATCGGAAATACAGCATTATAATCTGCTTCTACCCCGTTTGCGTAATACACATGCACCCAGAAGGAATAACCGATGTTTGGTTTACCAGTTGTGTGTGTCACTTTTTCAGCTTTCGACATGGCCGTCACAGTTATATCTTGTGGTTTAGTTTGATTCAGAATTAATTCTTGCCGATAGTGGCAGCTTGGGTCTGCAGTACTTTTGCGTTCCATTTCAAGGCTGGAATACCCTGCAAATCCGTCCCCCAATGGATCTGTTGGTGGATTGCATACCGATGTCCAGTTTTCTAGTTTTCCATTACTTACATACTCAAAACTACTGTTCGCAACCGGATTATAAGAAGAAGAGACAGGTCCCTCTTCCAATTGAACATTATCGAACCACGCTTTTCCTCCGATTCCCGTGCCGCTATGATCCATTTCAAGGTAAACCCGCACTTTTCGGGTCTCACTGCTTGTTGTGAATGTTAGTTGCCGTTTTGTCCAATCATGCGTGCCTGTCATCTGGGCATAACGATTATCACGCCAAGGGTTTGCGATTGGTATCCCTTGTTCATTTAACATCTCTATGTTAAAAAATACGTTGGCATTCGTAACATTATTGAGTTTGATCCAGCCACTTAATGTATACATCTTATTGGGCTCAACAGGAATCACCTGAATAGCGGATACATAGCCCCATTCTGCGGAAACAGGCTGCGGGGTCATCAGCAATGAGGAGCTTCCGCCCATCTGAACCATTCTTTCATTGCTATCCAAGGTGATGTTTCCATTCTCATTGAAACGAGAAATTAGCCAGGTAGAATTAAGTGCACTTTCAAACCCGGCATTTCGCAACAGATTAGCCGCAGGTGCTAAAGCATCACTGCCGGCATTTGGATTCCCGAATTGATCGTAGCCCGTAACGGAAGACGTCCTGCCCTGGTACTCTGTTTCGGAAACTGGATTGGCGCCGTTATAAGTTAAAGATGTTGTTTTTTGTTCCGCATCCGTTACCTTCGTAACATCATTATTCTGATTGTACTCATACTTCTCTGTGCCGATGGCATCTGTCGCGGTCGTAACGTTCCCCTTTGCATCATAGGTATATGACTCAGATACACGCTGTCCTTGATCTTTCGGATCCGTTTTCTTCGTTAAATTATTCGTTTGGTATTCATACGTTGTTGTTAGTTTCAACGCATCTGCATCTACAACTGTTTTTAGCGGATTTCCAGCAATGGTGTAACCATATACATCCATGACATTTTTCGGATCCGTTACCGTTACTTCACGTGTGCCGTCGTTGTATGTCAATGACGTCTCTTTTCCAAGAGGGTCCGTTATTTTTACAAGTTTATTATTTTCATAGGTGTATGTTGTTTTATATGGCTCGGTGTCAGTGTGCTTAGGATCATATATATAACGTAAGTTCCCGTTCTCATATCCATATCGGTACTTCTTGCCGCGCGGGGTTGTCGAGGCAATCAGATTATCCCCACTATATTCATACGTTACGGTGCGATTTTCCGGTCCTGTAATCTTAGTTACATGCTCTCCAGTATAGGTAAGCAAAAATTCCCGTCCCGACGCATCTTTAATTGTGGTCAACTTCCCTGTCGAATCATATGTGTATGTGACCTGGTTTCCATATTCATCTTTTTCGTGTTGTTTTTTACCTTCTGTTGAGAAAACAGTGACCGACTGGTCTTTATCCTTAATTTCAAAGCCAGTACTTGTTTTCTTTATTTCCAGGTAGACACCATTTGGTGGTTGATACTGGTTGTCTCCTGTTTTTGTGAACAGAATGGTTCCTTTGTCTTCTTCAGTAAGCAGAATATTACCATTCGCTTCTTCTTTGATCCTTTCTTCAATGGAACTGTACCAGCCGTTACCAAACAACCCATTCCCTGAGTCCTGGCTATTGTACGTACGGGTAATGGAAATACCCGGACCACGCCCTTCTAATTGGAAATCTGTCTCATCCATAACAAAGTTTCCATTAAAAGCGGTGACGCTTCCTCCGATGACCGGAATGTTTGTCCAATAATCTTGTATTCCTAACAACGAGGTTGTTGTAAATCGTGGAGTAAACTCTTGTGAAATGCTGCTTTCCGGATATCCGGTTGTGCTATACGCTGTAACACGAAACCAATAATTTGTCCACGAACCATAGACACCCCCCGAATTTCGATAAACAGGCGACGGATCCAGCGATAGTTCAGTCCCTCCCTTATCATGGTGAAGAAGATACCGTCCCTGGGCAATCTCTGTATCAGTCGGCCAAATATTTTGGTTTTGCGTCGTCCAAGTGGTGACATTTCCGACATCAAACGGTTCATAATCTCTTCCATTGTATATCCATATTTTATAGCCTGTCGCTCCAGGTACAGGGTCCCACTTAACAGTCACATAACCACTATTGCCTGTTACATTTGTATAGGCTGAACCAACAGGCCTATTTACTTGCTCAAGTGGAATATAAGGTATGTTCTCAGCTGATATTGGACTATCCGCATAAGGGTAGTTAGCCATTATTCGAATCCAATAACCGTGGGCGGAGCTGTAATCTCCATATGGACTTCCGGCTAAAAAGGCATTACGATACACCGGCGACGGATCTAAAGCGAGTTCGGCTCCTCTGCCATCAAGATGCAGGTTAAATTCGCCACTGGCCACTTGACTTGGGGTTGGCCAAATATTTTTTCCTTTTGTTGACCAATTCGTTACATTTCCTACCGGAATATATACATAGTCATATCCATTGAAGATCAGTACCTCATATCCCGTAGCTCCAGGCATTGGGTCCCATGAAACATCTAAATATCCTGAGTTGCTGCCAGTTCCGTTGGAATAAGCATTAACTCGTGGCTTAGCAGGTGTTGGATAGGAATAGTTTATCTCCAAATATGGAGCGTTTGTTCCGTTTTCAGATGCGATAAACTTCTTCCAATATGCTTGCCCATTCCCTGCTGTATGCAACTTAAAACCATAGTTGGACGTTGATCCATTTGCCCAGGATTGAACAGGCCCTGTAACATTAAATACTGCCCATTGTCCTCTGCCAACATTCGTAGACGTCACATTGAAAGATCCAGGCCTATTGTTCCAGTTGAGTGAAGCCGGATACCAATTCGATGTTACCTGGTCGAGCCATACTCCATTAGGACTATTCACATAATAATGGTGGACTGCATAGGCATAAAACTTCGCACTATAAATACTGGCATACGTATTTTGTAAACCTGATATTTCCTGCTTAATAAAAGCCTCATTCGTACCAGTCGTTCCGTCATAATAGCCTACTTTTAGCACATATGCATTTAAGCCGGGATTCCATAAATTCCCGCCCGAATAATTGGTAGTAGGATACCTGCTGGCAACAAAAGCATCATCAAAATAGTCAATTGTTAAAGATGGATCAATGTAAACCGGGTATACTCTTTCCGGTGCCTGTAGCCAATTTGGATCAGCAGTTAAAGTCAGCTCATAGACATTATTACCTTTTTGATCAAGAGCAAAGGTTACATCCTGTGAAGTAACAGCCTCTGCTGATTCAGGATTTATATTAGAGTCAGACATGTATGGTTTTGGTAAAACGAAAACGACCTGTTCACTAGCATCTTGAAAAGTGATTGCTCCGTCATCTTTCATACTAGGTTGTAAGTCTGTCTTTAATTCAAATACAAATTGATGCTGTCCAGTGAATTGATGAAGAACAATATCTTCTTTAACCGTTTTATTAAATGTTGTGCTTCTCAAATCAATTCCCGGGAAAATGTCTTTATACTTGATTGTATTTTCCTTGTAAGCAGCTTTTGCCTTAGAAGCTTCTATCTGGCCTTTGTCCCCTTTTGCTTGTTTAAGTGCGAATTCAATTGAATGCCCTTTCGCCTCAAAGGTTGCATATGCTTCTCCATTTTTAATGTCTTTTTTGAAATTCGACTTCAACTTTGTTTTCTTCGTGATAAGGGTCTTTGAAGTGGTCTCCATCAATTCGGAAGAGATCTCTTCCCATTTTTTATTTTCTTGGACATGAACTGGTTCCATATAAATTTTTTTTGTAAATGTCCCGTCCCCATTCTTAAAGATCTTTTCAGTCTCTGTCCGTTCCTCGACAATCTCAACTGGTTTGGAAGCTTTTTTCTTTGGTTTAATTGGTGGAGATGGTAAATTATTAGAAATAACTGGTGGTTGTTCTGAATTAGCAGGAGGTACAAATGGTGGAGCCTTTATTGTTTCGTCATCTTGTTTAGCTTGTCCAGCGGATGAGGTTTGAGCAGCTTGAACAACATCTTTCCCTTTCGGTGGCACAATCCCAAATAATAAAATGATAATTGCTAACCAACAGATCACTTTTCTCTGACGCGCAAACCTTCGTTTTCCCATTCTCTTTCCCTCCAATTAATAAGTTGAATAAATAGAAAAAGATCAACCCGGGTAGCATTTTCTGGAATTTAATTAAAGTATAGTTGGTAAAACTACAATTAACAACAAATTCCCATTTACATTTTCCGATAAAATTTGACACTATCGGTAATCTATTTTAGAGAGAGTAATAACATTCTAAAACTGCAGAATTATATATTATTAACCAACCATTTATTTTCTTTTATCCAAAATTAAAAATACTAGAAAGGCGTATTCAGATACTCGATTTTTTAAGAAATTACAACCCGCTCGTTAATCAATTTTTATTCCACAACGAAAAAAATCCGGCAGAAAAGCACCGGATCAAAAAAAGAGGCAGTAATTCGAAGATTTTATTGATTCTTTATTTTGAAGGTTTTTGGAAAGGAAGTTGGGAGACAAAATTTAGAAGAGAATTTTGTGGTTACTGGGATGTGGCTATGCTTTTCCGGGTCTTGCTATTGCGGGGCAATTTGGCTTTTTCTGCTTCGGAAATAAATGTGTAGACGCTGGGATTCGGCTTGTTCTTTGCTGATTCTGTCACATACATTTCCAGCTGGTTTACCCGTTTCGCCAGATCATCGACTCGCCCGTTTGTTTTCCCGAGCATAGTGATTAAGCTTTCAAGCAGCTTTTCGAGTCTGTCTGCAGATTCTCCTGAATTACACAATCGGCAAGGCCTCCTTTTCATCATGGCTTATCCCGTCATCAGCTGGCTTTGCGCTCAGGAACCGGACGCCTTCAGCGACGACTTCTGTGACATAGACTTTTTTGCCGTCCTGATTTTCATAATTTCGCGTTTGGATTCTACCTGTTATTCCGACAACAGATCCTTTGCGGCAATATTGGGCTGTATTTTCGGCAACCTTTTTCCAGAGCGTACAGGCGACAAAATCTGCACCAATTTCGCCCTGTTGATTGCGATAGTTGCGGTTTACAGCTAATATGACGTTGGTAACCGGGGTGCCCTCGGGTGTATACCGAAGCTCCGGGTCTTTCGTCAGCCTGCCAACGAGGGTAACTTGATTAATCAATGGCTCATCTCCTTTCTAAGTGATAGTTCCATAGTAGCAGGTTGCTTTTGCCAAAGTAAAAAGGGGAAAATCCGATTTTGGAGCAAAAAAAGATCCGAAAACGTTGTTTTCTATAGGGGAAAACAGAATTTTCCGCAGAAAGATTTCCTTTGTTTTGGAGAAACTGCGGTTTCGACAATTATTTTTCGACACGAGGTGCAAATTCGCATTGAAGGAATCGTATGTTATAATTTTGGCAAAAGATAACGGGAGGAAAAGGATGAAAACTTTTAAATTAATCTCGTTGCAGATCGTTGATGGAACAGACTTAATTGATATCGAATTGGACGATGGCTTGATTATTAATAAGGAAGATGAAAAAAATACGTGGCTTCTTGAGGCTTATACAGATAAATCGTATTACGAGTTCTTTCAAAAGCTTGCTGATCAAAATAAAGAGGTGCTTGTCCAGGCAGTGATTACAAAAAAGGAAAATGACCCGGCTGCTTTTGAAACGGCTGTCCATTCCGTGAAACAGCTTGAAACGAAGATGAGTGTCCTTCTCCAGGGAACCTTAAAAAGAACAAAAAAAGACTATGCTGAATTGCTGCTTGGCAGTCTGTTGCAGAGTGGGCTCAGTGGGGATGAGCTATTGAATGAGTTCAAGGAAAAAATGCAAAGCAGGCCAAAAATTCCGGCTTCAAAAAAGCTGTAAAACAGTGATTATGTGGTAGCAGGTCTGGCTTTTTACACACTTTTGTATCAATTATCGAATTTTTCTGGAGGAAAACTTCAGAGTTTTCCTCACAAGTATAGTTTTGCAAACGACATAGAGGCTCGCACTCATGCTCAAAAATTATTTAAGCGAAAACTCATATTAATTACGCGGAAAGTCCGAATAATTAAGCGAAAATCAATAATTGCGCGAAACGGGCGATTAATTAAGCGAAAGCCCGAAACTGGGTTAATCAAAAGGACAGGCAACGCGCCTGTCCGCTTTGTTATTGATTTTCGTCGTCGTTCAGGCCGTCTTCTGTTAAGATGCCTTCATCTTCGACGTCGCCGTTGTTGTCTCCATTGTTGTTTCCGTTGTTATCGTCCAATAGACCGTTATCGCCATTGTCCCCACCGTTGTTATCGTCTATTAAACCGTTGTCATCACCGTTATTGCCGCCATTTCCTCCGTTGTTATTACCGTTTCCTCCGTTGTTGCCATTGTTGTTTCCATTGTTGCCGCCATTGTCGTTATCACCGGCTGGATCCTCCACATTTACATCATCTTCTGGAGGCGGCTCCTGGTCATCTGCACATCCAGCGATAAACATCGCGGATAAGAGTGAACCCCCGATTAACATTAAAAGCTTTTTCTTCATCAGTAAAAGCCCCTTTCCTATAGTAATGTTGATTTTGACCGCATTTACTGGTCTCAACTTATATTGTCCAAAAATCCGTAAATACTTGCATAGGAAAGGTAAAATTTTTACCTTGAAACTATGGTCATGGAAACCTTTTAAAAATGTTTATCGCCCTGCATGATTTGAAAAAATCGGGTCAAACTGAGGTTTGTGACCATTGAAAAAATTAGTTGCTTGATTTATCCCCGAGCGCAAACATGATTTCTGTTTCGCAAACGAGCTCGCCGTCAACCGTTGCGATTCCCTTGCCCTTGCCAATCGAGCCGCGCACGCGCGTCATCTCAACTTCTAAACGGAGCTGGTCACCGGGTTTTACTTGCCTTTTAAAGCGGCAATTATCAATGCCTGTAAAAAAAGCGAGCCGGCCGCGGTTCTCCTCTTTTTTCAACATCGCAACCGCACCGACCTGGGCGAGGGCTTCAACGATTAACACCCCGGGCATTACCGGATAGTCTGGAAAATGTCCGTTAAAAAATTCTTCGTTTGCTGTAACATTTTTAATGCCAACTGCCTTCTGGCCTTCCTCAATTTCCAAAATTTTATCCACCAATAAAAATGGGTAGCGATGCGGAATGATCTCTTTGATCTCGTTAATATTAAGCATTATTATGACCTCCTCATAATATTAGGTATCATTTCTTTTATTGTACTAAAAAGGGGCATAAAAAAGGAAGGGTTTGATCCCTTCCAACGATTTTTTTATTCAGCTTCGATTAAGTCGATGATGTGGGTCCAGGTTGATTCTTTAAAGACATCGGTTGCTTTGCCGTCACCGATGACTCCATAGCCAACCATTGCTCCGGCAACCAGGCATACAAAGATAAGTACGATTACAATGATAACCCGAAGCCAGATCGGAATAAGCCGGGTGCGAACTCGTTCGTTTGTTTTCCGCGCTTTTTCCTGCTGCTCTTTTTTATGCTTTTTTACTTGTTCGCGACTTTGAGCTGGTTCCTGGTTATTTTTGTTCAAAGACATTTGATAATTCCCCTTTAGCGGATTCCATTCACGAGTCCCATCATTTGATCGGCCAGAGTAATTGCTCTCGAATGGAATTGGTAAGAACGCTGAACATTAATTAAATCGGTCATTTCTTTTGACATCTCGACGTTCGATTGTTCAAGCGCTCCTTGCTGGATGCCGATCTGGTTGCGCAAAGGGCCGTTTAATTCGGTAAAGATTTCTTCTTCTGCCACACCAAGCTGGTCCATGTTTTCGGGCAGTCCCAATAGATTGCCACCCTTTTGCTCAAGGAACTGCGGCTTGTTGGCGAGGATCACTCCAAGGTCAAAGGTTTGAGTTGTACCATTTGCCATCGCCACCGTTAATTCGCCATTTTCGTTCATGGCAAAATTATTTGGCTCCCCGTTTATATAAATCGGGTTATTGTTTTCATCCAATACGGCATGGCCGTCACCGGTCACAAGCATTAATTCATCATCGGCGATCGGTGTTAAATGGAACGAACCGTCCCTTGTAAAACGGACCGCTGCCCCGTCTTCGGTTTGGACGAGAACCCTGAAGAATTGTCCTTCTTTTGTAAAAGCAACATCCAAAGGCCTGTCGGTCGTTTTAATGCTGCCCTGCTTGAGGATCATTTGTGCCTGCGCTAATTTGGCGCCCACTCCCTGCCTGACCCCGTTCGGCGTCAGTCGGCCTATTTCCAGGTTGGGATACGGCTGGTTTTGAAATTCCTGAAAAAGCAAGTCTGTAAAGCTCGCCTCGCGTCTTTTAAAGCCGGTTGTATCGACATTGGCAAGGTTATGGCTGATCATATCCATCTGCTTTTGCAGTTGATTTAAAGTATTGGTTGCGGTAATCATTGTTCTGTTCATGTTGGTCCCCCTCGGGCGGGTTTTACTAATTCTTTAAAGTGTCGTCCGGGTTGCGGAAATCCTTGAGTCAGTGTTTAGCTCGAGACTTTCGTATTAACCGACTCTGCCGATTTCATTCGCGGCTTTTTCCATGCTTCGGTCGTACGCCTGCAAAACCTTTTGATTCGCTTCAAAAGCGCGGTAGGCTGTCAGCATATCTGTCATTGTTCTCGACACATCGACGTTCGAGCTTTCCAAAAACCCCTGCTGGAGCCTGAATTGCACGCCCGCGGCCCCAAAAGCGTCAGCAAGCGGGGCGCCGTCTTCTGTCCGGTACAACCCGTCTCCTTCTTTGATTAAGCGCTGCGGGTTGTCAGCAAAGGCGATGCCCAATCTTGCTGTTTCGCCATTCTCCCCGGTTAGCTGCCCGTCTTCACTGATTGTAAAGCGGTCGCTTGAAAGCTGGATCTGATTGCCTGCGTCATCCAGAATATACATGCCGCTTGCTGAAGTCAAAAATCCCTGGCCGTCGACCGTAAAGTTGCCGTTTCGTGAGTAGCGGATATCACCGCCAGGTTCGCGGACCGTAAACAACACTGTACCCGGCAAACCATTCTCCGCGCTTGCCGGAATATTTACGTCGACAAGAGCGACATCGGTATTTTTGCTCGTTTCACGCAAATCGCCTTGAATGAATTTTGGCATTGCCTCCTGCATATAAACACCGGTATTGATAGAACCGACTGTTTGGTTAAAAGGGAAACGCAAATTATTTTCTGTCGGGATCGACTGCTGTTCAAAGCGCTGCAGCAGCATTTCCGGAAAGGCCCTCATTGCCGACTGGTCGGCTTTAAAGCCTGGCGTATTGGCATTCGACATATTATTGGTTAACATTTCCGTGCGCCTTTGCTGGGACAGCATACCGGAAGCAACCGTGTAAAATCCTCTAAACATTTCTCCACCTCGCAACAGCGATTATGTACAGCTCACCATAGACATAATATATAATATAAACATAAGCTCGCATCAAGCGGGCTTGTCCAAATTTTTTCACTTACTTCCTATTATAGAAAAATTTTTGCAAAGATACATTAAAAATTTGCAGAAAAGAGTCAAAAGATGAAAAAAATATTCCTTTTTAAGTTTAAATCCGATGGCAAGGGGTAAATAACAAAAAAATCTGCAGTCCGAAAAATCAGGCGATACCGTTTTTCCGGCCTGGCAGATTATTTGATTGCTTATCCTAACTTCCGTTTCGGAAGACGGTCGATATTATCAAGCATAATGCCGGTTCCAACTGCGACACAGTTCATCGGATTTTCAGCAACAAGTACCGGGACCTTCAGTTCTTCTGAGAGCAGCAGGTCAAATCCGTGCAGCATGGCGCCGCCGCCTGTTAAAATGACACCGCGGTCAATAATATCGGCCGATAATTCTGGTGGTGTCTGTTCGAGAACGGTTTTGGCAGCCTGGACAATGACCGAAACGGATTCACGCAATGCCTGTTCAATTTCACTCGAACGGACAGTGATCGTTCTTGGCAGACCGGTTACCATGTCACGGCCGCGAATATCAAGCTCTTCGTTCCGTGAACCAGGAAAGACGGTTCCGATTTTGATTTTTATATCTTCGGAAGTCCGTTCTCCAATCAATAATTTATATTCTCTTTTAATATAGTTCAAAATTTCGGAATCAAATTTATCCCCGGCCATTTTAATCGAGGATGATGTAACGATGTCACCCATTGACAGGACGGCAATATCGGTTGTACCGCCGCCGATGTCGACAACCATATTACCGCTTGGCTGGAAAATATCCATGCCTGCACCGATTGCGGCCACCTTTGGTTCTTCTTCCAGATAGATTTTCTTGCCGCCGCTTTTTTCAGCCGCTTCTTTAATCGCTTTTTGCTCAACACTTGTGATGTTTGTCGGGCAGCAAATTAAAATTCTTGGCTTTGATAAAAAACCCTTTACGTTCAGCTTGTTTATGAAATGCTTTAGCATCGCTTCTGTTACATCGAAGTCAGCAATGACCCCATCTTTTAACGGACGGATCGCGACGATATTGCCTGGCGTACGGCCAACCATTCGTCTCGCTTCTTCACCGACAGCAAGAACTCTGTTCGTATTTTTATCAATTGCGACTACAGACGGTTCATTCAGTACGATTCCCCGGCCTTTCACATGTATTAGCACGTTAGCCGTTCCTAAATCAATCCCAATATCCCTAGCAAACATTATCTTTTTTCCTCCTTGAACGATTGCCCGGCCATGAACGCATACCATTCCCATAACCCGATTTAAAAGAATACTACAATGATTCCTTTTATCATCGTTTATGCAGGCAATGCTGTTGTACAGCCGCCTCCGCTAATCTTTGTCCAGCATCGGCTCCGAAGGACTCTGTTTGTTAAAAAACGGTTTCTTATCATATTAAGCTTGAAACCGGATGTTTGATGGAGGCTTTGCTAAAATTGATGCTCCCGACCAAGATCAGTCTTTCATTTTAGCAAGCGTCATTCTGTCCTTTTCGCTTCCGCTTCACGAAATCATTTCTATCCTAATTGTATATATTATCACAAAAAGGTAGAAATAAGTAACTTTTTGTCGTAATTCGCGAAAAATTTGCGGAAATAATTTAAATGGAGGAAAAATTTTTTACATTCTTCGTTTACTGTACAGGCTCCTCTTCTTTTTTGTACTTCATTTTTGTTGCTTCTCCGCCGCGCAAATGGCGAATTGATTTATGATAATCTAAGATCTCTTTCACTTCAGCTGCAAGTTCAGGGTTAATTTCTGGAAGCCTCTCTGTCAAATCTTTATGGACTGTACTTTTGGATACGCCAAACTCCTTCGCAATAACGCGAACAGTTTTTTTCGTCTCCACGATATACTTTCCAATCTTGATAGTTCTCTCTTTGATGTAATCGTGCACACCACTCGCCCTCCCCAAGTTGGATGTGAGAAGTGTGAAATGAGACTCGCTCTTCGCTTCGTAGATACTGCTGCTCCGCACAGGAATCTTAAGTCCCTGGACAATGCTTCCGAAAGTCGCTGCTTGCTTTTTTGCCAAGTATAATCAAGTCTCCAAGTAAATTCCCGCTGCTTTCAAACGACTCCTCACCTCAAACACTCTCTTTTAAGGTTTGTAACATTTTATTAGCTTGGATAAGGGATTATGCACGAAAAAGTCAATCGGGACAAGGAGTGGCAGAAGTTTTTCGAAAACGGGACAACAGCAGTCTTTGCGGAGAGCTTACCGCAGCTTATTTTTTGAAACTAAAGAATTTCACCTGATGGGTGGGCAATCAAAGCGGGGACAACAATTATTTCCCGAGAAATTTGTCGAGGCTATGTGGTTCTATTGTTTAACCTGCATGAAAAAAAAAGCCCCGTGTTGCATTCAAAGCAACCGGAGCTTTTTCTATGCGCTTCTAGTCGAGCGCTTCAATTATTAGTTCAATTGATTTTAGCAGGTCTTGATGTGACCAGCTAGGCATGCTCTTCTTCGTATTTAAGGCGAGCTCATGGGAGGCGGGAATATGAATAAAACCTGCCGGAATGTCCAAACCTGAGCCGTTTAACTCGTGAAGAACCGAATACATCGTGTTGTTGCACAGATAGGTTCCTGCTGTATTTGAAATTTGCGCGGGTAATCCTGCTTCGGTTAACACGTTGACAAACTTTCTGATCGGAAGGGTGCTGAAATAACCATCAGCTCCGCCTGCAACGATCAGGCTGTCCTGCAGTGAGTTCCCCTTATTGTCTTGTGCGCCGTCGCGGCAATTAATCGCGATCCGTTCCGGGGTAATTGCTGTTCTTCCTGCGGCCAAGCCAAGGGAAATCACTGCATCCGGCTTTACAGTCTGCACCGCATCGATCATTTTAGCCGTTGTCGTTTCATAATCGACAGGCAACAGCAAGCCTGTGATCTCGTAAGCTCCAATCTGTTTCCCATCCAGCTCTTTTACGATTTTTTCGGTTGGATTGATTGGAAACTCCAGAAATGGTTCAAATCCTGTTAGTAATAATGTTTTCATCTTTCTCTCTCCTTTTACCAGCTTGCAATCGAGCCGTCTGTACGTGGTTCTGTTCCACCGGATAATACACCTGTGTCCGGATCACGGAGAATGATCTGCCCCCTGCCAAAACCGCCCGAATCGTGAGCAACCTTTATGTCGTGCCCTTTTCTCGCCAGCTGCTGGACAATATAATTCGGGAAGGTGTGCTCAACTTCGACCTTCTTCCCTTCAATCCATTGCCATCTTGGCGCGTCAAGCGCTGCCTGGGGGTTTAAGCCAAAATCGATCAAATTCATCGCGACCTGGACATGCCCCTGCGGCTGCATGTAGCCTCCCATTACACCGAATGGCCCGACAGCCTGATCGTCCTTTGTGATAAATCCAGGAATAATCGTATGGTATGTTTTCTTGCCCGGAGCAAGTGCATTTTCATGAGAAGGATCAAGCGAGAAATCATGGCCGCGGTTCTGCATCGAAATTCCGGTATTTGGCACGACGATACCTGAACCAAAGCCCATGTAATTGCTTTGAATAAACGAAACCATATTGCCTTCTCCGTCCGCAGTTGCCAGATAAACGGTCCCGCCCTTTGGCAGCGTCCCCGGCTCCGGCGGCAGCTGGGCCGTCGGCTTGATGGCGCTGCGGCACTTTTCGCCATACTCCTCTGATAATAAATCTTCTATTTTAGCCTTCATTGTTCTCGGGTCGGATATATAAGTTTTTCCATCCGTAAATGCTCGTTTCATTGCCTCCAGCTGCAAATGGACAGCGTCTGCATCTTCACGGCTAACAAACTCGAACCCTTTTAAAATGTTAAGGGCCATTAAGGCGACCAGACCCTGTCCGTTCGGCGGAATTTCCCAAATATCAAAGCCGCGATAGTTCACCGATACCGGTTCCACCCACTCAGCCTTAAAGGCATGCAGGTCGTCCTTGCCAAGGAATCCACCGGAGCTTTTTGAAGCAGCGGCAATTTTTTCGGCAAGGCTGCCGCGATAAAAACTTTCGCCTTTTGTTTCGGCTATTTCTGCCAATGTATCGGCATGGCCATCCGACTTCCACATTTCGCCGATTTTTGGCGCCCGGCCCTGTGCTGCAAAAACACGGAACCATTCGTCAAACTCTTTGCCTTTCAAGCGGGTTTTATAGGCGGTAAAAGCCCTCTCCCAATACTTGCCCAGAATTGGTGTGAGCGGATAGCCATTGCGGGCATAATCGATCGCCGGCTTTAATACTTCCGTAAGCGGAAGGCGGCCAAACCGTTCCGACAGCTCGGCCCAGGCAGATGGCGCCCCAGGCACCGTAACCGGGACCCAGCCGGTAATTGGCATCGATTCATGTCCCAATTCCTTCACTTTTTCAATTGAAATGCTTTGCGGCGCCGGTCCGCTCCCATTCAACCCGAAAAGCTTATCCTTCACCCAAACGAGGGCAAATGCATCTCCGCCGATCCCGTTCGAAGTTGGTTCAACTACCGTTAAGCAGGCAGCCGTTGCGATCGCAGCATCGATGGCATTACCGCCCTTTTTCAAAATATCCAGCCCTGCCTGCGCAGCAAGCGGCTGTGAAGTTGCCACCATGCCGTTACGGGAAACAGCGGCCATTCTTTGCGATGGATATGGATATGTAAGGTATGACAAAGGTTTTCCCCCTCTACAATAAAAACTTCGTCTACCGAAATATTATAGCAGACGCATCCATGTTGTGTCGAAAGATTTAGAAAAAATAAATATTGGCAAGTGTCCTGGTTTAATTTCCGTTTAATCTCTACTTTTCCTTTCCCAATGCGAGAATCGCTGCCTCCGTCAGGATTTCTGCTCCTTTCACCATCGCTTCCCTCCTGAATGTCATGTCGGGATGATGGAGGCCCGGCACAAGTCCGCAGCCAAGACCGAGCATTGTTGCTTTTAAATGCGGGCGCTTGATCGTATAAAAGTGAAAATCGTCCCCGCCTGTTGTAATGATTGGCGGCAAGCATCGTTCTTCTGATAAAGAATTTATAATCGCTTTTTTCATAATGCTTACAGCTTCATCATTTTTAACGGCTGCCGGAAGCGTCGCCAGGATTGAAAACGAAATTTTTACATCATAAAAGGTTTCAACTGCTTTAAAAGCCTTCTCCAATTGGTTCTGAAGATGGTCCATCGCCTCGTTCGTTTGCGCGCGCAGGTCGAGGCTGAATTCGGCATTGCCGGGAATAATGTTGGAACTGTCCCCGCCTGAGATAAACTTTGTCATTTTGATCGAGGCCGGTGTCAGCGGGTTTACGTATATGTTTTTTAGCATGTGCACGAGCGCAGCTCCTGCCTCGATTGCATTCGCTCCCATATGTGGCCTGGCGCCATGCATATCTTCACCTGAAATGCTGCCGCTGATAAAACGGGCTGCCCCATGGATCAGGAGCGGAGCGGCATAGCCGTCACCCATTTCATTTTCCGGGCGCAAATGGACGCCAAACAAATAATCGACATCATCAACGGCACCGAACTCGATCATTTTTAATGCACCGGTGCCTTTCTCCTCAGCCGGCTGAAAAATGAAGCGGATCGTTCCTGCCCACTCAGAAGCGCGCTCCTGTAAAGATTGGATTGCGCCAAGCACAATCGTCATATGCGCATCATGCCCGCAGGAGTGGTTAGGCTGGAAGGCTCCATTCACTTCCTGCCAAAGCGCGTCAATATCCGCCCTGATCGCTACAACCGGCTTGCCGCTGCCGATCTCGGCGATCAGGCCGGTGCTGTCGGGAAATGTTGTTACCCGGCAGCCGAGTTTTTCCGTTTCATTTTTCAGGAAGCTTGTTGTTTTAAATTCTTGCCAGCTTACTTCAGGAATACTGTGCAAATGGTCAAACGTGTTTAGCATATATTGCTGGATGGAAACATTCATCATCGTCTCAGTCCTTCTGCTTTTTGTTATCTCTGGTCATAAAATGAAAGAGCTGCTTTCCGGTTTTCAGCGCTTCGCTTGATTAATGCGGGTACTGTGCGTAATTTGTATTTTCTTTGTGAAGGTAGGGGGTGTAGGAGATTTTCGTTTAATATTTGTTCCAGTTTGCGCTCTACATTTTTCCGACTATTGTATTTTAAGCTACTAGTCGATATTTTCACAATATTTACTGACAGAAAATATCACGTTTCCAGGGCTGAGTTTTCAATGCACAGAAAAAAACCCGCTAAAGAGCGGGCCAAGATCCATTTTATGCATCTGATGATTTAGAAGATTGTTCTTTATTCTCATCTTGATTTTCTTTATCTTGAGTTGGGCTGCCAGATTTTCCTTCATCACTCTTTGTGCTGTCGCCTTCATCCTGGCCGGATTGGCTGTCTTCAGCACCGTTCTCTTCTTCTTGAGAGCCTGTGTCGTCAGAAGGTTTGTCCTTTGCCGGTTCGCTTTCTTCTGCAGCTCCACTGTCATCGGCAGCGCCTTCGTCAGAAGCTTTGCTGTCTTCAGCAGATGTTTCTTCTTGCAGCGTGCTCAATGGTTTATTAAAATAGTCAAGTGGATTTACAGGTTCATTTTGCTTGCGGATTTCAAAATGCACATGCACTCCGGCATCCTTGTTGAACAAGCTTTGTCCAGCCTTGGCAAGAGCTTGTCCTTGTTCGACCTTGTCGCCAACCTCAACGCCTATGTCTGTTATTGACTGATACTGTGTGGTAATTTCATCGTCATGTTCGATTTCGATGACATTTCCCAATAAGGAATCTTTTTCGACTTTTGTAACTGTCCCGCTGAGTGCTGCGACAACTTCAAATGTCTCGCCATTTTCCATTGCAATATCAATACCTGTATTCGGATGATACGTATTGTCGTAGAATACTAATGCAGCTTCCTGATCTTTTTCATCTCCATTGTAATCATAAAATTGTTTTTGGATTACAACTGAGTCAGGGTCCGTCACCGGCATTACAAAGTTCTCCATCGAGCGGTTTACTTCTACTGCAGGCTCATCACTGGCGCTTCTGCCTGGTACGTCGGAAGCACTGTAATCATATTTGTCAGTGTCTGCATTGTTGCTGCTTTGTTGATACCAGAGAACCGCGGTTAGGATAATTGCTGCGCTTGCAATATAAATGGCTGGAAATACCCAACGCTTTTTAAAAAAGCGCTTCAAACTGGAACCTTGAGAAGATCGTTTCTTTTCTTCCTCTCTCATATTCATCACCTCAGCAACCAGTTTGAACAGATACGGAAAAATATATACGTTTCTATAAATATTTTTTTCTGCTTATTTTTCGACAAAAATTTAAATCTATGCATTTATTTAAAAAATTTTTTGAAGGAGTTTTTCCCATGGTGATTGTAAAGTGGACGATACGGCTGCTGCCGCTCGCTTATATGGCGTTGATTTGGATTCTTTCGAGCTTGCCTGATAATGCCGTCGTTGAACTCCCGTCCTCTTCGATTGACCGCTTCACGAAGGAATCGCTTCATTTAGTAGAATTTGCAATATTGCATGTACTGTTGGCAGCAGCCTTTTTAACATTTGGGAAGTTTTCGGCAACGGCAAATCTCGTTTGCGCCCTGATCGCTGCGTGTTATGGATTACTCGATGAGGTTCACCAATATTTCGTCCCATACCGCTCGGCGACTTTAATTGATTTTATAAAAGATGTCATTGGTGTGACGGTTGCCTGGTGGATCATCAGGGAAGCTTATTTTCAGAGGCGTTTTCCTGTAGTAGCTGCCGCATTGGATAAATTAAAAAAGATATAAAAACACCGAAGCGCGCGGCTTCGGTGTTATTTTTGTGCCGTTATTTTTGTCAAAAGTGTATCAGATTGCGTAATTTCAACGCCCTGGTAGTAATGCTGGACAATTTCCTGATAGTTTTTTCCTTCAGATGCCATTCCGTTTGCCCCATATTGGCTCATTCCGACGCCGTGCCCGTACCCTTTTGTTGTGATCACGACATTTTCCCCTTTTAATACCCAGCTAAAATCGGAGGACTGAAGGTCAAGCTTTTCACGGATATCTTTCCCGGTCAGCTCTTTTCCACCGATCTTCACTTTTCCAACCCGTTTTCCTGCTGTTCTTTCGGTGATGGTTTTCCCAAAGTTGGCGGGATCAGTAATCTTTACGCCCAGCGTCGATTCAAACTGTGCCACCGGGATCACTTTCTGGGCAGTAAACTTGGGAGATTCTTTATCCCAGGGACTTTGGACGCTTCTTAAATAAGGATAAGAGTTTTTCCAATAATCCTCCGAGTTTTCGGTAAAGCCGTTACTGGTCGAAAAAAAGGTTGGCGTGATCGGTGAACCTTCATATGTTAAAATTTGTCCGGCCGTTTCCTGAACTGCGGCGGTAACTTTCTTCAGTTTCCAGTCATAGTCTTTGCCCCAATTTTTCTTCAAGTCCTGATCGTTTTTATATACTTGGTGCAGCTCTGTATCTGTCACATCTGCACCTTCGGGTACCCCGACTGTCTTGCCGCTGATCATTTGGCTGAGAATATAAGTTCTTGCTGCCAATACCTGCGCCTTGAGTGCTTCCTTTTCAAAATCAGCCGGCATTTCTGCAGCGACAACGCCAACCAAGTATTTTTCAAGAGGTATTTTTTCAATTTGTTTTGCAGCAGTTCTGTACACGGCTACTTCAAGTGCCGGCTCAGCGGCGTTTCCACCTTCAGTTGCTTGTGGTGATGGATCCTTCTCTTCGCCAAGCTGTCCGGCTGCCTTTTCCTCTGCAAATGGAAGGACAAGCATTGTTGGAACCATTAAGGTGATGACAAATAGAATGGCTGCTAGTACAATGAATGGTTTGATCTTTATCATGATAAGGCCCCCATACGAAATGTAAACGGGATAGTGGCTCATTCCCGTCTCGATTCATCATATGGAGAAGCTTAACCAAATATGTCAGAAAAATAATTGGTTGTGGTTTTGGAGCGGAATTTCGAATATTGGAAGAGAATTTCGGATTTTCCGGGGGAGCGATTCATGATTTATGAATACTATTTCGGATTTATGAGTGTGAGCCTTGAGATTTACGAGCGGATCTTCAGATTTACGAGCGGAACTCAAAATTCATGAGCGGAAACACGGATTTACGAGCGGAACTTCTCCAGGTAATGAAGGACTTTTTGTGCGATCCGTGCCAGGGAAAAGTCCTTCATCCAGCTCATGAAGGACAATTTGAGCGTTCCGTGCCTGGGAAAAGTCCTTCATCCAGGCTATGAAGGACTTTTTGTGCGATCCGTGCCCGGGAAAAGTCCTTCATCCAGGCTATGAAGGACTTTTTGTGCGTTCCGTGCCCGGGAAAAGTCCTTCATCCAGCTTATGAAGGACAATTTGAGCGTTCCGTGCCTGGGAAAAGTCCTTCATCCAGCTCATGAAGGACAATTTGAGCGTTCCGTGCCTGGGAAAAGTCCTTCATCCAGGCTATGAAGGACTTTTTGTGCG
Organism: Bacillus sp. V3-13; assembly: GCF_002860165.1. Taxonomy (GTDB): domain Bacteria; phylum Bacillota; class Bacilli; order Bacillales; family Cytobacillaceae; genus Bacillus_BJ. The sequence continues at coordinate 13,807 of NZ_PGUZ01000049.1, read as the reverse complement.
TTCCGGGCCAGGGAAAAGTCCTTCATCCAGCTTATGAAGGACAATTTGAGCGTTCCGTGCCTGGGAAAAGTCCTTCACGTTCACGTTTACAAGTGAAACTACATCATGACCATGACCGCGCATTTAGATGCCCAATAACATCGGAGTATGCGCGTGCACCGGCAAAACGATAAAAAGCCGGGAGATCGTTCCCGACTTTTTGTGTATTAAGCATTCATATCAGAGATCATTGTTTCTTCAATCGCAATTATGTCGTCTTCTTCGCGGACTCTTTCGATGTCAGCACCGAGCGAAGCTAATTTATGATGGAAATCGACATAGCCGCGGTCAAGGTGCTTTAATTCTGTTACGCGGGTAACTCCATCTGCTACAAGTCCTGTTAGGATCAACGCGGCAGCTGCGCGAAGATCGGTTGCAGCCACTTCTGCTCCTTGCAGATCGGATGGTCCGTTTACAATCACAGAACGGCCTTCTATTTTAATTTCCGCATTCATTCTTCTAAATTCTTCCACATGCATAAACCGGTTTTCGAAAACGGTTTCGGTAATCACGCTTGTTCCTTTGGCTCTAAGCAATAAAGACATCATTTGGGACTGCATGTCAGTCGGAAAGCCCGGATGCGGCATCGTCTTAATATCGACTGCCTTTAATTTTTCAGGGCCGATGACGCGGATGCCGTCTGCTTCTTCACGAATGGTGACGCCCATTTCTTCCATCTTTGCAATTAATGAAGCGATATGCTCGGGAACAGCACCTTTAACAAGGACATTGCCACCTGTGATCGCTGCCGCAACCATAAATGTTCCTGCTTCAATTCGGTCAGGAATAATGTTGTGCTCAGCACCAAAAAGTACATCCACACCTTCAATGCGAATCGTGCCGGTACCGGCGCCTCTTACCTTTGCACCCATCTTGTTTAAGAAATTTGCAAGGTCAACGATTTCCGGCTCTTTTGCAACGTTCTCAATAACTGTTGTACCTTTAGCAAGAGTTGCTGCCATCATGATATTTTCCGTAGCGCCGACACTTGGAAAATCAAGATATATTTTTGCTCCATGCAAGCGGCCCCTAGGTGCTTTCGCTTCAATGAAACCATTCCCTACTTTTACTACCGCACCCATTGCTTCAAACCCTTTGAGGTGCTGGTCTATCGGACGGGAGCCGATCGCACATCCGCCTGGCAATGCTACACGCGCACGTCCATTTCGCGCTAAAAGTGAGCCCATCACCAATACTGAAGCGCGCATTTTACGAACATATTCGAAAGGCGCTTCCACTTTTAAGTCACCAGATGCATTAACAACAACTTCGTTATTTTTAAACTCCACTTCGGCGTTCAAATAGCGCAACACTTCATTGATGGTATATACATCGGAGAGAGTCGGCACATCACGAATTACGCTTTTTCCATCACTTGCTAATAGTGTTGCAGCGATTACAGGCAATACGGCGTTTTTTGCTCCTTCAACTTTTACGGTACCGTTAAGCCTTCTTCCGCCGCGGACGATGATTTTTTCCAAAAGTATTCCCCTCCGCGTCCAATTTCTCTATATTAATATTCAATCGTTATGATGGGTGTGCCAACTACGACGGTAGTCTTTTCGCCCAATCCATGATTGCGTAAAGCCAACTGAAAGTTCATCTTTTCAGATTTGCCATTAAGCTCAGCGGCAAACAGCGGCGAATATGCCGACACTGAAATAAATGAATCTTCCTGTAAAGCTTCGATTTTTTTTCCATTTAAGACTTCGAGTAACATGTTTACATATTCAGGCAAAGCCGTTTTAAGCTTATCATTGAATTCGCCTTTGATACAAGAGAAAATTGTGGTATTTCCACGAAAAATGTCAGAAATTCGCTCAGCGATACCAATTTTGAGAAAATTTTCCGAAATTTCGTTCCATTGTTTTCCATTCACCTCGTAAATTAGATATGCATGGATTTCCTGGTTGCCGGGTGTGATCAGGACCCGAATCTTTTCTTGATAATTCGAACCGTCCAGGAAAGCAGTAACTTCACGATGTTTTTTGCCGTCAAAATTCGACCATTTCCATGTCGAAAATTCCTGTTGCAAAGCATCTATGTACTGCTCTGCATCATGGGCGGTTTGAAAAGTTTCCAGTTTTTCTCTTGCATGTAGAGACCATTCACTGATGATAATATTCTCGTCACGCAATTTCTTTGCCAATGTCAATAGGTCTTGTTGTCCATTTGCTACAGTCGTTCTATTCCCAAGTTGAAAGATGATAAAACCAATTATGCCAATAAATGATAACACGATTGATAATTTCTTCATTTTTTAGACTCCTCCCCTTAGTACCAGTGTTACCACGGGGGAGCTGATCATACTTGGGAATTCTCGTCACTTTTAGACAATGGGAGAACAGGTGTGCTCAACAAATCACAATGCATTTTTCATATACATGCGAAGCGGCCTTTTATGTAGGGACTAAAAGTACTCCTTAAAAAACAGCAACAAAAAGTATTTTACTTAAAAACTTCCCGTTTGGGAACATGTATGAAGACCTAAATTTTTACCATAAAAATAAATTGGAAAATGAGCGGGAGCTGTTGGGACCATAACAAGTAGTCGAGAAAGAAATTGCTGACAGTCGACCCGAGCGCAATCGATAAAAGAATATAGAGTGCTCTGGCCTGGATCACATGGTTTGCACGGAGAATCTTATCGATATTGATAGCCTGAAGTGCCCACCATGCGAGAGCAATAAAGACGAGGTGTGCCAAAATGCTGATTACAGCCTGTTGTCCAAAACCTGTCATCATGATAACGACCTCCTAATTTTCACTGTTGACCATTGTACCATCTCTGTTAAGCACAAGAAAGACAGTTGCCTTATCATTTGACGAAAAACATGGTGAAAGGTTTCAGCTAAACAACAAAAGAAGGAGACAATTTTGCCCCCTTCGATTATTTTACTCTTCATAATGCCTTGCTTTGCCTGATACTGTCTCGATTTTTATTATTGTAAATAATCCAGCAAGTTAAAATTCCCAGAGTGGAAAAAGTCAATTGCCAGGTTTGGCATGAGGCCAAACAGGACGGTGGCAATAGCACACACGATCATGACGGCTGAAACACCAGCCGGGATCCTAATCTTTTCATCACTTGCTGAAGGCCTGAAGAACATTTGTGTCATTATGCCAAAATAATAAACATATGACACAACTGTCGCTGCAATCATAAGTGATGCCAACACGTAATGGCCCGGGTTAGGTGCGAGTGCACCGATAAAAATATTCAACTTTCCGATAAAACCAGCTGTTCCGGGAATGCCGGCTAGCGAGAGAATAAAAATTCCCATTATAACAGCGAGGAACGGTGCGCGGCGGTAAAGGCCGGCAAACTCGCTGACGTCTTCAGTGCCAGCCTTTTCAGTCAGTAACTGCACGACCGCAAAGGCACCCAGATTCATAAACAGATAAGCCAGCAAGTAAAACCACAAGGCATCGAATATAAACGTAAAGGTGGTCACAGCAACAAGCAGATAACCGGCGTGTGCGATACTTGAATAGGCGAGCATCCTTTTTATATTGCGCTGCCTTAGCGCGACAACATTTCCGATCACCATCGTTGCTCCTGCCAGAAAAGCGATATAATCCTGCACCTTAAGCAACAGAGGAAGCGAGCCTGGCCCTTCGGAAGAGATGCTCGCAAAAATCGTCAGCAGCACGCGCACTAACAAAACAAATCCTGCCGTTTTCGAGACAACGCTCAAGAAAGCTGTAACCGGTGTCGGCGCCCCTTCGTAAACATCCGGTGCCCACATATGGAACGGAGCTGTTGCAAGCTTAAAGGATAACCCGACAAGGATCATAAAAAAGGCTAATCCGAGCAGGTAGATATGCTGGGATTCAAGACTGGACCTCAAAACACTGCCCATTTCTTTCAAATTGGTTGTTCCTGTTAAGCCGTATACATAGCTCATCCCAAACAACGTGATTCCGGTTGAGATTCCGCCGTTGATGACGTACTTCATCGCTGATTCATTGGAGCGCAAATTCGTTTTTCGCATTCCCGCTAAAATGTATGAGGAAATCGATAACAATTCAAGGCCCACAAACAGCGTAATCAGGTCACCGCTTGACGTCATGATCATCGCGCCGAGCAGGCCGGCGAGAAACAGGTAGAAAAACTCTCCCCTGTACTCCTTCATTCCTTCTTTCGGTTCATAGCTGATCGCGAGCAGCATGACTAAAGCAGCGCCCCCTAAAAGCAGCAGCTTGAAAAGCTTCGCAAATGAATCAAGCCTGAAAGTATCATACAAAATCGAGCCAACCGGATCGTCGATTAAACCAACGAGGAAAGCAATTGCCGCCAATATCCCGGCAAGTCCGAGCCAGCCCAACAGTTTCCGGTCGATTCGCTTTGGCATAAAAAGATCGAGCAGCGACAGCAATGCCGCTAGTCCGAGGATGATGAATTCAGGTGCCATGATTCCCCATTCAAACGATAATAAAGTTTTGAGATCCATCCTTCATCAGCCTCCTATCCCGAGCATGATCGACTCTATTGTTGTCTCCAGTGCCCCGCCGAGAATAGCCGGGTACACTCCAATTAAAATGATTAAACCGATCAGCGTTAAGACTGGCACCATTTCAACCGTTCGCAAATCGGGAACTCCGGCAAACTCGCGGTGTGCTTTACCAAACGTGATCGAAAGGACAGCCCTTAATAGATAAACAGCTGTCATGATGATCCCGATTGCCCCGATCGCCGCTAAAACTGGATTTGTTTCGAACAAGCCGAGAAACGCCATGAACTCACTTATGAAGCCGGACATTCCCGGAAGGCCGAGCGAAGCCATTGCCCCGGCCAGTAAAAAGCCCCCCGTTAGCGGCATTCCTCTTGCAAGCCCGCCAAGGTTGTCAAGCTGGGACGTTTGCAATCGTTCATAAAAAATACTGACAAGGAAGAACAGCAACGCGGAGATTAGCCCATGGGAGACAACCTGGAAAATGGCTCCCTGAACGCCTGCCTCATTGGCTGCCCCCACTCCTATTAAGACGATCCCCATATGGGAAATCGAAGAATACGCAAGCACCATTTTGAAATCCTTTTGGATCAAGGCAAGGAACGCCCCGTAAAGCAGGTTAACAACACCAAGGACCGCCAGCAGCGGAGCAAGCTCCAAAAACTGTTCCGGAAAAATCCCCATCCCAAAACGGATCAAACCGAATGCACCAATTTTTAAAAGTATTCCGGAGTGAAGCATCACAATTGATGGCGGTGCCTGAACGTGAACCTTCAGCATCCAGCTGTGCAAAGGAAAAATCGGCAGCTTGACGCCAAAAGCGACAATCAGCGCAATCAGCAAGCCGAACTTCAGCGGATCGGACAAAGGTGACTGCGGTCCTCCCGCATTGACCAGTTGTGAGAGCAGATCTATATTCGCTGTGCCCGTTTTTGCAAACAGCACCATAATGACAATCAGCAGGACAGCAGACCCTAACCCGTTGTAGACAAGGAAGCTGAATGCTGCTTTTTCTTTTTCAAAATAGCCCCACTTCCCGATTAAAAAGAACATCGGGATCAACGTGATCTCGAAAAAGATAAAGAACAAAATCAAGTTTTCAGCCGCAAACACGCCGAGCATTCCCGTTTGCAAAAGCAAAAACAGCATGAAATAGCCTTTCCATTCTTTTTTTATATGAATGGACGCGATCGCTGCCAGGGTCGACAGCACAGCTGTTAACACAATCATAATTAACGAGAAACCGTCGACACCGAGCTCATAAAAAATCGCATATAAATACTCGTCCGGCAGGTTCGCAAATTTTATCCATGGAAGCTCAACCGAAAAACGGTCCAAATCCGCCCCGCCCCTGTATTGAAAATAAGCAACCAACGCGAGGATAAGCGCAGGCAGTGTTGCGATAAAGCCGATCGTCTTAATCAACGTTTCCTTTGCTTTTGGCACAAAGGCGAGCACAAGAATACCGAGCAAGGGGGAGAAAACCAGAGCGGTTAAAAGATAGCTGCTGTTCATCCAAAATACCCCCCTGTCAAAGCAAAGATGACGACCAGCAAGGCGAGGCCGAAAAAGGCAACCGTACCGTATGTTTGCACCTGGCCATCCTGGAGTTTTGCGCCCATTTTTCCTAACGCCTGGACGAACGTGGTGACTCCCTTAATGATTCCCTCGACCAAAAACACTTCAATGTAACGGAGAAAGTAGCTTATGCCCTTTGCGCCATTGACAAACGAAAGCTGGTAAAACTCATCGATATAGTATTTGTTATACAGGATGTTATAGGCCATTGGCATCCGGCTGCTGAACATATCCCTTGCAAGCGAGCCTTTGCCGTAAATAAGCCAGGCGAGCAGGATTCCAAGCAGGGAAACAACGGTCGCCACGACCATGATCCAGGCCGGGCCTTCAATGTGGCCATGGCCAAGCGCTTCATTTCCTTCCGCCAGCCAATCACCCAAAAAGGTTCCAAACCAAGGGGTATTGACGTAGCCGGCAACAATCGCGAGCACACCTAAAACGATCATCGGAAACGTCATCACTGCAGGCGATTCATAGACTTTTCCGATATCGGAGCGGGCTTCTCCCGTAAATACCATAAAGAAGAGCCGGAACATATAGAACGCTGTAAAAAACGCGGCTGCCACTGCAAGCCAGAACAATGCGGTATTCCCGTGGGCCCATGCCGCAATTAAAATTTCATCCTTACTGAAGAACCCGGAAAATAACGGTACACCGCTTATTGCCAGAGTCCCAATTAGAAATAACGGTCCGGTGATGCGCAGCTTCTTCCATAAGCCGCCCATTTGTTCAATGTCCTGCGTATGGACAGCATGGATCACACTGCCAGCCGCCAGGAACAGCAAGGCCTTAAAGAAAGCGTGGGTCATCAAGTGAAACACACCGGCCACATATCCGGCAGAACCCAATGCCAGCATCATGTAGCCAAGCTGGCTGACCGTGGAATAGGCGAGAACCCTTTTAATATCCTTTTGGACAAGGCCGATGCTTGCGGCAAAAATCGCCGTGAATGCCCCAGTGACCGCGACGGTCATTAATGCCGTTTCGCTCGCTGTAAAAAGCGGGAATAGCGCAGCTACCAAATAGACACCGGCCGCTACCATTGTCGCTGCGTGAATAAGGGCGGAAACAGGAGTCGGGCCTTCCATTGCATCTGGTAGCCATGTATGAAGCGGAAACTGGCCCGATTTTCCGACTGCCCCGACAAAGACGAGAATCGCCGTCAGCGTAATCATTCCTTCGGAAATAATTCCTTCTTCAACCGCCCTGAATATTTCATCATACTCAAAGCTGCCGACCTGCCAGAATAGCAGGATCATCCCGATAAAGAGGCCGACATCGCCAACGCGTGTCATAATAAACGCTTTTTTAGCTGCCTGCTTCGCTTCATCTTTATAATAGTAAAACCCGATTAACAGGAACGAACCGAGACCGACAAGCTCCCAGAAAATATAGGTTTGCAAAAGGTTCGGTGATAAAACAAGGCCAAGCATTGCAAATGTGAATAATCCCAAATAGGCGTAAAAAACTGAAAGCCGCTCATCGCCATGCATATAGCCTTTTGAATATGTATGTACAAGAAAACTGACGAGCGATACTATAATCAACATCAATGCATTCAATTGATTGACTTCAAACCCCGCTGTTAGCTGAACATCTCCTATCGTCAGCCAGACGGCCTCTGTCTTATATGTCGGTGAAGTAAAACGTTCAAACAATACCAACAGGGAATAGACAAAAGAAGCTAAAGTAAGCAAAATCCCTACATATGCGCTTGCTTCTTTGAGCCGTTTGCCAAATAGAAGAAGGATTACAAACGATAAAAGCGGGAAAAGCGGTATGATCCAAGCACTCTCCATCTCTATCACAATCCCCTTTTAGAACGCGCAGGTGCCACGCAAGCTGCCTGGTCCAGTCAGCGCGTTTGATTGGACCCGCATCATGCTGCGGGTCTGACAGACGAACCCTCCGATCAGGGCCGGGGGCGTCTTTGGATTCCTAAAAAAATTTTTGGAACCTTTTTCTCTGGCATGGTTAATTTTTTAAAATATTCATTTCATCCGAGTTGACTGTTTTACGGTTGCGGTATAAAGCGATTAATATCGCCAGTCCGACAGCAGCTTCAGCCGCTGCAACCGTAATTCCGAACAGAGCAAAGATTTGCCCGTCAATGGACGGCGCGACCCCGTGTTTGCTGAAGGCAACCAGGTTGACATTGACCGCATTCAGCATCAGCTCAATCGAAATCAGGACAATGACCGTATTGCGCTTTGTTAAAGCTCCATACAAGCCGATGCAGAACAAAATTAAGGCAAGGGCCAGGTAAGCTGAAACAGGAACATTGCTCATTCCTTACCCTCCTCCTTTACATCATCTTTTCTGGCGAGAACAATCGCGCCTACCAACGCAACGAGCAGGATTACGGAAACGAGCTCGAACGGAATCATAAATTTCGAATACAATGCAATCCCGATCTGTTCCGTATTGTTTTCGTGGAGCGCACTTTCTGCCGCAGGAAGCTCAAGATTGTAGATTCCAACATAGACGGCAAATGCAAAGCCAAGAACAGCTGCGAGCAAAAGCAGCTTGCGCCATTTCCCCGCTTTTGCTTCACTCGTGTCATTATGGCGCGTCAGCATGATCCCGAATAGCATAATAATCGTAACGGCACCTGAATAAATCAAGATTTGGACAACGGCCAAAAATTCAGCAGACAGCAGAATATAAATGCCGGCGATACTGATAAATGTAAAAACGAGCGCAATGACCATATGGACGACTTTGGAAAGGTTTAATAAAAGCACGCCGCCGATCACCGCCACGATCGCCAGGCACATAAATGCAACTAATTCGCCTGATAACGTCATGCTTTATTCACCTGCCGTTTGTTTTCATCATTCTCATCCAGCCATTCAAGATTTTTGAATAGCTCATCGCGGCTGTACTCCGCCAGCTCGAAATTATTGGTCATGATAATTGCCTCTGTCGGGCATACCTCGGTACAGAGATCACACAAAATACAAATTTCAAAATTAATATCGTATGTGTCAATGATCTTCCCTTTTTTCGCCGGGTCAGGATGCTTTTTACCCGTGAGCTGGATACAGTCGGTTGGGCAGATGGCAGCGCATTGATTACAAACGATGCACTTTTCCGGATAAAATTTTTGAATTCCGCGAAACCGGTCAGGGAGCGGAAGCGGCTCATTTGGATAATCATAGGTCACTTTGCTGCGCGTCATATTTTTCAGGGTATATTTTAAACCTTTCGCTAATCCAAGCATGTTTTCACCCCTTGCGGTTAAAATAGGCTGTTTTAAAACAGGTTGAAAATCTCTTTAATGATTGCCGTCAAGAAAATGTTGGCGAGTGCAACCGGCAGCAGCACCTTCCAGCCGAACTCCATTAATTGGTCGGCACGAACACGCGGAAAGGTGACGCGGAACCAAACCAGTACAAAAATGACGAGGCTGAATTTTAATGCAAACCAGACAGCGCCTGGAATGAAATCCAGGAATGGCAGCGGCAGCCATCCGCCGAGAAACAGCACTGTGGTCAATGACGCCATCGCAAAGAAATACACATATTCGGCAAGCATGTAGAACGCCCAGCGGAATCCGGAATATTCGACATGGAAACCGGCGACAAGCTCCGATTCTGCCTCGGGTAAATCGAACGGTGCCCGGTTTAATTCAGCAACAGACGCAATCAGAAAGATAATAAACGCGATCGGCTGCCAGATAATGAACCAGCCATGTTCCGCCTGCGTGGCCACAATTTCGTTCAAGTTTAAGCTGCCTGATAACAAAATGATTCCGAGCACTGACATGACGAGCGGAATCTCATAGGAAATCATCTGCGCAGCAGCACGCATGCCGCCGAGCAGAGCATACTTGTTATTGGACGCCCATCCCCCGGTCACGATTCCGATCGTTGTTAAGCCGGAAATCGCAATATAATAGAGGAGGCCAACACCAAGATCGGCAAATTGGAGCCGGTCGGTAAACGGAATCGTCGCCAGCACCATAAACGCCGGTGCAAACGCAATGACAGGAGCCAAAATAAACAATGGCCGGTCGGCAAGCTTTGGAATCGTATCCTCTTTAAGAAGCAGCTTTAAAACATCGGCCACTGTCTGGAGCAGCCCCCAGCGGCCGCCGACCTGGTTTGGGCCATGGCGCAGCTGCATAAACCCCATTACCTTCCGCTCCGCAAGAATCGCATATGTAACGAAGCCTAAAACAACAAACAGTAAAGCGGTTGCGAGTAAAAAGAATATCCCAAAATTGGCCAGGCCAGGGGTTGAATATAATAGATCCTCTACCATTAGCCGTCCACCTCCCCAAGAACAATATCAATGGCTCCTAAAATCGCAATCAAGTTCGCAATATTTTCACCTTTTAATAATTTCGGGAGAATTTGCAGGTTATAAAAGGACGGCCTTCTGAATTTTAAACGGTAAGGCTCTTTTTTACCGTCACTGGCAATATAGCAGCCGATCTCACCACGCGGTGATTCAATCCGTACAAAAGCTTCCCCTTTTGGCGCCTTGACAATCTTCGGCACCTTCGCCATGATTTCTCCCCCAGCCGGGAATTGCTCAACCGCCTGCTCAAGAATCTTTAATGACTCTTCAATCTCGGCTAATCTGACCTGGTAGCGGGCCCATGCGTCTCCGCCGCTTTGGACAGGAATATCAAAATGAAAGCGGTCATAAATGGAATACGGCTCATCCTTGCGCAAATCCCATTTCACACCCGTACAGCGCAGGTTTGCCCCGCTTAAGGAATAATTCAAGGCATCCTCCTTCGTGTATGCTCCAACGCCTTTTACACGGTTCAGGAAAATTTCATTCCCGGTTACAAGCTGGTGATAGCCTTTGAGTTGTTCGCGCATGTATGGGACGAACTCGCCAACCTTTTCGATCCAGCCTTCAGGGGCATCCCATTTCACCCCGCCGACACGCATGTAGTTAAAGGTCAATCGGGCTCCGGATAATTCATTTAACATGTTAATGATCATTTCGCGCTCACGGAATGCATAGAGAAACGGGCTGACGGCGCCGATATCCAATAAAAATGTTCCCCACCAGACCAAGTGGCTTGCCACTCTTCCCAGTTCCATTGCGATCACGCGCAAGTACTCGGCACGTTCAGGTATTTCCAGGTCCATCATCGTCTCGACAGCATGGCAAAGGACATAGTTGTTCGTCATTGCCGACAGATAGTCCAATCGGTCCGTATATGGGATGATTTGTGTGTATTGAAGGTCTTCAGCCAGCTTTTCCGTACCTCGGTGCAGATAGCCGATTACTGGCTTCGCTTCCGTAATGATTTCACCGTCGATTTTGATGACAAGACGAAAAACACCGTGTGTACTTGGATGCTGAGGTCCTACATTAAGCAGCATTTCTTCTGTGCGTATCATGAGTTATACCTCCACATCATACGGTTTGTAATCTTTTCTAAGCGGATGGCCGACCCAATCATCACCAAGCATGATCCTATGCAGATTTGGGTGGCCAATAAATTGAATCCCCAGTAGATCATACGCTTCACACTCAGGCCAGTTTGCCCCGGCCCAAAGTGGCTGCAGCGATTGAATAGCCGGTGTGTCACGATCAATTTTCACCTTCAATGCAACTGACTGGCGATTTTTGTATGAGTATAGATGAGCATACACTTCCATATGTGTTTCAAAATCTGTGCCGTGCAGTTCTGATAAGTAATCGAAGCCAAGCTGTTCATTGTATTTTAAAAATTCAGCTACTTTAAAATATGTATCTTTATTGGCGACAAGAGTCGGCACATCTTTTGAAAGTTTATTAATATAGTATTCTTCTAAAACACTATTTCCAAGATGCTCTTCAATCACCTTCACGTATTTATCAAGGAAAGGCTGGTTTGGAGACGGTGCCGCTTCGGCGGCTTGTTCAGTTTCGCTCCCGGCATTGCCGGATGCTGCGGCTTTCGCTTTGGCTGCAGCTGCTGCTTTTGCCTTCGCGGCCGCAATCGCTTTCGCTTTTTCATCATCACCTGCTGCACCGCCAGCCTGTTTGGCCTGTGCGGCCGCCTTTGCTTTCGCTGCCGCAGCGGCTTTCGCCTTGGCTGCTGCGATGGCTTTCGCCTTCTCGTCACCGGTCGCATCGCTTGCTCCCCCGGCTTGTTCCATTGCTTTCTTTTTCGCTGCGGCTGCCGCTTTTGCCTTGGCTACGGCGGCGGCTTTACGCTTCGCCAGGTCATCTCCCTCATCCGTGGGAGCCGCTGCTGTAGATGGTTCCTCTTGTGCTGGCTGTTCTGCTTCCGAAGGTGTTGCGTTTCCTTCTGCTTGCTGCTTCGCCTTCATTTTCGCTAACGCGGCGGCTTTTGCCTTTGCTGCAGCAGCTGCTTTGCGCTTTGCGAGGTCACCGTCCTCTGCTGCAGATGGTTCCTCTTTCAGAACCGGTGCTGCCGGTTTTGCCGAGGAAGCCTGTGATTCAGTCTTGGCAGATGCGGCTTTCCTTTCGGCTAAACGTTGCCGGGCAAGCTCTTTCGCTTTCTCTGCCGCTTCCTTCTTTAATTGTTCAAGATCTTTTTCCCCGCTCATCGACTAGATCACCTTCTTCCCGGTTTTCGCCTCATAACGGATTTTTTCTTTCAATTTATTAATCCCGTAGATCAGTGCTGCGGGATTCGGCGGACAGCCGGGAATATAAACATCAACAGGCACAATTTGGTCAACCCCTTTTACAACCGCGTACGATCTTACGTAAGGGCCTCCGGCAGTAGCACACGACCCCATTGCGATTACCCATTTTGGTTCAGGCATTTGATCGTATAAGCGGCGGACAATCGGCGCCATTTTCTTTGTAACGGTTCCGGAGACGATCATTACATCTGACTGGCGCGGCGAAGTGCGGAAAAAGGACCCGAAACGATCCAAGTCATAATGGGAAGATCCTACTCCCATCATCTCAATTGCACAACATGCCAGTCCAAACGTCATTGGCCACAACGAGTTACTCCGTGCCCATGCTTTAATCTGTTCAAGCGTGGCTAAAAAAACATTCCGTTTTAGCTCTTCCATTTCCTCTGGTGTAACGTTGTCCAATTTTAAATCCATTTCAGCACCTTCTTCTTCCATGCGTACACAAGGCCAATAATGAGCATAAACACAAAAATGAGCATCTCAATCAAAGCAAAAATACCAAGCTTTTCATAAGCTACTGCCCAGGGATAAAGAAAAACCGTTTCGACATCAAAAATCACAAACATCAATCCAAAAATATAATAGCGGACATTGAACTGCACCCTTGAGTCGTGGAATGGCTCAATACCGCTCTCATATGTGGTGTACTTCGTGTCCATCGGCTTGAAAGGACGCAAAAACCGCCCAAAGGTAATTGCCACGATTGGCAGCAAAACGCCGAGACACAGAAACACGAAAACAATTAAATAATTATTCTGATACAAGTTCAAAAGCTCCATGCCCTCCCCCCTAACGCTACAAAATTCACAACATTTAAACTTGTAACCGATACCATTATAGCACTCTTCGAAATATGTGTCGACAAACCCCAACCTATATTTTGGAATTTCTCCCGCCCTTGCTAACCCGCTCGTATAAAGTAAAAAAGGTCAGAAATTGATCAACTTACTCCCCATTAAAAATGAAAAAATTAAGTATGTCAGTGAGATTTTTAACACAATTTCTTCTTTTACAAACTTTTGTGTGAAAACTTAAAGCTTGCCTTTATATCACTAGCGTTGCATAAATGTAGTTAGAATATTCAGTTAATACATTTCCATGATTTTGAGC
>NZ_PGUZ01000048.1 GCF_002860165.1 Bacillus sp. V3-13 | reverse complement strand
GGTGGAACACCCTGAAACCCGAGGACAAGAAGACAATATCTAATTCCTGTTTTCTACTCTACTCTAAAAACGGTTAGTTGTTAAGAGGTCACCTTTCACTCATTAAAAGAAAATGAATAGCTTTCATTATTATGATTTTTTCTCCACACTAACCTATAAAAAAACGCCTCCCATCAGCCAGAGCCATGGGAGGCGTTTTTAATATTATATAGCAGAGACTGCAATAATTTTAATTTGACCGGATTCAACGACTGCTTTGAAGTCTTTTACTTCAGGTTGTTCGAAGATAAAGTCGGCAATCGCATCCTCTAGTTGTTCCTGGATGACTCTGCGGAGCGGTCTTGCACCGAATGCAGGATCGTAGCCAAGTTCAACTAATTTCTCTTTTGCTTCATTTGAAACTTCCAAGCTTAAGCCTTGTGAAGCGAGAGTTTGATCCAGATCTTTCAGCATAATATCGACAATTTGCAGCAGGTCTTCTTTCTTTAATGCTGAGAATTCGATAATGCTGTCAAATCGGTTCAGGAATTCCGGTTTAAAGAATCCTCCGAGCGATTGCAGGATTGAAGCTTCCTCAATGGCTGAGCTTGCACCGAAGCCCATGACATTGCGTTTTTCACCAACGCCTGCATTGCTTGTCATGATAATAACTGTATTTTTGAAGCTTACAGTGCGGCCCTGGCTGTCGGTTAGACGGCCATCATCCAAAATTTGCAGGAACATATGCATGACATCCGGATGTGCTTTTTCAATTTCATCCATTAAAATAATGCTATATGGGTTTCTGCGAACTTTTTCTGTTAATTGTCCTGCCTCCTCATGTGCTACATATCCAGGAGGGGAACCAATTAATTTGGACACACTGTGTTTTTCCATAAATTCACTCATATCAAGGCGGATCATCGATTCTTTATCGCCGAACAACTCTTCAGCAAGCGCTTTTGATAACTCGGTTTTCCCTACACCGGTTGGACCTACAAACAGGAATGAACCGATTGGGCGGTTTTTCGATTTGAGTCCGGCACGGCTCCGGCGGATCGCTTTACTTACTTTTTTAACTGCTTCTTCCTGGCCAATCACTTTCTTGGCAATTTCTTCTTGAAGACGGACCATTCTGATCTGCTCATCTTCTTGGAGTTTCCCAACAGGAATACCGGTTTTTTCTTCGATGATCTTTTGAATATCTTCCACAGATACAACCGGGCGTTCTGTGGTTTGTCCTGACTGCAGAAGCTTTTCCAGGTTTGCTTCTTCATCCCGAAGCGCAGCTGCTTTTTCATAAGCTTCTTCTTTTAGTGCTTCTTCTTTCTCTTGATGAATTTGATCCAGGCGCTCTCTAATATGATCTTCATTGCCACCCTCAATTGTTAAGTTGAGTTTTGATCCTGCTTCATCCATCAAGTCGATCGCTTTGTCAGGAAGGAAGCGGTCCTGAATATAGCGATGTGAAAGTTCAACGGCTGCTTTAAGGGCTTCTTCACTGTAAGTGACTTCGTGGTAGCTTTCATATCTTTCTTTTAAGCCTTTCAGTATCGCGATCGCTTCTTCGATAGTCGGTTCATCTACTTGAACCGGCTGGAACCGGCGTTCAAGCGCGCCATCTTTTTCAATTTTTCGATACTCGGAAAGGGTTGTAGCCCCAACGAGCTGCAATTCACCGCGTGCAAGCGCCGGCTTCAGGATATTTCCTGCGTCCATTGAACCTTCAGCAGACCCCGCTCCGACGATTTGGTGGATTTCATCAATAAATAAAATCACATTTTTTCGTGCCTGCAATTCAGAAATCAGCTGTTTCATGCGCTCTTCAAATTGGCCGCGGATCCCTGTATTTGAAACAAGTGATGCAACATCAAGCATATAAACGACTTTGTTGCGGAGTTTAACCGGGACAGAGCCTTCAGCAATTTTTAAAGCCAAGCCCTCTGCAATAGCGGTTTTACCGACACCTGGTTCCCCAATCAGGACGGGGTTATTTTTGTTTCGCCGGTTTAAAATTTCAATGACTCTGCTTACCTCTTTTTCGCGACCGATCACAGGGTCAATGAGGCCAGCTTTTGCAGCATCTGTAAGATTGCGTCCATATTGACCGATCAATCCTCCGCCGCTGCTTTGCTGTTTGCGTCCTGCTTCTGGCTGTTTTCCTGTATCAAACGGGTTAAATGAATGAGAGAACCCCTCAAATGGATTATTCCCGATATTCATGCCACCCATGGCTGCACCAAGTTTATTACGCTCTTCTTTATAGCAAGTGGAGCACAATTTTAATTCATGGTATTGGCCGTTCAC
This sequence comes from Bacillus sp. V3-13, assembly GCF_002860165.1. Classification (GTDB taxonomy): domain Bacteria; phylum Bacillota; class Bacilli; order Bacillales; family Cytobacillaceae; genus Bacillus_BJ. The sequence continues at coordinate 40,723 of NZ_PGUZ01000048.1, read as the reverse complement.
ATTCATACTTAACTTAATAGTAGCGTGATTTTCATGACATTTTTCACAATACATACTGTGACTCCTCCTTTTATTGTTATTGAATCATTTTTAATGGTCATCATTTTTGATTTTGACTTTGACTAACTTTGACCTTTATTGAATTATACACTAATTTTCTATAATTTCAAGGTGTTTGTTTGGCATGGAAAAAATTAGTTCCATAGAATGAATTTCATAAAGCGATTCTTTAATTGAAAAACGAACAGTTATTTAAAATTAAGATAGTATTATTTGTTTCCTACGGCATACTCCTGTTCATTTAGACAATTTCATTCGTTTTTCGGTCTAGCTTATTACATTGTGAAATTTACTCCTATAAGATGTTTTTATTGCGGATAAAAGGTGATTAAGGAGGGGAAGTTACTCGCAAATTGAAAAGTAGACTTGTTTAAGCGACACCATTATAGAAGCTCTTCTCGAAGTAAAGAAAAACCCTTGTAGGGTTTTTCTTTACTTATCAATATAACAGCGCATTCGCGTCTACAATCTCGACAGTTAAATTGTCATTTGTTGATAAATCAATTTCGTATGGTTTTACTTCCTGGTCATCTTCATCCCTGATAATTCTGATCTCAGGGCGTCCAACTGCATTAAAATTATATTTCGTCACGATTCCGGTTCTGCCGTCATTCAGTCTCACCGTTAGTCCTTGCGGATAGATCGCAATGCAATTTTTAAATAGTTCAACTTGCTTGCTTTCAAATTTGGTGCCACTCCCGGCGTAAAGCAATTCCATCCCTTTATGTGGTAACATTGCAGGTCTGTAAACACGGTGACTCGTCGCTGCGTCAAATACATCTGCGACACTGAGAATTTTTGCGTAATTATGGATTTGGTCGCCCTTTAAACCGCGCGGATATCCTGAACCATCATTTCTTTCATGGTGTTGAAGCGCACAATGAGAAACAGGTAAAGGTATTTCATGAATCTTTCGGAGAAGGTCAAATCCCAGCTCCGTATGAGTCTTTATATGCTCATATTCCTCTGGCGTTAAATTTCCGGGTTTATTTAAAATTTCCGGTGTGATATACATCTTGCCCACATCATGCAACATTGCGCCCAGCCCGAGTTCTTCAATGTTTTTTAGCGGCAGCCCGTTCTCCAGGGCCAACTGGCAGGCATATATGCTTACGTTAAGACTGTGGGTGTACACATAATTATCATGGGCCTTTGTCGTTGCCAACAAATTAAGTGCAGTAGGATTCTCGGTTAAACAACTTAGGATATCTTTAAATATTTTTTGGAAACTTCGTATCGCTCTGCCGCTTTTAATCATTCCCTCAATATTTGCGGTGTTTTGCTGCAAACCGGCAATGGTTGTTAAACCTTCTGTTATGACATTCACAGCTTCTGTACGTAACTCCGCCGGAATGGACTCAATGATCTCAATTCCTTCTGATGCTTCATCCTCTATGTAAACTGTAGAAATGTTAAATTTTCTTAACCGCTCAATTAAGCCATCCGTCAGCTCGGTTCCTTTAGCTAAAAGAATTTGTCCGTTTTGATTGTAAATAGATTGACCTAATTTAATTCCCGATTCACATCGATCCAACGTGATTAAACGCATTTGCTCTCTCCACTCCAAATATAATGGATGCCTTTTTCTAAAATTGTATATCCATTATACCATATAAGAATATAGGTCTTTTAACCTATTAAAAGACGAAAAATAAAATAGAACAGCTCTTCGCTTTCTATTACCATCTTTCTTTAATAGATGCCATTTGATTGTTTTCCCCTCCGCCGAGGAGTTCGGCGGAGTTTTTTTTATGAATATTTCTTCTGTAAAATGGCTTAGTCACTGCCAACTCAGGTAAATAGTTCAGTGTTTACTTAAATTTAACAAACACTTAAAGTAGGATAAGGGATTAAAGAACTATAATAATAGTATGTAATCGACAATTTTCAACAAGGTGAACGTATGAAAAATAACCGAATGATGAATTGCATAAATTTCCTTGGTTTTTTAAAGTCGAACCGGGATGTTCTCTTTCAAGAATTTAAAAAAAAGGAAGAACTCCAGAGGCTTATGCAACCTGAAAAAGTAAATACTGTTTTTCAGCCAATCCTTTCACTAGAAAAAGGACGGACAATTGGATTTGAAATTCTAAACCGCCCGCAAACTACACCGCTGTTCTCGACTACAGAAAAGTTTTATGACTATGTGGGTAAAAGCCGCGACGTCTTTCTGGTCGAACATTTCTTGCGTAATCTTTCTCTTGAAAGGTACTCTGAACAAATTAAAAGTTCACAATCTCACAAGGACAAACTGGTGTTCCTTAACATCCAGCCCCAAGTGCTCGCAGATCCCGCTTACCAAAGCGGTAAAACACTGGAATTGCTCGCTAAACACAATCTTTCCCCAAACCAGATTGTTTTGGAGCTTACAGAAAAAGAAGCAGTCATTGACTATAGGCAGTTCGAAGGAATGATTGAACACTACCGGCACCAAGGATTTCGCATTGCAGTAGATGATGCGGGGACAGGATATAACAGCTTGAAAACGCTGGTTTATTTAAAACCAGAATTTATAAAGCTGGATAAATCTCTGATCCGAAATATCAGTGAACATCCTGCACAACAGCATTTAGTCGAACTGTTATTGAAATTTGCCCAGCAATCCGAAACGTTGATAATAGCAGAGGGAATTGAGACATTGTCAGAACTGAGGTTTTTACAGAAGCTTGGAGTTCATATGGGCCAGGGCTTTGGACTTGGAAAACCGAAGCCAACATTAATAAATGGAAGCTTACCCATATCCAACCCTCATATATACAAAGAATTTGCTTGAAAAATCCTATAGAACTATGATCATCCATGATAAACGAAAAACCCTTGTGGACATCACAAGGGCTTTTCGTTAGACTGATTTAATGATCTCTTCATCCAAATCCTCAAGGGTAAGAAACACACTCTTCTTAATTGCCTTACATCTTTTTTTCACCTTGGCAGCTTTTTTGCTTAATTGCCCGACTGTTGCAAGTGAATTATTTGTATTTTGAACCACGGCAATCGAAATACTTACCAGGGGAACATTTTCAAGTATTCCTTGTCTGCTGATAGCTTGCACATAACCTTTTTCTAATTCTTCCTTTGTATAAAAGCGGCGTATCGAATTGTCAAAGCGAGTGATGATTGAGTTGCATATTTCTTCATGCTGAAAATGTGGAATCACTGCAATAAAATCGTCTCCGCCAATATGTCCAACAAATGAAGGTTCGTTATCAGCAGTTTGAATCGTCTCCGTTACAATATTCGCTGTTTCGCGAATTAATTCATCCCCTTCTCTAAAGCCATATGTATCGTTAAAGACCTTAAATGAGTCGATATCAATATAGAGGACACTAAAACTCTTGTAGGATAACACTTCCTGCAAAATTTCCTCAATGACGTAATTGCCCGGCAGACCGGTAAGCGGATTGGAGTAACGCGCAATGTGAATTTGTACCTCTGACAATTTGATTAACAATTCCCGTATGCTTACAATCCCATACATGCGGTCCTGTTTTGTGACAATAACGCAGTCATAAAGATTACCCTGTTTTCGATTCATCGCAAGCGCACTGACTTCAGCAATTGGCACAGAGTAATCTACCGTCAACAGTTCCTGGTCCATGACAAGGTCGATGGTTCGTTTCATAAAAAGGTCAAAGCCGTATTTAGTAGAAAGCTTTTGATAAAAATGGGTTTTCATTACCAATCCAACTGGCTGTTCATTCGTGCATACCACAATTCCCTCTAATGATGGAATTTCATTAAACATCCTGTAGACTTCCTCACATTTTGTTGAAGGAGTTACGGTTTTAATTTCCTCTGCAATATCTCCAATAGTTATGTGCATTAAGACACCTTCATTTCCATATATGAGTTTTTTTCTATAAGAAATTCTGGTCTTCCCCGATAATCATAATCTCCGACATACCGCTCAATATTTAAACATTTCTCAAGTAGGACATTACTCCTTTTCTATTAAAATGATCGCACAACGAAAACATCATCGACTTTGCTAAGCCTGGATGAGTACTATCTTTTAGACTATGAACTTGTTACCTTCCTGCCACACTTTATAAGGCAAAGAACTGAGCCGTCCTGATATGAAAAATAAGGGCTGGAATACGTGTAATTAGAGTTAGGAATGAATTTCACAGATGGATGTAAATGCGAGGCTGATTCATGGATAAACACCATCCCAAAAATTATCAAATGCTCTTATTTATAAGTTACTGTATTAATATTAATCGTTTGTAAAATAGATGTAAAATATAAGAATTATATTATGAATTTTTACCTATGACAGAAGTATCTCTTTTTTTATAATGGAACACAACTATTTTATGGAAAATTTTTTTAAAAAAACAAAATTGGCAAAAGAATTCCCCCTGCCAATTAAAAAATTCACTATAAATGGTATTTATTCAAATCGGATTCTGCTCATTCCAAAAAACAAGAACAATAACGCAAATGCAAGCAGGATCGCAACATTATCGAGCACATCAAGGAGAGTTCCTCCATTGGCGACAAGATCTGTGAAGCCTCTCATCGCCCAGGTTTGCGGCAAAAATTCTGCGATTTTTTGCATAAACACCGGTTCTATTTCAATCGGCCAGTAGACACCGCTCACCATACAGGTAGAAACGACAATCAGATTTCCGATTGAAGCTTGCTGCTCGACCGTGTTTACCATTCCTGCATTCAGTAAGCCCAAACCCACGACAGCAAACAACAGAGCTGAAACTAATAGAATGACAGCAACCGGGTCTCCCCAATTCACATCGAACAGAAAATGAGTAAAGATCATCAACACTCCGAATTGAATCCAACCTATCAGAAAGAAAGATAATAGATAACCTGTGGAAATTTCAAATCTTGAAGCAGGAGTTGCGAGCATACGATACCAAACTCCATTTTTCCGCGCCTCCAAAATCGTTCCGGTCACACTCATCATCATCATCATGACAAACATAATTGAAAACCCCGAAGCACTCGCCGACATGCCGCTCATTGGCAGTGCTGAGTTTTTCGTGTTGATGTTCATTTTATCAATAGCTAAAGGCTGTGTTTGCGACGCGTTTTCCAGTCTGGCAAACATCACTTTCCAAGCCTCACTACTGTATTCACTCCACTTTTTTGAAGCTAAAACCTCAAGTTTCATTTTTTCCAGCTTATTGGATAAAATTTGTGTAATCGTAGAAATTGAAGTGAACTCTGGGACATGCTGAAAAGTGATAATCGGCGTTTGATTTGCAAGCATTCCTTCTTGAAACCCTGTAGATACAATAATTGCTCCGCACAATTTAATAAAAAATAATTAAGCGGAAACAAGCAACAATTAAGCGTTCATTGAAATAATTGCGCCAAAAATCCAGGAATTAAGCGATAATCCGAATTAATTAAGCGAAACGGTTTTTTTGGGGTGTTCTCCTACATTAACACAACAACAAAGAGTTCAAATTAAAAAGAAGCGGATAAGAATAACCCGCTTCCTGGTAAATTTTCAAGCTAAATGTTGCCGACCAACCATTCTACTTCTATAATTTAAATCTCACTAACGTCGTTTGCATATCTTCAGCCAATACAGACAAGGATTGCGCCGATGCTGAAACCTCTTCCATTGTGGCAAGCTGTTCTTGACTGGCTGCTGCGTTCTGCTGGCTTGTGGTAGCTCCTTCTTCAGCTACTCCTTTTACTACTTCAATCGCTTCGACGATTTGTTTGCTTCCTTCTGACATCTGTGTAATAGAGGTTGCAACCTCTTGGACTTTATCACTGACAAGGGAGACCCCTTGTTCAATCATTTGGAATAGTTCTCCGAACTTTTGAGTTTTCACAACACCGTCTGCTACTTTTTCAGTACCAATTACCATTGAAGAAACAGCCTGGTCAGTTTCTTTTTGAATCGCACCGATTAGTTCAGAGATTTGTTGTGCCGAAGCAGACGATTGTTCTGCCAGCTTCCTTACTTCATCCGCTACAACGGCAAAACCTTGGCCATGTTCTCCGGCACGGGCTGCTTCGATTGCCGCATTTAAAGCAAGTAAATTAGTTTGGCTTGAAATTTCGGTAATGATGGAGACAATCCCGACAATTTCCTTGGAGCGCTCACCAAGATTTTGGATAATTGCAGACGTACTTTGAACGGTTTGATGAATATCGTTCATATGAGTGATCACATCTTCAACGCTGTTAGCACCATCAGTGGATATTTGTAACGTATGTTGAGTTAATTCGGATACTTCGCCACTGTTTGCTGCAATCTGCTCTATCCCTGCAGACATTTGGTTAATGGCAGTGGCCGCTCCATTAATGCTGTTTAGTTGTTCATCTGCACCCGCAGCAATCTGTTGGGTGGCTGCCGCGACTTGCTGGGCGGAAAGGCTGCTTTGTTCTGCGATTGCCGTTAACTCTTCTGAAGATGCCGTCAGCGTATTAGCTGATTTATTCACCTGACTTAAAACGGAACGAAGAGAATCTACCATGGCATTAAAGCTTTGTCCCAATTGTCCCAATTCATCATGCGATGTAATTTCAATCCTTTCATCGAGACTGCCTTGGTTGATTTTTTCTGTTGCAGCGATTAGGTTTCTTAACGGCCTGTTGATCGATTTGATAATAAAATAGACTAATATCGCTGCAGCAATCAATGCCCCTAAAATAACCATGAACGTCGTTACTAAAATCGAACGGGCCTCCTCGTCTATTTCCGAGGAATACATCGTTCCGGAAATTTTCCATCCCGTTAATTTGTTTGTTTCAAACATGAGCTTTTTTTCTTCGCCCTGCAGCATGTATTCTGTTGATCCTGAATCATGCTCAAACATATATTTATGCTCTGCTCCATTAGCATCGGCACCAACCGGTTGTTTAGGGTGAATCAAAAACTTGCTATTTTTATCAAGTACTTGCGGGTAACCCTCATTACCTATTTTCGCCTCGTTGACCATCGCAGCCAAAGTGTCAATATTAACGTCAAAAGCTACTACCCCGCTGTTGTCATTCAGCGTTTTTGCCACTGTTATCGTGACCAGGCCTGAACTTTTATCCTCGACAGGGTCAGTAATAATCACTTTTCCTGAATGATCGGCCGCCTGTTGAAACCATGCTTTTTCTTTAGGGTCGCCTGACACCTTTTCAGAAGAGCTTAATAAAGCTCCCGTACGGGTACCTATATAGACATTTTCAATTTCCGGATATATTTCAGTAAAATCGCCAAGCTTTTTTGAAGTGGTTGTAATTTGTGATTGTTCAAGCTGGTCATTTGTAAAAGAACCAGATAAATAATTTACCACTTTCATTTTATCTTCGAAAAATAGATTTACATTTTGATTGATTAATTTAACATTTTCACTGGCTGCATTCAGAATTTGCTCTTCAACTTTAACCTTTGCAGATTGATATGATATTAATCCAATTACTATGCTTGGAATTAATAAAACTAATGAAAAAGATACGATAAGTTTATTCTTGATGTTGAATTTTAAAAACGAAAACATATGTAATCCTGTTCCTTTCTGTAGTTGAAATATCTTTGATGAATTATACTTCTTTGCTAATCTCTTCCTCCCTTTTGCCATATAAAAAAACGCTTGCTGTTTTAGAGGATAATCCAGAAACAGGAAGCGTTTGGTTTTCAGCAGGTCCGCTACTAAATAACTACAAAACTTCACAAAGAAAGGTGTTGTTCATTTATGTACAACAGGTTCACTGATGTCATAATAAATTTCACCTTTTTATATTAGTACATATAGACTAAATTAAATTGCCTTATTTATAAAAATAAGGAAAATATGCCTGGTTTTATGATTAAAACATATATAAAATCCAATTGTCAATAAATTTTCCATAAAAAACGCGAAGTTATCGCCTACGCTTGAGAAGATCACTCTTCAAATTACGCAAAGAAGGACTTTCATCATGACCAAGAAAGTCCTTCTTTTGATTTGTTTGTTTGTATACAATCTGAGATCCGTACATATTTTTTTATTATTTTTTAAAGACGGAGAACAACTTAAATAATCAGCCGGGTGGCTTTTAGTCTTAGTGGACAGAAAAAATTGCACTCCAATTATATACGATTAAAAATACTGTCGTAGATACCAGCAAAGCAGTAATAAACAGTACAAATTTCTTTCCTGCCCAGCATAATAAAATGATTGATAAGCCTAATGATGCTCCCATGTATGTAAACCAGGGGAATTGTGCATGGTCCAAAGACAAATAAAAGCCAAAGTTCGCAGTTAAGACTATGGCAAACAGGATTTGATTCATCATCCTGATTTCTGATTTGTTATGTTCAGTCATAAAGCTTTGTTCACTCATAATCTTCCTCCTTTCTATTACAATATAACTTAAACAAGTTAAATAACTTATTTACAAATAGTTTTTGAGGAGTATAATAATACAAGAAACTGGAATGTCAATATGTTTATATTACTATAATTATGTTGAAATTAGTAATATTTTGTTGAAGTTTGTGAAAAATCATTACTTTTATTTCGATGTATCGCTTTTTATGCAACCAGAATGTCTACATAAATACTTTGGTTTGTTATTTTTAAAAAGTAAAAATTCCAACTATTATTATATCGATATTCTAATACATAAAAATCTTGATCGAAATAAAAGAGCGGAGGATGAATTTACTACATAATTAACGGGTGGTAAACAAAATGGATAAGGAATATACTCTCGAGGAGCATTTAACGGAGTTAAGAAAACGATTAATTATTGTTCTAATGTCGTTTTTAGTGTCTTTAGGAATAGGTTTTAGTGTTTCATCAAAGTTATTAAACTTTATAAAATCACAGCCTGCAGCTGTAGACATAGATTGGAATGTTTTTGGTTTTACGGATGGGATACTTATTTATTTTAAGTGCGCCATCCTCATTTCCATTCTAATTACATTACCAATTGCACTGCACCAAATCTGGCTTTTTGTAAAACCGGGGATGACGGTGGAAGAAGCAAAAGGAACCTTTTTCTATATTCCCGTTTCATTTTTCTTATTTTTAGCAGGTGCCTGCTTTAGTTACTTTATCTTATTCCCTTTAATGATGGAGTTCATGTCAACGATCAATCAAACAATAGGTGCAACAGAAACATATGGAATGAATCAGTATTTTACGTTTATGTTTAATCTTATTATTCCAGTTGCGATTGTTTTTGAGATGCCGGTTGTCGTTCTTTTCTTGACGAAGTTGGGGATGATCACTCCAAATTATTTGAGGAAAATGAGGAAAGCCGCTTATTTTGTACTGGTCATTATAGGTGTTTTTATTTCGCCTCCGGATTTAATCTCTGATTTCCTGATTATTATCCCGTTGCTGGTACTTTTTGAAATAAGTATTTTAGTTTCGAGTTGGTCTTTAAAACGAAAATAGATGGGGGAATTTTCATTGTCCGAAAAAGAAGTTGTAAAAAAAGAAAACAAGTCGACAAGACGTACCTTTATCCGGAATTCTGGTCTGACTGTCGGGGGCGTTGTACTCGGAGGCGCACTTGGAAGCTTGCTTGGTCAAAAGCCGGCCGCTCCGGTTTCAAAGCCGGCCATGGATCATTCAGAGATGGCTTCTAACCCTAACCAGGCCTTAATGTACTTCACTCCGGATCAATTTAAAGTTATCGATGCAGCTGCAGAGGTCATCTTCCCAAAAACTGAAGTCGGTCCTGGCGCAAAAGAATTACTTGTTGCCTACTATATTGACCACCAGTTGGCTGGCCCTTTTGGTATGAATACGAAGGAATATATGTCAGGTCCATTTTCTCCTGCTGAAGCTGTTCCTGAACAGGGATACCAAACGCACTTAAAGCGCCAGGAGATATTTGATCTTGGCATTATGGCTTTAAACGACGAAGCAAATAAGCGTTTCAAAGCTAAGTTTCCTGAACTGGAAGAAGAGCAACAGATTAAGATTTTAATAGACTTTGAAGCGGATAAAGTGAAAATCAATGGTTCAGTTACTTCAAAATTCTTCTTTACTTTATTGCGCAAGGTGACGATTGAAGGTGCCTATGCGGATCCAATGTATGGCGGTAATAAAGATATGTCCGGATGGAAGATGAAAAACTTCCCTGGACACCAGGCTGGATACACTCATCTCGGTAAAGATGAATTTGTCGCTGTTGAACCAAAAGCTTTGAATTCTCAACATAAACATTAAGGATAAAGGGTGAAAGAGAATGGCTACACAATTACCAAAAACGGACATCGTAGTAGTCGGTGTAGGCTGGGTTGGAGGCATCATCGCAGCCGAACTGGCTCGTAAAGGATATAAAGTTGTTGGCATTGAACGCGGAAAAGAACGCTCTACAGAAGACTATTTCATGGCTCATGACGAACTGCGTTACGCGGAGCGCAAAGAAATGATGCAGGATATGTCAAAGGAAACCGTCACATTCCGCCACAACATGAAACAAAAAGCTTTACCGTACCGTGAATGGGGTTCTTTCCTAATCGGGGACGGTGTCGGTGGTTCAGGTATGCACTGGAATGGACAAACATTCCGCTTCCTTCCATACGATTTTGAAATATATTCAAAAACGGTTGAACGGTATGGAAAAGATAAAATCCCTCAAGGAATGCAATTGCAGGACTGGGGTATTACTTATGATGAATTGAAGCCTTATTTTGATAAATTTGATTTGATGACCGGAATATCGGGTGAACCGAATCCATTACCAGATGCGCCGCAAATCGAGTATCCAAACCCGCCGATGATTGAAACACCGGTTACTAAGTTGTTTAAAGATGCAACCAAAAAACTTGGTTATCATCCGTACCATATGCCTTCTAACAACCTGTCACAAAATTATACAAATCCAGATGGCATCAGCCGCGGAGCATGTCAGTATTGTGGTTTCTGTGAGCGTTTCGGCTGTGAATATGGCGCAAAAGCTTCACCGATTGTAACGGTTCTTCCTGTTGCCAAAGAAACAGGCAATTTCGAAGTCCGTACACATTCAGTTGTACGGAAGGTTATCCATAGTAATGGCCGCGCTACTGGCGTTCTATATGTGGATACCCGCACAGGTGAAGAATTTATCCAGCCGGCTGAAGTTGTCGTTGTATCGGCTTATCAATTAAACAACATTAAGATTCTATTAAACTCTCAATTGGGTAAACTATATGATCCAAACACTGGGACAGGTGTTGTCGGCAAAAACTATGCCTACCAAACATACCTTGGCCGTGCAAGAGGATTTTTTGATGATAATGAATTCAACCTTTACGGTGGCGCTGGTGCACTTGGTGCACAAATTGACGATTTTAATGGTGATTTCTTTGACCATTCAAATTTAAATTTCCTGCACGGGGCAACGATTCATATCACCCATCTTGGCGACCGGCCGATTGCGAACAACTGGGTTCCACCTGGCACACCGACCTGGGGTAAAGAATTTAAGGACAAATCTACGTTCTATGCAAATAGAAACCTGATTATTGCAGCCCAAGGTGCGAGTTTGCCATTCCAGGACAATTACATTGATCTGGATCCAACATATAAAGATGCTTTCGGAGATCCTTTATTACGGATGACTTTCAACTGGAAAGACCAGGACCGCAACCTGATGAAGTTCATGGGTGATAAGTCCGAAGAAATTATGAAAGAAATGGGTGCGACTCATATCCTTAAAGGTGGAGAAGATGTTAAGGATTACGATATTCGCAACTATCAATCCACACATAATACAGGTGGAGTGATCATGGGGGATAACCCGCAAACAAGCGTGTTAAACAGCTATCTGCAAATGTGGGATTGTGAAAACGTGTTTGTACCAGGAGCTTCTGCATTCCCGCATAACTCCGGTTACAATCCAACGAACACAGTTGGAGCACTGGCTTACCGTGCAGCTGAAGGAATTGAGAAATACCTGGCTAACGGCGGATCATTAGTTTAATAGATTATTTGAGGTGAAGAGCAATGGCGAATATCGGTATACCGGGTTTAATCATCATTCTGATTCTTGCTTTAATCATTTTCGGGCCGTCGAAGCTGCCTCAATTAGGGCGTGCAGTTGGACAAACTTTGAAAGAATTTAAAAATTCTACTAAAGATGTTGTAGACGAAGTAACGTCTGAATTTGAATTAGAAGAAAAGCAAACAGATCTAAAAAAGAAAAACGTTTAAAAAAATGCTTCTGCCAGTTTATTAGCAACACTGCTGGCAGAAGCATTTTTTTAATCGATAATTGAAACTGTATGGCATTTAACCTTGTTCCGTGCCAGTTTTTCTCTAATGAAAAATTTATGTTGTATTTATCCCTTTAATCCAGAATTGAAATAATGTCCTCTTTACTGTGTGCACGCATAATAATTTCCAGTTTTTTCTCGTCTCTCAATACAGCGGCCAGTAATTGCAATATTTCTGTGTGACTCATTCCATCAGTTCCACAGACAGCGAAGACTAGCTTAATAGGATCATTGCTATGGTGTCCAAAAAAAACTGGATTTTTAAGGCGTATCAGGGCCAGACTCTGTTCAAGAACGCCTTGTTCCGGTCTTGCGTGCGGAATCGCAATTGATGGTGCGACAGCCATATAAGGTCCAAAATCATTAAACCCTTGCACCATGGCATCGACATAACGCTCTTCCACTTTACCTTCTTGCACTAACAGCGCCCCTGCCTTTCTTATTGCTTCTACCGGCGTTTCTGCTTCAACATCCAAACAGATTAAATTTTCGTTTAGAGGCAGCATCCCGTCACTTCACTTTCTTATTTATATGATTTCACTTGTTTCTCCAAAAAGGTCAATATCATATTGATAGCGATCTGAACGTTTGCCATTTTCACCAGTTCATACGCGGCTGATCAGGGAGATAAGAAATCCTTGTGATGTGAAGAATGGCTAAACGAGAGAACATCCCGGATCAATTGCTGCAACTGTTATTTGTTGGGCTCATATAAATCCCATGCCAGTTTCAATGAATCTACAATATAATCTGCTACTTCCTCGCTGTTGTGATTGTCTGTTTGAACTTTTGAATGGTGTGTGGAATATATTTCTTGCCGCTTATAAAACAGTTCTTTTATATCGTCAATTGATCTTCCTTGTAAAACAGGGCGGCTATCGATAATCAGGCTTATTCTTTCTTTCCATGATTCCCAGGATAAATCGAGAAAGAAAACGATGCAGGAGGCCAGGCATGCTTCCCTGATTTCCTCTTGTAAAAAAGCCCCGCCGCCGACAGAGATAATATGTAATTTTTGCTTGGACAATTCAATGATTAAATTTTTCTCTTTTTCCCTAAATGCCTTCTCGCCAATTTTTTGAAAAATCTGTGAAACCGGCATATTGAATTCCTTTTCAATTTGTTCATCGATATCGATAAAATCGCGGTAAAGTTTTTTAGCCACAAGCTTGCCGATCGTCGTTTTCCCCACACCCATAAACCCGATAAACACGATACTTCTTTCTCTTAACGAAACTTCACGGTTCTGCAATCCACTCAATCCCCCTGGTTTATACGGTCAAAAAACATTCAAATCAAAAGTTGAACTTATGTAATTTATACTATTAATAATAGCACAAGTTTATTGAACGAACCCAGTTTTCACGCGTGCATGCGGCTGACTCCCGTTCGGAATCCACAAAAAATCCCCCTAAGCAACAGCCGGCATTTTCCTAAGGCTGCTTACTCAGCGGGATTTATTGCTTGCTGACCCTTCATAGTGGTCAACAGCTTCTTTATTTAGACAGCTTTTTGCAAGTCCTTCATTTCTGAAATAGCCATTCCGCTCTTCGTTTCGTCAAATTCCTTTTCACTTTTTGCCACAACGATAGTGGCGATTCCGTTTCCAATCAGGTTTACAATCGCTCTTCCTTCACTCATGAACCGGTCGACACCAAGAAGCAATGCCAGCCCTTCGAGAGGAATTACCTGCAATGCTGCCAGAGTCGAAGCGAGGACGATAAATCCGCTGCCTGTCACGCCGGCAGCCCCTTTCGATGTCAGCATTAACACCAGGAGAACTGTAATTTGCTGCCCGATTGACAGGTCTACACCGAATACTTGGGCAAGAAAGACAACTGCCATCGATAAATATATGGAAGTTCCATCAAGGTTAAACGAATAGCCTGTTGGGATCACAAGCCCGACAACCGATTTCGAACATCCGTAACGTTCCATTTTGTCCATCATTCTTGGCAACACTGATTCTGACGAACTTGTGCCAAGTACGATCAGGATTTCGTCCTTAATAAACTTTAAGTAATTCCAGAGGCTAAAGCCATATGCTTTACAAATTATATTTAAAACGACAAAAATGAATAGGAACATCGTGATATAGACGGACATCATTAATTTAGCCAACGGTACCAATGAGGCGAGCCCAAAATTGCCAATTGTATAAGCCATTGCACCAAAAGCGCCAATTGGAGCCGCTTTCATAACATATCCGATAATCTTGAAGAACACGAGCGACAGTTTATCGAGGAAATCAATAAGGCCCTTTCCTTTTTCCCCAAGAGCTGCCAGACCTACTCCAAACAAAATCGAAAAGAATAATACTTGTAAAATATCACCCTTTGCAAATGCATCGAACATATTGGGAGGAACAATGTGGGTGATGAACTCGATCCAATTAAGACCCTCGCCGCCATTTTGCGTATATTGTGAGACATCGCCTTTTTCAAGTTCATTAAAATTCAAGCCTGCACCGGGCTTTACAACATTAACAACGATGAGACCAATTGCTAATGCTAAAGTGGTGACGACTTCAAAATAGATGAACGCTTTTCCGCCGACCTTGCCGACTTTTTTCATATCGCCCATTTTTGCGATTCCGAGGACGATTGTTAAGAAAATAATCGGTGCAATCACCATTTTTACCGCATTTATAAATGTGTCCCCTATTGGTTTCATTTCTTTTCCGACACCAGGCCAGATCAGACCAACCATCACACCTATAAAAATTGCAGTCAAAACTTGAAAGGTTAAATTCTTGAATAACGGTTTTAACTTCATTTAAACCCCTCCCCTTATTTGCCTGAAAAATTTCTGCCATCCCATGTTCATAACTGAATGATAGCGTTTTCATTAAAGGGTGGGAAGTTTATGGTCATAACGGATATTTTGTTCATTTTGGTCTATTTTCAACCAACTGCTGAAAAGGTGCCTTGTGCGTGGCAAACAGGAAGGACATTCACTTACTGAGTACGTAGCGATTAATCGGCCTGCCAACCCCTCCATACTGGACATCCAGCTTAATCACGCCACTTTTATCCAGATAATCTAAATAACGTCGGGCCGTTACCCGCGCGATTCCGATGCCGCTGGCTACCTCTTCTGCAGAACGCGGTTCAGATTGCTTCTGCAAATAGCTGGTAATCTCATTTAACGTAAATTCATTTAGGCCTTTTGGTAACTGAGGATCTGTTACCTTCGGTTGTTCCGCATACAGCAGCAGATCCAGCTGCTCCTGGGAAATGGTTCCTGAATCTCTCATGCTGATTCTGTATTGGCGATACTTCTCCAAAGCCTGTTGCATCCGCTGCAGCTTAAACGGTTTAATAATATAATCCATAGCGCCATTTTGCAGCATCAACTTGATCGTTTCACGGTCTTTGGCAGCCGATACGACGATCACATCGGAGTTCAGATTTTGTTTTCTAAATTCCTGAAGCGTCTTGATACCGTCTTTTTTGGGCATAAAAATATCGAGGATCACGAGCTCTGGATTCAATTTTTTCACAAGCTTGATTCCCTCTTCGCCATTTCCGGCTACTGCGACTACCTTAAAGCCGCTGACACTTGTAATAAATTCTTTATTTACTTCCTGGACCATTGGATCATCTTCAATCAGCAGCACTTTAATTTCCTCTTTATGTGCCATACAATCCCTCCTCCGCTCCCATTGGGAAGGTTATCGTAAAAGATGTGCCTTCACCAGGAAAAGATGAAACCTCGATTTGGCCTCTCCCTTTTTCGACGATTTGTTTAACCAGATAAAGCCCGTAGCCTGTGCCACCACGTTTATTTACGGTAAAACCTTTTTCAAATACCCTTGAAAGATGTTCTTCGTTGATTCCGCATCCGTTATCTTCAATTAGGATTGCGCACACATCCCCTGACTGTTCAAGGCTAATATCGATTCTTTTATTCTCTATTTCTCCGATTTCAAATGATCCAAAGGCGTTTTCGATCAGGTTCCCCAATAACACGACAAAATCGTGCTGGTCAAGCTGATACGGAAACCTTTCCAGATGGCTATTCTGGTCAATTACTACCTGGATTCCCAGCTCTTTTCCCCTGCTTACTTTACTCAAAAGCAGCCCTGCCACAGCGTCGTTCTTGATCGCTTTATTTAAAAAGTTTGTTAAGCTTTCTTGTTCTTCCGACGCATTAAAAGCGTGCTCCAATGCCTTGTCCGATTTTCCAAGCTGAATGAGGCCGGCGATCGTATGAAGCTTGTTCATATGCTCATGATTTTGCACCCTTAGTGCTTCAACAAAATTTTTTACACCCGTTAATTCTTCGGCGAGTTTTGCCACTTCAGTACGATCCTGGAAGATTGCGACGGCACCGACCGTTTTGTTATTGATCAATATCGGAATCCGGTTGCTGACAATGACTTTTCCGCTCACCTCTATTTCTTCATTATAAACCGCCTTGTTTTTCTCGACAATTTCCGGGAGCCTTGTATCTTTTAGCACGGTGCGAATCGGCTTGCCGACAACGTCTCCTTTTACGCTGAAAATCAGCTTCGCCTTTTCATTAAAAATCGTAATGATTTCCTGATTATCGATGGCAATCACACCTTCATTCATTGAATGAAATGTGGCCGTCCGCTCTTCAAACATGCGTTTGATTTGATGAGGCTCCAATTGAAACATTTGCTTTTTAATATGATGGGCGAGCATCAATGACCCGATTAACCCAAAGATCAATGTTAATAAGACAATAAATTGAATTTCATCAATTAATTCAACCATGATTTCCTGGAAGCTCGGAATCCGATTGCCAACAACGACGACGCCAATTTGATTTAAATCTTCATCTTTTATCGGAATAAACGCACGAAGAACGGTGCCAATTTCACCCTTTGCCTTTGAAAAATAGATATGTTCTGCAAAAGCGGGTTCTTCATCTTCGCCTATCGAACGTTTGCCGATTAACTCTTTCGCCGGATGTGAATAGCGGATTCGCTCCATGTTCATGACAATAATATAATCCGTTTCATTAATAATGCGGATTTCTTCCACGATCGGATTGACCTTGTCCCAGCCATTCGGTTCCTGGACAGCCTGCTTGACATCGGATAGCTCTGCGACGGTTCTTGCCGTATTCATCGATCTTATCCGCAAATCTCTTTCCTCTTTTTGCTGGATATTTGCGATGATGATGATCCCGCCTATCAATAAAGAAAAGATCACGACTACATAGGACAAAATCGTGATTTTCCAGCGAATTGATAATTGCTTCATGTTGTTCACCCCTCATCTGTTAAATCATCTTTACGAAACAAGCACTTCCCGGTATGCTTACAATAAGAGGAGGCTTGATCATCATGAAAAGAACGCTTGCTCTTTTGCTGCTTATCGCGGTCGGAATTGCGGCTGCTTTATTGATCGCGTTCCACAATCTCACTCCCCGGGAGGCACTTTCCTATGACGATGATCAGGAAGGACTGAAAGATCAAATAGTGTTTAAATTCAGTCATGTCGTTGCGGAAAATACCCCTAAAGGACGTGCAGCCAACAAGTTTGCTGAACTCGTCTACGAAAAATCAAACGGGGATATAAAAATCGAAGTTTTTCCAAATGGAAGCCTTTATTCTGACATAGAAGAAATTAACGCGTTAAAAGAAGGACAAGTCCATTTTATTGCTCCTTCAACATCAAAGCTTGGCATGCTCTCACCAGAGTGGGGTGTGCTTGACTTGCCTTTCGCTTTCCCAAACCATAAAGCTATTCAAGCAGGTTTAAACGGGAAGATTGGCGGGCAATTGCTCCGGTCACTGGAGAAAGATGGATTTAAAGGGCTTGCCCATTGGACAAACGGATTTAAACAAATTACTTCCAACAAAGGGCCTGTTTACAGTCCTGACGATCTGAAAGGACAATCGTTTCGAATTATGCAAAGCAAAGTGATCCAGGCGAAATACGATCTACTGGACGCCGAAGCCCATCAAGATTCATTTAATTCCACTTACGAGCTGCTTGAAGCAGGCCGGGTTGATGGAGAAGAAAACACGATTTCAAACATCTATTCAAAAAAATTTTATAACGTGCAAAAGTATTTGACAATCAGTAATCATGGTTATTTAGGTTATGCCGTGATGATGGATCAGCAGGTTTGGAAGCAACAATCAGAAAGAACACAGCAAATCCTGCTTGAAGCAATGGAGGAGACAACCGCCTGGAATGAACGGCATTCCATTCAACTGAATGAGGAACAGCTCGAGCTGATTAAACAACATTCATCTATTGAAATTCATGAACTAACTGAAACACAAAAACAGGAATGGATCAACAAACTCGATCCGGTTTATGACGACCTTGCACCACATATAGGGAAAGAATTAGTAGAGGAGATAAAAAAATTAAGAGAGCAATATGAGGCTGACGGGACCTAAATTGGCCAGAATTTAAGTTGATCGGCCAGAAAAAAAATCCTGAAGGAAACAGCGGGTTTCCTTCAGGATTTTTTTATTATTCATTTTTAATTTGTCGGTCGATGTAAACTGGGTACCCAACAAACTTAAAATCCTTTCCAACTGCAGTCATGCTGGCATCTGAAAGTTCAATGGCATCTCCCATTTTATCAATGCCTGTGCCTTCCAGAAAAGTTGGGGCTTCCCGTCCGCCGACTAATTTTGCTGCGATATAAATGACGGCTTTATCGACCAATTTATTTTCGAGAAAAGCCGCGTTTATCGTCCCTCCCCCTTCAATTAATAAAGATGAGACAAGCTTTTCTCCCAATGTTTGTACGACATCAACCGGGTTGACATGCGGGGATCCTGTTGTCGGCCAAACCTTGATCGCTAATTCTTCTAATGCTTTTCGCTTTTCTTCATCATAATGCTCGGCTGTAAAAATCCATGTCTCTGCCTGCTTATCTGTGATCACTTTAGCGTCTAAAGGAATTTTTAATGTCGAATCCAAAATGACTCGAATCGGGTTTCGTCCATTCGGTATCCTTGTAGTCAACGATGGATTGTCGTTTAGAATCGTATTAATACCGGCAAGTATCGCCATATTTTCATTTCTAAGCTGATGGACATCATGCCTCGCTTCTTCGGAGGTGATCCATTTACTGCTCGAAGAATACGTGGCAATTTTGCCATCGAGTGTGATGGCTGATTTTAGTGTGACAAATGGTTTTTTCTCGACAATGAATTTATTAAACACTTCATTCATTTTCCTCGACTCTTCCGCGCGTACCCCTGTAATGACTTCAATACCGGCCTCTTTCAGGATATTGACGCCCCGCCCGGAAACAAGCGGGTTTGGGTCAAGCGTTGCAATGACGACTGTTTTAATCCCCGCGTCAACAATTGCTTTTGCACATGGGCCTGTTCTCCCATAGTGGGAACACGGTTCGAGGGTGACATAAATGGTTCCGCCCCTTGCTTGATCCCCAGCCATTCGAAGCGCATGAATTTCGGCGTGTGGTTCCCCCGCTTTTAAATGGGCACCAATTCCAACGACGCGGTTGTGGTTAACAATAACGGCTCCGACCAATGGGTTCGGGTCGGTTTGCCCTTTCATTGCTTCAGCGTTTTTCAAAGCCAAATCCATGTAGAATTGATGATCAGTCATTTGGGCAAGTTCCTCCGTCTTCGATATGACCGGAGCGCTCTACCTTCGTTTTCAGATAGTTCTCGTTAAACTCGGATTTATCTCCCCATAATGGCGTTCGTCCAGAAACGGGCAAACCGGAATTTTTTAATGCCTCGAGCTTTTTAGGGTTATTGGTAATCAAAGTAACCGGCTTGGTACGCAACGCCTTTAATACATGAATGGCATCATCGTAATTTCGCGCATCATCAACAAAGCCAAGATGCAAGTTTGCCTCGACTGTATCGTAGCCATTTTCTTGAAGGACATAAGCCATTGCTTTACTGAATAAACCGATTCCCCTGCCTTCGTGGTTCGCCAGATAAAATAACGCTCCTGTTCCATTTTCGACGATCATTTTCATTGACTGTTTGAGCTGGAAACCGCAATCGCAGCGTTTGCTTCCGAAAATATCACCGGTATGGCAAATGGAATGCATGCGAATCACCGCATCATCGGCAAATTCAAAATCTCCGTAAACAAGCACGCTTGACTGTTGAAGTTCAGCGAGATTGGAAGATGACAGTTTATCAATAATCCGCTGATAATCCTCCGTTACTTCGTCGCATTGCAGCCAGCAATACCATTGAAAAATGACCGTTTCTCCATACAAATTAACCGGGAGCCGGATCGGCCCGACTAAATAAATCGCACTGTCCTCATTTGTTTTAATCAATTGGATTTTATCTTCTAAAATAGAAAGAACTTTTGATTCAAGTTCGGTTTGTTTCATAGTGTCATTCCCCTTTTTTCGTTAGTGTGCGAGAAGGTGTTCTATTACATGTAATGATTTTACCAAAAAGAGTGGTGACAGATAAGAAAAGCGCAAGCGCCTTGGTCAGCCCCGACAAGCGCTGGAGGGCCTGACAGTGAAGTCGCTTTTTGACTTCATTGGCAGGACCGAAGCGACTCGAGGGGCTAGGCGCTGGAGCTGGACATCGAAACGCCCAACTATATTTAGAAACGTTTATACTTTCCTATAGCTTAAAAAAAGGAACTACCTTTAGTAATTCCTTTTCTGCAAATTTTACTTTTCCCGTGTTGCTGCCTCTTCATAGGCCTGAACGGCCAGCAAAAGAGAACCGGTAATTCCTGCGTTATCACCCAGTCCGGGACTGACGATATATTGTTCGATACCGCTCGTCAATTCCGGGACAACTACATAGTTATTTAAAAATTGCTGAAGGTATTTATTTATGATCGGGAAGATTTGCTTCTGCTTCATCACTCCGCCGCCAAGAATGATTTTTTTCGGCGAAAGGATCAAAATGTATTGCATAAGGGCCTGGGCGATATAAAATCCTTCGAGCTCCCATACTTCCTGTTTGTTTTCCAGGGCAATCCCTTTTTCACCCCAGCGTTCTTCAAGAGCCGGGCCGGCCGCAAGCCCTTCAAGACAATCATGGTGATAAGGGCATTTTCCTTTATATGGATCATTTTCATGGCGCCGGACGAGGATATGCCCCATTTCCGGGTGTGAAAGGCCCTGGAGAAGCTTACCTTGAATGATCGCCCCTGCCCCTATTCCCGTTCCGACCGTAATGTACAAACAGCTGTCCAAACCCTTGGCGGCTCCAAGAGTTGCTTCCCCCAAAGCTGCAGCATTCACATCAGTATTGAATCCGATCGGCACCGGAAAAGACTCGCGAATCGTGTTGACAAGCGGATAATCCCGCCACGCAGTTTTCGGAGTGGTCGTGATATTCCCGTAGGCCGGACTGTCCGGGTTGACGTCGACAGGACCAAATGAGCCAATTCCGATTGCTCTCAACTGGTATTTTTTCAAAAATGCAATAACTTGTTCCATCGTTTCTTCCGGAAAGGTAGTTGGAACAGAAATTCTCTCAACAATATTTCCTTTTCCATCGCCGACAGCACAAATAAATTTTGTACCGCCTGCCTCAATTCCTCCAAAAAGCATGGTTTCTCCTCCTAAAACGGCTGCTTATTTGCAACGGTTTCTATTAAACTCTTTTAATGTTATTTTAAAGGAACCTGCTAAGTTTTCCTATGTATTTAAGTATGAAAAGTTTATGAAAAGAATATTCTACCTTTTTTGCAGGTCAGCGGCTGAACACAAAATACTTTTGTCCCAAAAAGTTGGTGACCGTGTACAGGGCCGTACCAATCAGGACTGCCAGCTCTTTTTCCGAAGAAATAACAGTGCCTAAAGTGCTTTGCATGATTGTCCAGCCGGCCAAAATATCAGCAGTTCCAAAGGCTAAAAAATAGCAGGCGAGTATGATCAGAAGGAAGCGGGGCACACCCTTCCTGACCGGAACCGTGCTTTCAAAGGTAAATGACCTGTTTAAGATATAACTTAGCAGCGCTCCGCTGCTATTTCCTATAAATGTTGAGACCCAGTAGGACTGCTGGAAGATGTTCATCAGGATAAACATGATCGATAGACCGGTGATCGTGTTAATGATGCCGACCATAAGGAAGCGCAGGAACGGCTTAATTTGATTCAGAGAGTTCTCGAAAATCACGGCTAAATGGCTCCCCTTCCCCTCTATTCGGATGTTTCAAATGTTCCGGCAATGGCAGATTGTAAAAGTCAATATCAACTGAAAATTTCGGGCGCCGCTTCGCTTCTTTATATATTTTTCCAATATATTCACCGACGAGCCCAATGGCAATTAGCTGCAGGCCGCCAATCAGCCAGATCGATGTAATCAGCGATGTCCAGCCGGTTTCAGTATTTCCCATGAATTTTAATGCGAAAAAATAGCTGCCAAAAAGGAGGCTTACTAAAAAAGAAGTACAGCCAATAAAAAGGACAAAGCGAATCGGTGTCACGGAAAAAGAGGTAATCCCGTCAAAAGCGAAAGCAAGCATTTTCTTTAAAGGATACTTCGTGTCGCCGGCAAGCCGTTCTTTCCGGTTATAATAAACGGAGGCAGACCGGAAGCCAATCAGGGGGACGATTCCCCGCAAAAACAAATTCACTTCATCAAACCGTTCAAGCTCCTGCACGGCCCTCCTGCTCATCAAGCGAAAATCGGCATGATTATAGATCAAGTCAACACCCATTTTTCTCATTAACTTGTAGAATGTTTCGGCTGTAGTCCGCTTGAAAAATGAATCCTTATCCCGTTTTTTCCTGACTCCATACACGATATCAAAGCCTTCATCAAACTTTTCGATAAATTCCCGGATCACTGAAATATCGTCCTGCAAATCGGCATCAATCGAAATCACACAA
Source organism: Bacillus sp. V3-13 (assembly GCF_002860165.1). Classification (GTDB taxonomy): domain Bacteria; phylum Bacillota; class Bacilli; order Bacillales; family Cytobacillaceae; genus Bacillus_BJ. The sequence goes on along the minus strand of NZ_PGUZ01000048.1, from coordinate 17,697 downwards.
TCAGATGTATCTTTCGCTGTAAACAGGCCCGCCAGCAACGCGTTTTGATGGCCTACGTTACGCGACAATTTTAAGCCGCGGATTTGTTCGTTTTTTAAGCCTTCCTTATAAATGATCGACCATGTTCGATCCTTGCTTCCGTCATCGACAAAAAGGATTCTGCTTTTATGCGAAATAAGTCCTTCCATGATCAGGTTGTTCAATAACGCGCCAAGCTCGGAAATCGTATATGGCAAAACCTCTTCCTCGTTATAACAAGGTACAACGATCGTTAAGATTGTTTGGTCCATTTGGTGGTCGGCCTCCTGTTGTTAAATGACTTTGTATAAGTAAATTTTCCAGACTGTAGTGTCCGACGTAAACACCCTGTCGAGCTGCAATCGATTTTCGTGCGCATTGTCGATCGGAAGTGCGGAGAAGATGTACCTGCCGCCCATTTCTTTAAAAGGTTCAATGTTTAATTCGAGGTTATCAAGACGCTTTTTTGAATTTTTTTTAAACATATAATGCTTTCCGAGCTCATCCGTAAAAAGATAGCAGCGCCCGCCCCATTCATCAAAATAAATCCGAATCGTTTTATTTTTTGCCAATTCCTGCTCGATTATTTTTCTAAATTGATATTTGTATGCAAGAGGATAGAAGTTATTGTACGTATCAAGGGTGTAAAATCCATTGTATTGCGGGATCGCCGGGTGGATTCCAATGCTGGCAACCCGGTAATCCTCAAGTGGCAGGTCAATATATTCCTTTATATCACGGAATAAGTTTTCGGCATAAAACTCTTTAACAGATGGCTTTGACTGGTAGATGATTTCATCATTAAAAGCGGCTAACAGGAGTATCTGTGCGACAATAAAGAATTGAACGACTGGTTTCCAGCCCTTTAAGTGCGTCCAAATGATTTTCAATCCTAAAGCAAACCCCGTGTAAATGATCAGCGGCCGCAAAAAATGAAATCGGGCAAAATTAAAAGTATCCATAAAGTGAAATCTTTCTGTAAGCGGGAGCCAGCCCTTATAAAACCAAAAGGCATACCAGGCGGATAGGGCAAAATTCAAAGCAAACAAATAATTAAACATTTTTTCCTGCTTCCAGAGCTTCTTTTTGATCACAACATATAGGGCAATCAGTGTGACCGGCAAAATAATTAAGCCATGGACGGTCATTACATGCGTATGCCCGAGAACAAAATTCTTAAACGTTAGCCGAATCGCGTGCCACAGGGACAATCTTGCATGAAAATATTCGTCCCGGCTGTTGGGTTCGTTATCGAACAGAAATGAATGGACAAGCCGATATTCGACAATCAAATAGATGGCTGCCATATAGATAATCGCAAGGAGAAAAGGGAGATTGAATTCTTTTTTTCTAACAAGGTCGATAAGCCAAAGCACTCCCATTGCAAACAGGAAAAAGAAAAAACCTAACACAATGCTTGAATAAAACGGCAAAAGGGTCAGAGCCAGATAATTTTTCCATGACCTTTCCCCTTTCCGGATATTTAAAAAAGCCCACAATGCAAGCGGCATGCCCAATGTGCTCAACATGCCGGAAGGCCAAAAAGGAGTCAGCGAAAAGGCCAATGCTGTTCCGACGGTGATCCAGGCCATGTCGGGGCTTTTGGTAAAATGCTTTTTAAGGAGAAGATACATGCCCAGAAAAGCAATCACTCTTGTAATCGTTTGGCTTAATGCATAAGCAACCATCGTCGGAAATAAGGCATAAAGCCAGACAATAATCGTAAACTCCGAGCCAAAGGCATTGCGCGGCAACCCGTTGATGATTTGGGGAATCACAGCGTCAACAGAACCAAATATTTCACCGCTCCTGGCCAGCACCTTATACCAGGCAAGGTTTGAATCCAAATTATCATGCACCCTGATATGGGCATTTTCGCCCAACAAAAATAACGGGGAAAGATAAATAGCTAAAATAAGAAAAGCAAAGAGGATTAGTCTTTGCTCTTTTTCATTTGGCTTCAAGGACAAGTGCAACACCTCAAGAATCGATAATTAACTATAATTTTCGCAATCGCGGTAAATTCTATTCTGATTAAAACTGTTGAAACATTTTATTAACATAATTTCTTTAAAAATAGCAAAATTCGTTAATTCATAGAGATCAAACCCATTTTTCTTAATGCTCGGCTTTAACTCGCAATATATAAGTTCTAAGGATCAGGATACTAAGAACCATTTTTGTAAACGATTTCATTACTCAAATGAGTCTATATACCTATAAAACTTCGTTAAGATAATTTAATAAATGGATATATAGACCGATAATATAATCAATACGCCAACACGAAAAAATTCATCTGAATTTCAACAATTTTTATCATGAAAGTTCATGTTGGGAGTATGGAAATTTAAACTTTTATAATGAGAGGATTGTGAAACATGTCAAACGGCAAGTACAGTATGAAAGTGAACCAGGGAGCGCAAACTATGGAGCTGATGGTTGGGGGAACATTTACTCCTGCTGATGTTGACAGCTTTATAAAAGACTATCAGCGCAACGTAGCCTCAATTGATGCAAAATCTTTCAGTCTTGAACTGGATTGCACAACGATGAACCTGGTAACTCCAGAAATGGTGCCTTTGCTTGAAAGCTGTTACAAACTGTACAAGGAATCAGGATTTAAGCAAGTAATTTTCAAAATAAAGCAAAGTACCATCTTAAAAATGCAATTGAGCAGACTTGCAAGAAATACCGGATTGCAAAACGCTCAGGTTGTCGAAATATAATCAGAAAAAAGACAAGACTCCTTCGAGTCTTGTTCTTTTATGAATCTATTTGATTCAATATTTTGAAATTCAAGGGGTATGAGCTAAATGGCAAACGTTAGAATAAAAGCAGTCGACATTTACCATCCGGAAAAGTCGGTCAATAATGAGTTCTACATTGAACATTTTAAGCAAAGAGGCAAAGATATTAACCGTTTTTTAGAGCATATGGGAAGAAAAGACCGGTATATCATCGATAATGAACATGAAAATGGCCTAACAATGGGAATTGAAGCAGCAAAGCGAGTGCTCGAAAAATCTAATATGGCTGGAAAAGACATCGATATGATCGTCTTTTCGACACAAATTCCCGAACAAAGCTTTCCGACCAATGCGACTTTTTTGCACGATGCAATCGGTGCGCACAAAAATACAATCGTGATCGATTCAAATGCGAACTGTGCAGGGATGACAGTGGCAGTAGAGCAGGCATGCCGCTACATGAAATCCAATCCAAACATCAAAACCGCTTTAGTGGTCGGTTCGGATTACAACTCGCTTGTTTGTAATCCCGAGGATGAAATCACCTATTCAAATTATGGGGATGCAGCCGCGGCGGTTATTTTAGAAATGACCGAAGAAGATACCGGGTTTATCGATTCCATTTATTTTACGGATTCAGTAAGCCGCAAGAACATTATGTATCCAGAAAACGGCTTGTCCAACGCCTTGCAGGACCGTGCCGACGGAAAGTATATTAGATGGATTCCATTTGATGGCACTGAAAGCATGCCATACGTTTATGAATCATTTGAAACACTGATGAGCACATACAATTTAACGCCGAATGATATTGCAGCTTATTGCTTATCTCAATTTGCCCTTGCTAACATTAAACTCATCCAGAATAAATTTGATATAGATGATGAAAAAATAGTTTATGTCGGAGACCGATTCGGTTATACCGGGACAAGCAGCCCGTTTCTTGCTCTTCATGAAGGGATCGAAAGCGGCCGCATCAAACGTGGTGACCATATAATATTCTGGACGATCGGTGCAGGATACCAAATTATTACCATGCTTTATAAATATTAATTGAAATCCCCCGCTTAAGCTTAAGTGGGGGTTATCAATATTGATCTGGCTGCACAATTGGTAATTTTCGTATTTATCGCCAACTTCTCAGAAATATCGATCAACCCGGCTGGTTTATCGCCAACTTTGCGGACATATCTTCAACTTCGGCCACTTTATCGTCAACTTTCCAATATATCATCAACTTCGCCCACTTCATCGTCAACTTTGCGGACATATCTTCAACTTCAGCCGATTTATCGTCAACTTCGCCTGCTTATTTTGCAAAGCCTGATAAAAAAAGAGCTGCCGAAGCAACTCAGATTTTTGTCAGTTGATCATTTATCTACATTAGAATTTTCATTCCATACATTGAAATAACGGTTCCGGATTTTCCGTTTATCGCATCATATGCCTGGTCTAAAGAGGTGATAATCGTCTTCCTTCCCGGATTGGTTTTTGCGAAATTAATGGCTGCTTCTACTTTCGGAAGCATGCTTCCAGCCGCAAAATGCCCTGATTGTATATACGCTTTCAATTCTTCTACACTTACATCCTCCAATTTCTTCTGTGTTGGTTTATTAAAGTCGATATAGACATGGTCGACCGCGGTAAGAATCAATAGTATGTCAGCATGGACAAGTTCAGCCAGCTTCTGCGATGCAAAATCTTTATCAATTACCGCTTCGACTCCGGTGATTCCGTTTTCCGTTTCAATGACCGGAATCCCCCCACCACCGACAGAAATCACGATATTCCCTTCATCAACCAATGAGTTGATTACCCTATGTTCCAAAATGCTGACCGGCTTTGGTGAGGGTACAACGCGGCGCCAGCCCCGGCCGGCATCTTCTTTAAAAACAGCACCTGTTTGTTCCGTAATTTTTCTCGCTTCATCTTCGCTGTAAAAAGGGCCGATTGGCTTCGTTGGATTTTTAAAAGCAGGATCATTTTGATCTACGACTACACGCGTCACAACCGTGACGACATTTTTTTCGATTCCTCTTTCCTTTAGCGCTTTTTCCATTGCGTTTTGCAGCCAGTAGCCGATCATCCCCTGGCTCATCGCTCCGCACGTATCGAGCGGCATTGCCGGATTGTTATCGGAGTCTGCTGCTTTTTGCTGCAATAATATATTTCCTACCTGTGGACCATTGCCGTGGGAAATGATAATGTCGATTCCGCTTTCGATAATATCGACCAGCCGCTCAGCCGTTTTTTCAAGTGCCTTTTGCTGGGCCTCGGCTGATGCATCACCCGATTGGATCGCATTGCCCCCTAAAGCAATAACCGCTTTCTTTCTAGTCATCTTTTTAACCTCCAGTATTTCATATTTTTTGTATAGATCCGTCATGGAGGTTCACTCCCTGGATAAAAACTTAAATGCTCACTGTTTTTAGTTCCGTTACACGGCAATATTGCCGATTACTAATTGAAAAATGGCCAGTACCGCAAGTAACACTAATCCGAGCGCGGCTGCCAGTTCCCTCTTGGTAAAGACAACTTTCGCCCTTGATTCTTTTTGAATACTTCTAAAAACGAAGATTCCTGGTGCATATAGGACCATGGTTAACAGTAAGTAACTAATTCCTGCCGCGTAAATCATCCAAACACTATAAATACTTGCGATAAGCCCAACCAGCAAATTTCTCGTCCGGTCAGGATGCTGATTTTGCAAAGAATATTTATATTGGTAGAAAGCCGAGAAAGCATACGGGATTAAGATCGCCGATGAAGCTAACGAAAAAGCAAAGTTATAGGCCTGCTCAGTAAATAAGAATGACAGCAGGAATAGTTGGATTAATCCATTCGTTATCCACAACGAATTAATTGGTGCGCCATTTTTGTTTTCTTTTGCAAACCATTTTGGAAACAGCCCGCTTTTCGCTGAAAGAAAAGGGATTTCGGATGCGAGAAGTGTCCAGCCCAGCCAGGCACCAAGCACAGAAATCATCAGGCCAATATTGATAAACGCCGCACCCCATTTTCCAACAACACTCTCGAATACATAGGCCATTGAAGGGCTATCCAATTTGGCAACTTCAGGCCTGCCCATAATTCCCAGGCTCATGATCGTGATAAAAATATAAATAGAGAGCGTTCCAAGCAGCCCGATAATCGTTGCTCTTCCCACGTCTTTTTTGTCTTTTGCACGGCTGGATAGCACGACCGCCCCTTCTACTCCTATAAATACCCACAGTGTTACAAGCATTGTGCTTTTGACCTGTGCCATGACATCGCTGAACTGGAAGGTACCTCCTGTTCCCCAGAAATCCGCAGTAAAGGTTTCAAAATGAAAAGCAAAAATTCCAATGATGATAAACAGGAACACAGGAACTAATTTTGCAATCGTAGTAATTAAGTTAACCAATGCGGCCGACTGGACACCGCGCAAAATTAACGAATGGACCAGCCACAGCAGAATACTTGCGCCGATAATGGAAGCCATATTTTGCCCGCCTTCAAATGCCGGCACGAAGTAGCCAATCGATGAAAAAAGCAATGTTGCATAGGCAACGTTTCCAAGCCATGCCGAGAACCAGTACCCCCATGCGCTGTTAAAGCCCATGAATCTTCCAAAACCTGCTGTCGCATAGCTGAAAATACCGCCATCAAGATCAGGGCGTTTCTCCGTTAAGTTTTGAAAACAAAGGGCCAGGGCAATCATACCTATTCCTGTTATGATCCAGCCCAGGATGATCGCACCTGCTGATGCCCCACCTGCCATATCCGTTGCAAGATTAAATGCTCCTCCACCGATCATGGAACCAACAACGATTGCGATCAACGAAAAAAGTCCAAGTTGCTTTCCATCAGCCATTTTGTTTCATCCCTTCATTTTAATTGGCAGCAAGGACGGAGAAGGGAGAAGCCTTCCCTTCTCCGTTCCTTATTACTCAAAATTCCCGAGTGTTGCCGCCATAACTGCTTTAATGGTATGCATTCTGTTCTCTGCTTCATCGAACACCTTTGAGTGTTTACTGCGGAAAACTTCATCCGTCACTTCCATTTCAGTAAGCCCATGTTTGGCATGAATATCTTGTCCATACGCAGTTTCAAGATCGTGGAAGGCTGGTAGGCAGTGAAGGAAAATGACGTTATCATTGCCTGTTTTCTTTATCATTTCCATATTTACTTGATATGGAGACAACAGTTTGATTCTTTCCGCGAATTTAGCTTCTTCCCCCATTGAAACCCATACATCTGTATAAATGACGTCTGCATCGAGGACGCCTTCATCTACATTGCTTGTGATCGTCACAAGGCTTCCGGATTGTTTTGCCAATTTGTTAGCCAGTTCGACGATTTCCTGGGAAGGGAACAATTCTTCAGGGGCACAGATCCGAATATCCATGCCTACAAGTGCACCGCCGATGAGCAGGCTGTTTGCAACATTGTTTCGGCCGTCTCCGACAAATACGAATTTAATCCCCTCAAGCCGGCCAAAATTTTCTTTCACCGTCAAAAAATCAGCGAGAGTTTGGGTCGGGTGCCATAAATCTGTCAGGCCATTCCAAACCGGAACACCTGAGTATTCAGCCAGCATTTCCACCTTTTTATGATCAAAGCCTCGAAATTCAATTCCGTCAAACATGCGCCCCAATACTTTTGCGGTGTCCTCAATCGATTCTTTTTTGCCAAGCTGGATATCATCTTTTCCTAAATACTCGGGATGTGCACCTAAATCGACGGCCGCAACGGTGAATGCACACCGGGTCCGGGTTGAAGGCTTTTCAAAAAGAAGCGCGATATTTTTCCCCTCCAGATAACGGTGTGTAATTCCAAGTTTTTTTTCTTCTTTTAACCTGTGTGCAAAGTCGATAAGATAGATAAATTCTTCTTTCGTAAAGTCCTTTTCAGCTAAAAAACTTCTTCCTTTATAATTCGGTGCAGTGACTAACATTGCAATCTCTCCTTTTTTGATCAAATTTTAGTTTTCTCTGTAAATAGGCATGCTCATGCAGCGCGGGCCCCCACGTCCTCGGGACAGCTCCGAGCTTGCAATTTCAAGCACTTCAATCCCTTGCTGTCGCAGCAAATCATTGGATATATAGTTGCGGTCATACGTTACGACGACTCCGGGAGCAATCGCCAATGTATTGGAACCATCGTTCCATTGTTCGCGCGATGAAGCGATTTCATCTTCACCGCCACACGGAATCAAGACGAGTTCGCTGAGCCCCAATACTTCCTTCAAAGCTTCCTGAAGATTGGACCGGTGTGAAATCGCAACATTGTCTTCTTCCGCTCCTTTTTCAAGGATATAAATATTCATATTGCCCTGCGGTCCGAGAATCGCCGGATGAATCGTAAACTTATCATGGTCTACCATGGTAAATACCGTATCAAGATGCATAAAGGCGCGGCACTTAGGAATCTCCACTGCCACCACTTTTTTAATAGAATCTTGTTTTTTAAATAAATTGATCGCAAGCTTCTCAATCGCTTTTGCAGAAGTACGTTCAGAAACACCAATTGCAACGATTTCGTTGCTGAGGATTAGTTCGTCCCCGCCTTCAATTGAAAATGGATAGTCACGATCGAGCCAAACCGGAATCTCAAATCCTGCAAATCTTGGATGATAGTTGATAATATACTCCATGAACAAAGATTCCCGTTGCCGGGCAGGTTCACGCATTCTGTTGATTGAAATTCCGTTCCCGATGCAGGCGGCGGGATCCCGGGTAAAGTAAAGGTTTGGCATCGGATCCAAATAGAATGGATAGTGATCATTCATCAGCTCATATAAATGGGCTTTTTTACTGATTTCAATTTCTTTCTTGAGCACTCCACTCATTATTTTTTCAACCATCTTTGCAGTGGGAAATGAAAGCAGGTACTCTTTCAAAATTTGCGTTGCGCCATTGACGCTTGCCTGGCTTTCAAATAAGAATTCATTGATAAATTGTTCGCGTATTTCCGGCTGGCTTAACGTTTCGACAACAAGGTTTTCCAGGTAGAGAATCTCGATCCCCCTATTTTTTAAAGTTTCGGCAAAATAATCATGCTCTCTTTGAATAATCGGCAAGTAGGGAATATCATCGAACAAGAGCCGTTGGAGGTACTCAGGTACTAGATTTTCAACTTCTTTTCCAGGGCGTTTGATCAAAACGGTTTTCAAAGCTCCAATTTCTGATCTAATATTGATTGGGTGCTTGAGTTGATTCTGTAATTTTAGTTCGGAAGCAGTCAGCAAAGCGCTATTCATGGTTATTCCTCCTTCTTTATTTCCCTTTACACTTTCATTGTAGGCGATGTTAGCGCTTTCTTTTGTAGTGTTGCTAACAAAGCAGGTGTGAAATCCTTCACATTTTTTTGTGCGGTATATAGAGATTTTTGTATGATTATGAGGTTTTTTATTCATATCAGACCCAATGAGATAAATAAAATGAATAAACTATGAATATATTCAAAATACCAGGTATAAAGTTCTATAATTATGAAAATTCAAATAGAAAAACAAAAAGAGCTGAAACCAAAAGCCTTTTACTTTCGGTGCCAGCCCTGTTTATTTAATATTAATATATTTGCGGGGAAGGAAAGATACTACTATTTTGATTATCTTGAGACTGGTTCAGTTTATTTGTTCAAAATAATCCGGTTTATGGATTCTGATTTTTTTGCAAGTAACAGACAAAACATTTTCCCTCTTTAACTGGTTCATTAATATGCTTACGGTTTCTCTTGAGGTTCCGGATATTTTAGAGATATTTAAGGCAGTCAACGGGCATGGGATAATAATTTCTTCTCCGTCTTTTTCACCAAGATCTTCCATCAAGAACTGGATTGAGTGCAAAACACGTTCTTGAGCATTGGGAATGAGGATTTTCTGTACGCGTTTTTGGTGGAGGTTTAGTATTTCTGAGAGTTTCCGGATGATATAGATTAGTTGCTTTGAGTTCGTTTTAAGCAATTCTTCCAATATATATGTTTGCATGAAAAAAGCACGTACATCTGTCACCGCGACCGCTGTATCCTGATAATTTTGCTCTTTAAATAAACCCCCATAAGGAAACATTTGATTACATTTGACGAAATCAAGGTAGAGCATGCTGCCGCCTTCGCTGCCTCTTTCGTACATCACATACCCATCCAGCAAAAAAAAGATTTTGTCGCGGGGGTCCCCCTCCATAAAAAGATATTGATTTTTCTTATAGGATCTAAAATAAATATAGGGAAGATACTTTTGCAAGGTTTTCTCTGGAAGGCAGGAAAAAACATCAAATTGTTGCAAGACTGATATTTCGTCAGTTTTTAGCATAACAAACCTCTCCCTTCCTTTTAGTCGCAGGTCCTGTCAAGCAGCATTACTTCCGATATGATTCTATTTGTTGCTTAAGCTTGTCCGCAGCTTCGGGTGACCGGCAAATAATTAAAACGGTATCATTTCCGCAGATGGTACCTGCTTTGCCGTCATATTTCATGGCGTCCAAAAAAACGCCGAAAGAGTGGGCATGGCCCGGCAAAGTCTTTAGAAGTATAAAAAAATTGATTACCTCAATGTCTACCAATGCATCCTTTATTTTGTGCTGAAATTTCTCCATCGTATAATGGTCATTTTCCACTCTAAAGCTGTACTTTTGCCCGCCATCAACTGAAGGCACTTTTATTAAATTTAACGTGCGTATATCTCTTGAGATTGTTGCCTGGGTAACCTGAAAGCCGATTTTTAACAACAATTCGCATAGCTCTTCCTGAGTCTTTATCTCCTGCTCAGAGATAAGTTTCTTAATCTGCTGCAATCTCATCTCTTTTTTCATGGTTAGATCTCGCCTTCCACAAAAGTATTCTATACTTCTATCATATGGGTGATTACATTGAAATGAAATGTACAAATAGTGAAATTTTACTATTTAAGAGACTTTCCATAGGAGGGCTGCGTTAATAAACTGGGCCGCCAATAAAAATTGGAGAACCCCTTTGTAATAGTTCTCCAAATTAAAAATCCTTAAAAAATTTATAGTTTACTTGATCGAATTTTGACAGAGTTAAGAGTCAGCGCCTTATTCCTGAATGACGATGGCTTCGAAACCGGCTTCTATTGCTTGCCCCGCCAGCTGATCCGCGTTTTCCCGAGTGGCGAATGCGCCGATTTGCACTTTATAGTATCCGTCGCGATAGCTTATATAGGCGTCAAATCCTTTTTCCTCTGCTTGTGCAGCTAACTGGTCAGCATTACTTCCCACAGTAAAGGCGCCGATCTGGACCCTATATAGCGGCCCGGCCGGATTTTTTCGCACCAGCCCGAATGAGCGAACTAATCCATTTATATGGCCGCGCGCGATTTGTTCAATAAATGATGATTGTTTAAGCTTTTCAGCATCCGATGTGTTGTCGATAAAACCGTTCTCGGTTAATACAGCCGGCATGTTGGACTCACGGAGGACATGAAGGTTTGCTTGCTTCTTTCCACGGTCGCGGTAATCAACTTGTTTAAGAACTTCCTCGTGAATCAAGTTCTGGTAAGTAGTCGTCGGCGCCCCAAGTCCCGGATAAATATAGTCTTCGTAACCAGTCCCGCCTCCAGCATTAACATGAATAGAAAGATAGAAATCTGCCCCCCAGTTATTCGCCGCATCTGTGCGCTGAGAAAGGCTCGTCGTTTGGTCACCTGTGCGGCTCATTAACACAGAAATTCCTTCGTATTCATTTAAAAGAATGTCCCTTATTCGCGAGCTGATCTGCAAAGTGAGGTTTTTCTCCTGCATTCCATTCCCCACTGCACCAGGGTCTGTTCCACCATGACCGGGATCTATGAAAATTTTTGTCACTTTTTATCACCTCATCCTATTCTATGTATTTCAAAAAAAAACTGTTTGTACATTTTATATAGGATAAATACTCAATTTGCATTAGATGAGGATCGGGTCATAACTGGATTGAAAATCATATAGTGCTTTCGCGGCGGGGGAAATTGGCTGATAAGTACTGGATTGAATTAAAAGCCAGTTACTTTTACATCTTAACTAAAATAATGCCGGGCCCGACTTGGAAACCATTCAGTTTATTTCCACATGATGTATAATATACTTATCAAACTGCTTCTCTTTTTGATGTTAGAATTGATTTTCAAAGGGTATATTGCAACAGATGGTGGCAAATTGGGAAAGCTGTGCATGTTTTAAGAACGATAAATTTATGTGATTTGGGGTTACTAAATAAGATGAGGTTTAAAAAAGCTATACCTAATTTATTTACGCTAAGCAATTTATTTTGCGGTTTTTTATCAGTATTATTAACTGCTCACGGTGATACAAGGAACGCATCGATCCTGATTTTGATCGGGATGATGCTGGATAGTATGGACGGACGAATTGCGAGAATGCTCAAAGCTGAATCGGAAATTGGAAAAGAGCTTGATTCTCTCGCTGATATAGTTACTTTCGGCGTTGCCCCTTCGATTCTCGTCTATTATGTATCGTTTTCTCAATATGGATTAATCGGAATGATCATCGCCGGTTTGTTTCCGTTATTCGGGGCGTTCCGGCTGGCGAGGTTTAATGTCAACGCAAAAAGCTCCATCAATTATTTTACCGGCGTGCCAATAACCGCGGCAGGAGGTTTATTGACGCTGGTGGCGATCCTGCACCGCTGGATTCCCGATATCCTGATCAGCGTGTCCTTCATGGCTTTATGTTTCCTAATGGTCAGCAAATACAAAATACCCAGCTTAAAAAGCGTTCCCCTGCCGAAATACGGAACGATCATCACAGCGCTGCTCGGATGCCTCATTTTTATTATTTTTAAAAATCAACAGCAAGAAATGCCTTATTTTATTTATATCGCAGTTCCCCTCTATATCGGTTTTATTGGCTACCGCCTTAAAAAGCGCCGGGCAAATGGCGGGAAAAATCATAAGAGCTAATGGATAGTCGCGCAAAAGAACCACACCAGAAATTTGATGTGGTTTTTTTGTGTCTGTATTCGATCGAGCCTGTGTTTACTGTAACGAAATGGATTGGAAGTGATTCGACTTTACAAATCTGGAAATACTCATCACTTGACCTTAGCGGCTTAAAACAATATAATTAATAATGTTTTCAACTCATATGTCCCAGTAGCTCAGTAGGATAGAGCAACAGTTTCCTAAACTGTAGGTCGGGAGTTCGAATCTCTTCTGGGACGTTCATTCATGCGGGAAATTCCTTAATTATCAAGGAATTTCCCCTTTATCTTTTCATTAAAAACTTTTGTAAAATAAAAGGGAAAAAATTTAAATTAACCTTTTTTCTACAATTTATGTTATTATATGCCTTAGGGCAAATTTTACGAAAGTAAAAGACGCAAAGCCACGGGCCTAAAGCAGTGAGTTGTCATGGCAGCCGGGTTGCATAAGTTACATACTTGATTGTTCGATCCCTTTCTAATTTGCCTAAATTAGCTAAAAAGAAGGGTGAAAAATGTTTTATCCAACCGTTTATAGTAAGGAAACTGATCAAAGGCATATTGTAAAAGACAAAAACATCTGTGAATGCGGGTTCAAATACAATGGTTTTGCAACGTTTATCATGCGCGACTTTAAAAAGATCCAATTTAAACATGTCAAAGAAATAACATGCCCAAAGTGTAAATCCGTCTTAAAACAATAAGACGGATTTTTTCATTTTCCAGAGGCTAATTCGCCAAACTTCCCATTGGCCCAAAGAATTCAAAATGAATTTTATCTTCACGAATGCCCAACTTATTTAATGATTGATAAACAGATTTCATGAACGGGACCGGTCCACAGAAATAAAAATCCGTTTCTTCATTAAATTCAATTTGTTCTTTTAACCATTCATATGAGATGAAGCCTTCAAAGTCGCAGTTCTTCGATTGACGGTCTTCTTCAGTAGGTGAATCATAGAATAGATAGGATGTTACGTTTTGTTTTTCATTGCTGATTTTGGCCAGATGATCGCGCATGGCGTGAACCTTGCTATTTGCGGCCGCATGGATGAATGTAACTTTCCTGTCCGGTTCCCTCTCAACAATGGTGTTTAACATACTTAGCATTGGAGTTATACCAACTCCTCCGCTTATTAAAACAACTGGAGTTAAACTGTCAGAATGTAAGACAAAGTCACCGGCTGGTGCACTTACTTGCAAAGTGTCTCCTACTTCTACTTGGTTATGAAGATAGTTTGAGACGATGCCATCAGGTGCCTTGTTTCCATCTTCACGTTTTACCGAAATTCGGTAATAATCTTTTCCGGGTGTATCGGAGAGGCTGTACTGGCGAATATGGTTGTACTTTTCGCCATCTATATTGAAATGAAGGCTTACATATTGACCCGGGATAAAATCGGCGATTTCTTTTCCGTCCTCAGGTTTTAAATAGAAGGAGGTAATGACATCACTTTCCTTTACTTTCCCGGTTACTATGAAGCTGCGGAAGTCTTTCCAGCCGCCTTTCTGGCTGGACGCCTGGTCGTACATGTCAGCTTCAACACTTATAAATGCATCTGCGATTATTGCATAAGCTCTTTCCCAGGCATGGATGATCTCAGGTGTTGCATGATCACCTAATACATCCTGAATCGCCAAAAGAAGGTGTTTCCCGACGATTGGGTATTGTTCCGGTTTAATCCCGATGCTTCGGTGCTTATGTGCTATTTGCTTCACAACCGGGATAATCGCTTCTAAATTATCGATGTACTTTGCTGCTGCATACACAGTACCGGCTAAAGCCTTCTGCTGTCTGCCCTGTTGCTGATTGACATGGTTAAAAATATTTAAGAGTTCCGGATGATTTTCGAACATTAATTGATAAAATCGGGTCGTTATTTTCTCTCCATGCTCCTCCAGTACAGGAATAGTAGATTTAATAATTTCAATAGTCTTGCTGTCTAGCATCAGTGATCGTCTCCCAACCTGGTTGTTTTTCTTATTTTCATAGTGATTATACTTAAAATAAAAAACATAGATTGTGATTTAAATCACACATAAAAATATATTTCCAGCGTCTGCAATAATCATTGTTCATCACAAACTATAGAGTATTCCATATCTATATCCAACCTGTGAGCTATGAAAGTAACTTTTGCAGATACTCTTGTGAACGCAAAAAAACTCCCTTCATTGAGGGAGTTTTTTAAAAAATTCATTAACACACTGAATCTGTCGGTTTCGGGACGTTTAATCCAAAGAGCGGACGGATAAATAACGCGAGCAATGTTCCGAGCATTGCCATGACCATCCATACCCAGCCATGGAGGCTGAAGGATGCGATTCCGCTAAAGTAAGCCCCGATATTACAGCCGAAAGCGAGACGCGCTCCATAGCCCATCAAAATTCCGCCCACGATAGACGCTGCCGCCACTCCCGGCTTAATTTTTCCGGGTTTGAAGGTACCTTGTGCTGCAGCGGAAACAAAAGCGCCAAGAATAATGCCAAAGTTCATAACACTTGTTGGATCAGCCAACACGGTATTGGAAAGCGCGGCACCGTTCGGTCCTGAATAATACCCCCAGCTCGTCACATCAATGCCCATTGCCATCATAGCCTTGCCGCCCCATAGTGCAAAGGCGGAAGTGATTCCCCATGGATTTCCGCGAACGGTTAACGTTAACGCGTTTAAAACAGCTAAAACGATTGCTGCTGTAAAGAGCGGCCAAGAACCGCGAATAATCTTTTTCCAGCCTGTTGTGGTCGGAAGCGGCTTCATCATCGGCGGATTTTTCTTTTTCGCAATTTGAACTGTTACCCAATAAATAAGGGCAAACGCCACCAATTGTACAAGCAGCGCACCGAAATAGCCGAGACCGGTCGATTGCGCAAGGGAAATCGCTGGCAGGGAAGGCATATCCTCCATCCAGAAAGTGAAATGGTAGGCTCCGAGCACGGATCCTGCAATAAAAGCCAAAAGCGTTAATATCATTGATGACGAACCGCCACCAACTGAATATAGGGTACCAGAGGCGCAGCCGTTGCCGAGCTGCATGCCAATTCCAAAAATAAATGCCCCAAATAAAACACTGACACCTACAGGTGAAACGTTCCCGGAGGGTGCGATACCAGTGAAGCTAAAACCTGTGCCAAGAATAATCGCAAATAAAGTGGATGCGACAGCAAGCATGAGCATGTGGGCTTGCAATCCCTGAACATTGCCGACTGACATTAAGCGCCGGAATGCCGATGTGAATCCAAATCGGGCATAAAGCAAAGTGATTCCCAACAAAAGCCCAATTACAAATAAAGTACCTTGTGTCCAGTTCGTTATAGAAACAATCATAATAAATAAAATAACTGCTGCAAAGACACCTAATGCCACAAGTGGCTTTTGCATTGGACTGAGGGTTGTCACAAAAGTTGTCGACTTTTTATCCCATTCCAATGAAGGAACTGTTGAAGTTTGTGCCAATCTAATCTACCCCTTTTCTTACCAGTTTACTTGGATTTGTTGTTTGACTATTTCATACTATAACGATTTGAACCAATTGTAAACCAGTTAGCTTTGAGTCGTAATAACTAAAATTTGTATAAATAAAGAAGGAGCAACCGCAACAATCCGGCTGGCTCCTTCTTAAGATATATTCTACTATTTTTTGTCGTCATCGAGGTAGTTCTCAATTATATACAGAAAGAATAGCGTTTTTTAATTTTTGTAGAAATGATTTTCCTAGCTTAAAGGCTATGTGGTGGGAACCCTAATAATGTCTATGCAATTAATTCTATTTTGCATATAATAAAACCCTCTCACGAATACTTAAGTTCTAGTTTGGTCGGTAATAATTTAAAAAAGGAAGTCCCTTTTATTAAAAGTCCAGAAATTTCATAATAAAGACAGATGAAAAGGATAGAGAGAGATTATTTTTGCATTATCTATCCTTTTTATACTAATACGACATTATTTACTACTACAACATTTAAGATTTATAACAACAAATATCATATGTTTTTCAACTATTGTAGCCTCGTAAGTTCAAAAAAGAGATATTACATATTTCTTTAATTTCAACCTTACTTTTTATTCATCTTAAAAAGCCTATACAATAAAAATATTCCACCGATCATTAGTGCTAAAGTCAAAAATAGAATTAAACCTGGTACACCAATATTTGATAACATATTCTTCACTCCAAATAAGAGTATCGTGATAGCTTATAATTTTTTGTGTAATAATGAAACTGACAGTTATAAATTGAAAAATGACACCGATTTTTATTTTCGAGGACATTTATCGTTAGCTTATTTCATGTATTATAACTATAAGTTTCTACATTCTTGTAGAAGTTGTTAATAAGTTATTATTTAAATGTGCTTTTAAATATGCATTAGCACCACCAAATCCACCAAGAACATTAAAATCGCCTTCATAGGTAACTAATTTGTCGGTTCTAGTAAATTTTCTATCAGTAAAAGTTGCTCCTATAACCCAGTAATTAGCATTATATGCCTTAGTAAATCTGGAGTTACTTGTATTTGATGGTACATATACATTCACGTAAAAACTTAGTCCTAAATAAGGTGTAGTTGCTGAAACTTTATATCCTGTTGTGGTGCCATACGGGAAATAGTGTGGCCTCCAGCCTAAAGTTGAAACATCTCCTAAATTACTAGAATTACCAGAAATACTAGCAGGTACAGGTTCTACAGTAATTGTAACATTTTCTCCGTTTTCATTAACATAACTTACTTCTTGAACTTCTTTTTTAGAGAGGTCAAACGTATTTTCGGTTGTTTTGCTCGGTTTTTCAGCCGCATGTGCTTCTGTAGTACCATTACTAAAAACTAAAATACTAACTACAACAATTAAAAAGCCAAACCATTTCCAATTTCTCACGTTACGTCCTCCTTATAACTAAAGTGTAATTTAGTACACTATTAATATACCAATAAATGAAATATATTTATTTGGTTAATTGTAAAATCAAATGCAACACCATAAAAATAGAAAAGCCATAGTGAAACCGTG
>NZ_PGUZ01000047.1 GCF_002860165.1 Bacillus sp. V3-13 | reverse complement strand
CATTCATAAAAATCGTCCCAGTCTTTCGGGCCTCTGCCGTCTCCATAGTACTTTTCGGATTTTTTATTTTTAGATCCCTTGTTATCACGATCGTCATCGTCATCCTCTTCATCGTCGTCCTCATCACGGTTGCCGTTGTGGCGGTCATCGTCATGCGAACTGGCATTGGCCAGGTTTATTTCATATGGATCGCCCTCGATTTCTCTCGCGGATGCTTTCGATCCGCCAAAGAAGTTGGCGATTCCATCCCAGAGGCTTTTGAAAAAGTCGGCGATCGCTTCCGCAATGGCGTTCAGCTTTTCTTGAATAAAAGCGACGACTCCATTTTCCTCTTCTTTTGATGATGGTTTTTGCGTTTTCTTTTCAGAGTCGTTTGTCTTTTCCTTTTTAGCTTGGGTCGTTTCTTTTACATCATCATCCGAAGGCGCTGAAGAAGCTGTTTCCGTTAAAACCGCATCTTCCACAGTTTCTTCTGGATTTGGTTCTTCTTCATTCGGCACCTCGCTCACAGCGGATTCTTCCTTCGATTCCGCAGTCAAGTTAGCCGTTTCGGATTTTTTGGCGGTTCTTCGTTCCGGTCCTTTTTCCGGATGCCTCCAGTGGTTCGGCGGAGAATGCTCGTCATCGTCATCCTCTTCATCGTCGTCCTCTTTGTATGTTTTCTCTCGGTAAGTCACTTCCGTCAGCCGGTATAAATCATCGTATGCGTAAGATGTTTTATAGCCGTGTTCGTCTGTCTCGGAAAGGCGGTTGCCGACCTGGTCATACGTGTACGACTGCGATGAATAAAATTCTTTCCCCTTGTTTTTCAGGGAGGTTAACTGATCCGCTTCGTCGTACTCGTAAGTCGTGACAATCCCGTTCGCCCGGCTCACGGACGCTTTTTGACCTTTGCCGTCATACGTATAGCTTGTCACATTTGCTTCCGGATCGGTCACTTTGACCATTTCATTGCGTTCATTGTATTCGTATTGGATGGCGCGCCCTTCCGGATCGACTACTTGCGTGCGGTTACCGGCGGCATCATACGCGAATCGGGTTGTTTTTTTCAATCCCGTATTGGTGGCGGCGGTCATCCGGTTCAGGCTGTCATATTCATACACTTCGTTTGTCACCGGGCTGGCTGCTTTGACCATGTTTCCGGCTCCATCATATGCATAGGAAAGCTGTTCATCGCCAAGGTCAATGCCGGTCAGCTCCTGGCGCTTGTTGTAGCTGTACTGGATCGTCTGGCCTTTCCGGTCCGTTTCCGCAGCGAGGTTCCCGGCCGGGTCATACGTGTAGCGGTGGACATCGCCGAGGGCATTGATTTCCCCGGTCACCCGGCCAAGCGCGTCGTACACCCACTCGGTTTGATTCCCTTTTGAATCGGTCAGTTTCGTTAATTGCCCGAGCTGGTCGTATAAATAAGCCGTCTTGTTGCCCAGTGCATCCGTCACGCCTGTCTGGTTGCTGACAGCGTCATAGCTGTAGGAGGTTACATTTCCTTTTGCATCCTTCACCGCGGTGATATTCCCGGATGCATCAAGCGTGTAGGATGTTTCCCGCCCTTTTGGATCGGTTTCCTTGACGAGGCGGTTCAGCTTGTCATAGGCATACGCCGTTGTATGGTTTTTCTGGTCGGTCAGGCTGGTCAGGTTGCCGGCTAAGTCATACCCGTAGGAAACACTGTAGCCAAGCGGGTCGGTGACCTTTGCCGGACGGCCTGCCTCATCATAGGCCAGGCTTGTCACAAAGCCGCGCACATCCTTGATCGTCGCAGGATTTCCGCTCTTTGTGTACGTATAGACCGTTTTTTGCCCGTTTGGATCGATGATCTCAAGGAGCTGGTTGTTTTTGTCATAGGTGTAGCCCCAGGCAACGCCACGCTCGTCGGTGAACGAGGTCAGATTGCCGGCCGCGTCATAACCCATCTTTGTCGTAAACCCTTCCGGATCGGCCACTTCTGTTGTATTTCCGATTTTGTCGTAAGCGAGCCTGGTGCTGTTTCCGAGTGCATCGGTAATTTTAACCAGTCTCTGCAAAGCATCATATTGATAGCTCGTCACTGCGCCAAGCGGGTCTTTCACCGATTCAAGCAAACCGGTTGGCGTATAGGTGTATTCCGTTTTTTTCTGGAGGGCGTTGATTTCCGCCACCATTTCGCCGGCAAGGTTAAACTGGAATTCGGTTTTTGCCCCGTTTTGCTGTGTGACCGAAACGAGATTGGCTGCCGCGTCATAGCCGTAATGAATCTCCCCGCCCGGACCGGTCACTTTTTCAAGCTGGTCAAGCGCGTCATAGCTGTATGTCGATACATGTCCTTCCGCATCTGTCACGGAGGCCATCCGGCCAAGGCCGTCATACGTCCATGAAGTCGCGTGGCCGTTTGGATCGGTCATGCCCTTAAGCTGGAGTTTCTCATCAAAAGAATAGACAGACACGGCATTTCCGGGTTCTGTGACCTTGATCGTTCTCTCTGCCAGATTGTATTGATACTTCGTTTCTTTTCCTTCCCCGTTGACATAACTGACAATCCGGCCAAGCGCATCATAATGGGCAGACACCGTATTCCCGAGAGCATCGGTCTGCTTGATGAGATTTCCCATTGCGTCATAATCAAATGACTGCGTTGCCTCGCGCGCATTGACAATCGAATTGATGAGGCCGAGGGAATTATAAGCATAGCGGATCGAATGTCCTTCCGGATCGGTTTCTTTCAGGAGCTGGCCGATGCTGTCGTATTCATAGCTCGTCACCTGTCCAAGCGGATCGGTGATGTTCTTCACCATCCCCAGGCTATTATAGGCAAAATGCGTTTCATATCCCAATGGGTCGGTGACCTTCGTGACCTGCTGGAGGTCATCGTAGTCATATTTCGTGACACGTCCGAGC
>NZ_PGUZ01000046.1 GCF_002860165.1 Bacillus sp. V3-13 | reverse complement strand
GCTCGGACGTGTCACGAAATATGACTACGATGACCTCCAGCAGGTCACGAAGGTCACCGACCCGGCCGGACATGAAACGCATTTTGCCTATAACAGCTTAGGGATGGTGAAGAACATCACCGATCCGCTTGGCCAGGTGACGAGCTATGAATACGACAGCATCGGCCAGCTCCTGAAAGAAACCGATCCGGAAGGACATTCGATCCGCTATGCTTATAATTCCCTCGGCCTCATCAATTCGATTGTCAATGCGCGCGAGGCAACGCAGTCATTTGATTATGACGCAATGGGAAATCTCATCAAGCAGACCGATGCTCTCGGGAATACGGTGTCTGCCCATTATGATGCGCTTGGCCGGATTCTCAGTTATGTCAACGGGGAAGGAAAAGAAACGAAGTATCAATACAATCTGGCAGAGAGAACGATTAAAGTCACAGAACCCGGAAATGCCGTGTCTGTCTATTCTTTTGATGAGAAACTCCAGCTTAAGGGTATGACCGATCCAAACGGCCACGCGACTTCATGGACGTATGACGGCCTTGGCCGGATGGCCTCCGTGACAGATGCGGAAGGACATGTATCGACATACAGCTATGACGCGCTTGACCAGCTTGAAAAAGTGACCGATCCGGGCGGGGAGATTCATTACGGCTATGACGCGGCAGCCAATCTCGTTTCGGTTACCGAGCAAAACGGGGCAAAAACCGAATTCCAGTTTAACCTTGCCGGCGAAATGGTGGCGGAAATCAACGCCCTCCAGCAAAAAACGGAATACACTTATACGCCAACCGGTTTGCTTGAATCGGTAAAAGACCCGCTTGGCGCAGTGACGAGCTATCAATATGACGCGTTACAGAGGCTTGTGCAGGTGACCGACCCGCTCGGAAACAGCACCAGGCTCGCTTACGACAAAATCGGAAATACAACAGAAGTGGCCGATCCGGAAGGGTTTACGACAAAGATGGGTTATGACGCGGCCGGCAATCTGACCTCGTTCACCGATGAGCGCGGCGCTGTCTGGGGCTACACCTATGACAAAAACAACCAGCTTCTTGAGACCATCGATCCAAACGGGCAAAAAACGGTCTATACGTACACGAAGAGCGGAAATCCAGCGACGATCACGGATGTGCGCGGTTTTGTGACAAGCCTGGCCTATGATGAGGCAGGCCGTCCGGCAAAGGTCACCGACCCGCTTGGCTACAGTGTCTCCTACGGGTATGACGCAGCCGGCAACCTGACGAGCCTGACCGACCAGAAAAACCATACAACGGCGTATGCCTATGACAAGCTGAACCGCCTCGTCAAGGAAACCGATCCAAAAGGGCGGGAAACATCCTACACGCTTGATGCATCCGGAAATATTACCGCGGTAAAGGATGCAAAAGGAAATGTGACCTCCTACAGATATGACGCTGTGGGTAACCAAACAGGCGTGACAGATGCACTGGGCAACAAGCCGGCTTATTTATACGACCAGCTCGGGCAATTATCGAAGCTGGCCGATTCAAAGGGAAATCAAACCGAGTGGGTGTACGACGCGCTTGGCCGGGTGACCGGGGAAATCAATGCCCTCGGCGATGTCCACCGCTACACGTATGACCCGGCCGGGAACCTCGCTGCGGAAACGGACCGGAAAGGCCAGACGATCCAGTACAGCTACAACAAGCGCCAGGAACTGACCGGCATTGACCTTGGCGATGAACAGCTTTCCTATGCGTACGATGGAGCCGGAAACATGGTCAAAGCAGCCAGCCCGGTGACAAACGAAGTGTATGAATATGACAGCCTGAACCGGATGACCGCCGTCACCAATACGCGCCTGGAGAAAACGACCCGGTTCAGCTATGATGCCGCCGGTAACCGGACGCAAGTTGTCGATCCGGAAGGGCGCGCCATCCAATACGAATACAATGAACGCAATGAAATGGTGAAAGTGACCGATCCGGAAGCAAATGTGACAAGCTATACGTATGACGGCAAAGGTCAAAAAGCGTCCGTGAGCCGGGCGAACGGGATTGTCACGACTTACGAGTACGACGAAGCGGATCAGTTAACCTCCCTGAAAAACAAGGGGAAAGAATTTTATTCATCGCTGTCGTATGAGTATGACCAGGTCGGCAACCGCCTTTCTGAGACAGACGAGCATGGATATAAAACATCTTACGCATACGATGATTTATACCGCCTGACGGAAGTGACTTACCGAGAGAAAACATACAAAGAGGACGACGATGATGACGATGACGATGACGAGCATTCTCCGCCGAACCACTGGAGGCATCCGGAAAAAGGACCGGAACGAAGAACCGCTAAAAAATCTGAAACGGCAAGCTTGACTGCGGCATCGAAGGAAGAAACCGCTGTGAGCGAGGTGCCGAATGAAGAACTACCAGGTCCGAAAGAAACTGCGGAAGATGCGGCTGTAACGGAAACAGCTTCTTCAGCGCCTTCGGATGATGATCTAAAAGAAACGACCCAAGCTAAAAAAGAAAAGGCAAACGACTCTGAAAAGAAAACGCAAAAACCATCATCAAAAGAAGAGGAAAATGGAGTCGTCGCTTTTATTCAAGAAAAGCTGAACGCCATTGCGGAAGCGATCGCCGACTTTTTCAAAAGCCTCTGGGATGAAATCGCCAACTTCTTTGGCGGATCGAAAGCATCCGCGAGAGAAATCGAGGGAGATCCATATGAAATAAACCTGGCCAATGCCAGTTCGCATGACGATGACCGCCACAACGGCAACCGTGATGATGATGACGATGACAAAGAAGACGACAACGATGACGATCGTGATGACAAAGGATCTAAAAATAGAAAATCCGAAAAGTACTATGGAGACGGCAGAGGCCCGAAAGACTGGGACGATTTTTATGAATG
>NZ_PGUZ01000045.1 GCF_002860165.1 Bacillus sp. V3-13 | reverse complement strand
TCTTGACACTTACTCGGGTTGGACTTTCACCAACTAGCAATTAACGGCTTGCTGGGCACGCGCTAAATAAAAAAGAAATGAATTTCCTTTTTGATCAGCCAGTTTTCCACCGGCTCTTCCTAATAAAGCAGAAGCAACTGCTCCTGGGAACATGATAAAACCAATGTATGTGGGAGAAATATGGTTTACGTTCGATAGTAATTGCGGTGTTATAAAAGGAATTCCTGCGCTTAGGCTGGTAGCCAGTAGAGCAATCACAATGCTTATCGTATAACGTTTGTTTTGGAACAATGACGATTGAATAAATGGTTCAGTGGCTAATCGGATGCGAAGGATCAATAAAATTAATAAGAGTAAGCCAATAAGAAAGAAAATCCATGAATCAATTGTAAGGGCCAAAAGCACCGATGCGATGGTACTTGCAAGAAGAAAACCGCCGATAAAATCCATCTTGCTTACTGTTTTACCCGGTTCATCGTTTAAATGTTTTCGAAAAAACGGTAGAGCTATTAAGACAAGAAAAGAAAAGCAGAAAAGCAAACGCCAATGTAACAAACCCGTCACAAAACTGGCTACAATGGGACTCATTGCAGTCCCTAGTGCTAAACCACTTACCATTGTGCCTATTGCCCGGCCTCGGTATTCGAGAGTGAAATACTTTACTGGGATAATCATCGAGATTGAAGGAATTACAGCAGCACCTGCTGCTTGTAACATTCGCCCTACAACAATCATCCAATATTGAGTCGCAATTAATCCTACAAGTGAACCTAAAGACATAAAAATCAATCCAAATGTTAATAAATCTTTCAGTCTATATCGATCAGCCAATTTCCCATATGTGACTGACCCAATGGCATACATGATTCCATATCCGGTAGTAATCCAACTTACTTGCGAGGCAGAAAGGGTAAATTCTTTACTAATGGAAGGAAGAACCACATTAAATATCGTTGCATTCATCACTGATATAATGAGTGTAAAAAACATGATCCTAAGCAATCTTTCTGCTGTTTGATTATGCTTTCCCACATTTGTATCCATTTCACAGGCCTCCCTTCATAGATTCTTTTCGTGAATCGATCTTGGAATATTTGATCCTCTATTCATCAACCGTTACACCTATATTGTATGTTTGATTATAGATGAATGAAAATATATATTTAGTCATAATATGATATCTTTAAGTATATGAATGGAGGATGAAACCGATGGAATTGTTACAACTGAAATATTTTCAAACGGTAGCTCGGTTAGAACATATGACCAAAGCTGCTGAAGAATTGCATATCGCTCAACCGGCTCTTAGTAAGACAATTGCACGTTTGGAAAAAGATGTAGGAGTACCTCTTTTTGATCGTCAAAAACGACAAATTCGACTCAATGCGTTTGGAAAAATCTTTTTAAAGCAAGTAGAGATAGCTCTTTTAGCGCTTGAAGAAGGACAACGCCAAGTTTTGGATCAAGCCGGACTTGAACGAGGGCGTTTTTTTTTAGCAACAACGAATCACAAGTGTGATGCAGAAGTTGTTGGTTCTTTTCTATCTTTACACCCCAACATTAATCTCCGTCTAACACAAATTCCTACGGAAGAAGAAAAGTTAAAGCTTCTCCAAAATGGAGAAGTGGATTTTTGCATTACCTCTTTCCCTATAGCGCATGCAGAAATAGAAAGTATACCCTTTCTTACAGAAGAAATTTTTTTAGCTGTGCCACCTACTCATGCATTTGTTAATCGGCAAAGCATTAACTTAAGTGAAGTAGCGAATGAGCCTTTCATTGGTTTGAAAGAAGGAAATAGCTTCAGAGAATTAACAAATGGCTTTTGTAGGGAGGCAGGATTTGAACCTACTATTTCATGTGAAGTTGATGAATTCGCTGTCATTAGTAACTTTGTTCAAACAGGAATGGGTGTTGCTTTTTTGACAGGAACAGCAAAAGAGAAAGACCCTTCACTAACCTTAATACCTATTAATCAACCATTTTGTCAGCGTTCTTTTCGATTAATATGGCTGAAAAATCACTATTTGTCACAGGCAGCACTCACATTTCGCGACTTTCTTATTCAGTATTATATCGACGCCAATTAGATGAGCATATTCATGAATGTTGTTGCTTTAGAATAATGTTTGATCAAATTAATACTAATAACCTTGATAAACGAACAAAAAGAAAGAGCGTATTTTGAAAAAAAAGAATGACAAAACATGCTCTTGATATATTCAATTGGATCATTCTTTAATAAAAATGTTTGATCATTTCTGTGATCTTTCCTCCATTAAATGGCCCGTTTGTTGAATAACAAAACACTTCTTTTTCTAGTAAAACAAACAGGAAGAACACCGTTCTCAAATTATACTAAAATTTTTTATATACCTCTGCGTAAGCCACTTTTAATTGGTCTCTAAGTTGTTTGTTATCATCTTCTAATTTCTTCACCTTCCGTTTCAGTGATTCAATAAGGGCATCCTTGTTGTTCTCATTCATTTCTTGCTTCACTTGTTTTGGTGTAGGTGCTTGTGACTGTTGCTGCCTTAATGCTTCAATCCTTTCACGGATATCGACATTGTTATACAGCGTTGCTTTCGTCACTCCTGATTCATTTGAAACGCTATTAAAATTAATCTTTTCATTGGCTCGTATGAGCCGTTTAATGGCTTCGTCTACTTTCTGATAGGTGTTTGCTTTCCGTTGGGCATGGATGGTCTTCATGTGGGATGAACGGTCATATTCAGGCATTTGTTACACCTTGCTTTCTTTTCATCCGATCTTGTCTGCCAAAGATAATGCTACCTTCTTGAATTGTACTTAGAATACCCTTATAACGCTGTAAGTTTCTTTCGTTTTTCTCCGCAATTTCTTCACGACCATGTTGCTTTGATACATCAATGGCTTTGGAAGTTGTTTTAATGAGTAATTCATACTTTTGCACATCAAGTTCTGAAAATCCAATGGCTAAGTCCTTACAAGGACTTCCTCCGTTACACGTTAGACAAGGCGGTGCTTCCATATGAGGACAATTACCATTTAAACGGGCGTGGCATGTTCCATAAGGGTTGTCCATCGCATTTAGTTTATGGTCTTGCCACAAGGCATTCAAAATATCAGTAGGAATATCTTCGCCAACCTTGATTTCTTGAACTTCACCATTCAAGTCAAAACTGAACACACCTTGGTTCATGACAGCCTCAAATGCCTTTCTTTTGTTGTCATCTAATAACTTAGCGTATCGCAATGTCATTTCGGGGGAGGCATGGGCTAATAGTTCTTGTACCGTTAAAATGTCTGCACCGCCATTTAACATTTTAACGGCATAGGTATGTCGAAACTGATGTAGTTTAAAATGAAATAGACTTCCGTTTTCGTCAGTAATGTTTTTTTGCTTTGCTAAAGTATTTATTTGGTCTTGAACCCAGTTTTGAGCGAATGGCATCCCTTTTCGAGAACCACGATAGCGAATGAAAATAAATTCTTCGGGATTATTGTCTGTATTGCTATGTTCTTTCGATTGGCGAATCAGAACTGCAAGAATATTTGCCAATTCTTCATCAATGGGAATTCGATGTCCTTTTACATAGGTTTTTTCAATGTCAGTCACAATCGAGTATTTGCCATTTAGCTGAACTAAGCAATCAGAAGTTAAGCCTAATACATCTGAAATACGTAGTCCTGTTTTAAAAGCAACCCACACGATAGGAATGATGTCTTTGTTCAAATTATTGATGTGCGTAAATAATTGTGTTAATACAGGCTCTGGAATGTAATCAATTTGGTCAATGGACCTCTTTTTTAACTTCGGTTTATCTTCAGAAAAAACTAACAATCGCACATGTGTTTCAGGAGCGATATCATATTCGTATCGTTGAATATCTTCAAGAAATTTTCCTACACATTCTAATGCCATTGTCACATACTTTTCAGGGTGTGCATCCTTTTGTTTTAAATTACTTTTGGTGTATTCATGCAACCATTGAATGTATTGTTTCATATGGTAACGCTTCAAACCTTTTAAATCGCTCCATTTTGGTTCTAAAGAAAATATGAAAGATAAGAACTTTGGTAAAAATCTTAAATAATTACGTGCCGTACCCCAAGAAAAATTGTGTTTACTTAATAATCTTTGTTTAATATAAAGTTTCACTTGTTGACGCATGTTTATCTGTTGAATCTTGGAGAAATTAATGTAATAGTGGGTGCTACTTTTGTTGTAATCAATCCCATACTTATCATGAAAAACTCGTATATCCCAACGATCTTTTTCCCATTCTTCACGCATATCAGTGATTTGTATAAGAGTTGTATAAACAGTTCTCAAAAAGGCTGCTACTGTGGATTTTAAGGGAGTATCTTTATAGAGTAACCTTTTTTTAATTACCTGAGTATTAATACCCTGCTCGTTTAACCAAAATAAATATTCTCGCTCTGCTTTATCAATGTTTAAGTCTAATAATGATGATAGTGTAGGATACTTTTGGTTTAAGAAATCTGTCATTCTTTTTAGGAGACTTTGTACTGTGAAAATACTGTTTATCGTCCAATAATCATTAAACAATCGTTGGTAGAACACATATTTTACTTCTAAATTAACCTTAGGATTTATGAATCGGAAAGGAACATTTTTGTTAGTGTATTTATAGGCTGCTACAATTTCTTCGAACTGCTTAATCTCACCTAAAAAGTTAATATTCCATTTATCGTTAACTAAGAAATAAGGATTATTCACTTGTTCTACTGTGATAGAACCATCTTTATGAATTGTTTTCGTAGGAAAGGTTACAAGCTCTTGCTGTAATCGTTCGTGGAAACCTAAATCCTCTGTATGGATCTGTTGAATATATTTCATCCTCTTAACGCCTTTCAATTTTTTTGTTTATCTCAAATGCTGGCTGTGCTTTTTCCCAATCCTCACGAATGTCTTCTTCCGAAGGATGAAGATATAAATTCATCGTTGTTTGAATTTGTGAGTGTCCCAAGCGTTCTTGTACTTGTTTAATATCTTTCGTTTTCTGATAGTAAATCGTTGCGTGTGTGTGGCGAAACAGGTGAGGGTGAACGTCTTCCCTGTTTTCTTCCTCAAACGCTTGAAAAGGGATTCTATGTCTCCGTAGCTCATTGGATTTCCTATATTCTTCCCCCGCAGCTTCACAAAGACAAAGTTTGTATCTAAATCTAATTCATCCACGATTTCATACAAGTAATCATCATATAAATCCATTAAGGCTTGCGATACAAAAACCTCTCGTTCACCTGATTTCAACTTTGCTCCGTTTTCTAATTCCCCTCGATCTACCAAACGAATGCGATGCCCCTTTTTATGGTCAAATTTAAAGTCCTCCATGAATAGTGAGAGGACTTCTCCAATACGCAATCCTGTCTCAAATAATACTTGAATCAGAAAGGTATCTCGTATATTGGTCGTTGCTTCAATCACTTGTTGAATCTGTTTTTTTGTTAGTGTTTCTACTCTTTTACGAGGTTCCTTTAGTTTTAGTACATTCCGTATAGAAGGCTTGTCTCTGTTTACATGATGCAGAAAACTCTTGTAACGTGATCTTCCAACTGTGAAGATTTGTTTCATTAACTGTTCAACCATGTCATTTTGTAGTTCTTCATTTCGGTACAAGTAATCATAAAGATTTGTAACAGCCGTAACCGTCAGGTTAATTGTCTTTTCCGTTTTCTTTGCTTTAATTGGTTTAAGTGAAGTAACATTTGTACTTTCGTAGGGGCTTCTTAACCAAGCAACAAACTCCACCAAGTCCTCTAACCGTATGTACTTATAATCCTTTTTTGTTTCTTCTAAGTAAGTAAAATACTGTTTCAATGAGTAACAATAGGTTTTTTGTGTATTGCTGCTTTTACCTGTTGTATCTAAATATTTAATGTACTTTAATACAGGAAGAACAGGTACCCCATTACGATCTAAAAGCATATACCGTTTGGTGTTGTTCCCTAAAAAAACTTCTTGAACCCTCATTCTTTATCTCCCTCCATAAAAATAGCTACCGCTACGCCCTACGGGACTTTATCCCCTCTAAAATCTAATGAGATACTCATGTATCATTCATATATTATACAACTTATACTAAATAAAAATTGTATGTTTAGGGATTACAATATACAAAAAAATACTGAATAATCTTTGTAATATTAAACATAGTATCCACTATTTATTATAGTACGGTTAAGGGAAACCTTGCCCCGGCTTTCTTTAGTTGTCAAATCAAACTATAACGGTTTTACAGGTACACATATTTCGCAATAATCGTTGTAAATCATATCACCAGTGTATCTTTCAAAAATCGGTTTGTTATCAATTTGATATCCACTGTTTTGTAAAGCTGGAAAAATTTCAGCCCATGCTTTTTGAATATCTTCCGCTGTATGTTTGACTTTGCAAATAACATATTTTCCACCAGAAAGTTCACTTTCGCAAATTGAATTATTAATTTGATAATCGTTTGAAATGACAATACAAGCATCATATCGACAGTTTTCAGGAAGTGTCGTTTCCGGGTTATCTTGCGGAATTGCGAGTATTATTGCCGCTTCAGCAAGTAGATTTTTCTCCTCAGCCCATTTTTTTAACTTTTCCATTGCTTGAATGTTTCCAGGACCATATGGACCAGCTTGTCGCACATATGCGATGCGATATTTTGGAAGAGTTTCGACTTTAATATTCATATCTTCTTTTTCCTTTCTATATTAATATTTAATACAATTCGAATGCTATCATGATATAAAAATATAATCATTTGTTTTTTTAAAATTCTTAAATGTCCCTACACAGTTTACAGCCATGTATGGGATTTTTCTACCTTCTTCAACTAACGGTGCATTCCTTAAAGATCCTTCTGCCCATCCAGGGGCTTTTTTATTGAACTAAAGGGCAGAAGAGTTTAAGAAGGATATGTTAAAATAAGTTATAGCTCTTAATAGGAGATGATTAAATGGAAACACAAGTTACAAGGTATTTTGACGATTTAGAATCAACAGACAAAGAAATCCAATATGAAGCTTATAAGAGTTTATTAACTCTAACAGAAGAAAAAGTTGACTGGGCATATGAAGTTTGGGATCAATTATTACAAGACCTAAACAATCGTGATAATCATAAAAGATCACGTGCAGCACAATTTCTTTCTAATTTAGCAATAAGTGATCCAGAGAAAAGAATGCTTAATGATTTTCCTGCATTATGGGAAGTAACAAGAGATCCTAAGTTCGTCACTGCAAGACATAGTTTGCAATCCATTTGGAGAGTAGGTTTAGCTGGAGATGAACAACAAGAATTGTTACTTAATCACTTTACTGATCGTTTTACACACTGCGTAGAGGAAAAAAATTATACTTTGATTCGATATGATATTATCCAAGGTCTTAGAAATTTATATGATGACGTAAAGAAAGGAGAAATAAAACAAAAAGCCCTTGATTTAATAGCAACAGAAGAAGATAGTAAATATCAAAAGAAATATGCAACTGTATGGCGAAATACATAGAAATTTTAAAAATGTAATTTTTTATAACATGACAATTTAAGTAAAGTTGATAAGATTATTGTTATTTTTCTTATTCAGCCAACGGGTGGGTTTCTCTGCGGCTGAAAGCCTTTGTTGCTGACCAGACCCGAAAGAGCCTCTGAATGGTTCGCCAAATGTACTACTCTTACTGGCCAGACCTCAAAGGCTTTCTACTTACTTTCGTTTCTTCTGGAATACTCACAAGCATATGTACGTGATCTTTACACGCTGTTGCTTCTATAATCTCCACACCTTTCCTTTCACATAGAGTGCGGAGTATTTCACCGATGTCCTTTTTAATTTTCCCATAAATTACTTGTCTTCTATACTTCGGTGCAAGTTCAGCGAAAAAAGATGGTCACAATAAAGAATTGGTTAAAATGCAAAAAGATTATTTATCTGACTTAAACAAAGAGATAAAAAAAGGTAAACTAAAGGCATTAAGTAATCTGGAAATTGTCGAGTTAGAGCCTGTGGTTGATGGTGGGTTCTCAATAATGGCTTCCTGCCCAGGAAAGAATACTGCTCTGGCCTATCACTGGTGGGGTGTGGACCGTTACATGAATAACTGTAATCCAAATGAGTTTGCGGCAGACATGGCGTCTGTTGCTGCTGGTTATACAGGAGCAGGAATAGTGGCTGCCATCTGGTTCCCTGGAGTAGGTGTTGCGGGAGGTGTCATTGCTTCGTATGCTGCATTAATGTCAACTCGTGTTTATGCTAACAATTATGGAAGTGGAGTCTATTTGGCAATAACTTATGCTGGATTCTTCAATGTAAGGCCTCAATAACAGAAAGGAGGTGGGATTTTGGATTGGGTGATGATCAACTCAATATTAAGTTTCATACTCGTGCTTGTCCTTGTCCTTACCTTCCAGAAAAGGAAACAAGAAAATAAAAAATTCCCAAAAATGCAATACGTGGTATCTTTGATCGTTGGGATAGGAATATTTGTTGTTATCTTGAGCAATCTCTTATAAGCCAAAAAAAGTAACCTCTTACGGATATAATACTCGAAGAGGTTACTTTTAATCAAACTTTATTATAAATTATCAATTTTTATTTTAAACAATCGAATTTTGTTATAAATTATCAAACTTTATTTCAAAGCCACATAGGGAACACAGTTTGCGTAAATATCAACAGAGGTCGCGCTTGATGAATAATAGGTTGAGTCAGTTGTTACATATGCCATATAAATTTTCTCCTTTAAATGTTATTAGCAGCGCTGCTTACATCATAAAGAACCTAAAACAAAATAATTAACAACCTTTGTAAGATTAATCCTGCTTTGTCCGTTCACCTTAAACTGTAAAAAGTGCTGGAACTGCTCAATATTAATCCTAGTAATATATTTATTTTGTTTTCTAATTTTTGGCGATTCGCGTTAGTAATCAATTAATTATGTAAGCTGGTTTTTTGTGAGAAGATAAGAAGTAACAAAAGGTATGGATGGATAATAATAAAATAGAAAAATAGAAAAATTTAACCAAAAGGTTGTTTATAATACATAATTTTATTCTTTATTAAATGAAGAAAGGAAAAGTTAAGAGATTTGTTGTGGATGATTACTTAATAAAAATCGTTTATTATCCAAAACTTATTTTCTAAAATTCGTCATGTTATAATTAAATAAGAGTTTATCGAAAAAATTCCACATGTAATGCCATGGCTAAATTAACTTAGTCATTTTTTTACCACCAAAAACAGAACATATATTCGCTTTTGGTTAATAAAAAGGAAGTGGCTTAAAATGACAACAAACAAATCCAACAATCATTGTCATGAAAAATTGGAAAAGTTCAAAAAAGACAATAAAGAATTTCTTACAAACCCATTAATAAAAAATTTTTTAAAACACAAACAAAACTTTGAACTTTTTCTAAATACCCTTTGCAATCCAACAATTGAGAATAGGGAAAGGTTAGATCAGACTTTTAAAATATTTTATTTTAACGTTCGCTTTATTTCTTTTATTTCATCATCTCTATATTTTAACGCTATTAATTTTGACAAAAAACAAAGGCAGTATTCTTCAAGAAATCTACTAACTGTTGATAGTTTTATCCAAAACGAAGAAGAAGTTACGTTTAAAGATATTATTGAAGATCCTGAATCAGAAATCACTTTAGATAAACTTTCGATAAGTGATGACATAGCTGATTACATAATAAATCCCTTATTGTATGAGGCTGTTCAAACTCTTTCTACAAAACAAAAAGAGGTACTAAATTTGGTCTATTTAAAGGGATTATCGGACACGCAGATTGCAAGACTTCTTAATAAATCACAACAATCTGTATCAAAAATTCATAAGAAATGTTTAGGGAAAATACAAGATTATATTAAGGAAAAAGGACGATAAACTAATGAATACTACTGATTTACCTCAATGGTGTAGACGTCAAGTCGAATTTTACATTTTTTGCTCGGTTCCTTTTTACACTTCTGCTGAAAAA
>NZ_PGUZ01000044.1 GCF_002860165.1 Bacillus sp. V3-13 | reverse complement strand
AGATATGGAGAATGTTAAAATTCTATTGTCCAGGGAGAAGGCATTTAACCCAAGCAAAACTCCGTTTTGCCTCCTGTGTACCGATCTTACTATGGATGTCGTGACCATCTTTGAGATTATCATGTGCGCTGGGAGATCGAAACTGGTTATCGTTATTTTAAGGAGTTAATGGGGTTTGACCAATATCAAATGCTTTCTTTCAAGGCCATCGAGCGATACTGGGTGATCCAGTACCTGACACAGAACTTTCTTGAACAGCAGAGACATGAATGGTCCCAGAATTCATCACTGACACCCGGTGATACTGTCAGAAGGATCAGGACTGAAATTTCGGCCAGCTAGTTGTTTATGTCTATCAAGAAGGATTAGCCAAAACGCCCTTGAAAAAGGTGCTGAATACTCTAAAACTCATCGCTTAAAAAAAGGAGATCTTTTGAGTACACTACCCGTATGCCCTTTTTTAGAGATTTAATAAAAATCTGCAAGAGTCAAGTAACTTTAATTATAAGTAAACATATAACTAAATATGCTTGTTCTAAGAAATGTCTTAATCCCCTTGGAATTGACACTTTTCCCCCAGAGGGTAAAGGTGTTTGGTCCCATTGCAGGCTCGAATGAGGTGGTGTATTTTAGGTGTGACATAGCAGCAAAAGAAGCAGGATAGAACGACGTTACTTGTATCTTCTCTTCTTGTAGAATTCAATTTGTTTGTTATTCATCCCTCTGTTCAATGCGAGAGCTCCTTGTGCACCGCCAACGGAATGCTGTTGTTTTGTATTTGAACTTTCTATTGCAGAATTTGTGCCAGCAGCGCTGAATTTTCCTCCTCCGCTTCCCACCTGGGTCGCTGAAGAATCGGTATCCTGACCCGTGAGATTTATTTGATTATTAATAACAAAGACAATCTCATCGTCATCAACCTTATGTCCCTTCTTATCATGAGGCTCAATCTGCTTGCCTCTCATACCAGTGTTCACCGCCTCACCATCAGCCCCGACACTCTGCTGCTGCTCGGTATTGGAAGAATCAATCGCGGCATTATTACCCGCTGCACTGCTGCGTCCGGCTCCACTTGCAATCTGTGTAGTATTTGGTGAATCCGTGAACTGGTTATTGATCACCACCACCACCCGCAATTTTTCCGGCATCGGATATTCAATTGTGTTCTCATGTCCATCAGCTTTAAGGGTAATTGAAACAAAGCCATCATCCGGCATATCATCAATATTCTTTTTTTCCTCAGGCATTTATTTCCCTACTTTCATCAGAAAAGTTTTATTCAATTATAAGTTATGTGGGACATCTGATTTGGAAATGGACAATCTCCCAGGGGACAAAATATTAGTAACTTTGCTCGATAAGGCTGATTTTATTTCTTGTGAACGTGGTATTTAAAAGTTAGTTATTTTCTTAGATTTTTTAAGTTCTTGGATAGATATTCGGTTATATACTTATCAACCTTTCAAGGTTGATAATACGAAGGGCAGGTCGTGATAATACAATCTTTATTTATAGGTAGTATCAAAATATTTGGAAAAGGATAAATTTAAAAGTTATAGAAGTATATAGTTGATGGACAAAATGGGAGGTTTAAGAATGGAAAAAACAATGCCGATAAAAAACCAAATGAATGGTGTGTTTGTTCATGTAACTAATTTGAAGGCTGCAGCAAAATGGTACTCTAATTTGTTGGGATTAGATGTTGATTTGGATAAAGTAAAATCACCTGTCCATAACATACCAATAGTAGGGACAACATCTCTAACTCTAGATGACCACGCCTTTGATCCCGAATTTAAACATAATATAAGTCCCAGCCCAATTTTTAATCTTAATGCTCCAAAAATTGAGGAAGCATATCAGTATATTAAAGACAAAGGCATTGAAATTGTCCGAGATATAGAATGGGTAGGGGATACCGCCTGGTTCAACATAAAAGATCCAGACGGAAATGTGGTTATGATTTGTAATTGTTAAGTGAATAGAAAGGATTTACAGGTGGGTACCTTTACCTAAAACAGTCAGATAAGTATGGAAGTTTTAATAACTTTCATGGTAATTAAAAAAGAAAGGATAAATTGTAATCATGTATGAATTAAAAACAAAAGAAACCGAAAACAGTGTCATTGAGTTTATCGAGAATG
Source organism: Bacillus sp. V3-13 (assembly GCF_002860165.1). Lineage (GTDB taxonomy): Bacteria > Bacillota > Bacilli > Bacillales > Cytobacillaceae > Bacillus_BJ. The sequence continues at coordinate 115,531 of NZ_PGUZ01000044.1, read as the reverse complement.
TTGAAAACCCGAAAAAACGTGAAGATGCATACAAATTATTGGATATTTTTACTGAGACGACAGGTTACAAAGCGAAGATGTGGGGACCGAGTATTATTGGATTTGGTTCATATCATTATAAATATGAATCCGGTCATGAAGGCGATGCACCACTAGTTGGCTTTTCAGCTCGCAAAGCCAAAATCAGTTTGTATTTTGCCACGGGTGACACTAAACGAGAGGAATTGTTAAAGGACTTTGGAAAACATACGACAGGAAAAGCGTGTGTGTACATCAATAAAGTAGCTGATATTGATGTTGATGTTTTAAAAGCGTTAATCAACCAATCTGTGGCGTTTTTGAAAAAAACGTATCCGAACAATTAAGACGTGTAGACAGAGTAGATGACTTAAGATTTGGATATTTCGAATCCGACTGTTGATATGATTGCCATTGTAAAGAATCACCTCCCAGGATGTTGCTTCCTGATGAGGTGATTTTTTTATGCAACTCTTCGGGCCATCCTGAGGTTTTAATCAATCGTTTGTTCAAAAATCAGGATTTATCTTAGCAACAAAATAACATGTTCAGAAAAGTTATTTAAAGCAATAGAGAATATTAATAGTACAAATTATCGGACATCCGCTAAACAAAAAAGGACCGGGCGGTTTTTGACCCGGTTTGCGTAACTTACTTCAGATCCATTGGTTCCAGTTTATATTGATTGATGCGAAATACATGATCGCAAAGAATATCAATGTCTTCCTGATTATGACTTGTAATTAAAATTGTACGCCCCTCATCCTTGAATGATAATAATAGATTTCGAATTTTATTTACACTTTCTGCATCCAAAGCATTAAAGGCTTCATCTAGTATAAGCACTTGTTGCTCTTCCATAATTGCCTGAGCAATAGCTAATTTCTGCTTCATGCCTAAAGAATAATTCTTAACTTTTTGCTTGGCTTGGGGTTGTAACCCAACGGTCTCCATTGTTTCAGCAATCTTTTCGTCGCTAATTTTCCCTCTGATTAGTGCCAATTCTTTAAGATTTTGAAATCCGGTTTTATTTGCAATATAACCGGGACGATCTATAATAATACCAAAATTATCTGGAAACCTTTTGCTCTTTCCTATTTCTGCCCCTTCAACAGTAATCGTACCGTTATCCGGGAATACAAAGCCACATATCATCTTAAACAAAACAGATTTACCAGAACCATTGGGGCCTATAATACCATATATTTTTCCTTTTTCCACATTTAAGTCAACACCGTCAAACAGAGTTAACCCCTTATACGTTTTTTAATGAAATAACCGACATACTTTCACCCCGTCTACTATATTTTTAAACTCCGTTTAAACAAGTAATTCATTACAGCAAAAGCAAGAACGTTCATGACAATTAGAATGGACGTTAGATAATATGGTGAATAATCAGTTAAGTAAACAATACTATTTAATCCAACTGGTATTACACCTGCCGCATTAACACCCGGCAGCATTAATACCATGAACACGCTGATTAACAGAACAGCATGTATTGATTCTTTGCTTATCCAAGAAACAATAAACACAGCTAATATATAAAAAACAATCTGTAAGAAACCATTGATAAAGAAGTTAAAAATGTTACTCCCATGGCAATTGAAAAATAAGTTGTTGGAGATAGAAAAGCCATTTCCTTCGGCAATATTTTAAATCCAATACTGCCTCCAAGGAAAATTATCATACTGATTAAAAGCATGAAAAGTTTGTTTTTGGTCAATACATAGACAGTTGCAAACACTAGATGTAACAATGAAAGTGTTAACATTAATAAAAGCAACTGCCCTGCGAATGCAGATATAGGTGTTGCAAAGAACCTTACTAAATCGTTAAGAGTATTAAATATATGGTCGGTCCCACTGAGCTGGCTCCAATCCCATGAATAAGGAAATCCAATCATCGTAAACAAGGATACAAGTACCCATAGGAACATTAATGGAGCGCTCCGCATCCAAAAATGCCCAAGAGAATGATACACCCATCTTTTGAATGATCCTAAACGAATTAAAATCTGATAATCAAAATCTACTAAAGCGGACTTTATTGAAAAAAATAGCACCACAGGAATGATGAAATATACAATAAGGTACATATCATTCAGCAAACGCAAAATAATATCCCAAATATTAAAAGATATTCCGATTTCGTGAGCTGCATTGACGATTTCTTTCTTCAGCATAAAACCGTAAAAGTAAAAAATGACTCCTATCACCAGCCATTTAATGCTTATCAAATCTTCAAGAAATTCTTTCATGCGAAGATTTCCTTGTTTCATACTTTATATCATCCATTCTTTTTGATTACGGATAGCGAATACAAAGAGCCCTATTAAAACGATTAGCAGAAATGAAAATGGCACCAGTACAGTCCAGAAAGGTTGTTCTACAATGTTGAATGGAAAAATAGTGCTTAGTGGCGAAAATTGTGGTACTGTCAGTACACCCGTTACAAAGTTAAAGATATGATAAAAAAGAAACGGCACCGATAAAGCTACAAAAGGATTGTTTATAATAAGCAGTAACACAAAGGCAATAGTAGAATAGACTACTGCATTAATGGAAACCCACAGCGAATAAGTCAACCCATAAGGTCAAATCTCCATACATATAAGAGCTGCGAAAAAGTGCCTCCAGGTGGTATAACCGCATACTCATTTATAGGGGAATAAGAAATCATACCTAAATTCGGTTCCATGTAAACGGCAAAAACAAACGAAAGAAAAATTAATAAAAATGTAACCAATCCTGTTAAACAAGTGTTTATAAGTCCTTTACTAAGTAGATAAGTATTCAATGGAACTCTGGTACGGGCATATGGAATAAAATTATTTCTTTGTTCTTGTAGAAAAGATGGTAAATAAATCATAATAACAAGAGCGGGAAAAAGTAACGGAATCAATGATGATACCATTTCCTGAAATACTTCAACAGGTTCAAAAAACGGGTATCCCTCTTTTATCGTATAAAACCTTATAGCCGGTAAGAGGATAATAATAGCTATTCAAAGTAATAAATTTTTTACCGTGCACGCTCTTTTCAGCTCAACTACTAATTGATTGCCAAGCATCCGTTTCACCCCTAATAAAATATCGATCGATTTGAACATATAAAGGATCTATTGTATGAAAGTCCATAAGCTTTCCATGCCTAGGATATTTTAGCGAGGTCTTTCCTGATTCTCAGCAGAAATAATGCATAGCCAACAACGTTCAAAAGCACTAAACCCAGTATCCAAACTAATGTTAACCGGCCCGCATGATACACTTGAATTAATCCCCAGACAGTAAATAAAACGTAGTAAATTGTGAAGCCTATAGCGAATAGGAATATTCCAATCATACGAACATCCACTACTTCCAACATAACAAGAGATTGGTCCGTTCCATAGTACGGTTCACTTTTGAATAAAGAAGGTATCCATCGCTTGTTGTCTTCATAGGAATAATCAGGGTTTTGGAGATTCGATGCCACCGAATCTCTAATATATATAGAAGATGATAATACAGTGATGGTACAAATCAGAAAGCTTAGAAAGAAAATAGAGATTGATCCCTCTAATCTACAATTTACTTTCTGTCATTGATCCCATCATTTATATGCTTTTGTATTTAATAAAGTAGATACATCAACAATTTGAAAACCTCTGCTTTTTAGTTCTTCGATAATGACAGGGACAGCTTTAGCAGTTTCTGTTTTATCTTCATCACTGTGCATAAGTATGATATCTCCATTTCGAACATTATCGAATACATTCTTCTGTATGTGCACTTGCTCACGCTGGGACCAATCCAGTGTATCTAAAGACCATAAAATGATTTTATAATCGTTCTTTGCTGCAACCTTTACAAGCTTGACATCTGTTTCACCATAAGGAGGTCTGAATAAAACCGGTGACTGCCCGATCACTTGGTGAATTGCTTCAGATGTCTTCGCCAGGTCTTGATCTATTTCTGCATCAGATTTTCTTGGCAGTTCATGATGATAAAAACTGTGGCTGGCTATTACATTTCCATTATCGTAGGCAGATTTAACTACATCTGGATTCTTTTGAACTTTCTCCCCTATAAAAAAGAAGGTTCCTTTAACATTATGTTTTTTAAGGGCTGCAATGATGCCAGGGGTTACTATTCGATCTGGACCATCATCAAAGGTAAGAGCCACCATCTTTTTATTCGGTCCATTTACAAATACATCATTTGGATAATTATTTGGAAAGGCAAGGATATCATCTCGCCATTGTAACATTCGTTGCCAGGCGGGTTTCGAAATGTTCTGGGATGTGCCCTTAATTTCAAGGAGGTATTTATTCGGGGCTCCCACTGTCCCGGTATTAATATCACTGGGGCTATATACAGAAATATGATGTGCTTTCCCTGTTTCTTTTGGAATAATCCATTTTAATTGAAACTGAGAATTAACTTTATAAGTATAAATATCGTCGGTATTATTAACTGAGGTTTTAAAGGGAGGGCCCATTACTTGTTCGATTGAGGATAGGGTTAATTTTTGGATTGCTCGATCGTAGGAGCGCACATCAAAAATGCGACCGTCTTTTGTATAGCCAAAAGCCGCCTGTTTTTTTGTATAGGTGGCATATAAACCGTTTCCTGCCTTATCAACACGGTCAGGATTACCCCAATCCTTTTTTACGTCTGAAATTGTGTTATGAGAGGCAACAAAAGGAATATTGTGCGCTTTACCTGTTTTGGAGCCGGAAACTATTTGTGAGATTGTTGTAGTCGCAGCTTGTTCTTGAATTTGTTCATTTTTAGATGGAATCGTTTTATTTGGATCCGATTCATTTGGAGTTATTTTAAAAGGGGGGTTCGATTCTATCGGGTGGTGTATTTGTTCATTGCTATTATCCTGATTTTGGTTACACCCTGCACAAAGAAGAATTATAAAACTATATATTGTCACTTTAAAAAGCTTCATATTCCATCACCCTTTAGATAATATCCTTTTGTAAATAACATATAGGATTTTTCCTTCACCGCCAATTATTAATTTATATGCATTTGCCCCTTAAAGGTTTAATTCAATAACGCAATTAAGTTTTTGTTGATTAATTCTATTTAAGTAATAAAGTAATTACTTAAATATCTCAACTTTCGCATACGGACATACCTAACAAACCCTTGATATACTTGAGCAAGCTAGTGAAGAACTTGTCAAAAATCTCATTGAACTTCTCTTCTGTAAGGATAAGAACTTCCTGAACGGCAGATTTAAACAGGTCGATGATCAGAAACATTGCGGTGGCAAATCTAATATCCTCCAATTCGTCGTAACACAGGAAAAATAAATCACCAAAGCTTCGAGAATCCTTACTATCCCTGGATTCCATTGCCAAGAGTATATATTGGGCAAATACAATGCTCGTATGCGCAAGCATCATATCGTAGGAACGACCTTGAAATTCCTTAGCCAGTCGGAGATATGACTTTGTCATTTTGAAAAACACTTCAACATCCCAACGTTTACCATAGATACGAATGATTTCTTCCGGCGGTTACGATCCCGAACAAACACGATCTTGGCCTTAACTCTTCGCCTTGTTCGTTTGTTCCCAACGTAACGATGACAGAAGCAAGTATTTTAGCTTTGCCGCGCTTTTTGCGAACCGTTTTGTACAGTGCATTCAAATTTAGTTTTTGTCCATTGTAGACGTAGTACACTTTTGGCATGGCTTTAAGCATACAAATAACGTGCATTCCATGTTGAAGTACTTTCATGATGGTAGCCGGGAAGCTAAACCAGCTGTCAAACAAGACATAAGAAGCCTGGGCTCCTGCGCCTAACGCTTGTTTAAGGAGATCCAGCAGGGTTTCCGAAGATTTTCTTACAGCTTCTTTGCGCCGCTGATATCCGGTAGTCCGTTTGTCCATATCCTCACGCATTTCAACGTAACGATTGCTTTTCTTATGGGAACCTAGTAATGAAAAACAAAGCGGAACGAACGTATTACCGTCTGACCAGCCTAATGTGAGCATTCGGAACCCACGAACAAATTTACCAGTCGTATGATCATGTACATTCGCCAAAAGCTCAACTGCCTTACTGCGGGCACGCGAATAGAGTGAATCGTCAAAAATCAGCACCTTTACACGGTCTTCCTCTGTTAATGGATCCATTTTTGACCGAATCAGACCGCAGCTAAGAAGCAGTAGAAACCGACGCCAGTTGTAGCGGCTGGAATTCAGAAAACGATACACGGTGTCTTTTCCAGGACGGTCCGTTGTATCTTCTTTTTGTAGAGTCTGGTACAGATTTTTATTACCAAACACCAGAAGAAAAAGAAACTTGAAGAGTTCAAGGCAGGTGAAACCGCATTCCTTAAAGAAATTCGACTGCTTTAATAGCGTCCCAATACGCTGTTCCTTGAAAAAACGATCAACTTTTGATGTCAACTGTTCGGAATCCGAGGAATTTGATATGATAGACATGAAAAATATCCTTCCTTGGTAGAGTTTGGTGTGGTAACTTCATTTTACCAAAGGAAAGGGTGTTTTTGTTTTCTTTTATGCAAAATTCCCCAGTAACTTCAAGGTTTTAAAGTGTAATTGAAGGTGCGAAAGTTGAGTTATTAATTTAACCATACTGCTGGTCGATGTAAATTGAGCCAGGGAAGTGCGTAAATAGCATACGACATTTCCCTGCTTCATATCTGGAACATACAAGCAGCGGCGAGTAACATATAGATTATACACTTCTATAAATACAGAGCTAATTTACAAATGTACGGATATAAATTTCCAAATATTATATGGTGGGATATCTTGTCTTTTGAAGTACTTAATGGAATGGGTGAAGTGAATTGCGCTGGAAATTCCTTTTTTTCTTTTATATTAAAAGGATGGGTAAAAGTAAACTGTACATTGGGGCAAGTGTACTGTTCTTTCTTTTGTTAATCACCAGGTTTATCTTGTTCTTCTCAAGTCCATTTGATTATGAAGCGTACGGGCAGCTCCCAAGTGAACTGGCAATGATTGTACAAATGGTGTCGCTGTTTTACATGGTTTTCTTCTATCGTATTCTGTCAAATGAACTTCTTTACGGAGTGCAGTCTTTCTTTGTTGATGGCTATCAAATTATGCTGGAAAAAATCAGTGCAATGCTAGCGGCTCATTCTTTATTTCAAGGCATTATCGTAATCGTTACATATATGATGTATTCAGTGACTTATTTTATCGTTGGAATTGAGCCTTCGGGATTTTATTTTTCATTGTTTCGATTTTTATTGATCTATGTGTTTTCACCCTTGATTATTAGCATGCTTTTTGGCTTGATTATGGCCATGCTCTTTGGAACAAAAAAAATTAGTTTTTTTGGCATTTTGTTAGTATGGATTGCAACCGGTGGTATGACTACGGAATTATTTATTGATTTCTTTAGTACCGTTCATGCGAATGAATGGCAGTCTTTACTTTTCATCGGGATGAATACTCCCATGCATGTATATAAACCCTATATTGGCTTCGATGTACATTGGGGAAATGAGCTGAAGCTAATCACGTGGTTTCTTATTATTGCCGCAATTATCTTGCTTGTTTCACTTCGTTGGACACATAGAAAAAGGGAGCGAAATATCGTTATCAAAGTGCTGCTGGCGATGTTCTTTCTCTCTGTCTTTTCATCCTATGGTGTCGTGGAAGTAAGTACCAAAGCTTTTAGCAGAGCGGACCAAATCACTGAAACAAATTACTATATGAATATGGATGATACTGAAGCAGATCTGAATTATGAGATTGAGTCATATACCATAAAAATGGAAGAAAAACAGGTAACGGTGAAGGTGGATTTTTCCCGCATGGATACTATGAATCCAACCTTTCAACTATACCATGCTTACCCCATTCAACAGATTAAATCTGGAAATAAAAAGGTTGAATTTGAGCGTAGTGGAGATATCGTTAAGGTTGGATTGCCAACGCGTACTTCGTCACTCACCTTTTATTACGAAATAGTTGATACAAACTTTGTACCGTATACAAATGGCAGGACCGCATTGCTCGCAGATATAGCATGGTATCCCAAAAAGCGAGCATCACACATGTATGTCAAGAACGACTTTAGAGAGCGGTGGATTGATCTAACTGAACGATTCTTACCCGAAGAAAGCTATTTATTCACGCTGGAAGTGAATAAGGTGTTGTTCACAAATTTGCCAAGGAACGGAGATGTGTACAGCGGGAAGGCACAAGCTGTAACACTTATAAAAGGGCAAGGGAATCAGCTAACATATGGAAATTACCACATTACATATCCAGCCGATTGGCCAAAAATGGAAGATAGAATAGCAACGGTGATATCGCAACTAGAAACTACATTGAAAGAAATACAACTGTTCGCGCCTGCGACAATCCAGTCTTTACCTACAGCAATTGTGTTCTCAAGTTTCGGACCCTCTTCCTTCATGGTGAATGATCACTTAATATACAACACTGGGGGATATATGGAAGCTATAGATTCGCATGGTGTTACAAAAGATTTCCAAGAAAAAACTCTTCAGCTTACCGTGCAAAGAAAGGGAACGTATCAGATGCACAACGAATGGATAAATATGAGTAATCAATATATTCGACAAAAGTTGGATTGGGCAATTGATCTCCCAGGAAGAAGCGTGGATTCATTTGCCTTGCCACAGGCAGAACAGGAAACAATTGAGTTCATTTACAATAACTTTTATCAATTAAACCAGGATCAACAACAACAGTTTCTACGAGATTGGTATGAGAAAATGGACGAAACATGGACATGGGATCAAGTGCTTGAACTGGTAAAGGGGTGGAGTTAGATTGGAGATTCAGGTTCAGGGGTTAACAAAGATAATCAAAAAGCAACGAATTTTATCCAATGTGACACTTTCTTTATCAGGGGTCTACGGACTTTTAGGACCAAATGGCGCCGGCAAGACGACTTTAATGAAAATATTGGCGAGTTTATCTGACTTTAATGCAGGCAGTGTATACATTGACGATAAGCAGATAAGCACAACAACTTACGTAAAACGAACAGATCAAATAGGGTATCTGCCCCAGGACTTTATGATTTATCCGGAGCTCAAGATGTACGAGGTGCTTGAGCACATCGCTATTCTTCAAGCGCGGAAGCCGTTGAGTTCGTACCACGACCAAATTAAAAAAGTCGTTGACCAGGTTAATTTATCCGACCATCTATATAAAAAGATGCGTGAATTATCCGGCGGAATGAGACGGCGTGTAGGCATAGCGCAGCTTTTACTGCGCGAGCCTTCTATCCTCCTTTTTGACGAACCAACCGCGGGGCTGGATATTGAGGAACGTGTACGCTTTCGCAACTTATTGAAGCAATTAGGGAAGCGCCACACCGTTATCATCTCCTCTCATATTGTCGAGGATATTGAATTTCTTTGCACAAAAATCGGCATTATTAAAAATGGAGAGGTGCTATTTGAAGGTGGACCTGAAGAGTTAAAGCAAAAAGCTGCACATTGCACATATGAAATTAACGTTCCGATTGATGAGTTAGATGAAGTGATTGCCACAAGAGAAGTTGTCCAGATGAACGAGGAATTGTCCCATATTGTCGTGCGTGTGCTATCCGATGAGCCAATCGGCCACCCAGTCAGACCACGCTTAATGGATGGGTATTTAGCACTTCTAAAAGAGGCTGCCTATGACTAAGCTCATTCATTTATTCACATTTGATATTAAACTGCTCCGCTATTTATACAGTTTTCCGTTTGTGGCCTACGCACTATGCGTCTTTCTAATGCTGTTCTTTGAAGCAAGATCTGACGATCCTTTTATGCCGTATATCGTTGTACAGGGCATTGCCGTGCCGATGGCCGGTTGGCATTTGGTTTTCCTGTACAGCAGCCTTTATGAAGAAGGAGCAAAGGAGACCTTAATCGTTTATTATCGGAAGGTACTCATGATCGATATTTTGCGCTACACTTTATTACACGCGTTATTTATTTCGCTGCTGGTACGTCTAACTTATACGATGAATGGACCAGATTTCTTCACAAGTACTATCATTGTTCATCTTATCCTGCTGTTTATCTTCTATCAAATAGTTGGCATCGCCATTTTAAGTGCCGCAAATAGTTTGGATATTACGTTAGCGATTATAGCGACCTATACTTTTATGGAAGTAGTGACACAGGGCACCTTTATGCCATGGCCGCATTTGTTTTTATTTAAAGAACCCATCGGTGACATATGGCTTCAACTTACCTTCTTTTTCTTAACAGCAGGCATTTTATTATCTGCATTCCAATTATGGCGAAAATTTAAATGAGTAGGAAAATAACCTTTTATTAGACGCAGTCCAGTTGTCTACTTTACTCTTAGTAAATGTTTATTGCCCCATTTCAAAAGCTGCACTAAGCCACAGGTGTTGTTCAGCAGAACGATGTCGCTTTTATGCATTTGTATGGAAAAAGTGGATTAATTGTAGGATTTCTCAAAAAAACTCAAAATCATAAAGGCAGTGACGGAGTACGTTTTAGTTCGCAGATCATTTGGAGTTGCTTAGGCAGCTCCATTCTCATTTCACTAGAGTCCAGCATGTCTCAGAAGCAAGAATGTATAAAAATAAGGACCAGACTAAGTATGTGACAATTTTTTGGATATCTAGCGAGAAAAACGAAATGAACGTCTCATATGAAAATGTGCTTTGTTAAAATTCTTAACAAGACAAAACGCAAGGTGAGCCACTGATGAAATACTAAGAACAGGGGGCAAACACGCTCGAACAAACATGGTGTTACATTAGTTATAAATGCTCTGCTTTAAAATACAGTCTGGTAGTTGACATTTATGAAACTCCTATATTATACAAGAGTCTTTGCCCCCTCTTATAATCTGCCTGCCAGTATGCGATTTTATGTTTTTATCATGAGGATTTAGTATTAATATCAAACTCTTTTAGTTTTCGGTAGAGTGTACTTCTTGAAATTCCGAGTTTTTTAGAGGCTTCGGTTAGGGTTGATGTAAGGTTTACGGCGGTGATAATCGATTGTTTCGTCGATTCACTCAGCGATAACTCCGTTGATGATGCATGAGAACTATTTTGTACGGACAGTTCGTCTGGGAGATGCCAAGGTTCAATTGAATCTTCAGGAAAGGCCAGCAAGAAACTGCGCTCCATCATGTTTCGGAGCTCCCGAACATTTCCGGGCCAGGAATAGGATAAAAGTATCTCAGCGGCTTTATCACTGATCCGTTTTGGTCCATTCTTATATTCTTCCTGGAATTGAGCAAGAAATTTTTGTACTAATTCTAAAATGTCCTCCCGCCTGTCACGAAGCGCTGGAATTTGAATTGACAGCACATTCAGCCGAAAATATAAGTCAGAGCGGAACGATCCGTTAAAAGCTATTTCTTCTTTCAAACTTTTGTTGGTAGCAGCGATAATCCGGACATCGATGGCCCGCTCTTTCGTATCCCCGATTCTGGTAATCTTACGCTGTTCAATCGTTCGCAGCAAAGCAGCCTGTTGTTCGATTGGCATATCGCCAATTTCATCCAAGAATAATGTGCCACCCTGTGCCATTTCAAACTTTCCGATTTTTCCGCCCTTTCTTGCCCCTGTAAAAGCTCCGTCTACATAGCCGAATAATTCACTTGCAATCAAATTTTCCGGTAATGCTGCTGTGTTGACAGCAACAAACGGTTTTTGCGCCCGGGAACTTTGCGAATGTATCGCACAGGCAAGGACTTCCTTCCCCACGCCAGTTTCACCGAGAATAAGCACATTTGCATTACATCGTGCAGCAACCTCTGCTATCTTTAATTGTTTTTGAAACGCAGCATTTCTTGTTACAACAGAGGAAAATGCCATTTTTTCACCTTGAACCTGTCGTCCTTCGTTTTGTTTTTTTCGAAGTACAATCAATTCGAAACATGATTCAATATATTCTCTGATGATTGTAAAAGAATATTTTAATTCGCTTAATTTATTGTCATTTATTATTTCACCAGGCTCGATCTTAAGAAGATCACAAGCCTTTTGGTTTGCATAGACGACTTGTCCAGTTTGGGAAATAAGAAGAACCGGCTCGTCTGAAATTTTCCCCCACTCCAGAATCATTGCTTGCCAGTCGACTTTTGTTGGTTGTTTGCTCATTCCGTCTGTTTCCTCTAGAAAAAATGGGCAGGCTTTAATGGTGTCTTTCGAGTCCCATATAATTGTAAACTGTCCATTTATGCTAATACGGCCAATCCGGATTTTTCTGCTTAAATGATGATGGTCCGCATCTATACAGATAGTACCCTCTGGCGTTTCATACATTTTTCCTGATAAATAATCAAGAAGTGTTTGGTAATATGTGCTTCCCGTTTCTGTGATCGACTCCAGCAAAAGCCTTACGCCGATGTACGTGTTGAACATAACAGAGGAGATGACAGTGTCGCACCCAATAAATTTCTTGAACTGATCCACAAATCGAATGTTATCCTCTGAATCGATGGATTGAAAGTAACCGCCACACGCATAATGGCCTGCCATAAAGGTTTCTCCAATTGCTTTGATTTCCGACTCTTTTGTAATCGGACTAAAAACCGGCATTTTTTCCGCTGAAAAGCCCGCCTCATATAAGGCGCGATAAAAAGGAATCTGGCTTTCTCCGACGACCGTGGATAATACCACATCCGGAGCGGTTGTCTTCAGTTCATCAATAATAAATGAAAAATTTGTATGGCCCAATGGGAGGTGATGCTCTCCGACGACGAATCCATTCTTTTTACTTAGAAGATGGTGAACTTGCTGATTTGTATAATGAGGATAAATGTAGTCACTGCCAACCAAGAAGATCTTCTTTCCAAAGTGACGGATAATGTAGTTCAGCATCGTTTCGATTTGTTGATTCGGAACTTCTCCGGTATAAAGTACATTTTTATCGGTTTCTTTTCCTTCATAAAGTGCGGGGTACATTAACAAACAATCATGTTGTTTTAACAGGGGCAGAATCGCTTTTCTGCAGGCGGATGAATAACATCCGGCAAATATCCGGATCCCCCTTGCAATCAACTTTTTAATTTCATGGACAGCAATATTTGGATCTGACTTGATGTCTTTCGCTACGAACTCGAATTTAACACGGTTACCACTCTTTTTTTTTAAACTCTTCTAAAGCAAATTTTGCAATCTGGTATTGGCCTTTTTCCGTTATTGAAGTAGTACCAGTTAAAGAAAATAATAATCCGATTTGTACAATCACCAATTTACCTCCTTTTTTTGTTTCAAAATGAATCACCCGTACTAAATTGAAACAAGTGCCTTCAAATAACATGGGATTCTAAATGGGTTGTATAAATCTCCGAATTTTCTGAATAAATTGTAACAGAATAAAACAAGCCTTTCAAATCTCTCTTATAAAAGCATATTTCATGGGTAATACAAGTTGGCATGGATCTTGCATTAATATTGGTGTGTTGAATATACACAAAATTTTATGAAAAGGGGAATCTTTTATGAGACACGGTGATATTACAAGTACGAATGATACTGTGGGTGTAGCTGTTGTGAATTACAAAATGCCCCGGTTGCACACGAAAGCGGAGGTGCTGAACAACTGTCATAACATTGCGGATATGATTGCCGGTATGAAAATGGGTCTACCTGGTTTGGATTTAGTGGTCTTCCCTGAATACAGTACAATGGGCATCATGTATGATCCGGAAGAAATGTACACAACCGCAACTACGATCCCTGGGGAAGAAACAGAGATTTTCGCTCAAGCGTGTCGAAAATCTAATGTATGGGGCGTTTTTTCCTTAACAGGTGAACAACATGAAGACCACCCGAATAAAACTCCATATAACACATTAATTCTGATGAATAACAAAGGCGAAATTGTTCAAAAGTACCGTAAAATTTTGCCTTGGAACCCAATCGAGCCATGGTACCCAGGTAATTCAACACATGTCGTAGAAGGTCCTAAAGGATTGAACATCAGCTTAATTATCTGCGATGACGGCAATTACCCTGAAATATGGCGAGACTGCGCGATGAAGGGTGCCGAATTGATTGTCCGTTGTCAGGGCTATATGTACCCATCGAAGGAACAACAAGTAATGGTAGCGAAAACGATGGCTTGGATGAATACATCTTATGTAGCTGTTGCAAATGCTACCGGTTTTGATGGTGTGTACTCCTACTTTGGCCACTCTTCAATTATTGGGTTTGATGGTGGCACTCTTGGAGCCTGCGGAACTGAAGAAAATGGGATACAATATGCGGAATTGTCCGTCTCGCAAATTAGAGACGCAAGAGCCAACTGGCAATCTCAAAACCATCTGTTTAAGTTGCTGCACAGAGGGTACACCGGAATCCTGCAATCAGGTGAAGGAGATAAAGGTATTGCTGATTGCCCATTTGACTTCTACCGGACATGGGTTTTGGATGCAAGGAAAGCACAAGAAAATGTCGAACAAATCACACGAAAAACGATTGGGACAGCCCAATGCCCAATCGAGGGAATCCCACATGAAGGAAAGGAAAAGGAAGCAGGCATTCGTTAACTGGCATCCACTTTACGAGCCAGATGGGACTTGCTGTCTGGCTCTACTAAAAGTGATTTTAGGAGGTGCAACGAATGCCTTACATTACTGATCGATTGCAATCTTTAAACGGTGCCGAGGGAAGTAAGAAAGAAGATTCCCTTCATAATCTGTCCGTATCACCCGAGCGAAAACTTCAAACCAGATTTCGTTTTGATGTAGATGAGATTGTAAGCGCATTGAGGGAAAGAATATTCGGGCAAGATGAGGCGATAGCGCTCGTGGAAAATATTTTGCGCATTACCTGGTCCGACATTTCGGAACAAAACCGCCCTCGTTTTATTTCGTTGTTGGTTGGCCCTACAGGTGTTGGCAAAACAGCAATTGTTGAACTATTGGCTGAAGTTATGCACGGCGACAAAGACCAATATAACAGAATCGATATGAATACACTGGCACAAGAACATTACGCTGCCGCTTTTTCAGGAGCTCCACCCGGCTATGCCGGCAGTAAAGAAGGAGCAACAATCTTTGATAAAAGTAAAGTCGAGGGAACTTTTGGAAAGCCCGGGATTGTCCTGTTTGATGAGGTGGAAAAAGCAGATCAGGCTGTAGTTCAAGCCTTATTAAACGTTTTTGACAACGGGATTTTACGTTTAACATCAGGTGAGACTGAAATTAATTTTCGCAATTCGATCATTTTCATGACAAGCAATATTGGTTCAAGGACAGTTTTTGAGTTTGGGGAGCCTAATTTTAAAGCCAGGGTCAAGCGGCTGTTTTATTCGATGAAGTACGGCTCTGATTCATTAAAGAAAGTTGTCAATCGACAATTGGAAAAACATTTTGCCCCGGAATTCTTGAACCGAATTGATGAAACGATTATTTATCAATGGTTGGATAAAGAAGCATTGGGGAAAATGATTGAACTGCTAATAAATGATTTAAATAAGCGGCTGCAAAAACACCGTTGCCGGGTTGGATTAGAGAAAGGAGCCAAGGAGTGGTTAATCAAAAAAGGATTTAACCGCCAATACGGAGCTCGGGAATTGAAACGTGTCTTTAGAAAACAAGTAGAAATTCAATTAGCGAGGGAGCTGCATTCACTAACGTTAGGAGAAAATGAAGTTGAATTTATTCTTAGAAAATCAGCAGATCAGCTCACAATAGAAAAGAAGCTGATAAAGGGTTTCAGTAGCTAGGATTCAGCTGAGGGAAAAAGCGGTGGAGCAATGCAAATGAAAAATTTATGTCACAGGAGGTGTATATGATCTCTTTTAAAATGCAGACGTACGATTCATTTTGTGTAGCTCCGCTCTTTTTCTTTCATCTATAAAAAAGAGGTGTGAAGTATGTCCAGTGTTGGTTTGCTGTATGTCGGCGCGGTACTTTTTGTTAATGGCTTGATGTTGCTTGGGAAAGTTGAAGGAAAAAGTGCAGGTGTATTCAACTTATTTGTGGGCGCGTTGCAGGTGATTGCTCCGATGTATGTCATTATTTCCAATCCTCATGATTCATGGACAATCTTGCAAGCTTCTGGAACTTTTTTGTTTGGCTTCACATACCTGTATGTTGGTATTAACAATTTATGCGATCTAAATGCAACGGGTTTCGGGTGGTACTCGTTATGGGTTTCGATCATGGCTGTCGGATATTCAATGGTAACCTTTATTCATTTTAATGACTACAAATTTGGAATCATCTGGCTAATGTGGTCATTCCTTTGGTTTTTATTTTTTCGATTACTTGCACTGAATAAAGACATTGGCCGCTTTACAGGATGGGTAACTATGATTCAATCCTGGTTCACCGCTACCCTTCCTGCATTTTTGTCTTTAATCGGAGTATGGACTGAACTGAGTGCCATTGTCATTGCTGTTGCAACAGCTGCAGTTGTTGCCAGCATTGTCATATTGTACTTTTCAACAAAGACTTTTAAGAAAAAGCATGCTTCCCTTGATGTTTCTGCGACCTGAGAGATTGAGTGAAAACTGACTGGTATTTATCAGCCGGTTCTTATTTAAATGCGGGACTAACTCCACCATTTTTAGAGCTTGTTTTTTAATTAATTGGTCGACAATTATATCAAAAGAGGGTATCCCAAAACCTGGCTGTTGGAGCACCCTCTTTTTCTTTAAAGTTGTTTGTGTACAAAGGTATGGACTGATTATAATTAGAAAACCATGTATGGCCTGAATGGTGTAACTTTGGGATTTTGTTTTTTTTGAAAGAATGAAACCGGTATGGGAGACAAATATTAAGAAAGTTAATACGAAAATTAAGGAAACATCTAAAACCGAAAATATGCCAGCAAGGCATAATGTTATCATCTAAAAAGATATAACAAATTCAAAGCAGGTGGATCATCAATGCAAATTAAAAAAATCGAGACTTTTCCGTTGCTTTACAAAGTTTCTCAACCATATGGCGATGCAAACGGGTATAAGAATTATAGAACCTGCTATTTAATACGGATCATTACAGAGTCAGGCATAGATGGTTGGGGAGAATGCATTGATTGGCTGCCTGCATTGCATCTCGGATTTAAAGAGCGAATCACTCCTTATTTAATCGGAAAGTCTGTTTATCATCGTCTGCAGCTAGTCAATACGATAAAGAAGTGGCATCAACGGGCAGCAACGGCCGTCAGCATGGCTTTAACGGAAATTGCAGCTAAAAGCGCAAACCTATCTGTGTGTGAGCTGTGGGGAGGAAGCTATCGAGACAGTGTACCAGTTTATGCCTCTTTCCAATCGTATACCGACAGGAAGGATTGGCTCAATCAATCATTAAAAAATATTGAAAAAACAATCGCACAAGGTTTTAACAAAATAAAAGTAAAGATAGGTGGAAGGACGCTACAGGAAGACGAATCTCATATTAATTCGCTGCAGGACATGATTGAGGGAAAATTGCCGATCATCATGGATGCAAACCAAAGTTATGATGTGGCAACTGCGCGTAAGTGGGAGCGTCATTTTTCCAAATGGTTAAATGTGCTTTGGTTTGAAGAGCCACTGCCTTTGGATAACATGGAGGAGCTGAAACTGCTGCGCACAGTCCTCTCAGTGCCGGTTGGCGGTGGAGAAAATATGAAGGGTGCGAAGCAATTTGTGCCTTTTTTATGTGAAAATGCGTTAGACATTATTCAACCAGATATCATGCACACAAATGGAATCGATGATTTCCGCGATACGTTACAGCTCGCCCGGAATTTTGGAATGAGGGTGTCTCCCCATGCCTACGACGGGGCGTTATCAAGGCTGTATGCTATATTCGGTCAAGCATGTTTATCTCCGTCTAATAAAATGGATGAAACAGATATTGAGCCCGTAGAGTGGGATGTGATGGAAAATGTATTTTCGGGACTTATCAATATACAGCCCATCCATGGAATGGTACAAATCCCCAGCGGAATAGGCATTGGTGTGAACATCAATCAGGACTTAATAAACAGATATCTGTGGGATGGATCCTCTTACTGGTAAGTTTGAAATAAAAAAACACCTATCCATGACTGGATCAGGTGAATTACTCTTTTCGTCACTAAATTTTGATTACACAGTTTAGCGATCAATCCCGCTGATGTTTGCCTTTTAGTGAAGCTGTTGCACCCCGATGTCCTTCTTCTTTTCTAAAACCTTTATCCAGCCTCCCGGCATTTTCAATATCACCTGAAGCTTCGTAGCCGGCAATTTCTGTATTGGAAGTAGTTCCGTACAAACCCATGCCACCCAATTCAACATTGATTTTTTCCTGGACGTCATCTCTTTCTTTATCCACTTTTTTCACCTCCTAAGGATAATGTAACCAATAAGTAAATGATTTAAAAAAATAGCGGCAAAAATTTTTTGAATTCGTCATCCTTTCATGATTTTGTTCGTAAACATAAATTATTTATGACACCTTCGAACTAAAATTCTCCTTAATTATCAAAACAAATGGTAAAAAAATGAAAGAGGTGTAGTGAACCGGTCAAAAATGATATTTTTTTCCCATTTAAATTTAAATTATAATGATTTATCATGGTTGAGTAGTGGTTATAAATCGTAATTATTACGATTTAAAAAAGTAATGGAAGGAGCTGAAATAGAAGGGACTGCCTTAACACAATTTTTTATTATATCCAATTGTCAAACACATGTTTATTATTATTCTGTTTTATACAATTTAAATCGTAATCATTTTGATTTACGGAGGGGCCTCATGTCAAAAAAGAAATTGCGAATTGCATTAGTGGTGAATATTTTTGTCATAGTTCTATCTGCATGTTCATCTGCAAGTGTGATGGAAGGAAAGAAAGTTAAAAATAATAAGCAAGAATTAACGTTCCTCTCGAACTTCCCGAGTGAAACATTAGACCCGCATTTAAATTACACTCCAGTCAGGGCAGGGGTAACAGAAACCCTTGTTAAGATAAACGAGGAATTAGAATTAGAACCGTGGCTTGCAGAAGCATGGAAAACTGAGGATAACGGACAATCATGGGTGTTTAGAATTAGAGACAATGTGACTTTTCAAAATGGGAAAAAGGTGGATGCAGAAGCTGTTAAAGCCTCTTTAGAGAGAAACATAAAAATTAGCGAAGCTATTAAGAATTCTCTAAAAATCAAGTCATTAACTGCTGAAGGACAAATCTTAACTATAAAAACCGAACAGCCCTTGCCACATTTGCCTTCTGAACTGGTCCATCCCAATACAGCTATCATTGACATAAGTGAATCTAATTTTGACCAAAAACCGATTGGAACGGGACCATTTCAGGTTGTTTCATTTGATCCAAATAGCAAATTGGAATTAGAGAGATATGACGCATATTGGGATGGGCGAGCAAGGCTTGATCGTGCAATTTTAACTTTTAATGAAGATGCAAATGCCCGCACATTGGCTCTGCAATCAGGGGATGCAGATATTGTTTATCGTCCAGCCATTGAGAGCATTGAATCTTTAAAAAGCGATAAAACAATCGTTACGGATGTGGTTCCAAGCTTGCGAACTCATCTCCTAATGTACAACACTTCCAAAGAATCATTAGCTGATCAGAATGTTAGAAAAGCTTTTGACGCGTTGATTGATCGAAAAGAAGTGGTAGAAAGCATAATGGCAGGTCAAGCGACAATCGCAGCAGGACCATTCTTGTCAGATTTTCCTTTTGCCCCTGTCTTTGAAGAAGAGCCGCTTGGCTTACATATCGCAAAAAAGCATCTGGAAGCGGCAGGATACGAAATTGAAAATGGAAAGGCAAACAAGGATGGTAAACCTCTTTCGCTTAACTTACTAACTTATTCATACCGACCAGAACTTCCTTTAATAGCGCAACTCCTGCAATCTAATGCAAAGAAACTTGGTATTACCATCAATATTCAACAAGTAGATAACATTGATGAATATTTAGCGAAAAATGAAAATTGGGATCTGGCTACCTACAGCATGATTACTTCCCCTAGAGGGGATGCAAGTTTCTTCCTTAATTCAGCTTATATGCCCGGTGGTGCCATTAATCCCGGTCAAATTAAGAATGATAAGCTTATCAACCTTATAACTGAATTAAATCGTACAGTGGAAGAAGAGAAAAGGAACGAAATAGCCAAAAAAGCGATTATCTCTATTGATAAGGAAACACTTCATTCATTCCTCGTTCATCCTAACAATTTTGTAGCATACAAAGATTATGTGGACGGCTGGACAACAAGTAAAAGTGAATATTATGCCTTGACTAAAGAGTTAGGTGTGAGGAAAAAGTGAAACATTTAGGCAAACGATTGCTAGAACTCGTCTTGTTTCTATTGTTGCTTTCTTTCATAAGCTTCGTTTTTATGAAACTGGCTCCGGGTGATCCTGTCAGGTACGTACTTAACATAGATGATATTGCAATATCGGAAGAACAAATAGAGGAACTGCGCAATGAATTCGGATTTAATGACCCAATATATATACAATATTGGAGGTGGCTACAGAATTTCTTTACATTCGATCTAGGTTATTCCTATATGACCAATCAGCCTGTATTAGTTGAACTGGCGGAAAGGTTTCCAGCAACTCTTACTCTCACCTTCACTTCTCTAATTGTGATGGTACTAATCGCTGGTCCGATAGGGATTTTTGCAGCATTACATAAAAATAAATGGATAGATCATATCAGCAGGTTACTGGCTTTATTAGGTGCTTCCCTACCCAGCTTTTGGTTAGGGCTGCTCTTTATCCAACTATTTTCTGTTAAGTTCGGGATTTTTCCATCAATGGGGAGAGGGACATTTAGTCACCTGATTCTTCCTTCCTTAACATTAGGACTCGGGATGTCTGCGGTGTATGTTAGATTATTACGTTCAAGTTTATTGGAGAGTTTAGGGCAAGACTTCATACGATCAGCGAAAGCTCGGGGGCTGAGCAGAAAAAGGATACTTTTTTTTCATGCACTTCGCCACAGTCTTGCTCCAGTAATCACGATTTTTGGTGTAAGTCTGGGAAGTTTGCTGGGAGGAACAGTAATTATTGAAGTTTTGTTCGCTTACCCGGGAATTGGAGAGTTAGTAGTGGAGGCCATTGTTCGAAGAGATTATCCCATTATACAGGGCTACATTCTGTTTATGGGTATGTTTGTTGTCATAATTAACCTAATAGTAGATCTTTCTTATCGATATCTTAATCCGGAAATTAGATTTAAGGAGGCAGACCACAGTTGAAACAAATAACAACATCTATCCTTCCTACATTTAAATTTGGAATGATATTATTGTCTCTGTTTATAACGTTCTTAATTCTGGCACCGTTTTTAGCCCCCTACGACCCGACAAATGTCGATACGGGCGAAAGATTGAAGCCAATTAGTTTAGAACATATATTAGGGACGGACCATCTGGGGAGAGATGTCTTTTCTCGCATTTTAGTAGGGGTACATACAACTGTGGGAACAAGTATGCTTGTTTGTGTAATCTCGTTATCTATTGGAGTACCAATTGGGATTCTGTCTGGTTATGTTGGTGGAAAAATGGATCGGTTCTTCATGAAAATGGTTGATGCTTTTATGGCTTTTCCGGACTATATTACAGCTATAGTATTAAGTGGGTTGTTAGGACCGGGAATGTTAAATCTAGTATTCGCAATTATAGTTGTAAAATGGGTTGGTTATGCTAGATTAGCTAGAAGTACAGTCCTGTCCCTAAAACATAGAGATTATATTACGATGGGAAAAATTAATGGACTCGGCTCTTTTGACATTTTTCGAAGACACATGATTCCACACGTAATAGGAAATGTGATGGTTTTGGCCACCCTGGACATTGGTAAAATCATTCTTATGATTGCATCGCTTTCCTATATTGGTCTAGGCGCACAACCACCGACTCCTGAATGGGGGGCTATGCTGAACGAAGGGAAAGCATTTTTTTATAATGCGCCTCATTTAATGATCATCCCGGGACTGTTCATTATGTTTGTAGTCCTAATTGCAAATTTGATAGGAGATTATATAAGAGACCATTTTGATGTTAAATATCAAAAAGGAGAGGTTTCATGAATATCTTGACGATAAAAGACCTGTCGGTAAAACATCGGGATAGCACGATTTTAGACCAAGTTAATCTTACGGTTCAAGAGGGAGAGTGGCTGGCCTTGGTGGGAGAGAGCGGAAGCGGGAAAAGTGTAATGGCGTCCGCCATTGGCGGTCTGTTACCACCTGAATTAATGGTTTTATCGGGGCGGATATTTTTGGATGATCAAGAGATTACCAGATTTTCAGATAAAGAATTTCAAAAGATACGGGGGAAGGAGATTGCCTACATCTTTCAGGATTATCAAGGGGCTTTTACACCTTTTATGACAATTGGCAAACAATTTGACGAAATGCTGAAGACGCACACTGGTATGTCCAAGAATGAAAGAAAACAATGTTCCTTACTATCACTCCAAAAAGTACGTCTTTCTGAAGAACGGGTATACAAAAGCTATCCTTTTCAGCTGAGTGGGGGACAGCTCCAAAGAGCAGCCATTGCGATGGCCACTATATTAAAACCCAAATTATTGATTGCAGACGAACCAACCACTGCTCTGGATAGTTTGACTGCAGCAAAGGTACTTGAACTCATTGCTGATTTAACAAAACAAACAAAAAGTGCTGTTTTATTTATAACACATGATCTACGGCATGTACGTAAATACGCCAGTAATCTGGCGATTATCCTCCGGGGAGAAATTGTTGAATTCGGAGATAAAAAGACAATTATCAAAGAACCGCAACATTTGTATACAAAACAGCTGTTTTCCGCTGTACCTGCATTAAGGGAAACGCCAGCCCGTCTGTTACCGAATAATGTAAAACAGGAGGCAACTTATTAATGGGCGGTGGAGTCATGGGTTTAGCCGGGGAAACGGTTTTAAAAGCTCGAAACATTACTAAACAATTTGCAAGTGGGATTACTGCAGTGAATAAGGTGTCTTTACAGATAAACAGAGGGGAATGCATCGGGTTGGCAGGGGAGAGCGGAAGCGGCAAAAGTACGTTAGCTAGGTGCCTGCTAATTCTGGAAAACATAGATCAAGGTGAGATTTGGTTTAATGATAAACCATTACATCTATTAAAAAAAGAACATATGAGAATAGTTAGAAAAGACATGCAGGCAGTTTTTCAAAATCCTGCCGCCTCTTTAAATCCCAAATTAAAGATTATCGACTCATTGATGGAGCCTTTGGATTTTCAAAGAGAAGTTCAACCTTCTTTTTTAACAGGAATACGTAATAACAGAAGGAAAGTTGCGGAGTATCTCTTGAACATGGTTAATATTCCATCCAAATACTTATCTTACTACCCACATGAGTTAAGCGGAGGCCAAAAACAGAGGGTTATTATCGCAAGGGCTATAAGTGTAGAACCTTCCCTTATTATTTTAGATGAGCCAACAGCTAGTTTAGATGTATCAATACAAGCACACATTTTAAATTTATTAAAAGATTTACAAGAAAAACTAGGTCTTTCTTATTTGTTCATTTCCCACGATCTTGCTGCTGTCAATTTTATGAGCCAACATATTATGGTAATGAAACAAGGAAACATTATCGATCAATGCCGGAAGGAGGAATTGTTTTTAAATGAAAGACATTTCTATACGAAAGAATTACTTAACATCTTTGATTCATAAGGAGGAAGTTTAGTGAATCACCGTTCTTATCTAGCATTAGCCATTCCGTTAGTCATTTCGACTATTACTACACCGATATTGGGTTTTGTGGACATGGCTGTTGTTGGACAGTTACCAGATCCTGCTTATATAGGTGGAGTCGCTGTAGGGACAATCATATTTAATACAATGTATTGGTTATTTGGCTTTTTGCGTGTAAGCACTTCAGCATTTGCTGCTCAAGCATTTGGGGCGAATAATGTAAAAGAAGGAGTACTCGTTCTAACAAGGCCAGTTGCAGTCGCTTTAATTGTTGGAATAATGTTTGTGTTATTACAGCAGCCAATTGAGTTATTGGCATTATCATTTATTAATCCTTCAGCAGATGTAAGAAGCTTTGCATCCGATTACTTTTCGATCAGAATCTGGGGTGCCCCTTTTACTTTAATGAATTTTGTTATTTTAGGATGGTTAATGGGCTTGTCCCGAATAATAGTGTCTTTGTACCTTCAAATTTTTTTAAATCTGGTAAATATAGTGCTTGATGTGATTTTTGTAAAAGTTTTTCATTGGGGGGTATCTGGAGTAGCCGTAGCCACATTGATTGCTGAAATATCAACTTTTAGTCTGGGTATATTGCTTGTTTTAAGAGCATCACCTTATAAGATATCCTTTCCATCCCTAAAAGATATCATTGACCCTGTGCCTTTAAGGAAAATGCTGTTGATAAATAGAGATTTGCTCATACGAACCGTATGCCTGCTTATTGTCTTTAATGTATTTACAGCTAAGAGTGCTTCATTTGGAACAGAGGTGCTAGCAGCAAATGCAATTCTTATTCAAGTGCATTATATTTTGGCTTATGTCTTTGATGGCTTCGCAAATGCGTCAAGTATCTTTGTAGGACAAGCAGTAGGTTCAAAAAATGAGTCTTTGTATAAGAAAGCATTTTCACTTTCATGCCAGTGGGCCGCGATCTCTTCAATATTAATTTCGGGGACGTATTGGTTATTGAAGGGTTACATTTTTCCCTTATTCACTCAAATTGATAGCGTCCTTGAGGTAACTAAATCCTATGAATTATGGGTTATGTTATTTCCACTTACCGCGGGTCTTGGTTTAATTCTTTATGGTGTCTTTACTGGGGCAGCAAATGCAGCACCAATTCGAAATTCAATGATTTACTCACTAATTGTTTTTTTGTTGAGTTTATATGTTCTGGTACCCAGTCTTTTAAATCATGGTTTATGGTTCGCCTTTATATTATTCAGTCTAGCCCGTTCATTATGTTTAGCAATGTATATTCCAAAGCTAAATCAAACAATTTTTTCAAAAAGGAGTGCATAGGTTGAAAACATTAGAATTAGCTAAGCTACAGGAAAAGATAATTAGTCAGTATAAAGAGGCATTTAGTATTTTAATAGCGGAACAGGATTTATCACCCTATAATAAAACAATTAACCGGACCTTATCTGAATTAGTCGCTACTGTTTCTCAACCTTTACAACAATCTGTAGCAGAAGAAATCCTTAATCATGATGATATTAAATCCATTAGAAATCAAATGCTGGAAAAATTGATGATTGCTGAAACCTTAATGGAAAATTATTATGCTAATAGATTTAGTGGAAAGGTAGAATCTGTCCTTGATTTTAGTTCATTCATTTATTGGAGTAACTATGTAGAACTCATTAAAACTGAAATAAGACAGTTAAAAAAGATCAAAACCCAGTTTAACTCGTTCGCATTCGTAGGAACTGGTCCTCTACCTTTAAGTCCGATACTATTGGAAAAAGAGTTGGACGCAGAAATGACTTGTATAGATATTGACAGACAAGCATATAAATTAGGAAAGGGGATCGTACAAAATTTATATCCTGGCAGGGAGTCAAGCTATATTTTAAGGGATGGAGCCTCATATGATTATAATCACCATGATCTTGTTTGGATTGCCAGTCTCGTTCCAAATAAAGAGAAGGTTCTAAAAAGAGTATATGATACAAATCCAGATGCCCTAGTGGCGATTCGTTCAGTAGATGGTATACATCAATTATTGTATGAATCAGTTGATGCAACAAAATTTCAAACTGTAAACTGTCAAGAGGTTGGCAGGACTATTGCAAACTCTTCCATCATAAATTCTACAATATTCTATATACATAAAAAATAAAACGTAATGATACCTATTATCAAGTCTTTCTTTACCAATACTTTAATTCTTTGGAGGAATCTTTGCTATTTAAAATAAAGTAATCAAAACGGTAAAAAGCGCATGAACATTCATGCGCCTACTCCGCTATTGCTCAGAAATATCTCTTTGCCATGCCTTCCACTATTTCTTCTCTGATAGCCATGCCGCTACGTTTTCTGCTTTGTCACCTTCAATGATATCGGCAGGCATTCCACCGCCGCCTTCTTCAATCTTCAAAACTTGGAATACCATATGACCCAAATACCGGAACGGGTGTTATTGGGAAGAACTATTGTTATCAGATCCTTCCGGGTGCCCAGGGCTTTTTCGATGAGCAATTTAACACATTTATGGGGGCAGGGGCGCTGGGTGCGACAATTGATGATTTTAATGGTGATAATTTTAACCACTCAAATTTGGATTTCATCCACGGCGGTTCCATTTCGCTAAACCAATCAGGGAAACGGCCGATACAAACCAACCCGGTTCCGGCGGATACGCCGCGCTGGGGAAAAGAATTCAAGAAGCAATCGATCAAATATTATACGAGAACGCTGGATATCGGAACCCAGGGCGCTTCAATGCCTACGCAAATGAACTATCTTGATCTTGACCCTGCCTATAGAGATGCATATGGAAATCCACTCTTGCTGTTGACGTATGATTTTACCCGGCAGGACCATAATCTTTACAAACATTTAGGAGAAGTATGTGAAAATATAATGAAGGAAATGGGCGCAAAAATTACGAATGCGCGCGGTCCAAAGGAACATTATGATATTGTTCCATATCAAACAACACATAACACCGGTGGCGTGATTATGGGAGCGGAGCCGGAAACTTTATAAGAGGGGAGAAGGGAACGAACGGAGAATGAGGAATTACCTTTTTGGGCAGTAAAAGAAGCTCAATACAAGTAAATTCTTAGAATGATATTGCGAACAGGTGTATAGATAAAAAAATAGAACAAAAAGCGGTGATATTTACCGCTTTTTCAGCCTGTTTTTTCATATTCTCACTGAAAATTGTGTTGTTCCTCGATCTTTCCGTCTTCGTCGTGAATGATTGCCATTGTACCCGCTTCTTTTGCCATTTGTTTGGCTTCCCTCACGGCTTGCGACTTTGAGTCCGCAGTATAGTCAGGCTCGTCCTGCCCCTCAGCTTTGACAGCCCAACCTCCCTCATCATCAGGCACCACATGGAATCTTGCTTCATCAGTACCAGCCCGGTCTTTAAAATACTGATTACGTTCACTATTAATGTCCTTGGAGTTGTGATTATCGTTCTGTGGCATGGGAAAACCTCCTCTTTTTTTCATTTGTAGATACGTACTATAACTTTACCCGCTCAACTAGCACGAAAACATGATATTCCTGGGAGTAATGAAGGAAAGGTTATGAAACCACCTGTGATTGTTCTTTTTTTAGAGATTATGATTACTTCTGCCGTATTCGGTTTGCTGACAGCTTCATCCGTATAATGGACAATAAAGAAGCGGATTGCACAAATACATGAAACCATCTGTTTTTTAAGCTCGAAAAAAAATATGCAGTTAATGTATAATATAGTATAGTTGCAGTGCTGCTCTCTAAACGTTTTTGTTTTGTAGTGACATGTCGTCTTATAGTTATCTGAAAAAGAGTTGCATTGAGCAGCTTATATTTTATGCAGATTCAAAAGTTGAAAGCGAGTGTTCAGTATGGGCCGTAAGTGGAACAATATTAAAGAAAAAAAGGCGTCAAAAGATGCAAATACGAGTCGTGTATATGCAAAGTTTGGGCGCGAAATATATGTGGCGGCAAAGCAGGGTGAACCGGATCCGGAATCAAATCAGGCTTTAAAAGTCGTCCTTGAGCGCGCGAAAACGTACAGTGTACCCAAAACGATTATTGACCGTGCGATTGAAAAAGCGAAAGGCGGTTCAGAAGAAAGCTATGATGAGCTTCGCTATGAAGGCTTCGGACCAAATGGATCAATGGTCATCGTAGATGCATTGACGAATAACGTGAACCGTACCGCATCAGAAGTGCGTGCCGCATTTGGTAAAAACGGCGGTAATATGGGAGTCAGCGGATCTGTGGCATATATGTTTGATGCAACGGCTGTCATCGGTGTTGAAGGTAAAACAGCTGATGAAGTGCTTGAGATATTAATGGAAGCAGATGTAGACGTACGTGACATCATCGAAGAAGATGACGCGGTTATTGTTTATGCTGAACCTGAACAATTCCATGCGGTACAAGAAGCATTCAAGAATGTTGGTATAACTGATTTTACAGTGGCCGAGCTGACGATGCTTGCACAAAATGACGTAACACTTCCAGAAGACGCACAGGCCAAATTTGAGAAAATGATTGATGCATTAGAAGATTTAGAAGATGTTCGACAAGTGTACCATAATGTGGATCTTGGCGAATAATACATGAAAGCAGACCTTTGCAGGTCTGCTTATTTAGATTATCTATTGAAAAGACTTATTGTGTACTCACGCAAAGTCTTTTTTTATTTTTGGCTAACTGAACCATGCTAATAGTTCCTATTGTTGAACTTCAATTTCTATGTTATAGATGCCAGCCAGTAATAACGTTCGAACCCCGATATGAATATAATTTTACAAGCACTTATTGGTGGGTGGAATAATATGGATAATCAAACGAAAGAAATTTTTGGTTCAGTGATAGCAGCCGTGGGAACAATTATTTCCGCCATAGCAAGTACACCATCGAACTTTATAAAAAGTGATTTGCAAAACGATTTAGATTTAATCGGCAATGTCTTGCAGGCAGTGGGAAATGCCTTACAAGCTGACGGGCAAGAAGAAATATCCCTTGAAAAGGTAGGAAATGAAATTCAGGCAATTGGGAATGTTACCGTTATTGCTGGTATGGTTATTGATTTTGAACAAGTGACAGAACAAAAATTAATCATTACAGGGAACTGGATACAAGCTTTGGGAGGCGCTGTATCGCTGTCAGACGAGCTCGCAGATCGTAGCGCTTCAGGTCAATCATATAACATTTTCGGCAACTTGCTGCAATCTATAGGAAATTCTTTGCAGGCTTTAGGAGGAGTATATGATCTGGAAACGAAAAATAAGATGTATAAACATCTTAAAGAACATGACAACGGTCAATTATTAAAAGTCAGTGGAAGTTGGATACAAGCAACTGGCGCTGTACTATCAGCAATTGGGCAATTTAAAGAGGAATAGTTATATTGGTATATTCACAGCTACATATAGAAATGCAATTTGCGTTAACTCCTTTAGTTCTGGCATCTCTTACATCTATTTTTTTTGCGCTTCGGACAGTCAGGTTTCTTTTTGAATTGGCCCAGGCAAACAGCCAATTGTTGTCTGGCAAGGGCAAGTGCCTGCTGTAAACCAGCAAATGCCTGTTGAAGAGCAGCTAACGCCTGCTGTGTCGCTGCAAGTTGCTGCAGGCATGCTAAATCTGCAGAGCATGGGGCGGGGGGTACTTGTAAAAAAGGGATAATTTCAGCTACATTATTCGGATCAACTACCTCATCTCCTGTTCCTCCAGGATTGTTGGGACTTGTAGGCCCTGTCGGACTACCCCACCAGTTATTGGTTGCATCGAGCCTTCTGGGTGCTGCAACGTATGCGCCCGGTTCAATATTCAGACCTGCGCCCGCATTATTTTGTATATTATTATTTTTAGCGCGAATATTCATGTTGGGACCAAATCCTACATCGAAAACGTTTATCCCGCTCGATCCGCTATTCTGGACGATATTGTTGTAAACCTCGGTCAGGTTTGTCCCGCCCCCAAAGAAAATCCCGGATTGGATGGAGTTAGTGATAGTATTACACGCAACTTCTATATTCGTTGTTCCAAATAAACTTAATGAGTTATCAGAAAGAAGTTCATTTCTTGTTATCACGATATCTGAGGCGGATATTAAAGTGATGGAGGATGTTTGATGAGGACCGGCAAAGCGATTGCTTTCTATCAAAACATTTGAGGCTCCAGTATCAGAATAGATCCCGGTTCCGGTGGCAGCTCCTGGTCGATTATTATTAAAGATTACATTTTGCCTTATTTGTGATTCTGTCACGCCAGTAGAACCGACAGATATACCAATTACATTATCCAGAACGATATTATTCAAAACCCAATAACCCGAGGCGGTACTGGATGTGGCGACACCTGCTGTCAGGGTATTGCCCTGGATCGTAAAACCGTCAAGAACTGCATTGTCAGCAGTTAACTGAACGATGCCACCTGAGGCGGTTGAGCCAGTGATAATTGACTCTGTTCCTGGTGCACCTGTACGTGTTCTGGCATCAACCCCGGCTTGGGCACCTAATAATTGAATGGTTTTATTAATATTGATCGTTTCTGTATACGTACCCGGTAATACTCGAATCGTATCAAAGGGGTTGGCATTATCAATGGCATCTTGTATCGACTGGCCAGGCGCGACAATAAATTGTTGTGCCATACGATTTTCACCTCCTTTTTATACTCATTGTATTAAGCTTATCCAAAAACGTAACGGTTGGTGCCTGTACATGTGTACTATTTTTACATTGCGTAATAAATTATGAATATAGCTATGGAATAAAAGATGTTCAATTAGAGATGTTATGACATTTGGCCAGGGGGAAACAAAATATACTTCAAAGCAAACAAATAAAGACGCCCAGCTTGAGACTTTCGGCGTCAAAATAATTTATTATAAAATTCGAGTTATCGTCCATACAGTCGACTGTAGAAGTCCTTAGGTATTCGCCTGTGCCCAAATCCGCGAACTCGGATTTTGTTTCCAACATCCTGATACACAATGCGAAGATCAGCAGGATACTTTTGAGTACGTTGACTTTGGAAATGAAATGACATCCAATCTTTTAAATTACCAGAAAGCTGTTGTCCGATATTTCTGGTTTTAACAATTAGATGAAGCGAATGTGTAATCTGAGATATTGCTGCCATGAATGTGGGTTCCTGATCGAAAGCATAGGCGATTAGTATGACGTCATCGACAAGTTCATCATGATTCATTTCTATTCCATTTATTGAAGCGATAATGTCAATGGCTTGTTCAATTAATTCATCGCTGATCGCCATCTAATAATCCCCGGATATCTTCTCTTCTTGCTCTCAGACTTTCTTTTGCCTTTGTCGCCAACTCCTCTCCAGATGAAAAGTTGTCCGTATGTCTGCGATGTCCAAACAAAGATTCAACTTGTGCTTGCTCAAGTTCTTCGTCAGATTGTTCCAAGTATGTTAAAAGAGCCTTAAATACGTCGGTGTCTAATAATATAGCTGCCGTCTGATTTCTCTCAACCACTTCCATTATTCCGAACCGTTCAAGTTCCTCACGCCATTTTGTAGAACGTCCTAACTGAGTAACACCTACACGACTGCCAAGTTGGAATCCCTTGCGAATCTTCTCCACATCTTTAATCATTTGGGGAGACATATTTTTCAGTCCTTTCTTTTTCATTTCCTCACCTCCATTATATCATTATATTTATTCGATGGTAAAATTAATTGTGTATTAATTGTGTATAAATATATATATTTTAACTCGCGTTTAATTATGTTTTATATTTTTACCTCTTTTTCTTATCTTTACACGTAGAAATAACTAATAGGCTATAACAAGACCCAAATTTACATTATAAAAATGAAGCCGTATGTAATTCCATTTAAAGAAGTAACAGAACAAACGGTCAAAAAGCTATTTCCAAAAGCAAAGAGCTAAAGCTTCCGTTGATGGAGAACATAGACCTGAAAGATCTATCTTATCTGAGTTGGATTGATAAGGGCTCAAATAAAATGTATATCATAGCTCAGAACAATCATAAGCTAATAGGTTTACAAGGTACATTTAGAAGTATTAATCAGAAAGGAATTTGTTCAATCTGTAATTGCCATGAAGAAGTGATTGTTTCTCTTTATTGCTTAACTCTGATACCGTTTTAGGTGAAAATCATTATTTTAATAACAGGGCGAGAAGTGAAG
The DNA here is from genome assembly GCF_002860165.1 of Bacillus sp. V3-13. Classification (GTDB taxonomy): domain Bacteria; phylum Bacillota; class Bacilli; order Bacillales; family Cytobacillaceae; genus Bacillus_BJ. The sequence goes on along the minus strand of NZ_PGUZ01000044.1, from coordinate 83,722 downwards.
TAAAAGGAAATGGTTTTGAGTTAATCATTGTCGTAGATAAATTGGAAGATGTGTATCGACGCTGTCACGAAAAAAATTATCCGATTGAAGAAGAGATCGAAAAGTACCCTTGGGATATGAGAGGATTCAAAATAGCAGACCCTGACGGTTATTTCTTAAGAATTACCTCCAAGTAAATGAGCTTTTCACACAGGTGTACGCTAATGTTATAAATTTAACTCTACGAGCCAGAATTATGAAAAACGGGATTTGAACGAGCACCAATTCAAGCCATAGTCATTGTAAATATTGCTTGCATTCTTTGTAAAGTTTGAAAAATTCCTTGAATAATTAACCAAAATTTTATATGATATAGAGGCTTCTTGGATGGGTATTATTTCATGTGAATATATACCTGTTAATTACGATAAAGGCAAACTTATTGAAAGGTAAGGACGCAAAGCCGTGGGTCTAAGGTTCTGATATGGAACTATGATTGCCAGGTTGCCGAATAGCCCTAAGTATAAAAATGGCTATTCCATTCAATTGGAAGTAGCCATTTTTTGGTTTGCTTTATAAAAGGAGGCCAGAGATATTATTTAAATTTTATTAATAAGGATTCATGAAGTTAATGGTAATTAAGTGACCAACGAGTTACTGTATTCATTAGAGACAAGGTCACAAGAAAAAACGGAAGCTTTATTTATCGATCTGTCGCAGTATAGCTGCAGTAGATCAGATGTCGATATAAAGCTTGGTTACTAAAGGAGAAAAACATGCAATCGAGAAAATGGATAATTATGCTCATAATAGTAATCTCAATGGTATCTTTAGGTGGTTATTACTGGAACCAAGATAATACACCAGCCCTAGCTAAAGAGAAGAAGAATACCGAGAAAGTGTCCGATGCTTTTAAAGTAGCGTCCATCCAATTTAATCCAATTTTAAATGAAAGAGATAAAAACGTTAACGAACTATTAAAGGTTACAGAAGAAGCTTTTAAGAACGGGGCTAAGCTTGTCGTAGCTCCCGAGATGGCAACAACCGGTTATTATTATGCTGACCGTGAGGCTATTAAGCCATTTGTCGATACGATTCCTGGAAAAACCACAGCCGCTTTTGAAAAACTGGCTAAAGAATATGATTCATATATTGTATTCGGAATGGCTGAGGTAGATGAAGAAACAGACCTTTACTATAACTCTGCTGCTCTAGTAGGACCTGAAGGCTATGTAGGGAAATACCGTAAAACCCAAATGTGGGAAACGGAAATGCATTGGGCAGCTTGGGGAGACTTGGGTGTACCTGTATTTGATACTGAGATTGGGAAGATAGCCATAAACATCTGTATGGATTCAGCATATGCAGAGACTGCTAGATTAGCTGGTATTCAAGGAGCTGAAATTCTGGCATTTCCAACGAACTCTTCTGCCCAAGCCATCTCCGCTCTGCCGGCAAGAGCACAGCAAAATGGAATGTATGTTGTTAGTGCCAACCGTTCAAACACTGAAAATGGCTTCCATATGATTGGTGGCAGTGCTATTTGGTCACCAGAAGGAAAGAAACTTGCAGAGGCACCTGTTGTCATGACACCTGGTGAAGATATTGATGAACCAACCATTACTTATGCAACAATTGATCCGAAACTTTTTGATAATGAGAATAAAGAAGCTTTAGACGGAAGAAGACCTGAATTATACAAAGAGCTTATCCATACTGTCGCACCATGGGACTATACAAAAAATACAACGTCTCATGAAATTGTAGCAGCAGCTCTTCAATATGAGCCTGTAACGGGCAATAAAGAAAAAAACAAAGAGAAAATCGTAAGTTTGATCCAGCAAGCAAAGAATAACAACGCCGATTTAAATTTAGTGGTTCTTCCTGAATTATCTTTAACTGGGCCTGTTGATGGAATGAAGAAAAAAGACATTAAAGCCTTTGCTGAAACTTCAAACGGAGAAAGTGCCCAGTTTATCGCAGAACTGGCAAAGCAATTCCAGGTTTCAATTGTATTTGGTTTTATCGAACAAAATAATAAAAACCTATATAATTCAGCCCTACTTATTTCTCAAGATGGCTCAACAGCGGGGAAATATCAAAAAACACATTTAAGTGAAAATGATAAAAAATGGGCTACACCAGGTTCATCATTACCAGTATTTGAAACAGAAAATTTAGGTAAGATTGGTATTTTGTTGGGTGAAGATGCTGAATATCCGGAAGCTTCTGGAGTATTGTCCGTTAAACGTGCAGATATTATTACAATTCCGTCTGCTTGGAACGGGCAATACGGTGGAGAAATGGAGATCAACAAAGTGATTTCTGCCAATCAATATCCAGAAGGTTCAATGGTTACATGGGATGCGGTAGCAATTGGAGCTCAAGCTTACACAGTTGTAGCTAATTATGTTGGTACCGAAAAGAATTACTTAGGTGGAAGCAGCTTATATACACTTGACCCTCTGTATGCACTTGACCAGCCTGTTGTTGCTTCAGAAGACACAGAACAAGCATTGGTTGTCGAATTTGAAACATTACAATCTGATGCGTGGTTTAACCAAGAAATGTTGATTCTCTCAAGACAGCCGGCATATTTTAAACCACTGGTTCAAGAATAAAGCAAACAGAAAAAAGCAGAGAAAAGGCATCGATAGTGCCTTTTCTTGCTTATAGTGAAAGGGTAGAAATCATGAAAAAAATGAGGTTCTCATTTAAAGCAAAATTGTTGATTTATTCATTACTACTTTCTTTGGCGCCTATGGTATTTATTGGTTTTTTTTGTTAATAATACAGTCAGTAAGACAACCGAGAAAGATTATATCCATTTTAGTGAACGAGAAATAAATCAGGTCGATAATGCGATTTCCATGTACTTTGAATCTATTAGAGAAAATGCAAAGCTATTAGCAACTGACCCCGCAGTGATAAGCGCTGATAATAGTATAACATCCTATGTAGAGCAAACAAGCGGGGATTCTATTGACATGAAACCTTCACAAAACGGGCAGAAAGAGAAAGAAATTTTTGAAGTGTTTTCTCAATTTGGAAATACACACCCAAATGCGGCATATGTCTATATGGGAACATCTGATGGGGGATATATCCAATATCCGGAAGGGCCTACAACACCCGGATTCGATCCAAGAGAACGACCTTGGTATAAAACAGCTGTTGAAGAACCGGGAGAAGTAAAACTAACAAGCGCCTATGCAGCAACGGGACAAGAAGGAATCATAGTGAGTAACGTAGTTACCATTGAAGAAGATGGGAAGCAAAAAGGTGTGTTAGGGCTGGATGTTAGTCTGGAAGGATTAACAAGCATAATAAAGGACATAAAAATTGGTGAAAATGGATACGTAATTTTGACGCAAAGTGATGGAACGATACTTGCCAATCCGAAAAACCCTGAATTGAATTTCCAACCAATCTCTGAGTTAAATGTTCCTCAACTAAAGGATTTAAGTAAAGATGGGATATTTGAAGCTGAAATTGATGGAAAAGATTATGTGCTGAACACAGTTAGTTCGGATAATGAAGGTTGGAAGTACATTGCTGTGATTGAACAGAGTGAACTGTCTGCAACAGCAGATGACATTCGTGGGGTACTTCTCTTAATAGGTGCTATTGTGGCTGTTGCAGCAGTGTTGGTTTCTATTTTCATGAGCTTGCGAATTACAGGTAATATCCAAAAAATTAGTAATCTATCATTAGCTATGTCAAAAGGTGATTTAACTCAACGGGTCACAATTAAGGCAAATGATGAAATTGGAGAAATGGGCCAGAATTACAATATCATGGCTAATAGTTTAAAAGAAGTAATTACAAAAATTTCAGATGGATCCCAGCAATTATCGGCTACCTCTGAAGAGCTTGCGGCAGGCTCAATCCAGAATCAAAAAGCATCTAACCAAATATCGGAGTCAATCCAGAGTGTGGCAGCTGGAACTGACGAACAGAACTTGGCCATGGAGGATGCTGTAGGAATTATTAATGAAGTTTCTAAGCATGTGGATGATGTTTCCCAAAGTATGATAAATGTTAGTAATTCTATCAATCTTTCTGCAGAAACTGCTAAACAGGGCAGTGAAGTGGTAAACCGAACAGTTAAGCAAATGAGTGAAATAGATAAGAATGTATCCTCTTCTGCTGAAAAAATAAGTGAACTGAATGAAAAGTCGAACAAAATAAGCCAAATGAGTTCGATGATTCAGTCAATCTCGGAACAAACAAATTTATTAGCTTTGAATGCTGCCATAGAAGCTGCGCGAGCTGGAGAACATGGTAAGGGCTTTGCGGTTGTGGCAGATGAAGTTCGAAAACTTGCGGAGCAATCAAGCCAATCGGCATTGCAAATAAACGAAATTATCGTTGATATTCAGGATGGCATTAATGAATCTATGAAACTCGTAGATAAAGGGTCCAATTCTGCAAAAGAAGGATTATTACTTGTGAACGAAAGTGGAATAGCCTTCGGAGAAATTAAAGATTCAGTTTTGGCGGTATCTACCGATATTTCAGAGGTAGGTTTAGCGATGGAAAAAATGAAAAATCGTATTATAGAAGTTGTTCACCATATCGAAAACGTATCGAAAACGACTTTAGATGTAAATGAACATTCCCAGAATGTAGCAGCATCTTCTGAGCAAATGAGTGCTTCAATGGAAGATGTATCTTTAGCAGCACAAGAGTTAGCAAAAATGGCAGTAGAACTGGAGGAAGTTATTTCTCAATTTAAACTGTAAATGAATATATTCATTTTCACAACATCCCTATTGGGGATGTTGTGAATCCTAAGGAACAGGAGATTTGGAAAAGGGGACTTTACAATGGAATCTGAGAAGTATGTAGTGTTTCAAGCAGGAAAACAGCAATATGGCATCCCGGTTTCTAGTGTGAGTTCGATTGAAAAAATCCAAGACATAACCGAAATGCCTCAGGTGCCAGGTTATATGCTGGGTATCACTAATGTTCGAGAAATGGTAGTACCTGTTTTAGATATGGTTCAAATTCTATTTAACCAACAGTTTAAAGCCAGTGATAGCAATAAGATTATATTAGTGAATCTTGACGCGTCCACTGTTGGATTGATTGTTGAGGAAGCAAAAGAAATATTGGATGTCCTTCTTGAAGACATAAAAGAAGTAAATGGTTTGGCTACTCAAAATGTATCTTATCTATCAGGAGTAATTAAGACAGATACAGGATTTGTCACATTACTTAACCCAGTAGAGTTACTGCATAATTTAGTAGAAGTAGATACAATTCGGGAGCAGATGGCACAAATCACAGCCTAGACCGATCTTTTACAACGATATTTGATTATAAGTATTTAGATTTAGCCACTGGAAAGTGGCTATTTTTTTTAGATTATTTAAAAGTTGTATGAGAGCCTATTGATATTTTAGTGAGAATTATTATCTACGTTAAAATTAATTATTTTAAATCATTGAGGATTCTATAGAAATTTATAAAAAGGCAACTTATTCAACTACCGGGTGGCAATACTTCAACTATGGTTTTTGTTATGCACTAAATGGCTGCTGTTTGGTTCAGGCAGGAGGGCTGTAACTTTGGTTATAGAACAAGATGGATTATAATACAATTAGTGAATAAGGTGGTGGCAGCATGAACGAATATAAAGTGGTTGTAAAGGACAGAAATGCGACTGTTCTTGAAGTAATCATAAGAGCTGAGGATGAGAGAGATGTCCTCGGAAATTTGTTGTTAAGAAGTGAGTTATTTAATCAGCCCTTCACGGATATACGGATATTAGAGCGCTAAACGCAAATATTCTTTAATGGTTTCACTATCATTTTCAATCCGGATAATTTACAATTCTATTTAGGAAATCGCAATGTAAAGGAGCATATATAATATGGAAAAAGTTCTAGTCTTTGGTCATAAAAATCCAGATACCGACACAATTTGTTCTGCGATTGCATATGCCCATTTAAAAAATAAGCTTGGAGTAAATGCTGAAGCAGTACGCCTGGGTGACATTAGTGGCGAAACCAGATTCGCCCTTGAAAAATTTAATGCTGAATCGCCGCGACTTGTTGATAAAGTAGCCAGCGAAGCTAAAAAAGTGATTTTAGTCGACCATAACGAGCGTCAACAAAGCGCGGATGATATTGATCAAGTGCGTGTCCTGGAAGTAATTGACCATCACCGGATCGCTAATTTTGAAACAGCGGACCCTTTATACTATCGTGCTGAACCAGTAGGCTGCACAGCGACAATTTTAAATAAGCTTTACAAAGAAAACGGAGTAGAGGTAGAACCGGGCATTGCCGGACTCATGCTGTCCGCTATCATCTCTGATTCATTATTATTCAAATCTCCAACGTGCACCGATCAGGACGTTGCTGCAGCCCGCCAACTTGCAGAAATTGCTGGTGTTGATATTGAAGAGTATGGATTGGCAATGTTAAAGGCCGGAGCTGATTTAAGCGATAAAACAGCGGGCCAACTCATCTCTCTCGATGCCAAAGTATTTAACATGGGTGAAAGCAAAGTCGAAATTGCGCAGGTAAACGCAATTGACGTGAATGATGTTCTTGTCCGCAAAACTGAAATTGAAGATCTAATGTCTAAAACCATTGAAGAAAAAGGCTTGGATTTATTCCTTCTGGTGGTAACAGACATTTTAAATAGTGATTCAACAGCAATCGCATTGGGTTCTGCAGCAGCAAAAGTGGAAGAAGCTTTTGGTATAAAATTAGAAAACAATACGGCCCTTTTAAAAGGTGTTGTCTCACGCAAAAAACAAGTTGTCCCTGTATTAACATCGCTGTTTGCGTAAGGATGAAAAAAGGCAGTCTCGACCTGAAGAGACTGCCTTTTTGTTGTAAGACCTTCCTACATAGTATAAAAAACTTTCTAATTATTGCATATATTTAGATTTTATTCTATAATCGGTAGCATCGTTTATTTCACATAGGAGATGTCTGACATGAGAACTTTAGAGCGTATAAGTCAATTTGTAGGAAACACATTTGCGATCTGGGTAATATTGTTCGCGGCACTGGCATTTTTTGCACCATCCGGATTTACCTGGATTGCTCCATACATAGTACCTTTGTTGGGTATCATTATGTTTGGCATGGGTTTGACCCTTTCTGGCAGTGATTTTAAGGAAGTATTCAAACGGCCCAAAGATGTTTTAATAGGCGTTTTTGGTCAATTTTTAATCATGCCGCTTCTAGCTTTTGTCCTGGCGAAAGCATTACAGCTTCCTCCGGAAATAGCAGTGGGTGTCATTTTGGTAGGTTGCTGCCCGGGAGGAACGGCATCAAATGTTATGACCTTTTTGTCTAAAGGGGATGTACCATTGTCCGTTACGATTACATCAATTACAACAGTTCTAGCCCCAATTGTAACCCCGGCCTTAATTTTATTGCTTGCCAGCCAATGGGTGCCGGTGGATCCAAACGGACTTTTCCTTTCAATTGTCAAAATTGTCATCGTGCCGATTGTGTTAGGGTTAATTGTGAAGAAATTATTCAATAAGCAAGCAACAGCAAGTGCAAAAGCGCTTCCGCTTGTCTCGGTTATAGCCATTGTGGCGATTGTAACGGCAGTTGTATCAGTAAGCCAACCACAGATTGCCAAAACAGGTTTAACCATATTTGCAGTAGTTGTTCTTCATAACGTACTTGGTTACGGATTAGGATATTTGTTTGGCAAACTTTTTAAAATGGAGCTATCTAAGAAAAAAGCTGTTGCTATTGAAGTCGGGATGCAAAATTCAGGTTTGGGTGCTGCCATCGCTACAGCGCACTTTTCCCCGCTGGCCGCTGTTCCAAGTGCGATTTTCAGTGTATGGCATAATATTTCGGGACCTATCCTGGCAACAATCTTTAGCCGAATGAGAGATGGGAAAGATTCCTCATTAGAAACTAATAATTCTTTGAACGGATAACAACAAACTGAACCGGCCCGGCTTTTTGGGCTATTATGTGTCTACACCGAAACAAAAAAATCCCCTATTGCTCCAGTTGCGATAGGGGATTTTGATTGAATAAGGTTTTTCATTTGTTATGCGGATTTAGAACTGTTCCATTCAAACTAATTTCAGGATGTTTCTCAACCTTGTCACCTGGACTATTGATCGTTGCGTCATTCTCTTTATTCCATTGGTTACGTTTCCTTTTCAAGAAAACCATCTCCTTATGGTATAGAATGAACGTACATTTATTATTTACCCGCGTTTAAGAAAAAATAAACATAATACTGACAAAAAATCAAACTGCCGGAAACCCTGTAAAACACAAAAGAATAGTAAGGCGTGCACTGATTCTTATTCATGTTTTCCGTCACTTAAAAACACAAATAAGATACGATTAACCGGACAAAATAGGAGTGGAGGTGAACACGAATGAGCAATGGCAATGATGAGCTTTTAAAAAACGCAAGGAATATGGATCGAGATGTCGAATACGGAAAAACTCCTAATGGCGGACGCAATCGGGGAGCCAATAATACCGGTGATACAAAAGCGGTTGACCCTGCAGGTCTCAGCGGTGGAGATACCAGGGGACGATAAAAACAGGGAAGACGAAACCAATTTTAATAGAAAAACCCCGGAAGATCCCGGGGCTTTCATCATTATACAGGGTCATTGTCTGGATTGGTGTAGGACTCGATTGCCTGGTCCAGTGCCACAAATGCTTCTCCAAAAGCGGCGGTAGAAGAAATGTCTCCGGCGTTTTCCAGCTGTGCCCGGGCATTCCTCGCCTGTGTGAGCGAGCGGATCACATCTTCAATCATCGTGCCTCTGTCACCATATTGCTGTTTAGCTGCTTCAAGCTTCCTGATAGAATCGTCTAAATTCGCTGATCCAGGATTATCGAATGTCTTTTCCAAATCGTCTTTAACTTGTTGTAAAACTTCCTTCATCGGTTGCCCTCGCTTCCTAAAATTTATCAACAAGTATTTTGACCGAGTAGGTGAGTTCCTATTCGCCTAAAAAAAATTCAAGAGAATAGTGTATGTTTATACTCCTTTGGCAATCGCGATCATATCCCGCCGGTCCGGAAAATAAAAAACCCCGGATGCTCGAAAGGATCCGGAAGGTTTCGCTCTGTTACTTTTCTATTGTTTTCAAAACCCTATTGTGCAGCTGCAGCTTTTTCAACCGCTCTGTAGGCGTTCACATAACCCGCACCAACCTCATGGAACTGATAACCCGGCATTGGATCAGCTGTCTGTGTCAACAGATCGAGGGCCAGATCTGGACTCAGAGATGGCTGCGCTTCTTCCATTAATGCAATGACCCCGGAAATATGAGGAGTTGCCATACTGGTTCCGCTTGATGTCGTGTAATAAGGCAAATGCTGCTGATCAATATAACCAATATCTGTGACGGTGCCTAATGCATTCATGACGATGCCTGTCTTTGCCCGGGTAGCGACTATGTCTACTCCAGGTGCGGTGATATCCGGGCGAATCATTTGATCACCAGGGATTCCTCTTGAAGAGAAATCAGCTAGTTGTTTGTCCTTTGTGCCGGCAGCGACACTGATTACCCATGGTGCGGCTGAATATGGATTGAGAGTGTTGTCGTCCGGGCCTTCATTACCCGCGGCAAAAACAACAGTCATCCCGGCATCATGCGCTTTTTTTGTCGCGACGTTAATTGGATCATTTGGGCTGTATTCACCGGTAGTGCCCCAACTGTTGCTGATGACGTCGATACCGTATTTTTGCTGATTTTCAAGCGCATAATCAAATGCTTCCAACGACCAGAGAATATTCAGGCCGTCACCGACTCCAAGGCCGACCAGCTTCGCGTCAGGTGCGACTCCTTTGTAAAGACCGTTACTGGCAGTTCCGCTTCCCGCAATGGTTCCAGCTACATGTGTTCCATGGCCGGATGATGTATCTGTATTGCTGAGATTCTCAATGTAAAGCGGCTTATTTCCAAACAGGTCACCAACGGCAAATTTTACATTCTGGATCACTTTGTCGCTGAATTTTAAGTCCGGGTGGGTTGCGTCGATTCCACTGTCAATAACAGCTACCGTTACTCCTTTACCAGTGAAACCCAAGTCATTCCAAACAGCTTCTGCACCGATCAGTGCCCGGCTGTCGCGTAAAAAGTATTGTAATTTTTCATTTTCGTAGATTGATAGTATATTATTTCCCGCTAAATTGATCAGCTTGTTGACTAGACTCACATTCCCTTTTATCGCGATCATTGGCAAATTGTCAAAAACCTTTGTTTGAAAGCCGAGTGTTTGTAAAAGCTGAAGGTCAGTTAAGGCTGGCATTTTTTTATAAGTGATGATAGCTTCAATGGGTGCAGAGCTTTTAGGATTCTCAAGAAGTTCCTGAAGAGCGGGGTCAATCTCAGTCAATGAAAGTGCTGCCTTTGGTTGTGAAAAAAAAGACGAGAGGAATAATACGGTTAGAAGAACACAAACAGCAAGGAAACGAATCTGTTTCATACATTACCTCCATTATAAAAATATTCAGACATATATAAATATCCACTACGAGCAACTTAGAAACCTGATAACTGCAAAAAAACCTTGTTTTTCTAAAAAATGATAAAATATTCCTAATAAACTTGCTCAGGCAAGAACGAAAATGGTTTAGCAACTTAAATAAATTTAGAACGTCTTATTTATAAAAAGGGAGGTGCTTTAAATGAATAAATGGATAGTTTCATTCTTTTTTACTTTAATTACTCTGGCAGGTTGTTCAAACGATGGAATGGTCGGGGACAAACCGCCAAAAGCGATGATTGAAATTGGAACGGAAACTTATGAGACGACGTTGGGGAGTTATTGCTGGAACGGAAAAGGTAAAAGCATATGCGTTGATACAGCAGGGCCAATTGAACTGTTGAAAGGAAAACAACCTATAAATGTAACTGCTGGTGAAGAAGTGAAATTTGTAATGAATTACAAACCGCAGCCAACGGAGGTCCATGTCACACAGATACATGAGAACGAGGAGACCGAAGTCATTGTTAAAGATAATCGGTTCCCTGCGCCTGCAGAAAAAGGAATCTATTATTATGCTTATAGTGTTTGGTGGATGGATGAGAAAGAAGCGTACTTATCTCATGGTGATGCCTTTTATGCCTTTGTTTTGCAAGTCAATTAGCGTATAGATAAATAATTCAAACCTTTGATTGAGCTTGGGATAATTCCTCTTCGCTAATTTATTCTTATGTTCATGCCGCACCAAGCACATCTGTGAAAAGCGACAGGACCAGCAATACACTTAATATCGCTCCAGCCGAAATGGCCCAAACCCTATTTCTTCCTTTCGTACCCGATACGATGGATCGAAAATAGAAAATAATACCCAATGAGATCAGGATCGATTCGGCAATGATACTGAAGACAGGGAAATTCCATAATCCAAAACCTAACAATGGGAGATTTCCAACATTCCCGGGAAAAATCGGCAAGTCCGGGCGATGTACCAATAAATCAAGGAGCCAATGGCTAAACACGACAGATCCAATCACAAGGCCCCCGCGCCTTCCCCAAAAACGAGCGGCCAAAAGGCCTGAAAATAAGGATATCACCAATGATCCTATTAATGAATGGGAGTATTCAGCATGAATCATACTTCCCCCGTATCCGTTTCCAGCTACGGGGACAATTGTTTCTGCCCCGAACAGGAAAAGGGGCACAAAAATCACATCAAGTAATTGGGTACTGAGCATAAGTGCCCAAAGCGGCACCTCCGGCGACTTCGCTTTAACAGCAGCGGCAACTCCAAAATGACCTGCAAACATTTAATTGATCCCCTTTCTTTTAGCAGAACGAATCCTTGCATCCAACCAGCCACAGCCTGCGGTAAAAAGAATTAAAAACACCAAAAAATTCACGTTGGTCCTCTCCCATTCTAATGATTAATGAAGTTCCCCATTCCGTTTCATTGAATGAATACCAGAAATAAAGGTATCAATTAATAAACGGAGGCTAACATCCAGGTCAAGCGGAATTCCAAATCCGCCTCTTTGCTCAAGGGAAGCGAATCCGTGTAAAATACTCCTCAGTCCGCGGACGGCATGAATTGCCGCTTCATCTTCCAGACCGTACGCATTCATTAAACGAACAGCTAAATCAACAATTTTGCTTCCTGCCTGCTGAACCTCCGGATCCCGCGGGTCAGGGGCAAGAAGAGTTGCTTCATATAAGCCGGGATGACTGCGGGCAAAAGCTACATATTCTTTGCCAAGCGCCCGCACCGCGTCATCTCCTGACCTCCCGATTGCCTCCCGCACCAGCCGGTTGTAAAGCTGCTCCAAACCGTAGATGGCAAGTTTTTTCCTCAATCCGTGCAATCCATCCACATGGTTGTACAATGAGGGTGGGCGAATCTTTAGTTTTTTGGCCAGGGAAGCCAGTGTTACTGCTTCGATGCCCTCTGTATCAGCTATCTGTGTTGCCGCTTGTAAAATGATTTGTAAATCGAGTCCGATTCTTGGGGACATGTCATTCGCTCCTTTTCTGTTGATGGTAATCAAGACTCTGTTCGGCTGCAGCAATTGCATGGTCTATTTCGGTTCCCGGTTGCAACAGCATCTGTCCGTGCCCTACGGCTAATAAGGACGGCCAGTAGCTTTGCAGCTTGCGTGCACTTTCCAGCGCTGCGTGCTTATTCCATGTTGCCATTGCAGGGAATGGAAACAATGGCCGCAGCTGCCCCGATACCGCAATACCGCCCCTTGTTTGAAAGGCATCGCCTGCAATTAAGGCGTGATTCCGAGTGTCGAGGAACGCCATTGAACCCGGGGTATGTCCCGGAACGGCTATGGCAAGCAACGAACCAATCTGTTCACCATCATGGAGCAATACATCCGCCCGGGTCTTTAGTTTTTTTGGGACTCCGCCACGGATTGGGGCATCCGGTTCGTTCGGGTCAATCGTCCGGTCTCCAGCCATCAAGCGGGCATCCCGGCTGGAAATATGCACGGGCACATCGGGAAGCTCTATTTTGAGAGCATCGAGTGCACCAACATGGTCTTCATGTGCATGTGTAAGCAAAATTCGAACAATCGGTTTTCCAATTTTATCGGCTGCCTTCAGAATTCCCTTCCCACTGTATGGCAGTGCAGCATCAATTAAAGTCAAACCTTCGTCTTCCTCTATCAAAAAACAATTAACAGGAAAAAAATCCGGCAGAAACGTCAATTGGTAAATAGTTTTTGCTCGGGTCATGCGCATTATTAGATCCTCTCCCCTGAATGTTTTCGAAAACTAATATGATTAGTTTTATAATAACTAACATTATTAGTTTTTGCAAGCATCAACTATTAAGCTTAGTGATTCAACAATCCTTCCAACGAAAATATATACCATGGATAGGGTCCTAATACATTTAAGCATGTTATTTTAAAGGCTACTGCCGGCACAGGGCTGGTTAACGGATAATAGTTTTTTCAGGAATAGGTAGTTGTTGGGTAAGAATGAGTTTGTGTGAATGTAACAAGGCTTCCGGTCACAATACCGGAAGCCTTGTTTTTAATTAGAAATCCCACTGAAGCCTTAATTGTCCCCTTGTTCTTCGTTATTACTGTTGTTTTCAAAACTAATGTAAGGTTCAGATGGTTGTGGATCATGTTTCTTAAGAAACTCCTCAAGACCCGCCAAATCATCAGTATTAAGGAAATCGACCCTGGATTTTAAAAGCTCCTTCCAAAGAGCTTCACGTGCAGGCGATGAGAGATCTGGCGTAGCCCAAAAGCGAACCTTCTGTCCGTTAGCATGTGCTGTTGAGACGATCGAATTTAATTTTTCGCGTTCTTCTTTTGGCATTGGCCCATCACCCAACCAGGTAAAATGCTTTGTCCAGTTATCGCTGATCACTGGAATAAAATCACTCGAAGTATCTGAACCAAGGTCGCTCATTCGACCATCATATGCAGCATAGCGAACTTTCTGGTTTTCCATCAAAGTTCGTGGACGATTTCCAGAAATATAAACAGTGATTGCGCCTGGCTTTACTCCTGCAGGGACAAATTTTGTAAGCATACTCTTATACGCGCGGAGCTGCTCGTCGATAGCACGATAAGTAGCCTCACCCTCTGATTTAATATCGATCCAAAGAATAAACTCATGCTCATAGTCCTTATAAACCGCTCCATTATTCTGCCTAACGATAGCCTTTAATGGATCAAGATAAAGTGATTTTAATGTGCGACCGGCACGAATTTCTTCCTTATCATGTGCAACAAGGAGTTCCCCATCAACAAGCCAGACGTCAGCTTCAACACTTGTAAAACCATGCTGGAGGGCATCAAGTAGTGGACGGGTATGCTCGTAATCATTATGAGCGTGGGCTCTTGCAAGAGGTAAAACACTCTCCGGGTTTTTTGATTGCCTGTCATTCTCCTCAGCAGCGGTAGGAATTCCTGAAATAGAGATCATAAAAACAGTAAGGATAAACAAGACCAGCCATTTTTTCATAGATTGTTACCTCCGTTTAAAAATCATTTCAGCTCCCATTCTAAAAGCATAAAAGACAGCTTTCAACGTGAATTCCTCAATTTTTACATATAGCAACAAACACTTAATAAAGTTTGTAAAAGCTTAATATTTAGCGGGGGATTGGTTGAATAAGTAATTAGAGGAAGCGCAATTTGAGCCGAAATATTAAGAGGAATAAATGGGTCGCTTATTGAGTGAGAATTTGTTAAAAATCACCTTCTGAGTAATAGTGTATCACCCACGCGTATTGCGTGGGCTTTTTACATTCAAAAGAAATTTTATTTATTTGATTGAGCCGTGTTGGTAGCTTTTTGGGCAGCTTGTAAATCAATGCTGAGTTGCTTTGACATATCATTAGGGTGGTAATAACCTTTTGAAACCATATAGTCTGTAATTTCCTGGTGTTTATCAATGGAGTCGTTTAAATATTGTGTTAGCGTTTCCCTTACTTCCGGGGTGGCGGACTCCGTAATCGCTCTTGCAATCATTTTAATATCCGCTTTGGTTGCGAACAAGAAATCTGTTGCAATGACTTGCTCATTCATTGCGTCCATCCCGGTCATATTTTTCATGAATTCGTTCAAGACTTTTCACTCCTGTTTGTTATAAATTCCTGTAAACGCTGGATCTGCTCTTTTGTTTTTGATACATCTTTCGATAAAAGGTTTTTAAGCTTTTCGTCCTCAACTAAACCAGTCATCGTTGACGATTTGGTTGAGCATACATTTTTAAACATCAGTAACTCATGAAGTTCCAAACTTTCATGTACTCCCATATATGTGGCCAAAAAAATCTGCTCCTTTCGCGGTAAGTCCCGCATCATTTTTCGCAGTACTGGTGGTCAGTGCGATTGTGTCATGTTGATCGCTGCCTGTGATGCATTTAAATCGAGTCTTATTTGTTCCTGGACATCATGTGGATGGTAATATCCATGAGATATCATGTAACTGCTGATTTGTTCGTGGGTTTGGATTGCTCTCATCAGCTGGTCGCGAAGCGCATTTTTCAGTTCAGGTGTAGCAGTTTCTGTGATCGCCTGCGCATATGCTTTAATGCCTGATTTTGCAGTAACCAAAAATTCTGTTGCCACGGTAAGATCGGTCGTTTTGTTCGTTTGTCCGTTCATAACTTTTCCTCCTTCTCTAAGATAGAAAGCGTTGTAGCTGCTGAATTTCTGATTTTGATGCCGTTGCATCCGCCGATAAAATTTGCTTTAGCTCGTTATCTTGAGCCATACCGCCAAGTGTTGTTGATTTGGTCAAGCATGTATTTTTAAATACTAACAACTCATGTAATTCAAGGGTTTCATGAATCCCCAGGTCCTTTGCCATCCGTCTCACTCCTTTCTGTGCTTAAGCCCCTGTTTATAATTTGTAGTCACCGCGTTCTTATGCATCCAGTCGGGAAAACTTTTCGTAAGAGCAATGGAACGATTTTTGGAAGCATTTATTTTGACAATATACCTATTGGGGTATAATATGAGCAATGTGATCCTGGTTGTTCCATAACAAGAGGTGGATATGATGCTTTATGTATTAATCGCTTTATTTTCGATTCTATTTCTTTTTATTTATCGTCGGTATTTCCCGGTATATGGCGTACCGTGCAAAGATATTAAGATTGAACACGGTAACAAGATAGAGGTAATATTAGATTTAAGGGATTATAATGTTGCTGCAAAAGATCCCGTGAATGGCGCGCTCAATATTCCCATTGCGTATTTAAATAGATCTTTTCAGGAAGTACCCCGGAAGGAAGTTCATATCCTCGCTTCCGATAAGCTGGAAAAGAATATTGGAGTGCGGATTTTGCGTCAAAAGGGATTCAAGGTAATCGGGTATGCGTTAGCCGATTGCGGATGTCATCATAACAAGTAAATAGGAGGTCACAACATATGGAGTTTGATAATCAGACTAAAAATAGGGTTAAGCGGATTGAAGGACAGCTAAGGGGTATTTTAAAAATGATGGAAGAAAATAAGGATTGTAAAGAAGTCATTACGCAATTATCTGCCACCAGGTCGGCAATTGACCGCACAATAGGCGTTATTGTCAGCTCCAATCTTGTAGAATGCGTACGGGAAGCTAATGAAAACGGCGAAAACACGGAGGCATTAGTGAAGGAAGCAGTAAATTTACTGGTGAGGAGCAGATAGAATAAAAAGGGTTGACACCCTCTTTTATTTTCATTATTATAATACCCACTGGGGTATTTTGTATTGTAATCTAAAGAAGAATTTTTTTAATTATAAAAATACCCCATAGGGTAAAAATGCGGGAGGAATAAAAATGACTGAAAAGAAAAAAACAACCATTGTATTGTTCAGTGGCGATTATGATAAAGCGATGGCTGCTTACATTATTGCAAACGGTGCTGCTGCTTGTATACACCTTTTAACCCCAACATTTAGTATAGAACGTAAATTAATAAACCTTTCACAACATTTAGATCCTTTATCACATAGATCAAAAAGGGATTATAACAAATAACAAAAAAAAAAAGAAACACAGGATACCTGGGGGAATCTTCCGTTTCTTTTATTGCTACAGCTTATAATTTTTTTAGGCTGTCTGTCCTAGGTGAAGGAAAAGGGTAAACTTCAGCTCAACCACTATCTAGCTTAAGAAATATCTTTTAATATATCGAATAGTTTTAGCTCGTTCACTTCGTCTACAATTTCCCTGGTCGTTTTCTTATGAAACTTTTGTAACAGTCTGCCAATCTGCTTTTTAATTGTTTCGATTTCTACGGCGCGTGCTTCGGCTATTTCCTTCCGTTTTAACCCGCTGCAAAGCAGTTTTAATACCTCCAGCTCGGATGGTGTTAGGCTGGCGATAATTTTAAAAAAATGGGTTAAATGATCTTCTGATTTTTTGATCCGTGCGAACTCCTGTCTGATTTTTTCAGCAATAATTGGGCGAATGGGTGATTGGTTGTTGGAGGCGGAATAAATGGCTTCCAGTATTTCTTCCTTCGGTGCTGTTTTAATTACATAATCGACGATACCAGTTTGAAAGGCGGCAAAGACAATGTTATTATCTTGATGGACAGTCAGCATAATGACTTTTGTTTCGGGCAATATTTTGTGGATTTCTGCTGCTGCATTGATCCCTGCCATTTGGCTTTCCATTTCAATATCCATCAATATAATGTCCGGTCGCTTGACCGCAGCATAGGCAACCGCTTCATATCCGCTTTTAGCTGAAGCTACTAACGAAAGATTTCCAACACCGCGAATCATCCTATCAAGGCGTCTCCTGTTAGCTTCCATATCATCCGCAATTAAAATCTTAATGTTTTCCACTAGAACCCTCTCCCATAAAAGAATGAATAAGGGGGTACATTTTTATACCCTCTTTACCAGCGGCAATAAAATGTCAAATTGAGTTAATTTCCCTTTCTCGCTTGAAACTTCAATTTTTCCTTCATGAGCCGTAATAACTTTATGGCAAAATGACAGCCCAATGCCCCAATTGGTAATGGTCGGTTTTGTAGAAAAAAATGGTGTGAAGATTTCATTGATGTTTTCAGCATCAATTCCTGGACCGTTGTCCATGATTGTTATCGTTCCCCATAGTTCCACTTCATTAATTTTGATCCAAATATCCCCATTTCTATCTACAGCTTCTACTGAATTTTTTAGGATATTGTAAATTACTTCATGGATTTGGTCTTCATCAATATAAACCAGAATGCTGAAATTAGGTCTTTCATAATGGATAGTTGCATCTGTCAAATGGAATCGTTCAATTGCTCTCTCGATGGGAATGTTTAGTGGGACAACTTTCATGTTAAGCGTAATCTGCTTAAGCTTATCATTTGCGTCATTAATGTTTTGAAAGGATTTTTCACAAGAATCCATGATTAGCTTTAGACTGTATAACGCCTCTTCATCATCAGCAAATCGTTCCTGTAAGTATTCCGTTTCCGAGCGAATGGCGAGTAAGTGGTTCTTGATCGCATGTGTAAACGCTCTAACTCCCAAAGAAGCAGTGTCAATTTTTTTCTTTGTAATAAAATTGATGCTTGAATAGCGGGCTTCATTCGATTTGTATTTAAAAACATTGTAGACCATAAACGAGATTGCAAAGAGAGCAATAATGGGAAAAAAGCGATACTCCACTAAAAACAAATTGATTGGCGGCTGCAAATAGTTTATATAACTACTACTGAATGTTGTTCTGACAAAGTTGCTTGGTGCCCAATTAAAAATAAAGAGGTGCACAAATGTCAAAGGCACCAGGCTGATTAAATTATAGAGCGTATAATCACGGATAAATCTAAGCCTGTAATAACGGGAATAATGGTATGCGAATAAAGCCAGGCTTATTAAAATATAAACGAAATTTACCACCTGGAACACAATATCTCCTGCACGGCTGTATACCTGGTATTGATGCAATAATCCGCCTCTAAAAGCATAGTCCTGTACCGTGAGATTCATGCTTGGATCATAAAAAAGGTATTGGACGATGGCGATCCCGCCAATGGCCACGAAAAAATAGCCCCATTTTTTATTAAACTTAAGGTTCCACACAAACGAAACAGAGTAACTTAACAAAGAAAAATAAAAGAGGATGATCCCAAAATTAAACAGGCGGATCAATGTATTCGCATCAAAGTTAATTAATACAAGATTATTCCAGGTGCCTGGACTGAAATCTATAAATTGATTGACAACACTATAATAGTAATTGAATTTTGACAGGTAGAGTGTAAAAGAAACATAGGCTAATATCCAGCCAATTGTTAATGTACTTAAAAAGAAGATGGACCAGCTATTTAAATTTTTATAGATAAATAGTACTAAAAGAACAATACAAAGCAGGTATAGAAAAATCACGGAAGTCACTCCCAGTGTGGTTAAAAAGGGGAATAAAATTTTCTACTTATGACAAAAAATGAAAACCCTTACACTCAGTATATAACAAAATATTTAAAAAATTAAGGGGGAAATTTGCATGAAAAAAGTAATGAGTTTATTAGCTTTCTTGATATTATTCATCGGCGTGATTGCAGGATGCTCCAATGGCGGCACAAAAGAAGGGAGTGCCGAAGGAGAAACGTCGGATGGCTCAAATGAAAAAGTCAATTTAAAAATGGCTGTATTCCCGGCGGATCAGGAAGTTTTTGAAAGAGCATACGAAAATTTCAAAAAGGATCATCCGAATATTAACATCACATTTGAAAGCTTCCCGCAAGAGCAATATTATGAAAAGCTCCGTATGCAGCTTTCAAGTGGCGAAGGCTATGATTTATTTACTGGGCAAATGGATAATATGATCGACACGGGAGTGCTGGCACCGCTGGATGATTACATTCAGGAAAGTAAAATGGATGTATCTGGATACGGAACGATGTATGAAGCCTATAAAGTAGATGGTAAGGTTATGACTCTGCCTTATCGTAAATCCAACTGGATGCTCTATTATAATAAAACCCTGTTTGATGAAAAAGGGATTGACTATCCAAGTGATGATATGACCTGGAATGAATTCCGCGAATTGGCGAAAGAGATGACCAGTGGAAGTGGGAATAATAAAATATATGGTGCTTATTTACAACAGTGGCCGCAAACATGGTATATGAGTGCTGTTCAAGCTGGCGCGTCCATCATTGATAAAGACTTAACACCTTTTAAGGATGCATTGCAGTTAAGGGTTGACCTTGAAAAAGACGGCTCCATTATGAAATGGTCTGAACAAGTATCTACTGGTGCTCATTATAATGCGGCATTCCAAAAAGGAAATATTGCCATGAACATAATTGGGGACTGGCATGTTGCCCAGCTGCGCCAGGCAGAAAAAGAAGGAACTTTAAAATTTGACTGGGATGTAGCTCCAATTCCGCATCCAGAGGGTGTTGCAAAAAATACATCACTTGCATTGCCTGTATCGATCATGATGAATAAAAACACGGAACATCCAAAAGAAGCATTTGAATTCCTCAAATATATGACAGGCAAGGATGGTGCCATGCTGCTTGCTTCAGAAGGATATTTGACAGGCTATATGGATGAAGATATTGAAAAGGCGTATCTCGGTGATGGATCGCAAAAACCGAAAAATCTTCATTATTTCTTAGAAACAAAAGATTATCCTGAATACCCCATGATCCCGGGAGTAAATAATATTGTGGTAAGTCAGATATTTAAACAAGAGGGAGAGCTTGTTTTAATCGGCCAGAAATCTGTTGATGATGCGATTAAAGACATAACAAAACGTGTTCAAAGTGAATGGGCAAGCAAGTACGGCGATCAACAAAAATAAAGGAATGACGCACTGCTGCTGGAGTGATATAAAGCGGCAGTGCACTGTTTGTTCCTGGAAAGGGCTGAAGACGATGAAGAAAAACAGAAGACCCAAATCGACTGTGATTAGACGAAACCGCTTGATCGCCTATGCATTTCTACTCCCAAATATCATCGGTTTTCTTGTATTTATCTTTATTCCTGTTATTGCATCTTTTTTGATGAGTTTTACCTCATGGAATGGCTTCGGAAATATAGAGTTTATCGGACTAGAAAACTACAAGACTTTAGTATATGATCCTAATTTTCGAATTTCATTTGTTAATACCATTCTTTTCACATTGATTTCAGTACCAGCTACATTATTTTTGTCGATTCTCGTGGCAGTTGCTTTAAATCGGGGCATCCGCTTTCTCAAACTTTTTAGAACCGCAGTGTTTTTGCCTTATGTTACAGCGACCATTGCGGTTGGAGCAGTATGGCAATTAATCTTCAATCCTACAATGGGGCCCGTCAATGGTTTCTTGATGAGGTTTGGAGTCGAGAATCTGCCTGGATGGCTTTCTTCTCCGAACTGGGCGTTGGTTTCAGTTTCTATTGTGTATATATGGCATTCAATTGGTTATTATATGATTCTCTATTTGGCGGGACTGCAAAATATACCTGACGATTTGTATGAGGCTGCCGATTTAGATGGGGCAGGCCCAATCGCAAAATTTTTCAATGTAACATTACCCATGCTGTCATCTGTCATATTCTTTACGATGATTATCGGTGTAATTAACTCATTTAAAGTCTTTGATTTAATTTATACTTTGACTGGAGGAGGGCCTGGAAGGTCAACACATGTTCTTGTATATGATATTTACAATACGGCCTTCAAGCAATTTGAATACGGATACGCTTCTGCGATGGCATACGTGCTGTTCTTGATCATTCTTATCTTCACATTTTTCCAATTTAAAGGCCAGAAAAAGTGGGTCAACTATTAATTCGCCATTTTACAACGTCTAAACAAGAAGAAAGGAGCTGAAATTTTCATGGAGATTGTCACAAATCCTTCAGTTTATACAGATACATCTAAACCGCGGAAAATAGTCGTGAAAAAAATGATCACCTATATTGCCTTGATATTGGTTTCATTAATAATGATTCTTCCGTTTATCTGGATGCTTTCAGCATCATTGAAAGCAGAATCGGAAATTTTCGGATTCCCTGTTAAATGGATTCCAGAAACATTTCACTGGAGCAATTACAAAGAAGTTTGGACACGGGTGCCGTTTCATATTTATTACTTAAATACATTGAAGATTTCTGTTATCACCACCATTTTGCTTGTGATTAATAGCTCGCTCGCAGGCTATGCTTTTGCAAAAATTAAATTTCCTGAAAACAATATCTTATTTTTCATCTATATCGCTACGATGATGATTCCTTATCAGGTCATGATGATTCCACAATTTATGCTGATGAGTGAGATTGGACTCGTCAATTCCCACTGGGCACTGATATTACTCGGCTCATTCAATCCATTTGGTGTTTTCTTGTTCCGTCAGTTTTTCTTATCGATACCCGATGAATTATTGGAAGCTGCAAGAATTGATGGCCTATCCGAGTTTGGCATCTATCGCAAGATTATAATGCCATTGTCTAAACCTGTGATTGCAACCTTAGTGATTTTTACCTTTATGCATTCTTGGAACGATTTTCTTGGTCCATTGATTTACTTAACGTCTGATCACTTATACACATTGCAGCTAGGAATCCAGCATTTTGTAACTCAATACAATACAGAATATTCACTGCTAATGGCTGCGGCAGTTTCCGCCATCGTACCAACCATCCTTGTTTACTTCCTGGCTCAAGACCATTTTATCAAGGGAGTTGCTAACACTGGTATAAAAGGATAAAGGTGCGCAATGTTTGTGAATCAATGGCATCGCTAGGCAGCAGGTAAAAAAAGAGGATTGCTTTACTACTTTTCCCATTTCATGAAAGATAGAAGATCCTTTTCAGATTCGATTGCAGAAGGACTGGAGCAGGACAAAGTCCATGGCTTAAAGACTTAAAAGAACCTTTTCTACTATATATTTTGAGGTGATCCTGAAATGGCTGTATTTGTTGATGAAGTTCGAGAAGAAAAAATCCAGGATAAAGAACGGTTTGAGAAAACCCCTGCTGTCAACCGGGCTTTTGTGGAAAAGGCAATCCAGCATGTATTAGCTAAAATTGATCAAAGCTTAGATGTTTTTACAGATATGTTTCCCGATTCAAATAGTGAAAATCTTGTCTATAAACCAATCCAAAACGTGGAATGGACAACAAGCTTTTGGACGGGGATGCTGTGGCTTGCCTATGAATACACAGGGGAGGAAAAATACCGTAAAGTGGCCGAAAAGCAAGTGGAGAGCTTCATAGAGCGCCTTGATAAGCGGATTGAACTAGACCATCATGATCTGGGTTTTTTGTACACTTTGTCCTGTGTAAGCGCATATAAGTTAACGGGAAATGAAGAGGCGAAGGAAACTGCAATTAAAGCCGCAGATTTATTAATTACCAGATATCTCGATAAAGCAGGCATTATCCAGGCGTGGGGAGACTTGAATGATCCAAAGGAACGGGGGAGGATGATCATTGATTGCAATATGAATCTGCCTTTGCTTTACTGGGCTTCCGAAGTGACAGGAAAACCTGTTTATCGTGAAATTGGTCAAACGCATGTCAAGCAGGCGGCTAAATATATAGTCAGGCAGGATGCTTCAACCTTCCACACTTATTACATGGATCCAAACACAGGTAAACCATTGTATGGAAACACAAGGCAGGGTTATTCTGATGATTCCTGTTGGGCACGCGGGCAATCATGGGGTATTTATGGATTTCCTTTAAGCTACCATTATATTCATGATTGGAGTTTAATCGAATTGGCGAAAAAGCTTGCAAACTATTATTTAAATAGACTGCCGGAAGATCAAATTTGCTACTGGGACTTAATTTTTACAGAAGGTGATGAAGAACGTGACAGTTCTGCGGCAGCCATTACCGTTTGCGGACTGCTGGAGATGGCGAAGCATTTGCCTTTAACCGATCCAGAAAGGAGAACGTATGAAAATGCGGCCCTTCTAATGATTCAATCATTATATGAAAACTATACAACTGAAATTGATAGTGAAGCTAATGGTATTCTGAAGCACGCTGTCTATTATAAAGGCGGTGGCCGCGGAGTAGATGAGAGCTGTATCTGGGGAGACTATTATTATTTTGAAGCTTTGATCAGGCTCGTTAAGGACTGGAAAATGTATTGGTAAGGGAAAGATAAAGCCGTCTTGGGAAACGCCCGTCTTTTAATGAATTTTCATAAACTCAGTTCGGGAAAGGGGAAGAGATAGGGATGATAGATGGCAAGATTTATAAAACTATGGAATTCATTATGAATGCGTTCTTGTTGAATACCCTCTGGCTGATGACATGCCTCCCAATCCTGACCATTTTTCCTGCGACAGCCGCCATGTTCGGTGTTGTACGAGAGTGGAAAAATCGAAGAGATATTCAAATTTTTTCTTCTTTTTTCTGTCTATTTAAAGATAATTTTAAACAAAGCTTTTTGATTGGAATTTTGTGGATGGCTTTTGCCGGCTTGCTTTTGGGGGATTTTATTATAACCAATCAACTAAATTCCGATGTTAAATACATCTTATTTTCATTCTTTTTTCTGTTAGGAATTTTGTACTTGTTTGTTTCTATCTATATTTTCCCTGTGATCGTTCATTACCAAGCATCTTTGGCACAGGCTATTAAGAATGCATTGCTATTGTCAATCAGCTGCTTGCATTATACCTTCTTGTCTATCCTGATCATTGCTGGGGCCGTTGTATTATGTCTCTATTTCCCTGCAGCCATGTTAATGAGTTTCAGCATTGGCGCTTATCTAATCTACTCCTTAGTAAGCAGGGGATTTCCCAATGAAAATGAGGACTGCAATGTATTTTCAAGTAAAGAGGTTTTTCAGTTTGCTAACACTGATCACGGCAAAATTGTTCGCTAGTATTTAAATTTTAACTTAAGCCTTTTAAGGTCAATACCATCAAAAAGGAGAGATAAATAATGGAGACACGTTACGCACACCATCCGGAGGATATGAAAAAATACACAACAGATGAACTGAGAAGAGAATTTCTCGTTGAAACTCTTTTTGAATCAGGCAAGGTTCACTTGACTTATACGCATGTTGACCGAATGATATTTGGCGGAGTAACTCCGGCTGAACAGGAATTAACGATTAAGCTTGATAAAGAATTAGGAGTCGAGTATTTCTTAGAACGCCGTGAACTTGGAATTATCAACATCGGCGGAGAAGGCTCTGTCGTGCTTGATGGAACAGAATATGACATGCAGCAGCGAGACGGATTATATGTTGGCAAAGGTACAAGGGAGGTATTATTCTCTTCCAGGGACGCCAGCAATCCAGCCAAATTTTATATTAATTCCGCTCCGGCACATCATACGTATCCGACAGTGAAAATTGATATTAACAAAATTGATCCGTTACAAATGGGTGCTTCTGAAACATTAAATGAGCGCAAAATCTATCAATACGTTCATCCAAATGTTTGTGAGAGCTGCCAGCTGCAAATGGGATTAACAATGCTCGCACCGGGAAGTGTCTGGAATACGATGCCATGTCATACTCATGAGCGCCGTATGGAAGTTTATTTATATTTTGATATGAATCCTGACACTCGCGTTTTCCACTTTATGGGCAAGCCGGATGAAACAAGACATTTAGTGATGAAAAATGAACAAGCAGCCATTTCACCAAGCTGGTCGATCCATACAGGAACCGCAACAAGCAACTACACCTTTATTTGGGGGATGTGCGGAGAAAATATCACTTATAGCGACATGGACCATGTGAAAATGGAAGAATTGCGCTAACCACTAAGCGAGGGCGAAGTTCTATAACAGTATCTAGTTAGATAAGGAGGATGAATGGAATGGCGAATGATCTTACATCATTTTCACTTGATTATTTTAGCCTAATCGGTAAAGTGGCGATCGTTACAGGAGCAAATAAAGGATTAGGGCAGGGGTATGCTGCTGCGCTTGCCAAAGCTGGTGCCGATCTTTTTCTTGTCTCCAGGAGCGGAGATTGGGATGAGACAAGGGGAATAATTGAAGAAACAGGGCGGAGGGCTGTGTTTTTTCAAGCGGATTTAAGTAATAGGGATGCCGTAAAACAAGTAGCAGCAGAATGCCTAAAAACATATGGAAAGATTGATATTTTAGTAAACAATGCTGGTACGATCCTTCGTGCTCCATTATTAGAATATAAGGAAGAAGACTGGGATGCAGTTATGGAGGTCAATTTAAATTCTTTATACTTACTGAGCCAGGAAGCGGCCAAAGTGATGGTTGAGCGGAAGAGCGGAAAAATTATTAATATTGCTTCCATGCTTTCATTCCAGGGCGGTAAGTTTGTGCCGCCATACACAGCTAGTAAACATGCGGTTGCAGGTCTTACAAAAGCATTTGCAAATGAATTAGCGGAATATAATATTCAAATCAATGCGATTGCCCCTGGTTATATTGCAACAGATAATACAGCCCAAATTAGAGCGGATGAAAAGCGAAACACTGAAATCCTGTCCCGCATCCCGGCCGGCCGCTGGGCAGATCCGTCTGATTTGATGGGCGCTGTCGTATTTCTATCAAGCAGAGCTTCCGATTATATAAACGGTCATATTTTAGCGGTCGACGGAGGATGGTTGGCACGGTAAAGGAATTCTATTTTAAGATTTTTGATTTCAATATCATAAAAATATAATTTAGGATGGTGTCTTAATGGAAAAAAATCTGAAGCGAATCTTAGCATCTTCACTCACATTAACAACCTTCTTAACAGTGCCATTTATAGAATCGAACAACAATGCTCAAGCCTCTGAAAAGCCCGCACCAGTTACCGCAAAAGCGGCTGTTCATACTGGCAATACGGATGTATTAAATGAATTGGATCAATTAAAGCTGAACTTTAGAGAGTACCTTGCCGGTAACGAGAGTATGAACAATAGTTACTTATTAGATAGCAAGATTAATACAGTCCATAACTTGGCAAATACAAGGCTTGCTTCCTTCCTCTCCAGTGAAGATCGAGTGAAAGGGGAAGAAAAATTCCTCTTTGAAAATCTGGTCCTTGGAGAGAAGGATGCAAATTTAAGCAACTCCTATTTATATTTATACCAAATGGCACTTGCAGCTAAAACTTACAAGAGACTCGATTCAAGCGGTGTGAATTTATATGAAAATCAAGAACTTATCTATAAAGTAATTGATGGATTAGAGTGGCTTTACTCAAACTTCTTCGTAGATCAGGGAAAGGGTTATTATGGAAATTGGTATTCATGGGAAATCGGTATGCCGATGAATATTACGAAAACACTGCTGCTGTTAGAGGATGAGATTAAAAATTATAAACCAGAATTAATTGATGACTATATAGAATCAATGGATTTGTATTTACGGAACGGCAAAAATGGAGATATCGATTTAACTTCCAGATTTCATACTGGGGCAAACCTGGCTGATATTGCAACCAATCGAATTATACAAGGGGTTTTGGTTGGTGACGAAGAACGAGTTTCGAAGGCAGTAGATCATATTCTAACTGTTTTTAAAACTGTCGATCCCAACAATCTCATTAATGGGATTAGGGATGGGTTTTATGAGGACGGTTCTTTTATTCAGCATCATAGAGTTGCCTATACAGGCTCTTATGGAAAAGTGCTCTTAAATAGAATGATCCAAACCATGAACATACTAGCGGACAGTAAATACAACTCTGAAGAACTTTTGGTGCCGACTGTAAAGGATTGGATATACAAAGGGTTCTCACCAGTCATATTTGAAGGTTATATGATGGAAATCGTAAAAGGAAGAGCGGTTTCAAGGACTGGAACAGGTTATCAGGATGTCAATAGCATCGTAGAAGCGATGGTAGATTTAACGAACTACTTAGATAAAGAAGATAGTAAACAGTTAAAATCACATATAAAATATATCGCCGACACTACTAAAGGGACTATCTCTACCGGATCTTTTACCTCATATGCTTCGATTCTCAATTTTAATCAGCTAATGACGGATCCTGAGATTGAGGCTAAAAATGGGATTGATGAAGCAAACCACTATGCCTTTAACTTAATGGATAAAACCGTTCATGTAAGAGATTCGTATGCTTTTGCTTTTTCCAGAAGCTCCAAAAGAATCAGCAAATATGAATATATGAGCGGCGAAAATTTAATGCCATGGTTCCAAGGGGATGGGGCCTATTATTTATATTTATCCGGAAGTGATCAAACGAAATCATTTGGAGCGAACTTTTTTGCGACCATCGATCCTTATAAACTCCCGGGTACAACTGTACCTGTAGAAGAAAGAAAAACGATTCCAGAACTATATGGCGGGAAGCTCTTCTACGAAAATACGGATCATCCATTAAACTTTTATGCTTCTTCTGAGTCACAAAATGATTATGTGTATTTTCCAGTAGGTACAAATACTTATTCAGGTGGAGTAAAGCTTGGAAAATATGGAGTTTCAGGTATCCAACTTGGGGATGAAATTGGATTTAAAGATAAACAAAAGGGGTTATTGCCAGAAGACTTTGTAGTATATAAAAATGCAGAAGCAAATAAGTCAGCCTTTATGTTTGACGATGAGATTGTCTTAATGGGATCTGGTATCCAAGATAAAATGGGCAGAGAGGTCATTTCCACGATCGATAATCGCATGTTTGATGGAACGGACACAAGTTCTATTTCTGGAGAAACATATGATGAGGATAGATTAATAGAACCAGCCAACGGGGAGTATAATTTAAAATGGATTCATTTCAAAACGAAAGCCGAGGGTACTCAGGTAGGCTATTATTTCCCAGATGCCTCTCGGATCGGTGTTACGAAAGAAACAGTTTCCAAAAGCTTAAGAAAAATTCGCACAGGAAACCCAGATACAAAAGTAACGAAGAACTTCTTTACATTGGACATGGGTCATGGAAAGAATCCACAAAAAGCAAAATATGCCCACGTGATTTTACCTAATTTTGATGAAAAGAAAACAGAACAATATGCGGCAAATCCGAACGTAAAGGTATTATCCAATACAGAAGATGTTCATGCCGTTGAAAATACGAAGCTGGGAATCAAAGGATTTAATTTCTTCAGTGATAAAAAGAAAACGGTTAGTAATCTCACATCCTATAATCAAGCTTCAATTCTAGTAAAGAAGGATGGAGATACGGTCACCATTGCCATTTCTGACCCGACCTTTAGCTTGGATAAAATGAAATTGAAAGTTGAAGTACCGAATCCTACGGCAGTAGCAGCTAGTGATGGTGTAAAAATCTCCGTATCTAATGAAAAGGCTCTAATTCATATTGATTCCAAAAATTCAAATGGTAAGAGCTATGAAATAAAGCTAAAAATAAAAGAATAAGCACAAATTCCAAAAGCTACTGACTTTGCC
This sequence comes from Bacillus sp. V3-13, assembly GCF_002860165.1. Taxonomy (GTDB): domain Bacteria; phylum Bacillota; class Bacilli; order Bacillales; family Cytobacillaceae; genus Bacillus_BJ. The sequence continues at coordinate 54,517 of NZ_PGUZ01000044.1, read as the reverse complement.
GACAAGTGGAGTCCGGTACAACTTCATTGTGAGTGCAGGGATGGCTGATCAAACGCCTGGGCCAAGGGGTGCGGGAATATATTTTGGATGCTGCCGAGCATTACTTTTTGCCTTTTTTAGCTTAAAATTTATCAAGAACCTGACATCACCCCTCCGTTTGGGTGCAGTATTTGACCGGACATATAGCTTGAATCATCGGAAGCCAGGAACACATAGCTTGTGGCAACTTCATAAGGCTGGCCAGCACGGTTCATAGGCACTTTTGGCGTGTAGGTGCCGAACGTTTTCACGTCTTCTGCTGAAAAAGATGAAGGAATTAAAGGGGTCCAAATTGGTCCTGGAGCTACTCCATTGACCCGGATCCCTTTTTTTATGAGAGAAAGAGACAGGGAGCGGGTAAAAGTTAAGATCGCCCCTTTCGTTGCGGAATAATCAATCAATTGTTCATTTCCTTCATAGGCGGTTACCGATGTGGTGTTTATGATGGCGCTGCCTCGTTTCAGAAAAGGAAGGGCCGCTTTTGTCATAAAGAAAAAGGAGTAAATATTAGTACGAAACGTACGGTCCAATTGCTCTGCTGTAATATCGAGGATGCTTTTTTGAACATATTGGACAGCATGGTTATTGACTAGCGTATCAATTTTACCAAAGAAATGAACGGTCTGGTTTACAACCTCATGTGACATAGCCTCTTCTTGAAGATCTCCGGGAATTAATAAGCAGCGTCTGCCAAGCTCACTAATTCTTTTTTGAGTTTCTTTCGCATCTTTATGCTCATAAAGATAAGAGATGGCCACATCCGCCCCTTCCTTCGCAAATGCATAGGCGACCGCTCTTCCAATCCCGCTATCGCCACCTGTAATGATCGCTACTTTTCCTTTTAATTTACCACTGCCTATATAATTGGGATTTTCGGAAATCGGTCTTGGAAACATGAGATATTCCAATCCTGGATGCTGGTCTTGATGCTGCGGAGGGAAGGCTGTCGGAACTTCTTCACACTTTTTTTCTTTTCCAAAGTATTTATAAACAGGATACATCGGCATCACCTTTCGGGGCTGAATTTAAAGTTATGATGAACGTCCTTCAAAAAAACCATATTACAGGTATATTCCCCGCCAGGAAGATAAATTCCCTTAGCCTCAGGTGATGGTGAAATGAAGCGTTGAAACGAACGTCAAGGGGTGATATAAAAATCAAGCTTATTCACGGTTGAACGTGGCGAAAGTACGGGTATAAGGCATAAAAAAACACTGGTATTAACCAGTGCCATAGTTTACGAAGTTTTTTCCTTATGGTCATCTATATATACTAACGAACCTTTTTTAATCCAGTATTGAAAGCTGTCCCTCGGAAAGACCCCTCTGTAATTCGAATTGTCCATTTTAATCACGATACTTCCTTGTGTCACTTCTAAAATTTTTAATCTCTCTGAGTTGGTGAGGTTAGGCATAAAGCTGCTTTTCATTTCGAATTCCATGTTTTTGTACAACTCCATTATGAAACAACCCTCCTGAATTAATGAATTTTCACGATTTATCATTAACTTGCCCCTTAATTTAATAATTTATCCATATCTTGGTTTTTGTTATGAAATGATTTCTTCCACTCAGTATGCTAAAGTGGAACCTTCTTGCTGAGCAAAATTCAATCTAAAAACAACGGATCCTCTATTAATAAGGATAATTCACTCGTTTTGTCGAAGTTTTACGAAAAATTGCCGAAATCGATGATGACTTTTGCCCCAGCTCGAAGAATTTCTGCATAAAGAGTTCGCAGGCTTGTCATGAATTAATATTGATAGCTGATACATTCGTGATACTATTAATGTAGATTTATTCCCAACAAAAGGGGTGGTTCTGTATGAAGCGTATCGATAAAATTTATGCTTATTTAGTCGAACAGTCTGATGGTAAAAAGCTCGATGATTTTATCCGTATGGAGGGGTTCACTGCTTCAGATATCGCGGATCATTTAGATATTCTCAGAAACAATGTGAGCGCGGAATTAAACAAACTATTGCGCCAAAATATGATTATCAAGATTAAAGGCCGCCCGGTCCGTTACCTCGTGAAGGACTGTATTGAAAAGTTGATACAGTCTCAGTTGCCGAATGATATTTACGAGTATGAAAGCATGGCAAGCATCCTGGCCTACCGAAATGGGCAATCGAAACCATCATCGCAAATGGATACAGAGGAGGAACCGAGCCCATTTGATGATTTGATCGGGTCAAAAACGAGCTTGCGCATTCAAGTGGAGAGAGCGAAAGCAGCCGTTTTGTATCCGCCCCACGGTCTGCATACATTGATTGTCGGGCAGACCGGGGTTGGGAAAACGCTGTTTGCCAACATGATGTTCAACTATGCGAAACATGTCGGGCCATATACGGAAGACACCCCGTTTGTCGTGTTCAACTGTGCAGATTATTACAATAACCCGCAGCTTTTGCTTTCACATGTATTCGGTCATGTGAAAGGGGCATTTACGGGAGCGGATAGCCATAAAGAAGGGCTGGTTGCCAAGGCAGATGGCGGCATCCTGTTTCTCGATGAAATCCACCGCCTTCCGCCTGAAGGCCAGGAAATGATCTTTTATTTTATGGATACCGGGACATACAGCAGCCTCGGGGAAACGGAGCGGAAGCATAAAGCCAATGTGCTGATCATTGGTGCAACAACGGAAGACCCGGAATCTTCGTTGCTTAAAACCTTTGTCCGCCGCATCCCGATTTTGATCAGCATTCCGTCGTTTGAAGAACGCCTTCCAATAGACAAGATTGATATTTTAAAATTTTTATTGGCCAATGAGGCAAACCGCGTGCAGAAACCGATTAAAATTGAAGCTGAAGCGATCAAAGCATTGATTGGCAACACTTCTTTCGGAAACGTCGGACAGCTAAAATCGAATATCCAGCTTGTCTGTGCCAACGGCTTTCTCCGTTGCTTGAATGAAGAAATTATCACTATAGAATTTAAACGGCTGCCTCCGGAAATCAAAAATGGCCTTTTTTATCTGAGCAGGCGCCGGCAGGAAATGCAGGAGTTGTCCCAGATGCTGGAGCCGAATTTGATGATATATCCGGAAGGGAACAATAAAGCTCTGTTTGAAGAAGACCCGTATGAACCGGATTTTAATTTATACAGTATTATTGAAGATAAAGTTGCGTTTATGATGGAGCAGTCGGTATCGGATGAGGATATTAACCGGTTTTTAAAGCTGGATATTGATATTCATTTGAATAAATTTTATAACAAATTTTCAAGCAATGCGCTAAATCGGAAGAAAATCTTAAAGATTGTCGACGAAAATATTTTGACTTTCAGTGAGGAAGTCCAGGAAACAGTCGAAAAAAGATTGAGACAAAAGGTGACGGATCGCTTCCTGCTCGCATTCAGCCTGCATCTCACCTCATTTTTAAAAAGGTCAAAAAATCAAAAATCCGTGAGCTATACGAATATCGAAAATGTCATCAATGACAGGCCAAAAGAGTATCAGCTTTCGCTGGAAATTTGCCGCCTGATTGAGGAGCGTTTCCATATCCGTGTTCCCGAGATGGAAGCAATGTACTTGACGATCATATTTACCTCGCTTTTAAAAGATCAAACGGTTGAGCATGTTGCAATACTCGTTGCGGCGCATGGAAGCAGTACAGCAAGCAGCATGGTCAACGTCGTCAAAAAACTGCTTGGGGAAACGAATATAGAATGTATTGATATGCCGCTTGATCTCAGTCCAAAAGAAATTTTGGGAGAAATGCGTGAGCGGGTAAGAGAAATTGATATGGGAAAAGGTGTTTTGCTGCTCGTTGACATGGGTTCTTTGACCGGATTTGGCCAGGTAATCACGAACGATACCGGTATCCAGACTCGAACGCTTGATATGGTATCCACCCCGCTTGTGATTGAAGCGGTCCGGAAAGCAACGATCATGGACATGGATTTGGATGAGATTTACGAGTCATTGAAAGATTTTAGAGGTTACGGAACTTACCAGGTTGAACAGCAGGAAACCCGTATGCCGACAAAGCCCCTCGCTATATTGTCTGTCTGCTCGACCGGGGAAGGAACTGCGGAGAAGTTGAAGCAATTTGTTGAACAATTGCTCCGCAACATCGGCAAAAGCGAGATTAAGGTCATCCCTCTGCCGATCAACGAAATTGAAAAAAGAATCGATCAATACTTGCAAAAATATGAGATTCTTTTGACCGTCGGAATAGTAGACCCGAAAATCCATGTGCCGTTTATTCCGATTGAATCGCTATTTGTGGGGGACGGGGAAGCCCAATTTATCAACTTGATCCAAAACCAGCATTTAGTTCCCGCTAATCCAAGGCCGGAAGTAATAGTGCGGGAAATGAGCAAAGAAAGCTTAAATGAGTTTTTAACCTATTTAAACCCAAAGAAAGTGATTGGGACAATCCTGCAATTTATATCAAATATCGAAAAAGTTGTAGCCTTTTCCTTTAGTAACGCCACAAAAATCAATCTGAGCCTTCATATCGGCTGTGCGCTGGAGCGGGCGGTGACACGCGACAACCTCCGTTATACTTCGGAAGTTACAGATGAGCAAGAAGCGAAAAAAGAAGCTTTTAAAGTAGAGGCACAAATATTTCAGGACAAGCTTAAACTTTCTTTGACGGATGATGAACTGTATTTTCTGGTTGATTTAGTAGATAACCAGATCGAAGGTCAGCAGGCAATTTAATGTATCCGGCATAAGACTGCTAAAAAGGTTTTTACCTTGTAGCAGTCTTATTTTTGTTTGTACACAAAAATGACGATTTTGTTGAGAAGCCGGAAGGCGATTTTTGAATAAATTTGAAGGACTCATTAGAAGATCCCATGAAAAGGTCGGGAGAAAAACAATATGGCCAACTATGATAGGCCTGGTACAGCTAATAAGACAGTTTTCTTTTCGCTGCAGCGAAAGCACTGTATTAGTATTAAAGATTTTTTAATAGTGTATCAATGTGTTTTAAAAATAAAAAGAGAATGCTTGAATGATAGGCAGCGCAATTTAATACAGAAAGTTGGCACGAATCTTGCATGTATTATTGTTGAAAGATGAAAAAGGAGGTCGAACAATGACAACTGCCATTATCATTGGAACACACGGAGCATCAGCAGAACAATTGCTAAGATCAACAGAAATGATTATCGGCCCGCAAGAAAACGTTACCTTTATCGATTTTGTTCCTGGTGAAAATACAGATACATTGATTACAAAATTCAATGAACAACTGTCTAAGCTTGATACCGCTGCAGGCGTCCTGTTTATGGTCGATTTATTCGGCGGCAGCCCGTATAATGCTGCGAGCCAAATTGCTTTGCCGAAACCAGATTATGATGTAATCGCAGGAGTTAACATTCCAATGCTATTGGAAACATTGGCCTTGCGATCAGGGATGGGATTTGACGAACTGGTTGACACTGCTTTAAAGGCAGGGAGTATGGGTGTTAAATCCCTAAGAAGAAGCTTGGTTGTAACTGAAGAATCAGAGGAGGAATTATAAATGATTATTGCATTAGCACGTATTGACGACCGTTTGATTCACGGACAGGTGGCAACTGTTTGGACGAAAGAGGCCCGCGTTAGCCGGATTATTGTGGTCAGTGACGAAGTGGCAAAAGACACGGTCCGCAAGACCTTGCTCACCCAAGTGGCACCGCCAGGGATAAAAGCCAGTGTCGTGGACATTGAGAAAGCAATTCGCGTGTACAACAACCCGAAATATGACAATGACCGCGTTATGCTCCTGTTCACAAACCCGACCGACGTACTGCGCCTGGTTGATGCAGGTGTCGCCATTAAATCTGTCAACATTGGCGGGATTGCTTACAAAGAAGGCAAAACGATGATTACCAATGCCGTATCGGTTGATGAAAAAGACATTCAAGCATTTCGCGAACTGGCTGCCCGCAATATCGAATTGGAAATTCGCAAAGTGGCCGCGGACAATAAATTAGCAATTATTCCGCTTTTAGACAAGCTGCAAGCTGGTAAATAAGAAACCAATTAGAAGTAAACGGGGCAATAACCAAACTTGACAAAAGCGGCTGCTTGTTGCCTTCACACCTTAAGACGTGACCGGGACGGTGAGGGCTGATAGGCTCTGGCCGGCCTTGAGACATTAAAGGAGGTGGTTACTGGCATACCGAGTAGAACACTGAGTGAATTTTTGTAACCGTTTTACCTGACTTCAGAGAAGTCAACTGCTTAAACAATGGGAAAAATCTGCACTTCTTCACATTATTTACTCTAAGGAGGGAAAATCGTGGATGTTTCTGTAATACAAATTATCCTAGTCTTCCTCGTATCTTGTATTTCAGGGATGGGGTCAATCCTTGATGAATTTCAGACCCACCGTCCGTTGATTGCATGTACGTTAATCGGCCTGGTTTTAGGAGATGTAACAACCGGGGTTATCATTGGTGGTACACTCGAAATGATTGCACTCGGCTGGATGAACATCGGTGCAGCTGTTGCACCTGATGCTGCTTTAGCATCAATTATCTCAACTATCCTTGTCGTTGCAGGGGGGCAAGATATCGGCGCAGGTATTGCACTGGCGATTCCGCTTGCTGCAGCTGGCCAGGTATTGACGATCCTCGTCCGTACGATTACTGTTGGGTTCCAGCACGGTGCTGACAGAATGTCAGAAAAAGGTGATTTGCGGGGGATGGATTTACTGCATATAGGTGCGTTGCTCTTGCAAGCGATGCGTATTGCGATTCCTGCCCTTATCGTTGTTGTTACGGTCGGAACTTCTGCTGTTAGGAATATGCTTGATGCGATTCCGGATGTAGTAACAGGCGGATTGAATGTCGCCGGCGGGATCATCGTTGTTGTCGGGTATGCAATGGTAATCAATATGATGCAAGCGCCATACTTAATGCCATTCTTCTTCGTTGGATTTGTTATAGCTGCTTACACCGAATTTAACTTGGTTGCCCTCGGCGTACTCGGTTTAGTTATGGCGATCATATATATTCAATTAAGCCCGAAATACAATAAAGTCGCAATCGCGTCAAGCGGAAATGTAGCTTCAGGGTATGACGACGATCTTGACGATGAGTTAGACTAGGAAGGGAAGGGACGCAAAATGAGTAATGAAACGAATGTGGTGGCACCTTCTGCAGGTGAAAAGAAACTGACAAAGCGTGATTTGCGTGCGGTTTTCATTCGCTCCAACTTACTTCAAGGTTCCTGGAACTTTGAGCGGATGCAAGCTTTAGGATATGCCTTCGCCATGGCGCCTGCGATTCGCCGCCTGTATCCTGAAGGCAGTGAAGAACGTAAGCAAGCAATGAAAAGGCATAACGAATTCTTTAATACCCAACCATTTGCATCAGCCCCGATTTTAGGTGTAACTCTCGCAATGGAGGAACAGCGGGCAAATGGCGCAGAAATCGAAGATGCCGCGATCAACGGTATTAAAGTAGGTTTGATGGGACCACTTGCCGGTGTCGGTGACCCGATCTTTTGGGGTACGGTGCGTCCGATATTTGCGGCACTTGGTGCATCGATCGCAATGTCCGGCAATATTTTAGGACCGCTTTTGTTCTTTGTATTGTTCAATGCTGTTCGTCTTGGCGTTAGATGGTGGGGTGTCTTTTACGGTTACCATAAAGGTTCCAACGTCGTTTCCGACATGGGAGGCAACCTGCTTCAAAAGTTGACAGAAGGTGCATCGATTCTCGGTCTATTCGTTATGGGAGCACTTGTCAATAAATGGACATCTATGAAAATACCATTAGTTGTTTCCGAGATTGAGAATCCTGAAACGGGTGAAGTAACAACCACAACAGTTCAAAGTATTTTAGATCAATTAATGCCTGGGCTTTTACCGTTGCTTTTAACTTTTGTGTGCATGTGGCTGCTGAAGAAAAAAGTCAATCCATTGTGGATTATTCTTGGTATTTTCGCACTTGGAATCGTCGGATACTGGGGCGGATTCCTCGCTAAATAGGTTGAACGGAAATGCCGTACCAACCTGGCCCGGCAAACATAAGAACGAGAATCGGAAATGGCTCCGATTCTCGTTCTGAATTTAAAATGTGAAGTGAGGAGGTACACCTGATGTCTATCACAGAAGGAATATTAATGGCTCTGATTGCATTATCCCTTGTGTATATTGTATATGATTCCGTCGTCATTCCGATGTTAAAAGGAAAGACGATTCTTACTGTCCCTTTAAAAAAACGCAACTTGGCGGATCAGCTTATTTTTGCAGGATTGCTGGTCATACTGGTTGTCTCCAACATCATGAGCGGCGGTAATGAAATGGTTACGTATTTGTTGGCGGGTTATGCGGCGATTATTCTTTATTTTGTATTGCTGCGGACTCCGAAAGCAAGATTTAAAGAAAAAGGATATTTTTATGGGAATTTTTATTCTAATTACGACCGCATTAAAAATATGAATCTGTCAGAAGACGGCATTTTGGTGATTGAAACGAACCGGCAGCGGCAGTTGTTGCATGTTGCCGACATGGAAGATCTCGAGAAAGTTTTAAAGGTGTACACCGAGCATTGAAAAAAATGAAGCTCTATCAGGATCCCTTTGAAAAAACCTGGTAAATGCATTCATTGCATATACATTATTTTTGATAACCTCCACCACTCACTGTAGTTTATATGTGAAATAAGAAAATAAAATAATATTTAAGTATTGCCCATTTATAAAAATATAAGGGACGGCGCCATCATATCTGGCGCCCGTCCCTATTTTTAGACTACCGTTTCTGCTGCCATGTCAGAATTTTGTTGTTGATATTTCTTTTTTATAAAAATTGCGACCCATGACAACAAACCAAAAATGACAAGGAATATAAGCAGCATTCCGGCGTTTACAAGTGCCGAGCCGAAACTATTTAAAGAGATCACTGATTTAAACCCGGCAATTGAATAGGTGAACGGAAGGTATGCGCTTACATTTCTATACGTTTCAGGCAGCATATCGATCGGCAGGTTCGCTCCCGTAATCGATAACTGCAAGATAATAAACACCAAAGCGATAAAGCGGCCAATGTTACCACCGAAAGCGGCCAGGAAGAGCACAATTGCTGAAAACGTCACGCTGGCTATGAGCGCAAATACAATCAATCCAATCGGGTTGGTCACATGCAATTTCAGGACTAAAAGAACAACACTGAGAAGCAAAATGGCTTGAACGATGGCCAATGAGCCCAAGTGCATAAATTTAACTGCGAACCAGCGGACGCTTGATACGAATGGCGGCCTTTTAAAATCAATAAACATTGACATGATCAAGATGCCGGCGAACAAACCAAGTGTCAGTATATATGGAGCAGTCGAATCACGGTAATATTGATATCCGTTAATTTTATCGCTGACCAGTTCAACCGGGGCTGCGAACATGCCGGCATTTTCTTCTCCAGTTTTCAATCTGCCCGTTTTTTCTGCTCCATCTTTCAGCCCTGAAGCGAGTTGCTGGGTTCCATCATTCACTTTTCCGGCTCCATCGTTTAACTTAGTAGTGCCATCAGCCAATTTTCCCCAGCCTTCATTCACACTGGTGGTACCATTGCTTACTTGGCCCATTCCGTTATTGATTTTAGACGCCCCGGTTGTAAGCGCTTTCCAACCTTCGTCTACTTTAGCATTCCCATCGGAGATTTGGCCCGCCCCTTTGTCCAGGGCAGTCACACCATTTGTCAGTTCCGACCACCCATTGTTAACTGCGGCATTCCCGTCAGCAATTTGTTTTGCTCCTGCTTCCAGCTTCGCTGCTCCATCATCAACCTGTATTTGACCGGCTAACAGCTTTTTAATTCCTTCGTTCAGATCTACTGCTCCAGGAGCTGCCGTAGAAGCGAGTCCGTTAGAGATTTGCGTTGAGCCATCCCTTACAGAAATTGCCCCTGCTAATATTTTTTCGGCCCCTTCTACTATTTTTTGATAGTTAGGATCCAGTTTTGTCGTAACATTAAAGTTTTGATATTCCTTAATTCCTGCCTCCAATTGGGCGGCCCCATCTGCGAGCCTTACAGCACCATCTGTTACCTTCGCACTGCCGGGTACTAAACGGCCCTCGATGCCGGCTCTAAGCTTCGTACTGCCAGCCTCGGCCCGCTGCAATCCAGCTAATATTTGCGAGGTTCCGCCTTTCAGGCTTACCATACCATTATGCAGCTCCTTTGCTCCATTAGCGAGCCGCGAAATATCACCGGATTTATCGTGTAATCCTTTTAACAGACGGGAAGTACCATTTTTTAATTCTTTCGTGCCATTTGCCAGCTTTGTAATATCTGCTTGCTTGGAAGAAAGGGAATTTACGAGCTGTCCTGTTCCTCCTTTAAGCTGATTCGCGCCATCGGCCAGCCTCGCGATGTCTGGCGATTTTTCAGTGACGGACTGCTGTAATTCAGTTGTTCCGTCATGAAGCTGTGTTGTTCCGTCAGCAAGCTGGGCCGATCCGTCGGCTGCTTTCTCAAATCCATCGGCAACCTCACCCATGACGGATGTAACGTATTGTTCGGTGATTGTATTTGCCAGTTGCTCGCGAATTCTTTCAGTAGCGGTTCTGGTAACTTGTGAGGCGAGGAAGTTAAGTCCTTCATTTTGGATGTATTCTAGTTCAAGCTTTTTGGGATTTGGATCAAGGACGGTTGTCACGCGCTGGGAAAAATCTTCGGGTATCACAATGACCATATAGAAGTCATTATTCTGTAGTCCTTTCATCGCTTTTGCCGAATCGACGAATTTCCAGCCTAACTGCTTTCCTTTTTTCAAATTCGCCACCAATTCTCTTCCTACGTTGATCGGTTCATCTTCCGACATCGCTCCTTTATCATTATTGACGACGGCAACCGGCAAGTTTGACAGATTGTCATAAGGACCCCAGTCAGCAGAGAGGAGAATCCCTCCATAGGCAACAGGTACAAGTAAAGCGGCAATAATGGAAAAAAGAATCGCCTTGTTTGCTGCCAGCTTTGCAAACTCAACAGAAAGTAAGTTGAAAACATTCATCCATAATACCCCCAAGTATGGTTTTGTACCGAAAATGAATGAACATACATTCACTTTTGTATTTATCATAATATTTCAAATACTATATACAAATCCAGGGGATTTTTTGTCGAAAGTGAAATTTACACATAAAGTATTAGCTGGATATCCCGTTAGTTGTAGTACCTAAAGTACTAAACTCATTAGTGTAGGTTATAACTTGTAATTCTAGTGGAATGATGTGAAATTGCTCTAAATCATTCTTTTGGAAATGGAGGGGAGAAAACGATTCTTTTTGGTTTATCCAGTGCCAGATTTAATGCGAGGCGAGGACTTAAATAAAAAAGGCATCCTTTAAAAGGATACCTTCTCTATCATTACTTTAAATCGTCGATTGAATCTATTTCCATGTATTCTGGAACGGTTAACCCCAGCCTGGTTCCTTCCAGGTTCGCTCCGAGATCAACCAAAGCATCTTCATAACGTGTAAAATAATCAGCGTGGGTGGTTGGCAACCATGCTGCAACCATTGCGTCAGCACTTCCATCGGCAATTCCGGCAAACATTGGGCCTGCTTCAACCTGTTTCATGTTGACGTTATATCCCTGCTGTTCTAAAACTTCACTGATCACATTGGTACTTGCAATTTCTGATTCCCAGGCAACATAGACTATAATGATTTCTTGCCCATTGCCTTGCTGAGTGCCTTCTATCCATCTCTGGACTACGTCGCTATGGGAATCAATCCAGTTTTGAGCTGCCGTTTTAGGGTCAGCACCTTCTTGAATCTCCACCATAACTTCTTCCATATCACCAGGTTTCCAATAAAACTGGTCAAGTATTTGGTAAGCTCCAGGTGCCTCTTCTTCAAGTCCTTTTCTTACAACCGTATGGATCGATTCACCTTCCCCGTAAGAGCCTTTCGGATCATCCAGATATTTCAAATCGTACTTCTGAAACATCCAGTGCGGCGTCCAACCTGTAATGATAATCGGTTCCTCATTTTCATAGGCTTTCTTTAACTCCGCCGTCATTGCCGCAGAAGAACCTTCTCGAAGCGTCCAATCTTGTAAATTATAATCTTCCATGGCTTTTTCCGTCGCTTTCATTAGTCCCGATCCTGGGTCAATACCGGTAATTTGATAATCCACTTGAGCCCCGGCATGGTCAGCGGAGGCTTGTTCATCCATATTTCCTTCTAAAAATCCAAAGTAAGCAAACATGACTAAAAAAGCAGCCCCGGTGACTCCGAATACAATCTTCGGATTGATGATGTGCGAAAAAGCCGGCTTTCTAAGGTTTTGTGAAATCCGGTCTAAAATAATCGCGATCATGACGATCGATAATCCGGCTTCAAAACCCTGACCAACTTGAATCTGGGTCACCGCCCGGTATACTTCTGCTCCCAGTCCTGGTGCTCCAACTAAAGAAGCGATGACAACCATTGAAAGGGAGAGCATTATACTCTGATTTATACCGGCAAGAATCGTAGGTGCAGCCAATGGAAGCTGAACTTTCAACAGCCTTTGGCCAGTTGTTGATCCAAATGCTTCCGTGGCTTCGATCAAGTCCTGTGGAACTTCACGAATGCCTAAATTCGTCAATCGGATCGTGGGAGCAACTGCAAAGATAACCGATGCGATAATACCCGGCACAATCCCAATTCCAAAAAATAAAATCGATGGAATTAAATAGACGAAGGCTGGCATTGTCTGCATAAAATCCAATATTGGTGTAACGATGTTTTTTGCTGTATCGCTTTGCGATACCCAGATTCCAATTGGTATCCCAATCAAAATCGTTATCAGTCCTGAGGAAAGGACAAGTGCCAGAGTATCAACAGTAGCGTCCCAATAACCGAGATTCTGAATAAGCAGCAAACTGATCAAAGTAAAAACTCCAAGTGCCCATCTGCTTGTGTATAATGCCAAAAAAGTCAAGATTAGTATTAAGAAAATTGAGGGACCGGTGTTTAGCACATTAATGAATATAGCCAGTGTCCCTTCGATGACTTCTGTTAAAAAGTCAAACAACCCGTCGAAGGTAGCCGTTATCCAATCAACAAGCCGGTCAATCCATGATCCCAAAGGTATTTTTGGTATATTCATTTAATCACTTCCCATATCATTTAAGAAATCTCTATTACCGGCAAGTGCACCAATGACACTGCCACGAATGATGGTTCCTTTTAATTTGTTTTCATGATCTACAACCGCAAGAGGTAAACTTGAGGTTGCGATCTGATCCAATATTTCAGAAATGATCACATTTTCATCTACTGAGGGTACATTCTTCGTCATCACATCCTGAATGGTTAGGCTTTCTTTAATTGCCTGTGTAGCTTGTTCAGCCGTAATAGCCCCCAACAATTTTTTCTTTCTATCGACGACGAAAATACTTGAGTAGCCTTGCTCCTTCATAATTTGCAGAGCAACCCGGGGGCCTCTGTCGACCGAAATTCTTTCCGCTCTTTTCATTACATGTGCAGCGGTGAGCACATTTGATAAATCGACATCTTCCACAAATCGCTCTACATATTCATTGGCCGGATTCATCATAATCTCTTCCGGAGTACCCAATTGAATGATACTTCCGTCTTTCATCAAGGCAATTCGATCACCGATTCTTAACGCTTCGTCTAAATCATGGGTAATAAATATAATCGTTTTATTCAGATTTTCCTGCAGTTCTAAAAGCTCATCCTGCATATCGCGGCGAATTAACGGGTCGAGGGCACTGAAGGCTTCGTCCATGAGCAGAATCTCCGGGTCGTTGGCAAGCGCCCTTGCTAATCCAACGCGCTGCTGCATTCCGCCGCTAAGCTGTGCGGGATACTGGTGCTCATAGCCTTTTAATCCGACGACTTCCAGAGCTTTTAATGCTTTTTCCGCCCGTTCTGCCGCTGGTACTTTTTGAATTTCCAGCCCGTATTCGGTATTTTCGAGAATCGTCTTGTGAGGAAAAAGAGCAAAATTTTGAAAGACCATACTGATCTTCTCTCTTCTCGTCTGCCGTAACCGCTCGGCGTTCATCTTCAAAATGTCCTCGCCGTCAATCAGAATTTCACCTGAAGTCGGTGTGATTAAGCGGTTAAACATCCTGATTAATGTCGACTTCCCGCTCCCCGACAATCCCATTATCACAAAAATTTCTCCGGGATAGATCTCAAAATTCGCCTTATTTACCCCGACAGTTTGGCCTGTCTTTTGTAAGATTTCCTTTTTAGAAAAACCCTTGTTTAAAAGGTCGATCGCAGCCTTTGGGGATTTCCCAAAAATCTTCGAAACATCCCTTACTTCTACGTTAGGTTTCATTCGTATCCTCCGTTTCTATTTACCCGGTATACATATATCGATTAAAAATTAACCTGGGTTATTGATTACATGATTGGTTATAGTGGAATGTTTTATTCCTGAGAGAAGGCTATCTGCATATATCTATATGTGTTTAATCAGCAGTCTTGTTCAACTGGTGAACAAATAAGCAAATGGATTCATTGCGGGGAAATAGCAGATAAAGCAGTACACTTGGGATTAAAAGCCAACAAGACAACCTTAACATTAATGAAATGCACGATTCAACCGATAAGGCTCATTGATAATTGTTTTAATTTTCAAAAAATAAGACTCAAGGTTTGAGAAATATTACTAGTTATAATTGATTCATCCCGGGTATCAAAATAGCATCCTTTAATAAAAGACCAGCAACCATGCGTGTTTTTAAAGGAGGAATTTTTCCATGCTTAGTATATTCGAGGTGCTGAAATTTCTCGTTTCGTTTTTCTTAATTCTCCCGGTTGTTACCTTTATCCATTTGAGTGGCCATATTTTTTTTGTGTCTATTTTTGGAGGGACTGAAAAGAAAATTGTCATCGGCTGTGGAACACACTTGTTTTCCTTTTGGAGAATTGAAGTGAGGAAATATTATTTTTGGAACGGAGCCTGTGAATTTAAATCGTTACGCTATGATAATCGTGTAACGAATACGCTAATATATCTCGGTGGCTCAATTTTTAATTTTACAAGTATCATAATCGTTAATGGGCTAATTTATTCAGGTCATTTAGAGGATTCAGTTTTGTGGGACCAATTTATATACTTTTCCTTTTATGTTTTGTTTTTTTCCTTGTTTCCAATGTATTTTTCTGATGGTTCTCCGAGTGACGGAAAGGCCGCCGTGCTTTCTTTGAAAAACGAGCACGATGATAAAATCACAGATGATATCCAAATAAGAAAAGACGACTGACCGGCGTGACTCGAAAGCGAATAGTAATAATCTGCTTGCTGAAATCTATAATAATATAGTCATAATTTATAGAAAAGTGTTATGTTAACGAAATATTTATGCTGCATTAACATTAGTTTAATAGATTTATGTTAACTTTAAATTGTAACGAGAATACACAATATTCTATTTTAGATAGGGTGTGTTGATAAAATGGTTACTAAAGTTAGCATAAATTTTTTATTGATAATGGTACATTTTTACTTGGTTTGAGTATAGACAGAAGCCGCACAATTCGGGGTTGCGGCAACTCTTTTTATGATGAGATAAAAAAAGACATCTATTTGATAAAAATAGGTGTCTTTTCTATGGGACAAATTTAATCAGTATATCTTCCATGGTCAGGGATGGCGATTTTATCAAAATCTCTTGCAAGTGTTGCGAGGTTTTCAGCCAGCCATTCACCTGAGACGGGAAGCCCGTGCCCTGTAACAGCTAATTTCGGATTTAATGCTTCGAGCTGTTTTACCGACTTCCAGGCAGCCTGCCAGTCGGTGGTTAAATACCGGGGCGGCCCATGCATTTCAAGATCCTGGGTTAGTACGTCATAGAGGTCTTCCTGTTTAACGGTAACGAAAGCGTCACCTGCAATTAGAGCCCGGTCAGAATCCCGGAATAATGAAATATGCCCTTCTGAATGCCCCGGCGTGTGGATCCAGCGCCAGCCTGGCATTTCCGGGATAGATCCATCGTTTGGGAGGGCATGAACATGAATACCTAAATCAATCGCTTCGTTTGGGAAAAATGGCGATATTTTTGCGATTAGGCCACCTTCAACAGTCCCATCAGGTTCCGGGTAATTCTTTTTCCCGGTTAAGTATGGAAGCTCCAGCTGGTGAGCATAGACCGGAACATTCCATTTTTCAACCAAATCCACAATGGCGCCGATATGATCAAAATGCGCATGTGTGAGAACAATGGCTTTCGGACGGGCGCCTGCGCCAAACCGATCTTCCGCTTTTGAAATAATCATGTTTGCCGATCGTGGCATGCCAGCATCAATAAGAACCCAATTATCACTTTCACCTGGAGTACCAATGAAACATACATTTACGATTTGGACTGTATAACTGAAAATATCAGCAGCTATCTCTTTGCCGACTCCATGAGTAATTGAACTCATCGGGATAAATTTATCGGTGGAAGAACTGCGCTGCATATCCATAGATGATCGCCTCCTTGTTATTCTTTACCTGTATAGTCTTTGCTCTAAACCAGGATGTATTCTAACGCTAATCTGGAGACATCTATGAAACATGGAGGAGAAGCAAGAGGCATAAATAAATGCAGGGCAATGCCCTGCATTGTTGGATCATTTTCTGTTTTTATCCGCATAGACTGCCATCGCGTCTCGCATAAACTGCGCTAAGCCTTCACCAAATTTATCGATACTTTTCGTAAAGCGTTCATCATCAACGTACAATTGCCCGAGTCCCTTGAAAGCATCAAGTGAGTAATTTCCAATCTTATTCAACAAATCATACCATTCTTTAATCGCTGCTTGCGATTCCTCTGATGCAGGTGATTCGTTGCGAAGGGCTGCAAGCTTCGTATAAATCGCAGACATGTTTTGCGACATTGCTTCTTGTTCAGCTTTTGAGATGTTCCCCAGTTTGGCGTTTGCATTGTCGACCGCCGCGTCTCCCCAGCGTTCACGTGCTTCTTGTTCATACGGATTATGACTAAAGTCAAAGCCTTCAAATTTTTCCTCGTTTGTCATTTGGATCTCTCCTTTCGAGTGTTGAATGGTTTTATCAATCGTCGCAATCATTTTATTCAGCCGATCCCGTTTCTCAAGCAACATTTTTCGATGTAACTCCAGCGCTTCTTGTCGGTCAAATGACGGACTATTGATAATGTCTTTAATTTTCTTTAAAGGGAAACCGAGTTCCTTAAAAAATAAAATTTGTTGCAGCATTTGGAGATTATCATCGGAGTAAAGGCGGTAGCCTGCCTCAGTTGTCTCCGCAGGCGTTAACAAACCAATTTCATCATAATGATGCAGTGTGCGCACGCTGATGCCAACCAAATCTGCAACTTCTTTTACCCGCATTGCCATCGTATTGATCTCCCTTCAATCATCACTATAAAGTATCACGTAACGTGAGAGTCAATTATCATTTTAATTATTCTTTTCTCATTTATCAATTTGAAAATTTTTATGATCTTAGTTAGTTCTATAAATGGGTAATCTGTTAGAATTAATGGAGCCTATAGAATCTGTGGAAATAAAAAGGAGCCTTAAAGTTAGGTCCCTTTTTTCAAGACATTCACATAACAGTACTTGAAATATGGTCTGATCGATACATATAATGGTTTCGCTTAAATAAAGCTGGTTTTCGCTTAATTCTTGATTTTTTCGCTTAAATCAAGGCAATTTTCGCTTAAATCCATTCGTTTTCCGCTTAATTATTCTGAGTCGACTCTCAAATAAGTAATATTTTGGAAATAAACAGTCGAAATTGTAATTATTTGTAATGTCAATTCCGATTATTCGATCGAATTTGCTCTAATTTCTCCAAAAAGGGCTTTTTAGAGCTTATTTTTCACCTTCTCGGATTATTATCATCATCGATCTTTATCAACTGGTTATTGATCTCGTTGGTTCCATAATTAGAAATTACCTGTTATGAGGCGTGAAATTTCATCCATCCTATAAAAAGGGGGTGAAAACCATGCCAAAAAGAATTGAACGGAAATATACAAATCAAAGAGGTGATTTCACCGGTCCCGAAGACCCGGAGAAGCGGAATTACCCGGAGCCGCCACAACATGTACCCATTGAGGAACCTCCATCTCCTCACACTGGAGGAAACGAACATTAATGCAAGAAGCCCGGTTCACGCCGGGTTTTTAATTAGTATCAAAAATTATAATTTTCCCTTTCTCGCCGTCGAAGAATTCATAATATAAAAACTGATAATTAACACCAGGATGGAAAAAGAGTACAAAAGCGTATTAACGGGATTTTCATGATAGACAATAATTAAGCGTATCATCGCGGTAATTCCAATATAAAGAAAATACCGAATTGGAAAGTGGTAATCTTCTTTAAAATATTTAACAATCATGGCAATGAATTCGAAGTATAAAAAAAAGTTCAAGATGCGTTCGAGAAGTTCATAATGAATCTTAAGCTCTGGATTAAAAATAGAAACTTGAATGAAAAAGATAATTTCCTTTCCAAGCAAAGCGCATAAACTAATGGCGAGTAAAATTAATGCTATATTTAAGGCAAATTGAAGCAGGCTAATTCTGAGGTCCTGCCAATTGTTTTTATTTTGTTGACTCACCGTTTACCCTCCAAGATCGTATGTTTTTTTAAAAAGAACGAATAAACCCTATCCCGCACTAGTATCAGTATTAACTGATTTAAATCATTTTCATTCACTGGGTTATATTCGTGAGATAAAGGGTTTTATTTTGTGTTGATTGAATAATTAATATTATCAAAGAAAAGGATCGTTGGATACTATCCAACGATCCTTTTCTTGTTATTTGTTATCGTCTTAGTCATCATTGTTCCCATTTTGGTCATTGTTATTATCATTATCATCGTCGTCATCTCTATCACCGTAATCATCATCTCTGTCATCGTCATCGTCTCTATCATCGTCTCCATTCCCTGCAACGGAAGGTAAGCCTGATAAATAACCTACATTTCCTGGATTTTGTGAACCGACCATCAGGTACGCAAATCCATTTAAGTTATCAATCGCTTGTATACCTGTAACTTCTCCCCCATCAGGAGCGGAGACAACACGGGAAAGCTTCTTGGTATCAACATTATAAGCCCATCCGTAATTGTTGTGATGCATGCCGCTATCTTCGGCAATAAATAATGTTCTCATTTTTTCAGAGAAAACAATATTGTCAGGATTTGCAATTTTTTCAGGATTTGCTGAATTTCCGGCGGCATCCTTGGCAGGAAGATCTTCTCCCAGTACTAATCCGGTGATTTTATTTGCTACATATTTGCTGTTAATCTTATTGCCATCGCGATCCTTTTGGCCTCTGGCCAACGACATCTCATAAATTCCGCCGGCATTGATTTTAGAAACATGAATATCATCGACAGGATCATTCGGGTTGGCTGTCATTCCACCGGCGATTGTTGACATAGTCATGTACATCTTGTTATCGGCCTTGTTAAGTTCGACTGTTTCCATTTTGTTAAATTCCGAGGTTGCTCCTAACAGCGCACCATAACGGCGGGATTCCAAAAATGCAGCTGCTTTTTCCATGCCGGGCTTTAATTTTAACCATTCATCTCTTCCGCCAGCTTTCACCCTTGTAAATCCATTTGCTTTGGCGTTGGCCACATCGGTAGTGGTTTCAAAGATGTCGCTGAACTTGACTGTTTGAGCTAATTTTTTGATTTCTGCGTCGGTTGCATGGCCTAATTTGATCCATTGTAAATCAGCAGAACCACCGTTTTGTTCACCTGTTTGAATCCATTTTGCCGCATACAGCGTGCCTGAAGATAAATTTCGTTCTTTGTCTGCGACATACATAAATGACATTGTATATGCGCCGTCATCGCCATAGTAAACCGTACGGTTATCCGGTGCCACTTTTACATTTTCGAACGAAAGGCGTCCCATACTATAATGTTTAACGGCTTTCGCTGTTCCGTTTGGATTAACTTTTACCTCTGGTAGGTGACCGTAGAGGTATGGGTTTCCAATAATTGTATTATCTTGATAATAATTACGGGCAAATTGAGTAACCGAAGATTTTTCAGGATTTGCTTCGTGGGCTCTTGCATCCGGTTCATATTCTTCGCTGCCCAAATGGGTGTTCCATGGAGACAGGGATCCGGCACAAGGCGTCCAAATTCCGCCGTCAGCAGAAAAATCAATCGGTTTCATATCTGTTACGGTCAGTTCTCCGGTTTTCCTATTTTGTTCAACCGTATTTAAAACCATCGATTTGGGCATGTTTCCGATATTATTTGATGGCATACCTTCATAGTGGTTGACCAAGTATAACTTTCCATTTACTTTAAGGAGGGTATTGCTGTCTGGTGAAGTAGATACATATGGTTTACCTTCCGGGCTCATAATCATCTTTCCGTTTACGTCATAGGCTGCACCTGCTGTTTTGCCGTTAATGATTTCTCCAGGCCGGAACAATGATTTATATTCGAGCGGGAGAGTCTTTTGAGCACCATTTTTGTAAGTAACGAGAACAGATGCGTCGCTGTACATCGTTGAACGTTCTTGATCAGTATCAGGAGCTTCCATTCCAACAAACTCCACCTTTTGTACTGCAACAGGTTTGTTAGGGTGAGCAAATACATTTGAGGCTGATGGAAATAAAACAGCTAAACTCAATAATGGAGCAACTATTTTTCTTTTTTTCATCATTTCTACCTCCGTTTTTTGAATGATTGATGAACCTCGCTTTTTATAATAGAAAAAAAATATTAAGTAGATTTATTAGAAATGTTAAAGATTATTTAGATTATTTCGATATCTTAATTTTATTGGTTTAGCTCTTAAAATAGGTGGAAGTAATAATAGGGGAAATATAACAAGCAGAGAGGAGCAGAATCATGATCAAATGCTGGATAAAATCGCTTTTGCCGGTGTTTGCAGTTCTGTTATTGATTGGGTGTGGCGCCGGGGAGAATTCAAATGATGAAAAAAGCAAAGCTGAAACAACTGAACAGGATGTAGGATCAGCTGAGCAGAAAGAACCTGAAGCCAAAGCGGAAGTGAAAGATGTGAATAATAAAACCGTTGGCACGGTTCATTTTTCGGAGCATGATGATCATATTCTGATTGAAGCGAGCATGAAAGGGTTAGAGCCCGGTCATCATGGTTTCCATATTCACGAAAAAGGCGTATGTGAACCTGATGCAGCAGAAGGCCCTTTCACGACAGCGGGAGGGCACTTTAATCCAGATAACAAAATGCATTCCGGCCATGCTGGGGACATGCCTTCCCTTTATGTCAATGAAGACGGTACTGCCGAGTATTCTGCGGTTTTTGACCGTTTAACGATGGACCAATTGATGGAGAACGAACTAGCTGTGATGATCCACGAGAAACCAGATAACTTTGGCAATATCCCGGACCGTTATCAAGTTGAGGGACAGCCCGGTCCAGATGAAGAAACCATGAAAACAGGTGATGCAGGCAAACGACAAGCGTGCGGAGTTATTATCAGTAAAGGAGGAGAAAGGTAGGCACTGCTTATCCCTGGTCAGATGGTTTAAGACAAGTCCAGTTTGGATATAGAATAAACACCATCCTTTATTCGTACGCAAAAAATGATAACGTTCGCATAAATTTATATCAATAAAAGTTAATAACTGATGGAGAGAATGGAGACTCACGAAAAATTCCTATTTTAATTAGGGTGTTTTTGTGCGTCTTTTTTTCTATAAAGCAAAGCCATTAAAAAATTTCTATTAGAGCGGGAGGAGTTCATATTGAAAAAACTTTTAGTGTCTGTTTTTTTATTTTTGGTAGCGGTTACAATCCCTATCTCCAGCAGTGGAACTACGAAGGAAGCGGCAACTCTCCCTCCGGGTGGATTCCTGGCCGAGCAGGGACCGCCGCCTCCGGGGGCAAATGACCCAACATGCCGTCCTGATGCTGACCATCCTGAACCGATCATCCTTGTGCCGGGAACGTTTGAGACGATGGAAAGAAATTGGGCCAACCTTTCACCATTATTAGCTGCAAAAGGCTACTGCGTTTATTCATTGAATTATGGATTCAGCAACGCCGGCCCCGCATCGGGTCCAATTGAGGATTCGGCAGCAGAGCTCGATAGCTTTATCGATAATGTATTGAAGCTTACTGGTGCGAAAAAAGTATCCATTGTAGGGCACAGCCAGGGCGGGATGATGCCGCGCTATTATATTAAATATCTTGGCGGTTCCAAAAAAGTTGAAGACCTTATCGGACTCGTTCCATCCAATCATGGAACAACGGGGGTTGCCGGTCTTTCGGGCTTAACATCGTTAGGTTCAGGGCTCGCTTCATGTGCTGCCTGCAACCAGCAGCAAACTGGGTCCGACTTTCTTGGGAAACTTAATGCAGGTGATGAAACGCCTGGCACAGTATCTTATACTGTAGTTGCCACCAGTAACGATGAGGTCGTTGTCCCATATACTTCATCGTTTCTGAGCGGACCATCGAAACAAGTGAAAAATATTACCTTGCAAGACTACTATCCATTGGATCAAATTGAGCACCAGGGCATCACCTATGACCCGAATGCCTTTACGTTTGTTTTTGATGCACTCGCACATGAAGGGCCGGCTGATCCAGAAAGGGCCGTTGCCGACTATAAATAAAAATATTTATTAAAAAGATAAGCGGATACCATTCCAGTGGTAACTTAGCTTATCTTTTTTAATGACTAGAACGAAGAAGACAACCGCCCGTTAGGTTGTCTTTTTTTGTTGCTTTAATGCGGCTAAAGTACCAAAAAATAACTTTTTTAAAAATTTTACGATAAAAAAAGAGGAATTTCGACTCGTATACAAATTAAGGGAATATTGTTAATATTTAAAATACTTCTAGATGAAAAATACATAAATGGAAAAACAATAAATTTGAGGGGTGGTAAAACGTACCGAAAAGTGAGCTAAGTTGAAAAGTCAATGCTTAGTATCCTCTGAAACTCTTGTCGGTGAATTAAGTCTTTGTGAACAGAAAAGTTCAACAGCTGGATATCTCCCTGTTATCCTATTTCATCAGCCTTTGATCTGTTAGAGATTTGGATTGATCTGAAAAATAATAGTAGATAGGAGATTGATAGAAATGACTAAAAACCACGCAAGATTCTTTCAAGTATTTTGGTTTACTCTTTTCCTTGGGTTGGGTTTATCCTTGCTGGCAGCACCCGATGCCGAGGCTTATTCTTGGGACCGGACTCTGAGAGAAGGGTCCAGTGGTGAAGACGTTAAGGAGCTGCAAATCCGCGTTGCCGGTTGGGCAGCAGATTCCGCATCACAAACCTATGTTGCTGTCGACGGTCAGTTTGGCCCCGGTACAACCGCAGCTGTGAAAAGATTTCAACGGGCTTACGGGTTGACTGCAGATGGTATTGTCGGACCGAGCACCCAGGCGAAGCTAAATGCGCTTGAAAGTTCAACAGGCACTAAGAATTTTAACTATAGTGAGTTTTATTCAAAGGACGGAAGTGGTTTTAATGGCGGAAAAGTATCGGCAGCGACGGTAAAGGAAAATGTTCGCCGCTTGATGTACAAGCTTGAAGCTCTTCGCGTGAAGGCTGGGAATAAGCCGGTCACGATTAATTCTGGATTCCGCAGTATTTCGCATAATAGCAATGTGGGCGGAGCGTCCAATAGCCAGCATATGTATGGCATTGCTGCGGACGTCGCTATTTCTGGTGTATCGAGCACAACAGTGAAAAATATTGCTAAAACGTGTGGATTCAGCGGTATTTATAATGAAAGCAGCTTTGCTCATTTGGACAGCCGCGTTGAGTATCCATATGGTGCCCAATCTTGGTGGTGGCAATAATATAGCATATAGTGAGAGGGTGTCCCGAAAGTTTGGGACACCCTCTTTAAATCCAGGAATTATATTTTAAAAGCGTGTTATCAGCTTATCGTTGCATGTCTAATTTAAACAAACGTTTGATTAATAAAATAAAGACTTGTCTTCGCTTAGCTTGAACAAGTTGAATTGGAGGGAGGCTGAGTTCGGGATGTATAGTTTAAACATTAAATATTGCTTTGCTTAGCCTGTCGATGCCTTCTTCAATTTCCTCCAGCGTTAAATTGCCATAACCTAAGATTACTTTATTTTGATGGGTGCTTTTTCGAATCGTGTGGAGTTCGACTGGATAGATTTTAACCTTATACTCTTTCATTATTTCGTTCACCTTCTGACTTGAAAACTCGATATTCGGAAATTCAGCAATTAAATGGAGGCCTGTTGAATCACCGGAAACCTTTACTTGAGTGCCGAATTCTTTTACCAAACATTTTTTTAGATGATCGTGACGTTTTTTATAGACCTTTTTCATTTTTCTTATATGTCGTTCCAAATGCCTTTCATCTATGAAGCGTGCCAGGGTTAGCTGATCTAATGAAGGGGTATGCAGGTCGGTGAACCACTTCAAATCTTTGACTCGTTCTGTTAAAGCAGGCGGAAGGATTAAATATCCCAATCTAAGGGCTGGTGACAGTATCTTGCTGAATGTTCCAATATAAACAACCCTTTCCGGGTCAAGGCCTTGAAGGGACTTAATCGGTGCCCCATGGTAACGAAATTCGCTGTCATAATCATCTTCAACAATATAGCAATCAGCCATTCTGGCAAACTGAATTAACTGAATCCGGCGTTGAATAGATAATGTCCCGCCAAGCGGAAATTGGTGGGATGGCGTGACAAAAACGAATTTAGGTTTTTTGGTTATGGGAATTAAGTCTGTTTTCATCCCTTGTTCGTCAACAGGAATTGGATAGAGTACAGATCCCGGGGAAGAAAATATCGTTTGGATTTCATGTGTAATTGGGTCTTCAATGATCACTTCATCGCCCGTTGACAGAAGCAGGTTGGCGATAAGCGACAAAGCTTGTGTTGCTCCGGAAGTAATGACTAATTGCTCCGGACGACAATGAACCCCTCTTGTTCTCTGAAGGTAAAGGGACAGAATATTACGCAGCTCGGAACGGCCTTCGGGATATCCATAACCGAATATTGCTGGCGGTGTTTCTAAAGAGACTTGTTTAGCGAGTTGGCCCCATACATGTCTTGGAAACATATCCAAAGCAGGGAGACCTGACCGAAAATCAATGTAATCATTCGTTTCTTCTTTTGTTTGTTGACTTTCAAAAAATTCGCTTTGCCGGTTTTGAGCTAAAAATGCCCCTTGGGCGACATATGTGCCGGAGCCCTGGCGTCCTTCAATGAATCCTTCCGCCAACAATTGCTCATATGCTTCGACTACCACATTCCGGGATGTCCCCAGATTGGCAGATAGTTCACGGGTAGAGGGAAGGCAATCCCCGGCGGTAAGCTCCCCATTTAAGATTCTTGTGCGAATTTGTTCGTAAATCTGCCGTATTAAAGGTATATCTAATGAGCGGTCGATCGGTATCCAAACCATGCTTATTCCCCTTTTTGAAAAATTGGTTCCATAAAAATCGCCGATAATTGGCCCTTATCCCTACCATTTTACCATGCTAAATTAATACAGGATAAAAGAATAATACAGAACTGGTTTTAGAATACGTGCGGGCTAAGGGAAACGGAGGGAAAGAGCGATGAAGTTAAAAAGAGAATTGGGATGGAAAGAAGCAACTTCGCTTGGAATAGGGGCGATGGTAGGTGCAGGCATTTTTATTCTCAGCGGGGTAGCAGCCGGAAAAGCAGGGCCGGCCGTGATGATTTCATTTGTTGTGGCTGCAGTCCTCGAAATACTGCTTGGATTATGTTATGCCGAGTTGGCATCAAGATACCCAAGAGCAGGCGGGGCTTATGTATATGTCAGAGAAACGATGGGGGACTTCGTTGGTACGATAATTGGCTGGGCTTATTGGGGGGCATGGCTTGCCGCAAGCAGCTTTGTTTCTCTCGGTTTCGGAAACTATTTGCATTCCTTAACGGGATTCCCGCCATCAGTAAGTGCAATCGTACTGCTGCTTGGTTTAGGGATCCTAAATATATTAGGAATTAAGTTCAGTGGTATGGTGCAGATTGGCATTGTCTTGGTTGAAATTGTTATACTGATCGCATTCTTTGCACTCGGTGTTGGGCATGTAGATTATTCGTTGTATACGCCGTTCGCACCAACCGGGTTTGAGGGAATCCTGACTGCTTCTCTCGTCGGTTTTCTGTCGATGGTCGGATGGGATGTGATCGTCGATGCAGGTGAAGAGATGAAGGATCCTCGCAAAACGATTCCAAAGGCTATTTTTTCATCAATTGTCATCGTGCTTATTCTGTATTCCGGTCTGTTGTTCGTTTCAATTGGAGTCGTACCGTGGCAGGAGCTCGGATTGTCAAAAGTGCCGGCCGCGTTAGCAGGACAACAATTTTTAGGAGACTTCGGACCGAAGTTGGTCAGTATCATTATTGTCATTGCATTGCCGGCAACAGCGAACGCCTTCATCATTTCAATTTCAAGAACCGCCTTTGCGATGGGCCGCAATGGTCTCTTGCCGAAGCAAATCAGCTATATCCATCCCCGCTTTCAGACTCCGGTTTGGGCTATCTTATTGGGAGTTGCTATTCAAGTTTTGTTTACACTCATAAGTTCGGTAAATATTGCGGTAAACGCTACCGGATTTTTATACTTACTTACGTTTATCTTTACCATGATCGCTTTTTTTATCTCACGGAGAAAAACAACCAGGGAACAACGGGAAAATCAATTTTTAGTACCTTTCTATCCAGTCATTCCTGGATTGGCACTGATGATTAGTCTGAGTTTACTGCTGCCAATTGGCCGTTCCGGGTTTCTTACGGGAACTGTCTGGTTATTGATTGGATTTGGAATTTACTTGCTGCGCTATAAATCATTGAAATCAGCTTCGAAAATAATAAAATTGAAGACAGTATTGCGCCTTTAAGGTACAAGATTTATATTTGAATAAATAATTGTCATGAAAAAGATTTTTTATAAGACTTAACTCTAACCGCAGTCCATAATACTGCGGTATTTTTAATCTCTTTCTCCCGGTCAGCATAATGGCGAAATATAAGGAAAACTCTCGAAAAACAGTTTCTCCCAACTCTGTTGTTTCATAAATTGAGAAAAAAGCAATAGATCTTTTTGAAATATATGATAATTTTAAAGTGCATGATTTGCCATAAATGCAAACAAACAGGGAGAGAAGCTGATGAATTTGAATCGACTAGTCGGAATTTTTATTTTAGTGCAGGCCATTTTAACGGGAATCATACGTATATACTATACATGATGTATCAAACACTATAAAGAAATCAGTATCGTATATGACTTTAAAAGAAGGAACGTTATCTTGGAGCGACGAACTCCCTATATTTACTATAATTATATTAGTTTTAGTAGTTATTATTGGTTTGGCCCTTGTTTTTATAAAAGGTAAAAACACGAAATGAACGAAGGGGCTGTCCAGAAAGTCAGTGAAAACTGACTTTCTGGACAGCCCCATGAGACAGCTGGGACACTTCTTCTACAACTACTGCAGCATTGTATTCCAACCCGGACAAGAAAAGCCTCAGCAAGCTGCTAAACAATTAGGAATGGAGAAGAAATCAAATAAACAAAGAATAATGGGATACGTTTATCATTCCCCTTTATTCTTGTTAAGTGGGCCAATGATGAGCAAGAAATAAATAATAGATAATAAACCCTGTAGCTTATACTCTATTGTTATGAATATTAAGTAACCGTAATCCTACCATCATTGTGATATAACCTATAAAGATACCTAAAGCATTTAATATTATATCATCAATATCAATGGATCTTGTCCCTTTACCTGCTAAATGGAAAATTAACTGGCCAAGTTCTATTACAATCGGAATACATAAGGCAACGCAAAAGATATAAATGCGACGACACCTTCCAAAAGTTAAATAAATAAATACTCCAAAAGGGAAGGTTAATAGTATGTTACCAAATAAATTTCTAGCTCCAATCCCTATATTTCCATTCAATATTTCGTTAACATACATCAATATGGTTGAAAATGGAACAAAATTATATCGTATTGTTTCAAAGATTGCAGTAGGCATAAGCCAAACGAAATATACTAAAAATATAATATAAGAAATGAACAATACTCTAATTATTTCTTTAAAAAAATCTAATGGATACTTCTTAAGAAATATGACTCGAAGGAAACAGTAAACCACTATAGAAGGAAGTACAAGAAAAAGCGAAATATCGAAAATAAACTTCATTAAGAGCCTCCCAGAAGAAATTAAATTATCATACTTTTAGATTTCTCAAAAAAACAAGTCCTAATTGGACTTGTTTTTTATGAATTATTGATTAATTGTTCCACTACCCTTTACTCTATCGCCTTGATCGCCTGCAGAAGACTTATAAACATTTACATTATAATCGTTTTTAGTTACTGTGCCAAATGATTCTGTGTAGGTGAATCCATTAGCAGTCATTTTCGGAGCTACATAAGTTTTTAATGGCCTAGCAAGATGAACCTGATACTGGGACTTAGTAGATTTTACATCCCCGCTGGCCCAATATGTATTTGCGTTAGCTGTTGTTTTAGTAGTCTTATTCTCTAAAGCAAAATTAGTAGATCCATAGACTGCAGCTGCCATATCAAAAGTGTATCCCTTGCTGTAAGCACTTGCACTAATAGCTACAGTTAAAGTTGGAATTAAAACAGCTGCAGCTATTGTTGTGTTTTTAATAGATTTTTTCATCCATCATCTTCCTCTCTTTTTGTAAATATATTACCAATCCATATACTACCATCTCTGGTAAATAATTTCAAGTATTTTTCTAAATTTATTGAATAACAAAAATTTTTTAAATATAATTGGATTATACTAAAATAATATAAAAGAAGGTGCAATTTTTGAATAGCAAGATATTAAGAGCAGAAAGTGTTCATAAAGTTTATGAAGGGAATGGAAATAAAAGCGTTTTAAAACCAACTTCAATATCTATTAATAAAGGAAGTATTCATGTCATTGAAGGAAAAAGTGGTTCTGGAAAATCGACCTTGCTAAGTATATTGGGTGGTATGGAATTTCCCAGTTCCGGCAAGGTCTTTTTTGAGAATCGCTCAATATATGATTTAGCTGATTCAGAGCAAGCTATGATTAGAGGCCAGTATTTCGGTTTTGTATTTCAGTCGTTCCACTTAATACCTGAGCTTACAATTCGTGAGAATATTGGCCTTCCTCTTCATTTTTCGAAGCAGAAAAATAAAGATGTTGTGGTTGAAGAATTAGCTGAACAGGTAGGCATTGTGCCCCATCTTAGCAAAAAACCTTCTTATTTATCAGGAGGTGAGCAACAAAGAGTTGCAATAGCAAGAGCACTCGTTTCTAAACCTTCTATTCTTTTTGCAGACGAACCTACTGGAAACCTAGATGAAGATACTAGTCAACAAATAGTCAACCTATTAATAAATTATAGCTATCTAAATAATACTGCGCTCGTCATCGTTACTCATGAAAAGCAGCTCATAAAACAGCCTCATAACCTTTATACTATGGCCGATGGTTTACTAAAGGCGGACAAAAAGAATGATTAAATTAACTATTGACACTCTCATACATAGAAAGAAATGGTTCTTTATAATAGTGCTAGTAATTGCACTATCTCTTACGGCCATCATTTCTATTTTTTCAGCCACTCATTCAATAAAAAGTAGTTTACTGTTTGAATCATATCAAAAGTATGGTGAACATTCAGGAGTATTATTAGAAGTAGATAAAGCTAAAGATCAACTAAAAACTGGTTCTGCTCTAGTTGGGGAATTTGCCATTACTGCTTCTTTACCGCTCGAAGGAAATAATCAAATAGCAACTGTTGGTTGGATGGATGAAACAGCTTTAAAGCTAGGACATTTAGATTTGATAAAAGGAAGATTGCCAGCTAAAAACAATGAACTTGCCATAGAAGCATATTATCTATCAAAAATAGATAAAGAATGGGAAATTGGAGAAAAAAGAACTTTAACTATCCTTGATAAACCGATGGAGTATACCTTAGTAGGCATAATTCATGATTATTCAGCCCAATGGAGTGCTCCTATTGGTGTAAAAAAGGGGATAAATGACTTTCCAAACATTTTTGTAAGACAGCAGAATAATCAAACAAGCAATAATTACTTAGTTAAGTTATCAGGTAATATTGAAAAAGCCGAAGAGAAAATGAATGACCTAGTTTATGAAAATAACTATAGAGGATTCATAAACGACAGGCTATTTTATATAGGTTTAATTGATTATGATACTATATCTGTTGTCTCAACCATTTTTCAAATAATCATTTTCGCCCTGTCCTTTATTTGTATAAATAGTCTATTTTCGTATTTTTATATTGACCAGCAGAAAAAAGTTGGTATATATAAAGCTATTGGATTTACCAATGTAGCTTTGTTAAAAATGGCCTTCATACAATGTTTTCTCACTTTCATTTGTGGCATAATATTATCCCTTCCCATGATTATAGGTTCACATTTTTTGATTATTGAATTTACATATGATCAAGGCTTACTAAACTATTCAGATATGCTACCTTTTTTCATTATTTGCATGGTTTGGTTATTGGCATTATTTATACTTGTTTATATTGAGGCTTGTCGCCCTATACTGAGAAATAGAGGAAATTCTGTAATAGGTCTGGTTCGAGGCTTCAAGTTCTCGCAACCACAGTATGATAAATTAATATCTAACAGTCGTTCTTTTTATGTAAAACAACTCTTAATTCAATTATTTAAGTCACCTGCTGGAATGCTGCGGAGTATACTTTCTTTATGCCTTGCAATTTTAACCATTTTTTTCTCAAACTTTTTAGAGAAGGAATCGGTTGGAATTTGGGATGCTCAGAATGATTATCATCTTGTCTCTCAAAAAGCTTATGCATATAAAACCATTAACAATTTTAATGTATTAAAAGAAAAAGAGTTAGCTTTTTCGCCAAAGGAGGTTGCTGGGTTAGCAGCTGCACCAGGAGTCAAGTATATAGAGAAAGTACCATTTATGGATGACGTGCATCCCGTATTAAACCCTGAACAACTCACTCCATTTTTTAATTCTTGGATAGAAGAGTTCCAACCTATTGAAACGGAAAAAAGACCTTTATCTTTTGAAAAAGCTAAACCTGGTGCTAAGCCCCTACCAAACGTTAAGTATGTATTAGTTAATAAAGAGGAATATGATAGTATTGTAAATTCCTACTTTAAAGATAGAGCAGATTATAACAACTTTGAAAATAAAGTATTAATGTTTATTCCCAATGAAATAAATGATAAACAGTTTAATGAGCTCGTTAATGACAATCTAACATTTATCAAATTATCCCAAAGTGTTAAAAGTCTTACTGTAAAGGAATGGCAATTCGAAATTGATAATATCATCACAGAACCATATAGGAGGTATATTGATGATAGTTTAACCTTGGAGAACAATGGAGAAATTACAATCCTTCTTGATGAAAGAACCGCAATAAAAAATAACATGTTAACAGGGTATAAAGATATCATTGTCTATTTAGATGAATCTATATCCAATCAAGATTTAGAAAAAGTCGATTTATTAACGAAAGAGCTGGTTGCTCCAATCCCTGGCAGCCTTTATCAAAATATATCTGAATTTAAGAAAGATGATACAAAAATTTCTTCTCTTGTAGGTGTATTAGGTAAGTTAACCTTTCTTATTTCCATACTATTTTCTTCTATTAGTATCTTTCTAATTATTTTTGGGAAGTTTTTAATTCAAAAATGGCAATGGGGAGTTTATCTTTCACTTGGAATGAGTAAAAAGAAGGTTCTATATTTCTTAAACTATGAGGGAATAGTTTATTTTAGTGTTGCCCTGCTGATAAGTACTTTAGTTATTTCTGTGTCGGTAGTGTTCTTTGGCTTTGTTCACCCTATTAGCTATTATCTAGCGCACTTTTTCCTGGCAGTCACAATTATTTTAATGACGATATTGTTAAATGGGTTAGTCCTTAAGAAAAATATCGATAAGAAAACGATATTAGATTTATTACGTGTGGCCGATTAATTTAACTTTGATACAAAATAAACTTGTCTGCAGGAAATTAAATTTAAAACAAAGACTCTGTTAAAGATTGTTGTTGAAGATGAAAATGAATGGGAGTTGCAAAATTTAGTTAGCGGTATAGACTTCATCGCAAGACTTGAATGAGGTATTCATTCAAGTCTTTGTCGTCTATTATCTTAACTGTACTTAATTGGATTACTATGAACAAACCATTCTTCCCGTACCTGCCAATTATATTTGAATGAATCCAGCATTATAAAATCACTGTCCTTCCTGGCTAGTTATACCGTATTCTATCACGAATTTTAGTATGTTTAGCCAAGGAAAATGGCTTTGGGCTAATGCCTGGTTTATAAATCTATAAGCAGAAAGAGAATGAGAAAGAAATATTGTTCGCGAAAAAAGTTTGACAAATTTGTGAACAAATATAAAATATTCTGTAAAAGGAGATGAAAATCATGAGTGAACAGCAGGTCAAATCGTTGAAGATGATTAAGAATGTAACGACTATGTTTTGGTTATCAGGTTTTTCGCTGTTTTTATTTAGTTTATTTGTAAGCGGTATCAAACAAGGCTATCTTTTTTCGATTAGTTTAAGTATTATGGTGTCATCTATATTGACCTTTGGTTTTTGCATATTCATTAAGATCATGGAAGAAGCAAGCCAAAAAAGGCGGGCTGCCCAATTTCAGCAGAGACAAGCTTCAACCTTTGTCTATAAAAAATCACCGCAATTATATTAATTTCTACGTAACTTTTTATCTTCAAAAAAGACTTGAGAATCCCGGGCAATGGCCGGACTATTCTCAAGTCTTTTTGTTGGTCGTAGATTTAATACATTTTATTAAAAAACATGTTGTAAAATTCAGAAAAGTCTATATAATAAAAACTGAGAGGTGATTCAGGTGTCAGAAAAAGCTGTTTATGATGAGAGGATTTTGACGCAAAAAGGAATGGAAACGAGAGAAAAGCTTTTGGCTGCGGCGGAAGAGGTGTTTGGGAAAAAAGGCTACTATGAAGCTTCGATCGTTAATATTTGCCAGGAAGCAAAAGTGGCCCAGGGAACTTTTTATAACTACTTTCCATCGAAAAAAGATATTTTTGATGAACTAATCCGCCAGTTTAGCCGCGATTTGCGTTTAACGATTAAAGAAGGCATGTCTAAAGCTGTGAATTATGAAGATGCACAGCGAAAGGGTTTCCAGGCGTTTTTTAACTGGGTAAAAAATCGCCGCAATTTATACAGTATTGTCCAGCAGGCGGTAGTTGTCGATGAAGAGCTGTATCGCTGGTATTACGACAAGCTTGCCGCTGGTTTTTTAAAAAGCCTGTCAGCTGGGATCAATGCAGGGGAGTTTAAAGAGATTGACCGGGAAACGGTGGCGTACTGCTTAATGTCGATTGGCCAGTTTCTCGGAATGCGCTGGGTGTACTGGGAAAAGCAAGATGTACCCGGGGAAGCATTTGATGCAGCGATGACTTTAATTTTTGAGGGGTTGAAAAAACAATAAGTGAGGTGGAGTTTATGGAAGGTATTGCCTATTGGATTGAAAAACACGCAAGCATACATCCAGATCGCATTGCCATCATCACCGAACAAGAAAAGATCACCTACAAAGAATTGGACGCGAAAATAAGCAGGGCCGCATCTTACCTGAAGCGGGGACTTGGTGTAAAAAGGGGGGATCGGATTGCGATTTTGTCACAAAACCGTTTGGAATATGTCGTCTTGCTTTTTGCCATTGCGAAAATTGAGTGCATTGCAGTGCCTCTTAATATTCGCTTAACTGTCAACGAGCTTGTCTTTCAGCTAAACGACAGTGAAACGGCTGTTTTATTTGTCGAAGAAGCATTTCAACAGATGGCACAATCATTGAAAAAAGAAGCGGGGATTGAACAAGTAGTGGCGTTAGAGACTTTAAGAGATCTTGAAGAGCTGCCGCAGCATGCTTTCGGTGAAATAAATGAAAACGCTTCCTTTATTATTTGTTACACATCCGGTACGACCGGTAAGCCAAAGGGTGCGGTTTTAACACAAAAAAATATGTTCTGGAATGCGATTAATAATATACTCGCAATCGATTTAACCTCAAAAGATCGTTCGATTGTCTTGCTTCCGCTCTTCCATATCGGAGGAATTGGTTTATTCGCACTTCCGACTTTATTTACCGGAGGAACGATTATTATACCAGGCAAGTTTGAGCCGGCTAAAGCGCTGTCGATGGTCGAAGAACATCAGGCGACGGTCGTGATGGGCGTACCTGCCATCCATCAAGCCCTGTTAAAATGCCCGTCATTCCAGACGACAAAGTTGCACTCTGTCCGCTGGTTTTATAATGGCGGCGCCCCCTGTCCGCACGAACTGATTAAAGCGTTTGTCGATAAAGGCTTTCTTTTCGGGCAAGGGTTTGGGATGACGGAAACATCGCCGACTGTCTTCATGCTATCAAAGGAAGATGCAAGCCGGAAAATAGGGTCAATTGGCAAGCCTGTTCTTTTTTGTGACTACATGCTTGTCGACCGACAAGGAAATGAAGTTGGAACGGGAGAGGTGGGTGAGTTAATCGTACGGGGACCGAATGTGATGAAAGAATACTGGAAAAGGCCGGAAGCAACAAGCGACGCGATCCGGGATGGCTGGCTTTATACAGGGGATTTAGCAAGAGTCGATGATGAAGGATTCCTGTACATTGTCGGAAGAAGAAAAGAAATGATTATTTCGGGCGGGGAAAATATTTATCCGCTTGAAGTAGAACAAGCAATCAGCCAGCTTCCGGACATAGACGAAGTAGCGGTAGTTGGAGTTGCTGATTCGATCTGGGGAGAAGTACCGGCCGCTTATGTCGTGAAAAGTGAGGGAAGCCGGTTAACAGAGGATGATATCATCGACCATTGCCGCAGATTATTGGCCAAATATAAAGTTCCAAAAGAAGTGGTCTTTTTAGATGAACTGCCGAAAAATTCAACCGGGAAAATCCAAAAAAACCGTCTCGTAACTAATTAAGAAGCAGGTGAAAAGAAAATGGCCCGATTTACAGTAGGACAGCAGGCGTCGTGCAGCAAAACAATCACAGAAACCGATTTTGTTTTATTTGCCGGTATAAGCGGCGATTTTAACCCGATCCATATCGATCGTGAATATGCGAAGAAAACAAGGTTCAATCAGCGGATTGCGCATGGTTTACTAACTTCAAGTTTATTGTCACAGCTTCTCGGTATGCATTTGCCGGGAAAAGGCTCCGTGTATATGGAACAAACGATCCGTTTCAAAGCCCCCGTTTTTATCGGTGATACGATCACCGCAACAGCCACTGTCGAAGAATTCATCAAAGAAAAGAACATCTTAAAGCTGTTAACCGAATGCCATAATCAAAAGGAGGAGCTTGTACTGACAGGGTCAGCTGTAATGATGGTTCCGAAGGAGGATGAGGTAATATCGTGAACATCGGGATTGAAGCGACAAGCACGTATTTTCCAAAAGGGATCGAAACAGCAGCCGTCCTGGCCGAAAAGACAGGGATACCCGAAAATATCATTATTGAAAAGTTTGGCTTGTACGAAAAGCATGTAGCCGATGATACGATGCATGCTTCCGATCTGGCGATTGCAGCGGCCCGGCCGATTTTGGCAAAAGCAGATCCGCTGTCAATAGATGTGGTCATCTATTTTGGCAGCCCGCATAAAGACTACCATGTTTGGTCGAGTGCCCCGAAAATTCAATATGAGCTTGGAACGAAAAATGCCTATGCCTTTGAAATGATGAATGTCAGCTCCTGTTTTCCAATCGCCTTAAAAGTCGCCAAGGACATGCTGAAATCCGATCACTCGATTCACAACATTTTACTAGTCGGTGGATGCAAGGAATCGCAAATCGTTGATTACGATAATCCGCGCTCGCGATTTATGTTTAATTTCGCTGATGGCGGGACTGCTGCTTTAGTTAAACGGGGAGCAACAATGAGCGGTATTTTGGAAAGCGCTATCATAACCGATGGTTCTTTTCATGACGATGTCCGAATTCCAGCAGGCGGGTCAAAACATTTTGCCAGTTTTGAGACCGTTGAAAAACGTCAGCATTATATCGATGTCGTCGATCCTGCCAGCATGAAAGCGCGGCTCGATCCGCTATCGATTCCGTATTTCACACAAGTCATTCGCCAATCACTAAAAAAGAGCGGGTTAACGCCAGAGGATATAAAAATACTTCTGCCGCTGCATACAAAACGTTCCATGTTCAGGGAATTGTTGCAATCCTTAAACTTACCCGAAGACAAAGCAATGTACTTGGATCACCATGGGCATATGTCAGCACTTGATCCTTGTATAGGCCTCCATTTTGCCAGTGAACAGGGAAAGTTAAATCCCGGCGATATTGCTGTCACAGTCAGCGCTGGTACGGGATATACGTGGGCCGCGACTGTAATTGAATGGAAAGGGGAAACGGTATGAAACATATTGCGCGATTTTCGATCATGATTGTCATGATGATGGGCCTGTTTGTGACAGGTGTAAGTGCCTCGACTGTTACATATGAAAAATCGTGGGGCAATGAGCCAGACAGCGCCAATCTGTTCCGGACACCTGTCGCGATGGCACGGGATGCCAGTGGGTATATTTATATGGTCGATATGGGCAATCACCGGATTGTCAAGCTGGATTCTGCCGGAAAGGTTATCAATACATTTGGCCGGTTGGGGAGTGGTCCTGGACAGTTTAACATGCCGTTTGGAATCGCCATTGACAAGGTTGGAAATATATTGGTCGCGGACACAGGGAATTACCGGATTCAAAAGTTTAATTCACAATTTCAATTTATTAAAAGCTGGGGAACGAAAGGAACAGCAAATGGCCAGTTTGGTTTCCCGAGAGAGATCGCTGTTGACGGGAATAACAATTATTACATTACCGATGAATTCAATCATCGCATCCAGAAATACAGCCCGGACGGTCAATATTTACTAACAATTGGGAGCTATGGTAAAGGCAACGGCCAATTGGCCCTGCCCCAGGGAATTGCGATAAACGCGCAAAACGAGATTTATATTGCTGATACGTACAATAATCGCATTCAGGTTTTTAGCGCAACCGGGAGTTATAAACGAAAAATTGGCAGCCTTGGCAATGGAACTGGTCCATACCAATTTTACCATCCGCGGGGTATCAATTTTGACCGGCAAACGGGAGCTTTATATGTAGCCGATACGTATAACAACCGGATTATGAAGTTCAATGCCCAGGACCAATTTTTATATACAACAGGCAGCTTTCCGCAATTTGTTTATCCGAATCAAATTTTGCCTGATGGCCTCGGGAATTTATATATTACAGACACCGGTAATAACCGCCTGCTTGTTTACAAGGAATATGGCTTGTCAGCTTCGTATCACATGTCAGTTGGCAATGCACGGAACGGGGATAAACAGTATGCCGGCCCTTTCGATGTCGAAAGTGATTCATACGGAAATATATTCGTGTCCGATTCCTTTAACCACCGCATCTTAAAATATAATGCCAGCGGCGAAATTGTTGGCAAATGGGGAAGCATGTACGGGTACGGAGGACCATTAGGCTATGGAAGCTATGCCGGCCAATTTTTTGTCCCAAGACAGATTGCGACCGATCGATATGACAATGTTTATGTTGCCGACTCTGTTAACCACCGGATTCAGAAATTTTCGAATTCCGGAGTGTTCCTCGCATCTTACGGTTCTCTCGGTACGTTAAGCGGATATTTTCAATTCCCGTGTGGAGTGGCTGTAGACAGTAAAGGCAATATTTTTGTTGCTGATTCCGAAAACAACCGAATTCAGAAATTCAACTCATTTTTCTATTACGTGAAGGAATGGGGAACAAAGGGGAGCGGGGAAGGACAATTTTCCCAACCGATGCAGCTGGCGATTGACTCAAAGGATAACGTATACGTTGTTGACCGAATTAATAACAGAATCCAAAAATTTGATAACAATGGAAACTTTCTTGCGAAATGGGGTACGAACAACGGAGCAGGAAACCTTGATCCATTGGAAAATTGGCGTGAAGGCCCGGGCGATCTCTTTTTGCCAACAGGCATTTCCATTGATAGCAATGACCGTGTTTACGTGACGGACACATCGAACAATCGCATGAATATTTACGATGAAAACGGCAGATTTATCGAACAGTTTGGCAGCTTCAGTGGAACCGCGGGAAATTTCTTTTCACCACAGGGGCTTGATATTGATAAGAACGGAAATATCATCATTGCGGATGGCCTGCTTCAACGCATTCAATTCTTTAAGAAAGCAAACTAAATGGGGGAATCTATGATGAAAGAAAAAAAGCGTCATTGGCTTAAAACGCTGATTTCGGTATCGATAATTGGTTTACTATTCATAACGTCTGCGTGCTCCGGAGGAAAAGCAAGTTCAAGTGAAGCAAGTAAAGGCACCATTAAGGTAGGTGTTCTCGCTTCGTTAACAGGCGCCCTTGAATCGTATGGGAAACAAACAGTAGAGGGATTTGAGCTCGGTCTCGACTATGCAACAGAAGGAAAACGTGAAGTAGCCGGCAAAAAGATTGAATTTATCGTAGAAGACACGGAGACAAAACCGGATGTTGCTGTTAAAAAAGCGACGAAATTGCTGGAGGAAGACGAAGTTGACTTCCTGGTTGGATCGTCAAGTTCAAGTGACACATTGGCAGTATTGCCGCTTGCGGAGGAATATGAAAAAGTGATGGTTGTTGAGCCGGCCGTTGCTGACAGTATCACAGGGGAGAACTGGAACCGATACATTTTCAGAACGGGGCGAAATTCTTCCCAGGATGCAGTTGCCGGTGCGGCAGCAATCGCTAAAAAAGGGGTTAAAATCGCTACATTCGCTCAAGATAATGCATACGGCCGGGAGGGAGTCGCTGCATTTAAAGAGGGAGCAGAAAAACTGGGTGCAGAGATTATCAATGAACAATATGCCGATGCAGCCTCAACCGATTTTACGGCGAACATTCAAAATATTATTAGCTCAAAGCCCGATTATTTGTTCATCGTTTGGGCTGGTTCGAACGCTCCGTGGAAGCAATTAAAGGACATGAAGCTTGAAGACCAGGGAATCAAAATTTCAACGGCTGCACAGGATATCGCATCACTAAAAACGATGGACGCCCTTGTTGGAATGGAAGGCTTCTCGATTTATTATCATACACTTCCAGACAATAAAGTGAATGATTGGCTGGTGGAGGAACATAAAAAACGGAATAATGGGGCAATTCCGGACTTGTTCACTGCTGGTGGCATGTCAGCGGCCATTTCGATCGTCGAAGCATTAAAACAGACTGAGGGAGATACCGATGTTGATACTCTCATTGAGACGATGGAAGGCATGGAATTTGAGACACCGAAGGGACCGATGAAATTCCGGGCTGAAGACCACCAAGCACTGCAGGCGCTTTATGCGATCACACTGGAAAAACAAGACGGTGTCGACCATCCCGTTCCTGTCCTGGTGAAAGAATTAAGCATGGAAGAAACAGAGCCGCCTATCCGGAATAAATAACTGCAGAAATTAATTTCAGAATAATCAAACAGAAGGGGATGGATCACGCATCTCCTTCTTGCTTGCAAAGCTTAAACAGAAAAGGAGGCTTAAGGCTTGGAGAATTTATTGGAAGCCCGCAATCTCTCTGTGTCTTTTGGAGACCATCAAGTCATTAAAGACGTTCATCTAAATATTCCAAAAGGAAAGCTGACGTCGATTATTGGGCCGAACGGTGCAGGTAAAACGACTTTGTTTAATCTGTTAAGCGGCCAGCTTTCCCCGACAAAAGGAGAGATTTACTTTAAGGAGCGGAATATTACCCGGTTATCGATTGCTAACAGGACCCGGCTCGGCATCGGGCGTTCTTTTCAGCTTATGAATATTTTTCCTGACTTGACAGTGCTTGAAAATGTCCGGCTTGGCGTGCAGTCATTTGCCAAGGATTACTATCGCCTATTTCCGAAACCATCCGGGTTCCGGCAACAGCAAAAACAAGCAAAGCATCTTCTTGAAATGGTCTTGCTTGAGGGAAAAGAAGAAGTCCTTGCAAAAGACCTGGCGCATGGAGAGAAGCGGAAACTGGAACTGGCGATGCTGTTGGCACTTAAGACAGATTTATTGCTGCTTGATGAACCAACAGCCGGCATATCGATAGAAGAGGTTCCGGCCATTTTACAAGTAATCGAGAATATTAAAAAAGAAAGCGACAAAACCATTGTGCTAATCGAGCACAAAATGGAAATGATCCTTCATCTGTCAGACCATCTTGTGGTGCTGTTTCACGGGGAATTACTGGCAGAAGGCTTACCGGACGAGATTATTAAAGATGAACGTGTGCAATCTGCTTATTTAGGGGGCTTGTATAATGACGCTTTTAAAGGTGGTTAATATAGAAACTTATTTGGATCAGTTCCATATTTTACAAGGGGTCTCGTTTAGTGTCGACCGGGGGGCGATAACTGTTTTATTTGGCAGAAATGGTGCCGGGAAAACAACAACGCTCCGTTCGATTATGGGCTTTCATACGATTGCCAATGGAGCTGTTTATTATGGCGAAGAGAAAGTGAGCGGATTGCCGACCCATTTGATTTCACAAAAAGGAATCGGCTATGTGCCGGAAAACCAGGGAATATTCCACGACTTAACGGTGGAAGAAACATTTGCCCTCGCCCAAACGAAAAAAAGTGCCGATACGGAAGAAAAAGTTGACTGGATGCTGGAGTTGTTTCCAGACTTAAAAAAATTTTGGCATAAAAAAAGCGGCCTGTTAAGCGGAGGGCAAAAACAGATGCTTGCCATTTCGCGGGCTTATATAAACAGTGACGGGCTAATGTTAATTGACGAGCCGAGTAAAGGATTGTCACCGATTATGGTTGAAAAGCTCAAGGAATCGATTTTAAAAATGAAAGAAAAAACAACCGTGCTGCTTGTCGAGCAAAATTTTTTGATGGCAAGCCAAATCGGCGAGTATTTTTACATTATGGATGACGGCAAGATTGTCCACAATGGCTTGATGAGTGAACTGAAAGATGATAAAGAAACATGCCGAAAATATTTGGGGATTGCTTGACCGTTAAAGGGAGGTGCAGGCGGAAGTGGAAGTGGTGGTGAATTTATTTGTAAACGGTGTTTCAACGGGAATGCTGATTTTTTTATTGGCATCAGGGCTTACGCTCATTTTTGGGCTCATGAGTGTCCTGAATTTTGCTCATGGCGGCTTGTTCGCCTGGGGAGCTTATATGGGTGTATGGATATTTAATGAAACCGGAAGCTTTATTTTGGCGATAACCGGTGCCGTTGCGATCGGAATGATCCTCGGCTGGATATTGGAGAAATTTTTGATCAGCCCTGTATATGGAAACCATGTCCTTCAGCTTCTTGTTACACTTGGCGGCATGCTTGTATTATCTGAATGCTTAAAAGTGTTTTGGGGACCCAACCCGATTCGCGCTTCATTGCCGGCCTGGCTGCAAGGAAGCCTGGTGTTGGACGGAATTATCCTGATTAAATACCGGTTGTTTGTCATTGTGATTGGCCTGGTTCTCTACGCCGGCTTATTGCTGCTGTTGAAGAAAACAAAAATAGGGCTGATGATCCGTGCCGGCGTCATTGACAAGGAGATGGTCCAGGCACTGGGCATAAACATCAAAGCCATTTTCTCCTTTGTATTTTTAATGGGAGCCGGGATGGCTGCATTGGGCGGTTCATTGCTCGCGCCGTATTCCGGTGTTGTTTTTGCAGAAATGGGCATGCAGTATGCTGTTTTGGCTTTTATCGTCGTCATTATTGGCGGGATGGGGAGCGTCCAGGGTTCTGCTGTTGCTTCCCTTATCGTCGGGATAGCAGGAGCCTTTATGGCGTATTATCTTCCTGATTTATCACTTGCCATGAATATGTTGCTGCTTTTGTTCGTCTTATTGGTCAAGCCGACAGGACTTTTTGGTGAAAAAGGGGTGAGTTCGTCATGACCGAATTGTCGAAACGGATTCAACTACCGTGGGGGATAGCCGTTCTTTTCTTTTTAATGCTGTTTCCGGTCATAAATGACTCCCGGAGCATGCTGATTTTGTTTACGCAAATATTTATTTTCGCCATTTTTGCGATGAGTTTTGATATCCTCCTGGGTTATACGGGAATTGTTTCATTTGGGCATTGTATGTTTTTTGGGATAGGTTCGTATAGCATTGCGCTCATGCTCGATCGTTATGAGGCAACGTTAATGAACTTTTTCATTGGTGTATGTGTTGCGGTTGCTCTGGCGGCGCTGGTTAGTTATATCATTGGCATGCTGTCACTGCGATTAAAAAGCCATTTTTATGCGATGCTCACACTTGCTGTTTCCCAGCTATTTCTTGTGCTTGCGGAAAAATGGCGGACGTTGACCCATGGAAGCGACGGCTTCACTTTCCGTGTACCCGATATTTTTCGGGACCGGTTCTCATTTTACTATATCTCGTTAATTAGTCTTGTTGTCCTTTTCGTATTGCTGCGGCTTTTTACGGCATCATCTTTAGGAAAAGTATTAAAAGCGATTTCCCAAAATGAGCAGCGTGCCGAAGCGCTCGGTTTTAAAATCCTGCATTATAAAGTAATTGCCAGTATTGTAGCCGGAACGGTGGCAGCCTTTAGCGGGGCATTATATGTGGTAACTCTCCGGTTTGTCAATACGTCAGTATTTTCGATTGAAACCACTTTGGATGCATTATTGATGACGATGATTGGCGGACTGGGAACATTAGTGGGGGCGATTGCCGGCGCCGGAGTGGTGGAATTTATCCAGCATTTCCTATCAGAGCTTGCGGCAGACTACCCGATATTTGAAAGGTGGACGATCTTCCTTGGGCTCTTATACATCATTGTTTTATTGGCGTTTCCATCTGGCCTGGCGGGAGGGGTAAAGAGAATAACTGCGGGAAAAAGGAAGAAAGAGAAAGCAGGAAAGCTCAAACAAGCAGCATAAATCGTGTAATAAAAAAATTCCGGCTTGACTCAAGCCGGAATTTTTTCTATAAAACTATCAAATTAATGGGAGTGCATCCCAAATGACATCACCCATACAGAACCTGCCACAATGATAATAGCAGTGAAGATGCCATAAATCACGTTGATCGTTTGTGTTTTGCCATCTTCGCCTTCATTCATGTGCATGAACATCGTCAGCTGAAGGGCAGCCTGCAGCACAGCTAATGTGCCGATGATCATCATGATCATTTTGAAGGATAAACTGGTTTTCAGTGCTATGCCAGCAGCGGCAAAGGTTAGCACCAATGATATAACAAATCCTGCGACATGGCAGATTGGAAAAGCTTTTGTTTTCTTATCCATCTAGGCCACCATCCCTTTTAAATAAACAAATGTGAAAATGAAAATCCAGACAACATCAAGGAAGTGCCAGTACAAACCGATAATGAACGTTTTACGCGCTGTTACCGGTGTTAATCCCCGTTTAACAAGCTGGATGATAATCATAATCGCCCAGCCAATCCCGAGCGTCACGTGTGCCCCGTGCGTTCCAAGCAATACGAAAAAGCTTGACAGGAAGGCGCTGGTTTGCATCGTTGCGCCGTTATGGACGTAATGCGTGAATTCATTTATTTCCATGAAAAGGAACCCTGCACCGAGCAATAAGGTAATGACGAGCCAGGTTAGCAGTCCCTTCAGGTTGCTGCGCCGCATTTCAAAGATTGCGAGTCCCATCGTAAAGCTGCTTGTTAAAAGCAGGATCGTCTGGATCATGACTTCTTTGATCATAATAATATCCTGATGGGTTGGACCGCCTGCATAACGTTGATAAAGTACTGCATAAACACCGAAAAGCGTGGCAAATAAAACAATTTCAGCGCCAAGGAAAATCCAGAACCCGAGAATGTTCAGGCGGCTTTGTTCTGTTTGGTATTCCAAAGGCAATGACGTATTGACATTAGCTGACATGATTATTCACCTCTCCTTCAACGTTTCTCCAAGCGTGTTCTGTTTCTTTGATTTCGTCCACTGGAATGTGGTATCCATCGTTATAATCAAATGAACGAACAATTAATCCTGCAATAATACCAAGACCGGCAATGGCTGCAGCAATATGCCATTCAAATACGAGGAAGAATCCTGCAATACCGAATGCAACGCACATAATGAAAGGCAGGCCGGAGTTGCTTGGCATGTGAATTTCTTCGATTTCTTTATCTGAAAGTGTTAAACCTTTTTTCGTTTTCTTCATGTGCCAGAAAGCATCCTGAGTTTCTACTGCATGCAATTTTGCAAAATTGTAGTGCTGAACAGGTGATGCTGTAGCCCATTCCAATGTTCTTGCATCCCAAGGATCGCTCGAAATATTGCGGTCGGCATAGCGGATGCTCCAATAGATGTTATAGCAGAAGACGGCGAAGCCTGCCGCCAGTATGACTGAACCGATAGCCGATAAGCCAAACAATGGGGCAAATCCTGATTCAGCTGAATATGTGTAGGCACGGCGAACGGCCCCGTTTAAGCCAAGGAAGAACATCGGCATGAATGTAACGTTGAAACCAATGACAAACAGCCAGAAATGCCACTTTCCAAGTCTTTCGTTCAGCATATGGCCAAACATTTTTGGCCACCAGTAGTAAAGTGCGCCAAATACGGCAAATACAACACCAGGAATAAGCACGTAATGGAAGTGAGCGACCAGGAACAGTGTGTTATGGTACTGGTAGTCAGCTGCACCCATCCCAAGCATGACACCTGTTACGCCTCCAATAACAAAACATGGAACGAAGGCGAGCGCCCAAAGCATTGGGGTAGCCATTTTAATCCGGCCCTTTCGCATTGTGAACAGCCAGTTGAAGACTTTCACACCAGTCGGCACGGCAATTGCCATTGTTGTAATCGAGAAAAATGAGTTTACACCAGGTCCTGCACCCATCGTATAGAAGTGGTGGACCCAAACAACCATACTTAACACGGCAATACCGACAATCGAGCCGACCATTGATTTATAGCCGAATAGAGATTTACGCGAAAATGTTGCAATAATCTCTGAAA
This sequence comes from Bacillus sp. V3-13, assembly GCF_002860165.1. Lineage (GTDB taxonomy): Bacteria > Bacillota > Bacilli > Bacillales > Cytobacillaceae > Bacillus_BJ. Next base: position 9,541 of record NZ_PGUZ01000044.1, on the reverse strand, counting down.
AAATACCGAAAGCAGGTAAAGCGACAATATATACTTCCGGATGGGCCCATAACCAGAAAAGGTTGGCCCAGAGCATATCCATCCCGCCGCCGGAAAGTGTAAAGAAATGAGTTCCATAGAGGCGGTCAAATGTCATTAACGCAAGCGCGACTGTGAAAATTGGGAAAGCGGCTACGATAATGACAGACGTTACTAATGTCGTCCATGTGAACATTGGCATTTTCATCAATGTCATGCCTTTAGTCCGCATTTTGAGAATCGTAACAATGAAGTTAATCCCTGTCATCAATGTACCTATCCCGGCAATCTGAAGGGCAATCGCATAATAGTTATTGCCGATTCCCGGACTGAATTCTTTTCCTGCGAGAGGAAAATAGGATGTCCAGCCTGCATCAGGTGAGCCACCGACGACAAACGAAATATTGAATAGCATCGCCCCGCTGAAGAACAGCCAGAAGCTTAAGGCATTCAGTTGCGGGAAAGCCACGTCTCTTGCACCGATTTGCAGCGGAATTACGACGTTCATTAAACCGATCAGGAAAGGCATCGCCATGAACAAAATCATAATAACTCCGTGCGTTGTAAAAATTTCATTGTAATGCTGTGCGTCCAAAAGCTGCATTTCAGGACGGGATGTCTGTGCTTTCATCAACAATCCATCCATGCCGCCACGGAAAAACATCAACACTGCTGAAATAATATACATAATTCCAATTCGTTTGTGATCTACAGTGGTCAGCCATTCCGTCCACAGCCATTTCCACTTCTTCAAATAAGTAAGTCCAGCAACGATACCAATCATCGTTAAAAGAATGGCAATCTGTGAACCTAGTAATAATGGGTCTCCAGTTAATAAAATCTCATCCCATTTAATGCCCATGATGGTCACCTCCATCGGCTTGTTCAGTATCTACATGATTTTCATGATGCTCATGTTCTTCATGATGATCTTCTTGTTTATTATCATTTTTGTTTTTATAGTTGTCTTCTTCCTCAAACGTTCTGCCCCGGTAACCATGAGTCTTATAAAGATCCGGGTTTGTATACGTCTTCGAATCCATGTCAGCGTGGTCAACCCATGCTAAATGCGTGTTTGAAAAAGTCATCCGGCCCAAGTGCGTTGGTTCGAGCATTTTCTCATACTCTTTTTCGGTTAGCTTTGGAGCTGTTGCTTGAACCTCATCCACCCACTTGTCAAATTCATCCTGGGTCTGGGCAAGAACTTCAAACTGCATTTCCGCATAACCTTTTCCGTTAAAGTTTGTGTTTCTGCCTTCATACGATCCCGGATTGTCGGCAACAAGATACATTTGCGTTTCCATTTTACCCATTGTGTACTTCTGGCCGCCCAAAGCAGGAACCCAGAAAGATTGCATCGTACTGGCGGAAGTAAGCTTAAATCTGACTGGAGTATCCTCAGGAATGTTCACATAGTTTACAGTTTCAATTCCTTGTTCTGGATAGCTGAAGATCCACTTCCAATCGGCAGAGGTTACATGAATCGTAATCGGTTCCTTATCCTCATAGCCTTTAGGCACATCTTCCAATGCGTAAAGCGTTTTAACTGTTGGAATTGTCAAGGCAAGCACAATAAGAATCGGAATGCCGGTCCAAATAATTTCAAGAAGAGTACTCCCGTGTTCTTCTGGTGGCTCGTAATCCATGTTTTCTTTTCTTTCTCTGTATTTCCAGACGATATAACCAAATAATGCAAATACAACCACCACTACGAGCAGCATCCACCATAAGGACCAATTGATTAATTCCATAATGGATCTCGCTGCAGGACCCTGCGGTTCAAATACAACCATGTCAGGTGCACAGCCACTTAATAAAATGACTGGAATGATGGCAAGAAGAGAAACCAGTTTTTTGATTGGCTTCACTATGTTCACTCCTTTTAGGAAAAAATTATTGTTCATTACATCACAAAAAATGCTCAACTGTTCACACAATCATAAGCATAAACGGCTGACCAAAGTATTTTTCATTAACACTATACATATGATGTTAACATAATTATACTAAAAAAATTGTGACAAAAACGGGAAGGAATTAACTTACAATTTTATTTTGCTCGAGCATTTTTGTTGCATTATAAAGCTTTATCGCTATAGAGGTTGATAGTTACCCGAATATGGAAATAGACTCAAATGATAGTTTCCAAGTATATGAATCTCCATACTATTAAAAGGTATTAAGGAGGCAACCGGAAGCTGGAGGCCTTTAAAATGGCGTTTTAAAAAAAGACTGCCTCAAAGGTAGAATAATATTTTATTACGATAATGTCTAATAAATTGACTTTAGTATAAAGTACGCATATGGAAGAGGCTATCGAGGCTTTTGTGTGTACATGCGTCCACATGGATTGGCGAAAAGCTTATTTTTAAATTCACGATAAAGAGTATGTTATTTTTGTATCAGCAAAATTTGTTAGAATGGAAATTAGTTTCATACTTTCGAATAAAATATAGTGGACAGGATGGTGTGTCCAGGTGAAGTTAAAATATCAACTAACCATGAAGATTGAACTGGTACGGAATCTGTTAATTCGGCCAGTTTTAAGGTATGTGTTTCATTCACGTTTATCCTCTTGTTATAATGATAATTATGATATTATCCTCGACCTTAACATTCAGGAGCGATGTTACGAGAGGGAAGTATAGAATAAGAAGATAATGATTCGAGAAATAAAATAACTATTTTAGGGAGAATATCAAAATGGAAAACTGGATCACAGAAATTATGAATGATTACGGATATTTGGGGATATTTTTGCTTATTGCGCTGGAAAATATTTTTCCGCCAATCCCGTCAGAGGTCATTTTAACATTTGGCGGTTTTATGACAACGACATCAACTATGAGCATAGCGGGAGTTGTCGCCGTTTCTACACTTGGGTCCGTTGCCGGGGCAGGCGTTCTTTATTGGGTTGGCTTGCTGATTAATATGGAACGAATCGAAAAGATCGTCGATAGATGGGGCCATATCCTTCGTCTGACAAAAAAGGATGTCCATAAAGCAAATGAATGGTTTGACAAGTACGGGGTTTGGACGGTTTTCTTCTGCCGGCTGATCCCTTTGATCAGAAGCCTTATTTCTGTGCCGGCGGGTATGGCCCGGATGAACTTTGGGTTTTTCCTCATTTTTACAACAGCCGGGACACTCATCTGGAATATTATCCTCGTCAATATCGGAGCTGCGGTTGGATCTTCCTGGGAAACCATTGTCGGTTATATGGATATTTATTCAAATGTGGTCTACGCTATTTTGGCAGTTCTACTTATTTTATTCGCCGCTCTCTTTATAAAAAATCGCTTACTTAATAAGAAATAAGTTCATTATATTGTAAAAGGAAATATTTTTTGTTCCTATTAGGAGAGGCTGAAATGATCAAAACATGTGCCATTACTCATTCGCACAAATTGGTAAGTGACATAACTATTGAGGAGCTTATTTCAAATAACTATCTGTGGTACTGGATTGATTATTCAGAACCGACAGCTGAAGAAATTCATTCATTACATGATCCTCTTCATTTCCATCCGCTTGCGATTGAAGATTGTACGGTCAGGCTGCAACGGCCGAAGCTGGACTATTATGAGGAACAAGTTTTTTTTGTAACTCATAGTGTAAATCCTGACACGTTCGAGAAAGAAGAAGTAAATATGTTTCTCGGTGAACATTATATCGTTACGTTTCATCAGCATAAATCAAATGAAATTGAAGAGGTATGGAACCGGCTTCACGAATCAAGTAAACTGGAGCAATGGGATCAAAATCTTGTTTTATATCATGTAATCGACAAGTTAGTCGATAATTATTTCCCAATTATTTATAAAATAGAAGATACTCTTAATGAAATTGAAGACAATTCTGCTGATAAGAGTATAGAAGAGCTGCTCGAAGGATTATTTGAAACAAGGCATGATCTGCTGGCATTTAGGCATACCGTTTCTCCGATGAAGGATTTGCTATATCGAATGTTAAATTCACATCGGCTTACAAATCTTCAACACAGAAAAGAATACTTCACTGACATTCATGATCATTTACTGAAATTGTCGGAAATGATTGACACCAATAGAGAAATTACAATGGATATTCGCGATAGCTACCTTTCTTTAAATGCGAATCAAACAAACCGGGTCATGAAGGTCTTAACGGTTATCACCACCATTTTTATGCCGCTGACGTTTATTGCAGGGGTTTACGGAATGAACTTTGAAAACATGCCGGAACTAACCTGGAAATATGGGTACTTTGCCACGTTATTTGTCATGTTTGTTGTCGGGATTGGGATGGCGATATGGTTTAAAAAGAAAGGCTGGTTTAAATAATAAGGCCCAACTTGGAAAGAACAGATTTCTTTTTGAGTTGGGCTTAATTTTTTATTGTAATGAAAAATCGGCGCCAATTATTCCCGATTCGCAGATAAATTCAGGTTTTCGCGGATAAGATTAAAAGCATTTGAATTAGTTAATAGTAAAAGATCAGCGGAGCTGCTGTTGAAGCTCCGCTGATTTATATTAATCAAATTCGAATTACTATTTTTATCATAAAATCCAACATTTCATGTACGCTATTATCTTAATCAAACGATTGATTAATTTTATTAGACTACTCTTGAGCTAGACATTACATCGGTATATTTTCTCTCAAAGATAACTTAAGATGAAAACTCTTCTTTTAAAACTGAATACATCTTTAAATCCCAATGGCTGCCTTTTACAAATATGCCTTTCCTTAAAACACCTTCAAACGACATTCCTGCCTTTTCCATCACCCTTGCTGATGCTTTGTTTTCAACAAAGCATCTTGCTTGAATCCGAATTAATTCCATATTTTTAAATCCAAATTCAATAATCGCTTTTAGCTCGTATAATTTTTCCAGCTAATATTAGTACTGATCCGATAATTAACATACTGTAGAAAGCTTGTCGTGTTAATCCCAATCCTAATGGGTAAATAATGGATAATAATATAATCATTATTCCTAGGATTTGAAGGATAAAAGTTATTAATTTTTTATTCATTTTCCCCTCCGCATAATTGTCATTTTATTGTTTAAAAAAGGTTTGGATATTATCCAAACCTTTTTTTATTATTTAATTGATATCTACATTGGACATATTGATGTCCATTTTCCTTGAACACATATTCTATAAGAAGGTATCCAACAAGCAACTCCTTGAACTCCTGAACATAATAACCATCCTGCTATAGTCGTCTTCATTCCTATAGCTCCACAACCAACTGAAAAGAAGTAATCGCACCAAGAACTTCTATTGCTTTTAGACGTTTCATACTTTGAGCATTGCCAACATACAGTACCAGCAGCTTGAATAGCTGCTCCAGAACCATCAGAAGCCTGCAATGCTTCTTCCTCTTTTGCCTCATTTAGTTCTTGTTCTAAGTTATTCTCTATTTCAGAAATATATTCTTGAAAACCTTCGACTTGAGAAACATCATGGTACTCAACCGTTTCTTCAATGAGGTTATGTAGTGCTATGCGTTTGCTAGTATATAGTTCACTATAATCAACAATATACTCTTCTAGAGTTCCCTTTTCATAATCAATTACATATGTTAAATAGGAATTTACTTTTACTATTTCATCTTCATCATTTTTAAAATCAAACTCAAACCTTGCAACTCTACCTATAGGAACTGCTTCTTGCACAGTTTCATGTAATAATGGTTCATCTAATAATTTCTTATATTCCTTAAAGGAATCTGTTTTTTTGATCATTTTCAAGAATTCTTTTTCTGAAATAGGGGCCAGTAGCTTCCGCAGTAAATCCATTTGGAAATAACAATGACAATAGAATTATAGGAATCATGAACAAGTTAATACCTTTCACTTTACCACTCCTTATATTCATATTTGTTTTATATTAGGTTAATTACCAATATATATAAATCTAACATTTCTCAGAATTTTTTCAATAGCATTATAAAAATTGTATAGAATTCATCAGAGGAAATCTAATTTCCTGTCTTGTCAGTTATTGATGAATTATTGATGAATCTAATACAAGCACTCATAATTGAACTTGAAATACTAAAATTGTGTCTATAGTCACTAATTCTTGTGAAGTTACAGCAGCCCTTTCTAATCTCGTGCCAAATTATATCACTGTGATCCGTGTGCAGGTACCAATTGCGTTCATCACTTTGAGGTTTTTACTAAAATACCTTATTTCCAGGGTTACAGATGATTATCGGAGTTGTCTTGATTATTGTGATGTGGAGTAGGGAGCTCTCGATATTGTTCATTAAATTGTTGTAATGACACTTATACGTTTGGTGGAAAAATGAAATGCACATGCTAGTATTGACATGAAGATAATATTTTTAGAAGTGTAATGGAACGTATTTTACGCATAAGGTACTCTATGGTTCGATAGTAAAATGATCCTTGGGGGTGAAAAAAATTGCTTCTTAACATTATGATTCCCGGCATTAGTATTTTAGTATTATAGTTTGTGGCATTTTTGTTTTTAAACTGATTCAGAATATGAGAAACAACCGAAATTGAATATCTTTTGTTACAGCAACGAAACAAGCTATTCATCTTTACAGCTTGTTTTTTGTTTTTTTATACAGGTAAACCGTCACATGTTTACACAGAAATCTCGGAATTCAAATAAATAACCGGTCATAAACCTTGGAATAACAAAGGGTTTCAGGAATCTAGCCTTTGTGAGGATTTTCCCATTTTTGCTGGAAATTGATGTGACTTGGAAGGAATTTTTGTCAAAAAAAAGAAACCTCCTAAGTAAGACGAAAAACTTAAGAGGTGAGCTCACTGTGGCTAGACAGTGGCTCAGGCAACTGATCAGTTGTACTTCTAAAATATACGATTTGAAGCAATTGATCAAGTTGTATGAGGATTCAAGAATCTATCCCCGGATTAAACCAGAGGTCATTGGATTGTGCATGCTATTTGGCTATCTGTTTCGAATGCCAAGCCTTGAAAGGCTTGAATACTGGATCCGTTGTGGGGTGTTCCGGAGATTGGCGAAAGGACAACAACTGCCTACTGTGGACACGATTCGGGAGTCACTGCGCGGGGCGGATTTGAGCCAGCTTCAGCTCATGAACGAACAAATTATTAAAAAAGCGCGTCGCAATAAAGTCCTCCGCGGGGGCACGATTGATGGATGGGTTGTATCAGCCATTGATGGAGTCGAGCTGTTTGAGAGTGTGAAAAAAAGCAGTCAGGAGGCCCTCACTCGCGTAATAGATGGGGTCACACATTATTACTATCGTTTTGTCGGCTGTATGACAATCGGGATGGAGCCGCGAATCGTATGGGGAATGGAACCTTTAAAAGTCAGGGAAGGCGATAGCTGCCAAAAGGATGAGGGCGAAATTACTGCCGCCAAACGGCTTGTCAAACAGTTATACGAAAGGTTTCATCATTTTACAGATATTCTCGTTTGTGATGCACTGTATGCGAAAGCTCCATTTATTAATCTAGTCACCAGTTTCAATATCGATTTGATCATCCGAATGAAGGATATGCGCCTTGATATCGTCAAGGATGCACTCGGTCTATTCTCGAAGAGAAAACCAGACCGTGTGTGGACAACAAAGGAAAAAAATCAAGTGATCCGAGTGGAAGCCTGGGAAGCCTATGATATGGAGATGGCCAATGTGCTGGTAGGCATCAGATTTGTACGCTTTGTCGAGCATACCCAGATTTTACGCCGCGGAAAAGTGATAAAGACGGAGACGAAAGAGATCTTGTTGGTCACAACCTGTCAGGAAGAAGTGAAAGCAGAATCAATATGGAAAATGATCCATAAACGATGGGACATTGAAAACTGCTTATTTCACCAATTAAAAACCCACTGCCACATGGATCATCGTTTTGTGGATGGACTTCACGCGATTACTGCATGCATTTACCTGCAAATGGTCGCCTTTAATTTATGGCAGTTATATCTTTTTCGTTATTTGCGGCAGTATGACCAAAAAAAGCACCCTCAAGTGGCGGTAGCTGAAAGAATGAGGATAGAATGTGAAATCGATTCGATGATCCCTCCATTATTATCTGGATAAATAAATGACTCACCACCGTCATTCGAGTTAGAATGATCGTTAAAGGGGGAGAGAATGTCGAAACATGCTACTCCCCTAGCCTTTTATGGGCTTTTCAAGGTTGATACAAGTCGAAAATGAAAAGACTTTGCCGAATCGTGTATGGTTAATACTAACCAGCTGAAAATGGAAAATCGATCCGAGATCTCTGAAAATTATCGGAAATGATTGACACCAATAGAGAAATTACAATGGATATCCGCGATAGCTACCTTTCTTTAAATGCGAATCAAACAAACCGGGTCATGAAGGTTTTAACGGTTATCACCACCATTTTTATGCCGCTGACGTTTATTGCAGGGGTTTACGGAATGAACTTTGAAAACATGCCGGAACTAACCTGGAAATATGGGTACTTTGCCACGTTATTTGTCATGTTTGTTGTCGGGATTGGGATGGCGATATGGTTTAAAAAGAAAGGCTGGTTTAAATAATAAGGCCCAACTTGGAAAGAACAGATTTCTTTTTGAGTTGGGCTGGAGCTGGCTTTGCTCCGCTTGTATATTAAAGAAATATATTTTATGATGACATGAGATTTATGTTTGTTATTTGAATATAATGGTCGCACATTCTCTTTTGGGAGCAATCATTTCAAGACACTTGTCATTAATACCGCGCCGAAAACTCTTCTTTTAAAACTGAATACATCATTATATCCTGATGCCTGCCTTTTACTAACATTGATTTCCTCAACACGCCTTCAAACGACATTCCTGCCTTTTCCATCACCCTTGCTGATGCTTTGTTTTCAACAAAGCATCGTGCTTGTATTCGAACTAAATCCATGTTAGTAAATCCAAATTGAATAATTGTTATTGCTGCTTCAGTCGCAATGCCTTTACCCCAGTACTGCGGAGCCAGGACATAACCAATTTCAGCGCTGTTATGCGCAGGCTTCCACCACACAAAATCAATGGTTCCGATCAATCTCTTGTTTTCTTTATATTCTATTCCCCAAGGAGCAACTTTCTTGTTTTCATATTGTTGTAAAACAAAGTCGAGGAATTCTCTAGTATCTGCGAGAGAACGATGAGTATCCCAGGTTACATATTTTGAAACTTCTTCATCTGATCCATAAGAATGAATATCTTCTAAATCTTCCAAGGTTAATTTTCTTAAGACAAGTCGTTCTGTCTCCAGAACAGGCAAATCCCCATAAATATCTTCAATCTCCATAAAATCACCCCAGTATATGTTAGTAATTTCCATTATATATGAAATCATTTTTTTAAGACAGGCTTTTATAGAAAAATTATTAGAAAAAATATTACTATATGAAGACACTTTTCTCCTGCTAGAATAAAATTATCTGGAGGTGAAAAAATTGGTTCTTAATATTGTTTATCCGCTAATTATTTTTTTATTTTTATTCACTAGCGTTGCACTAATTAAATCAGATGATTTGAAATACTAACAATCTTCAAAAATTACT
>NZ_PGUZ01000043.1 GCF_002860165.1 Bacillus sp. V3-13 | reverse complement strand
CGTATTGTCAAAAATTAAATATATAAATCAAGCAAATACATTGATATCAGAGGGTTTATAAGCAAAAAACTTGCCACCCCCTAAATCTTACGGTTAATTGAGGTTACCAGACCACCAACAACCTAAGAAACGGAAGTGACAAGTTGTACTCTCAATTAATAATCTATTTGCTTGAATTTATCAAGTATCAAGATCAAATCATTCGCACATTACTGACTCTCCTCATCGGAAAAAGTATGTTCGATAAACCTACTGAAAAACCTGTGAATAAGCCTTATCAGAAACTTCAGGTGGACGAGCTTCCAATCATTGAAACTCTTCAAAAGTTTGATTATCGCAGGCTTCTCGACGAGTATAGGGAGAAGCATGGCAAACCCCTTAAGCCTGTACAGAGGCGTTCACATTCAAAAGTGATCGTCTCTAAATCCATAAATTGTCCAAGGTGTGCAGCTCCGTCCGATTATCTTTATGCCAATAATGGAGATAAAGGACAATATCAATGCAAGGTGTGTTCCTGTCTTTTTAATCAAAAGAATCATTATTCTAAAGAAGCTGTACTGAAATGTCCGCACTGCGCTAAAACATTAGAAAAGATTAAAGAAAGAAAAGATTTCCTGATCTTTAAGTGTAAAAACAACGACTGTCCCTATTACCAAAAGAAACAAAATGGATTGTCTCAAAAGGAGAAAAAACAGTTTAAGAAAGATCCTCAGTCATTCAAAATGCGCTACATTTTTCGTCAGTTTCACATCGATTATCAACCGTTAGCGAAGCGCTCACCCAAGAAACCAAAAGTGGATTTATCCAGGCTTTACGTGTCTCCTCATACACTGGGACTGATCTTGACCTATCATGTGAACTATGGACTGTCGGCCCGGAAAACAGCTGCACTCATGAAGGATGTTCATGGTCTAACGATCTCACACCAGAGTATACTGAATTACGAGAATAGCGTGGCTCTTATGCTTAAACCGTATGTGGATCATTATCCTTATGAGCTTTCTGATCAATTTTGCGGTGATGAAACCTACATCCGGGTAAATGGACGCTGGCATTATTTATTTTTCTTTTTTGATGCCGTAAAAAAGATCATTTTGTCTTATCCTGTGTCTCCTAATCGGGATACACAAGCCGCCATTCTGGCGATAGACGAGGTTCTACTCAAGATGAAAGAGATTCCTGAAGACCTCACCTTTGTAGTAGACGGCAATCCGATTTACCTTCTAGCCCAACATTTTTTTGCCCAGCACGACATTTCGTTTGATGTGAAGCAGGTCATTGGGCTGACGAACGAAGATCCAGTTTCCACGGAGTTCAGACCACTTAAACAAATCATTGAAAGACTGAACCGAACGTTCAAGGGCAATTATCGAGCCACACATGGCTTTGGATCTGAACAGGGTTCGGTTTCTTTCGTCACTCTGTTTGTGGCTTACTTTAACTTCTTGCGGCCGCATTCAGCCTTAGAAGGCAGAGTGCCTGTGCTGAATCCAGAATTACTTCAGCTACCAAATATGCCTGCACGATGGACCAAACTGATTGGTTTAGCTCAACAATGGATTCAAGACCAAACAGCCTAGCTTTTTTGTTTAGCAGAGCCCGAAACGAGCAATCGGCGGAGCGAACTCTTGACAAACCGAACTTGCCAATGGTTTAAAATGGAAACGCCAAGGGCTTATTTGGCATGCCTGCTTTTTGTCCCCTTCGCCCTTGATATCCTGAAGTCAAACCATTGGCGTGTTTGTCAAGAGCGTTTGCGGGGCTATCCATCTGTTTTGTGGCAGAACGGAACCCTCAAAGCCGAGTTTTCATAGAACTTTTTACACTACC
>NZ_PGUZ01000042.1 GCF_002860165.1 Bacillus sp. V3-13 | reverse complement strand
ACGTGGCGCTCTTAGTCGGCCAGCGCTTGTCGGGGCTGACCAAGGCGCTTGCGCTTTTCTTATGTCCCAACCACAGATAAAGACTTGCGGGAATCAGCCTGCACGCTGCCGTGATTAAAGTTGTAATTTTCTGAAATTGGACAAACATGAAACTTTTTTGTGTTTCAAGCGTCTAATGATGTGGGTATGGAAAGAGAGCTCAATATATAATTCTATAACACTAGTTTAAAATGCCATTTGATTTTTTGTAAAAAAAGTATTAAGATTATGTGTGGTTACTTCACAGTAAATCCTTATTTTGTAAATTTAAATGTAACATTCCATATCTGTGCATGTAACAGGGAGGGGTAAAACAGAATGCGAAAATTGAACTGGTCAAAGATATCGTTGATTGCGATTGCGACGGTGCTGCTTTGGCTTAAAACCTATATTGTCTATAAAACTAGCTTTGATATTAAAATTGAAAACTGGAAGCAGGAGTTTATTTTATTTATCAACCCGTTAAGCTTCCTGTTATTTATTTTTGGCATCAGCTTATTTATGAAGGAAAAGAACAGAAACCGTTACATCTTGATTTCCAGCTTTGTCATTTCGGCTGTGTTGTTTGCCAATGTAGTATTTTACCGTTTCTTCAATGACTTTTTAACGCTCCCTGTGCTGTTCCAAACAAGCAATATGAGCGATTTGGGAAGCAGTGTCAATGAATTGCTTTATGTAAGTGATTTTCTTTATTTTGCAGACTTTTTTATTTTGGCGCTGCTTATTAAATTAAAGCCGAAATTTATCATGGTCAAGGAATATTCAAAGGTCAACCGCCGCGTGTTTTTTCTTGTTTCGATTGCGATCGCCTTTTTTAATCTGGGCCTTGCTGAAACGGAACGTCCACAGCTGTTGACACGTACCTTTGACCGTGAAATTCTTGTCAAAAATATCGGTACTTACAATTACCATCTGTATGACATGTTTTTGCAATCGAAATCGTCCGCACAGCGTGCTCTCGCTGACGGCAGCGAGCTGGTCGATATCGACAATTATGTCCATGCCAACTATAAGGAGCCCGAAGCTGACATGTTCGGGGTTGCCAAAGGCAAAAATGTGATTGTAATTTCAATGGAATCAACGCAAAACTTTGTAATTAACAAAACGGTAAATGGAGAAGAGATTACACCGTTTCTGAATGATTTCATCGGAGAGAGCTATTACTTCGATAATTTTTATCACCAAACTGCCCAGGGAAAAACATCGGATTCAGAATTTCTTTTGGATAATTCCCTATATCCGTTAAGCCGTGGTGCGGTATTCTTTACTCATTCGGGAAACGAGTTTACGGCCACGCCGGAAATTCTCGGCAATAACGGCTATTATACAGCAACGCTTCACGCAAACAATAAAAGCTTCTGGAATCGGGACATTATGTATGATTCCTTTGGCTATGACCGCTTTTATTCAATGGTCGATTATGACATCACAGAAGAAAACTCTGTCGGCTGGGGCTTGAAGGATATCGATTTCCTGGAGCAGTCTGTCCAGCATTTAAAGCAAATGCCAAAGCCGTTTTATACGAAGTTCATCACGTTGACGAACCATCACCCGTTCGAGTTGGGGGAAGAAGATAAATTTATTCAGCCTTATACTTCGGGCAATAATACGGTAGACAACTATTTCCCTACTGTCCGTTATACGGATGAAGCGATTAAGAACTTCATCCAGAAATTAAAGGACGAAGGACTCTATGAAGATTCAATTATTATCCTTTATGGTGACCACTACGGGATTTCCGAGAACCATAATAAGGCAATGAGCGAATTTTTAGGAACGGAAGTCACACCGTTTGTCAGCACCCAGTTGCAGCGTGTGCCGTTGATTATCCATATTCCTGGTCATGAAGGAAAAACGATCTCGACCGTATCAGGCCAAATTGACCTGAAGCCAACGATTCTGCACCTTCTTGGCATTGATACGAAAAACGATATTCAGTTCGGGGCAGATTTGTTCTCGGAAGACCGGATGGAATTTACCGTGCTCCGCGATGGCAGCTTTATCACGAAAGACCATGTATATACCCGGGAAACCTGCTATGATAAGAGCACAGGGGAACCGGCAGAAGACCAAAAAGCATGCGAGCCTTACATGGAAAAAGCGAAGAACGAGCTTGAATACTCAGATAAAATTATTTACGGCGATCTGCTTCGCTTCTATGAAAATGAGAATTACCGAAGTGAAGATAGTGGATTGCAAGAAAACAACGAATAAAATCGAGGCCTGTATCCCCCAGTTGGATGCAGGCCTTTTTTCTGCAGAAAAGATGGGCGGCTGCTTGCCATATACCAGGCATGATTCAATTAGTTTTACACGGAGAAATCCCGGCAGCAGCAGTCATTTTACAAGCCTTCCGATCATAATTATGGTGTAATGGAAGGGGTGAAAAAGAATGAAAGTGCGCGCACGCGCGGGAGATTCCCTCTGGTATTATAGCCATCTATTTCGCATGCCGCTGAACTTGATCCTCGATTCAAATAACCTGGCAACAGCAACCGCTTTACAAATCGGGCAGGAAATCAATGTTCCCGGGTTTACTTCAGTTGCTTACTCGATAAGAAGGGGAGACACTTTTTGGAAACTGGCAGCTGCAAGGAATTTGTCAGTGGATGCGTTGCTCCTTTTAAACCAAACTGTAAACGCAAATGCGCTTACGGCCGGTCAGACGGTCTTTTTGCCAAGAAGGGTAACTGAAGCAATTGTGATCGGGAAGAAACCGTACGACTTTAATACATTATCAACGGATATAGAAAAACTGCTGAATGTTTATCCGTTTATAAACATAAATACGATCGGCGACAGCGTATTGGGTAAGCCGATCCAGGAAATCAGGCTTGGGCGCGGGAGGCGTAAAGTCCATATGAATGCCTCCTTTCATGCTAATGAATGGATTACAACAGCTATATTAATGAGCTTTTTAAACACTTATCTGCTGTCTTTAACGAATATGAATCCGGTCCGCGGTATTAACAGCATGAATATATACGACAGTGTCGATCTGTCGATTGTGCCAATGGTCAATCCTGATGGAGTCGACCTTGTCGTAACAGGGCCTCCAGAGGAAGTGAGCGCAAGAGTAATTAAAATCAACAGGGGAAGTACCGACTTTACTGGCTGGAAAGCAAATATAAACGGTGTTGATTTAAATAATCAATTCCCGGCAAACTGGGAAATCGAAGAAGCACGGAAACCAAAATCACCTGCGCCGAGAGATTATCCCGGTGAGGCCCCGTTAACTGAACCGGAAGCGGTTGTGATGGAAGAGCTTGCCAGGGAGAGATCTTTTGATCGGTTACTTGCTTTTCATACACAAGGAAAGGAATTTTATTGGGGATACGAAGGGTCGGAGCCTCCGGAGTCAAGGATAATTGCCAATGAATTCGCCAGGGTCAGCGGCTACCATGCCGTTCAATATGTTGACAGCCATGCTGGCTATAAAGACTGGTTTATTCAGGAATTTCGCCGGCCTGGATTTACGATTGAGCTTGGCAAAGGAATAAACCCGCTGCCATTATCCCAATTTGACGAAATCTACGCAGAAGCACTCGGGATATTTTTGGCGGCCCTTTACATGTAAAAAAATAACTGCTGTTTTCAAAAAATAACTTGTATTTTTCGCCCATTATCATTAACATGGTTGTGAAAGCGGTCCATGATCATAAAACGATCTTGCGAAGAAGCCGGCTATCGGCTTTTTTTTTCTTTTAATATATTTTCAAAAAACTGAAACATTCACGGCTTTGCAACGTACTGATTATTAAGTGATAAAGGCGGTGTGGGAATGGTGAAAAGGAAGACAACGAGAAAAAAATATGATAGATTTATTTGTTTGTTTTGCATCATCATTTTCACAACGATACTATCTTCCTGTTCACCGGAAAAAGAATCAGAACCCCATTCGGATATTGGGGAAAAGGATATCGGGAAAAACCATCCATCCCCAACCTTCCGGGATGAACAACCGATTACTCCAATTAATATTCCCGATGGCACCTTTAATAGAGTGAGTGGATGGCTTGATCATGAAACTATACTGTTTACAACAAATGTTAGCCATGGTTCTAACGTCTATACATATAACTTAAGATCAGGTGAGAGCAGCTTGCTTTATGAAAACCAGAGCCCGATTGTGGATGTCCACATCAGTCCATCGAAGCGTCAGTTCCTGGTCCATTCGGCACCATCAACATATGCAGGAGTCATCACCGTCCTTGATCGTTCCGGAAAACAGATGTTTTCCAGGCAGATAGAATCATTTGAGCTTGCCTTTAAATGGAATCCATATGATGAAGATATTATTCTCGTTTCGTCTTTTGCCGAGGACTGGAGCTACAGTACTTATTTATTAAATGTTCCAGGCGGCGAGTTAACAGACGTAAATTTGCCGGAACCGTTTGCCCATTGGCTTAACAGGAGAGAGCTTGTTTTTTTGGACTGGGATGAAAATAATCCCGGGCTGCTTGCCCCTCTCGTTAAAAAAGAAATCGGCAGCCCTGAGGAGCCTGCTTTATTTGAAAATATCATAGAAATTTCAACATTCAAGAATTTGTTGATTACGGTATCAGTAAACAGGGAGAAGCCGGAACAAGGCATTTATACCTTTTTATCCAATGATTTAAAGAAAATATCTTCCCTCAGTTTCCCACACTTAACAAGGTTTTCAGGGTGGCTTGTCCCCCATTTTGACTTTATCGGGACAGCGCGGCGCTTTATGACATTTCGCCCGCTCTCAAGCGGTGAAGCGGACAATTATGCAGCCGGATTTCAGTTGGTTTCCTATGATCTGAAAAGCGGAGATGAAACCATTTATTTTGAGGGAATGGATAATGAGCCTCTCAGCTGTTCCCCGGACAGCATGATGTGTCTGGTCGGTTATCAGCTTGAGAAGCTGCTTCTTTTGAATTCGAAGAAGGTGATTCCGCTAATCAAAACCGACGTTTGACTTGAGATTTATTTTTTCTTATGAAAAGATGGCTAAAAAAGCAATGAGGTGATCAAATTGGCAATTGCAGATGTGACCGTTATCCCGATTGGAACCGATTCCCCCAGTGTCAGTGAGTATGTTGCAGACATTCAAAAGGTGTTAAAAAGATATGAAGCAACAGGAAAAATCAGATACCAGCTGACTCCGATGAATACGATTATTGAAGGGGAGCTTGCTGATTTATTCGAAGTGATTCAGGCGATGCACGAAGCTCCCTTTGAAAAAGGGCTCTCGCGGGTAGCCACGAATATCCGCATTGATGACAGGCGCGATATACAAAGACGGATGGAAGACAAGGTAAAAAGAGTTGAGGATCTGCTTGAAGGTGATTTCTAGCCTAAAGCAGGCCATAAAAAAAGGATTGCCGGTATACAGGCAATCCTTTTTATAAAGCTTTTTAGTGTGCAGTTGGAAAACCATGGTGGATGACCGTCATAATTGAAAACCAGCCAAATACGACGAACGTTCCCAGCGCGAAAAATAATCCGAGCAGATTTTTGTTCTTAAGAGAAGTGTAGCTCGCGTATCCTGCCAGAAGTGTAACTAAAGCAAAAATAATAACAAGTCCCATCATAAAACCTCCTTCACTTTAAAGCCCCGTAAGCTGTTTTCGTTCAGATTTTTAAATAACTGTATGTAATGATTTTTATATACATTCGTATTTTATTTTATAATTTTTCAGCAGGTTTGTCGAGATCTAAAAATGACACTTCTATGTCGTACGCTTTCGCGATTCGGCCGATCAATTCCTGGTCATGCAAAGCAACAAAAAACAGTTCATCGCCATTTGTTTTTGTTCTGGCAACAAGGTGTTCTTCCATTTGCAGCTGTGCCATTTCAACCGCTATTTTATCACCATTCTTAATCAAGAAACAGCTTACCATGCTTTTAAATAAGTAATGATTTTGCTTCTCGCTGATAAAGCCATAATCGGAAAACACGTCCCCGGTGGTTGCGTTTGTCAAAAGAATGAGCAAATGGATATCTTCATAAAGTTCACCTTCAAGCAGCAGGTTTGTGGCAAGAGAGCTTGCATCGGCTGATCGATAAATAAACATTGAATCATGCTCATCATCCGGACTTGTTTCACGGCGCACCAGCTCAATAAATTCAGGAACCTGTCCAATAATATGAGTTGCTTCAATACCATAATGAATAATCATGCCGATCTCCTTCCTCCTTATTTTCAGATAGTGTAAAATAATATTAACATAAGCATAAACAGCAAATGGAGGGTGTAATTGTGAAATGGATTCAAATGCCGCTTGGGCCGCTGCAAACTAATTGCTACATCATTTATAATGACCGGAAATCATGTTTAATCATTGACCCCGGTGAAGAAGCCGGGAAGGTGATCAGCGCAATTGAGGCGGAAGAACTTAAGCCTCAGGCTGTTTTGCTGACACATGCCCACTTTGATCATATTGGCGCCGTAGATGCGGTCAGAGAAAAGTTTAACATTCCCGTCTATGTTCATGAAAAAGAAGCGAATTGGCTTGGAGACCCGACGTTAAATGGCTCAGAGTTTTTTATGGCTGGAAAAGTCCGTGCAAAAGCGGCAGACCATTTTCTTGCTGCAGCAAATCAACGAACGATCGGGGATTTTACATTTCAAGTTTTCGAGACACCCGGCCATTCACCTGGCAGTGTTTCCATTTATTTTGCGGAAGCAGAATTCGTTGCAGCAGGGGATGCCTTATTTAACGGCAGCATCGGCCGCACTGACCTGCCTGGCGGAAATCATGATCAGCTCATTAAAAGCATCCATGATCACCTGTTAACCTTGCCTGAGGAAACAGAAGTCCTCCCGGGCCATGGTCCCACCACGACAATTGGTGCAGAAATGGACGGAAACCCTTTTCTTAACGGTTTTTAACAATAGACATAGAAAACCCCTTCTCAAAGGAGAGAAGGGGTTTTCTGGGGGATGTTCTATTCATATAATGGGAGGGGATAAGTTTAAGCTACTAATCTTACAATATAATAAAGAAAACACTATGTCAATGGTGAAAACATAAATAAAGGAGTAAATATGTTGAATTATCTAAAAAACGTGATTTTTTCGACTTCTTCAAACATGATTACATATGCTGAATACATTTCAGCCGCTTTATACCATCCGGAACTCGGTTATTATATGAAAGAAGGAAAAAAAATAGGCCCTGGCGGAGATTTTATCACCTCGAGCAATATTTCCGACGTGTATGGAAGGGCAGTGGCGAAATGGTACAGTGAGATTGTAAAGGAAATTGATTTGCCGGCAAAGGTAAGTGAACTTGGCGCAGGGGATGGCAGATTCGCTGCAGCATTCATCGATGAGTGGAAGAAGTTGACTGACACGCCACTCGCTTATTTTATCGTCGAAACCAGCCCGTATCACCGGCGTCTCCAGCAGGAACTAATTGAGCCCGGCCCCGTTTGCCGGCAAATAAACGCCCTTGAGGAACTAGAGCCATTTTCCGGAATGATCTTTTCGAATGAGTTATACGATGCACTGCCAGTCCATGTAATCGAAAAAAAGGACGGAGAATTGGCCGAAATTATGGTTGCGGAATCAAGCGGGAAGCTAATTGAAACAGCGGTACCATTACAAAATTCAAAAATCACAACGTTTCTTGAAGATTACGGCCCCGAACTGCAGGAAGGCCAGCGAATTGAAATCCCTCTTCAGATGGAGGAAGTCGTGGCAACCATCGCAAAAACATTGGAAAAAGGGATTGTCGTCACTGTTGATTACGGTTATACAAATGAAGAGTGGCAAGAGCCATCAAGAAGAAATGGCAGCCTGAGGGGTTATTTCCAGCATCAAATGGTCGATAATGTTTTGGAAAGGCCGGGTGAGATGGATATTACAAGCCATGTTCACTTTGATGCGTTGATTAAACAAGGCAACGAGCGGAAACTGAAGTTTATCGCAAAACTGAGACAGGACCAGTTTCTGCTTTCAGCCGGAATATTGGAGATGCTTCGCGATCATTATGACCCGAATCCATTTTCAGCAACAAGCAAGCTGAACAGGGCGGTCCGCAGCCTTGTTATGCCTGATGGGATCAGTGCCGCTTTTCATGTGATTGCCCAGGCAAAAGGGCTTGATATTCCGGAAGAAAGGATTGTAATGGATCGGCTTTCTTAGGCGGGCAATTGAATCGCCCAGGGCGGGTTATGATTTTGGCACACAAAAAAAGCGCCAGGCTTGCCAGCGCTTTTTTCGTAATCACATTTAATGGCCGCCAGCACCCGGCGTCATCATAAAGGTCGTCCAGTAGGTAAAGCCAGCGAAGAAAATTGTTAAGTAGGCACCGAAAACATAAATATACATGCGCTCGGAAAGTTTTAAATAACTTAAAAGTACGAAAAATCCTGTTTGCCCAAAGAAAATTAAGGACAACGCATACATGTCACCCAAGTAAAACATAACTGCAAATATACCCGTCCAGAATCCTAAAACTCTGTACATACGATCCATATGTATCCCTCCTTTACCCTACAAGTCCCATCATTACAATATTATAAAATAAACGCAAGCCAATTGTAAATAAATGATTGTTGTTAGTTCGCGACGAAAGCCTGGTAGGTGCAAGATTGACATCCGGAAAGCATGTTTTCTTTTTCCACAAGATCAACGGATTCAAACAAGGATTCGAACATTCCTTTTAAAAATTCATAATGCATATTGCAGACCGCGTCAGTATGCTCAACGGCAACCTCTTTAAACGGGCAGTTGAATATTTGAAAATAAATTTTCGTTTTATCCTCGCCGGCTTCCAGTTCTGGATAAAATCCAGCCACCGTTGAAGCACTCTTTAGTATATTCACTTTCTGGTCGAAGCTGAGCTCTTCGCCGAAGTTGAAGTTTCTTGCTGTTTCCTGGTCAATTAATTCGGCTCCAAATTGCTTTCCTGTTAAATACAAGGCTTTTTTCCCTTCTTCACCGAGGTTAAGCATCGTTTGCAGCGCAATTTTTGAAAGGAGCTGATAGTCGCGGAACGGAAAATGGAGTTGGATCACATCGTCACTTAAACGATACAATCTGCTCGGCCGTCCGCCTTTTCCCGTTTTCTTTGTCTCGGAAACCAGCATATTTACATCTTCAAGCTTTGATAAATGGAGTCTCGCTACATTTGGGTGGATATCGAACTCATCGGCAATTTCCTGGACTGTCACTTCTCTGTGCCACTTTGTGATGTATTGATAAATATAATACCTTGTTGGATCGGATAAAACATTTGTAACTCTTAATGTTTGTTCCATCAAAGCTCACCTCAGTCAGATTATTTCCCCTTAATGGGCGGCAAGTCCGTCATTTTCCCCGAGCATCCATTACCGCCCGTAAAATTTGATTCGCTTCACTATCCATCCATAGAATGGAATAGCCCCCAAAACGGAGTTTTAAATTAGTTCCATTATAATACAGCGCTCGAATCATGGGAATGAGGTTAACACTGTATTCACTATATGTTTAGAAAATGTTCACAATTAACGAGCTAGTTTGGAAGTAAATTATTGTCCATAATTATATAAAAAGTAGTGATTGTGTATAATAGAGGGTTTAATTGGTGGATGTTCGACGACAACGGGAAAAAGCGATGAGTAAATGATACATCGCTTCGCCTTGTTAAAAATTCAATTGATGTGGTGATAAAAACTGGGCTAGCTGGATTCGAACCAACGCATGACGGAGTCAAAGTCCGTTGCCTTACCGCTTGGCTATAGCCCAATAGGGAGGTTGAGGTTATGAAATCGTAGTAATTATTATGGAGATTTTTGAAAAAAATATACAAAAAAATTGTCGATAAAGAAGGAGAAAAAAATAACCTTGTCGAATAAAAATAATGATCAATATAGAAAGGCGGTGTTTAAAGATTGTGAACTCAATTAAACAGCTGGCTGATCAAATGATCAAAGATGCAGTCCAGCACCATGCTTCAGATATTCATATAATCCCCCGGAAAGAAGACACCCTCATCCAGCTCCGCATTGCAAACAAACTGATTCCGAGACAGACGCTCCCGAAAAAAGATTGCGACCGATTAATTGCCCACTTTAAATTTACAGCGTTAATGGACATTGGTGAACGAAGGCGTCCCCAAAGCGGTGCTTATTCATGCTTGATCGATGGCCAAACAATCGGCCTGCGGCTCTCAACACTTCCTGCCAGCAACCGGGAAAGCCTTGTGATCCGGCTCCTGCCCCAGAACAAACGAATTCCCTTCTACCAAATTTCCTTATTCCCGTGCATGACCCGAAAATTGACCGCCCTATTAAAGCATGCCCACGGGCTGATTATCCTCACAGGCCCGACCGGCAGCGGCAAAACAACTACCTTGTACTCCATGCTGAACGAATCCTCCCACATGCTTAACCGCAATGTCATTACTCTTGAAGATCCAATTGAAAAAGAAACAGAATCTGTTTTGCAAGTGCAAGTCAACGAAAAGGCTGGTATCTCCTATTCGAGCGGATTGAAAGCCATTCTCCGTCATGATCCCGATATCATTATGGTTGGTGAAATCCGCGATGGTGAAACTGCAAAAATAGCTGTTCGAGCGGCGCTTACTGGTCACCTTGTCCTGTCGACCATGCACACAAGGGATGCAAAAGGTGCGATTTACAGGCTGATGGAATTCGGTGTTAATTGGCTCGAAATTGAACAGACGCTTGTCGCTGTTACCGCACAGCGGCTCGTTGAATTGGTCTGTCCATTTTGCGAAGGTGAATGTCCGCCAATGTGTTATTCCTATAGCAAATGGAAAAGAGCAAGCGTTTTTGAAATGTTGACGGGCGATGCTCTGTATGCTGCTTTAAAGGAAGCAAAAGGCGAGAGCTGCGAACCGGCTCCCTACAGGACAATCAGAAAAGAAATTATGAAAGGGATTGCGCTAGGATATATCATCGCGTCAGAATATCAGCGCTGGGTTTTCGACGATGAAGCGAAATAGCTGGACAGTTGAAGAACAAGCCTATTTTTTAAAGCGCACAGGCGAACTTCTCGGGCGCGGTTACCCGTTGACTGAAGCGATTGAATCGCTCATCTTTTACTTACCGGAAAAGAAACAACGACAGATTCAAAGCTGCCTTGCCGATTTAAAGGAAGGATACCCGCTTTTTCAAATACTGGCCGGGCTTCATTTCCATAAAGATCTGGTCGGTTACGTGTTTTTTGCTGAACAGCATGGCGGTCTGGCGGAGGCTTTTCAGGATGCAAGCGAGATTATGTTGAAAAGAAATAAAGATTTACAACGGCTTCTCAAGCTCCTGTATTATCCGGCCGTGTTAATTTGTATCACAATTATCTTATTTTTCTTCGTCGAACATCTATTGCTTCCGAAGTTTATGACCTTATTTCAATCAATGAATCTCGAAGAAAACTTTTTCACGAAGGTTGTTTATCTGTTTGGCAAGCTCATTCCGCTTTTTTTTGCCGGGGCGATAATCGTCTCAGCAAGTACATTTCTTTACCACTTCGTCTTTTTCCGAAAGAAAACTCCTCTCGAACAAAGGAAAAAGTTGATTCTTCTTCCCTATGCCGGGCCACTATTAAAAATGCTGTATTCCCATTATTTTTCTGTACAATTGAGTTATTTGCTGTCAGGCGGACTGTCGATTTTCGAAGCGCTAAAACTTTTTGAACAAAATACACAGCAGCCTTTATACAAGCAGGCAGGTACAGAAATAAAAAGAAAGCTGATCGGCGGGGAGAGGCTGGAGACGATTTTAGCTTCTTTGCCGATCTTTGAAAAAGAATTGGCCACAATCATCAAACACGGCCAGGAAAATGGGAGGCTTGATAAAGAGCTGTATTTTTATAGCCGCTTCTGCCTCGAAAGGCTCGAAGCGCTCACGGAAAAATCGTTGAAGATCATCCAGCCTGTTTTGTATTTGTTGATCGGACTGCTTATCGTGTCGATGTATCTGGCAATACTGCTTCCGATGTTTCATCTGCTGGATGGTATATAAGAAAGGGGCAAGATTGATGAAAAAAGAAGATGGGTTCACATTAATAGAAATGATGATCGTCCTGCTTGTGATCTCTGTTTTGCTGATTATTACGATTCCTAACATTACAAAGCATACTTCAAGCATCCAGGATAAGGGCTGTGAAGCTTTTATAAAAATGGTCCAGGCACAGGTACAAGCTTATGAAATTGAAAAAAACGCCTTGCCTGAATCGGTAGCAGATCTTGTTGCAGCCGAATATTTAAACAGCAATGAAACCTCGTGTCCGAACGGGAAGCCGATCCAGATCGTCGGTGGAATTGTTAAGGAGAGCCCTTAATGTTAAGAGACGAAAGCGGCTTTACTTTAATAGAATCTTTGTTTGTATTATCCATTTTTCTCGTTGTCGCTTTTGTTTTAGTCTTCACAAACAAACCCCACTACGTCAGCGCACAGAAATCAATATTCTTCTCTGAATTATCAGCTGATCTTTATTTCGCACAGCAATATGCCATTTCCCATCAGCAGGAAGTGACCGTCAATTTTATCCCGGGCGAAAACTATTATTATATTCGTGACCGTGAACAGATCATTATCGAACGTCATTATCCAAAAGGGATCACTGTCTATGAAGGAACACTTAAATTACGGTTTCAATTTCAGGCTGATGGCAGCATCGCCAAATTTGGTTCATTTTTTGTTGATATCGCCGGGGTTACCTATCGAGTAACGTTTCAAATCGGAAAGGGGCGCTTTTATATTGCAGAAGAATAAGGGCTTTTTTTTGGCTGAATTGTTGCTCTCGCTGTCTGCATGGGTCCTTGTTGCAAGTATTCTTCTTCCCGCTGCAATGAAATTGGCCGGACAGTCGAGCACTTTGCAGCAGGAAACGGCAGCTCTCCAGCTGCTGTACGAAGAGCTGCAAATGCTGGCTAGTGACGGAGCCTCCCTGCGCGAATATGATGCGGGCAGGAACGGGACAAGTTTTCACGTTTACCCAAAGCTGAATTCAACAAGGACGGAGGTGTGTGTTGAATTTGAAAGCCTCTACCATGAAGAAATCATTAAATGTGCCCCTGTTGAGCAATAAAGGATTTACGATGCTCGAAATGCTTTATGCTTTTGCTGTTTTCTTGATCATTGTCTCCTTTGCGCCGTTAAGCTACAGGCTTATTTTAAATGACGATTCAATGGCATCCCGGTTGCAACCGATGGAATGGGAAGTATTCGCGAGCCAGGCAAAAAAAGAAATAAGAATGAGCGAACGAATTGAAATACAGGGTGACAAGCTGTTCATTGAAAAAGGGGGGAGTATCATTTTATATGAGAAATATGGATCAAAGATCAGAAGAAGGGTCGATAATGCAGGGCATGAAATACTGCTGCAAAATGTTTCGACTGTTGAATTTAAAGGGCTGCCAAGCGGGGTGGTGATTTTGGTGAAAGACATATATGGCAGGGCATACTCCCTTTCTGCCAGGTCGTTTATCGGTTTGGAGGTTAGCGGAATTGAATGAGCATGGGTTTACCTATCCGCTTACACTCGGGATTTTTCTGTTGTTGTCTCTTATGCTGGCGCTGAATGCCGGGCATTTCCTGGCAGAACAGCGCCTATTAAAGGAAACCGAATCGATATTGGAGCAGGAATATTACTTGATGAGTGCGGTGAAAAAGGTCGAGAAACAGCTGCAGAGCGAAATGCCAATCGAGCCAGCTGGTACATATTTTTTTCAGGAAGGAGAAGTTGCTTATAACATTGGACCGGTGGCCGGATCCGTTCTGCAGGTTACTTTTATCTTGACGATTGCGTCCGGGATCGAAACAACAAGCTACGCATATTACGATAGTAACTTAAAAAAAATGACAAAATGGGTGGAGAAAAATTAACCTCGCAGAATTTGACCGGCAGGGTGTTTGGATATGAAGGAAGTTTAAAAAACCAGTGATCGGGCATACTTTTAAGAGAATAAGAAGGCAGGTGTACCGGTGAAAACAAATGATTATCTGAAATATATCACGCAAAATGTCGTCAAATATATTGACCAGCCGAAAGAGATGCGAAAAAGGATCAGAGACGAACGGAAAGAAACGAAACAGCCTTTCCTGACCAGATGGTTTGGCATTTTGCCATATCTTTTTCAGCTTGGAAAAAACAATAAAAAACGCCAGTCTTGAAGCAGACAATCGTTCTGCTTCTTTTT
The DNA here is from genome assembly GCF_002860165.1 of Bacillus sp. V3-13. GTDB lineage: Bacteria > Bacillota > Bacilli > Bacillales > Cytobacillaceae > Bacillus_BJ. The sequence continues at coordinate 147,113 of NZ_PGUZ01000042.1, read as the reverse complement.
CATTCCCTTTTCCGGCGAAAAGGCCTATATGGTGTTGCTCGTTAAATAGAACAAGCCCCCATTAATGATCGATATGTTTATTTTGGGTTCATACTGCTCCCTTAATGCTTCCTTCTCAGTTTCGTAACTTTCCTGTTTGTCTTCTTCATCTTCATAAAAATGGTCCAGCAGCTTCAAATCCTTTCGCCAGCGTTCTCTGGCTTCCTCTGCCCAGCTGTGGTCTTCCGATTCGATGACGCTGACCAAATAATTTTCAATGCGCTTCAGTCCGCTTTGCGGCATGATCATGGACGATAATGTGAAAGTGTAATCGGGTAATTTTGGTGTCAGCTCGGTTTGAAGCAGCCAGCCGTGAAACTGCTCGACAAGCTGCCCGTTTACGAGTTGCAAGCCAATCGATTTAAAAATGTCCCTTTTCCGGTCGCACTGATAAGAAATCTTTAAGTTTACAGCGAGCCATGGCAGAAGCGGGGTATGGTTGGGAAACGATCCTGCCGCATTTTCGTACAGCCGAATATAAGGTGCGAGCTTTTTCGTTGATTGAAAGATTTGATGCAGTCTAGGTGAGCCAAAATGAATCGTTTCTCCTTTAACGTGCTCGGGAGCTTGCTTCGGATTCGTAATAAGCGTCAGTTTGGCCGGATTTGGAGTTCCGCCGGTTTTCTCGAGATAGAGCCAATAATAAGGGCGATTCATAAGCTCTTTATCAAGCTCGATCGTTAATTGGACCGTCATGTAGGCGGGGTGGTTTTCTTCAATATAACAGCCATTTGCCAAAAAGTATCGTTCAAGATATCGATGTATTTCCTGCTGCTGCACCGCTTTCACCTTCTTTCAATTCTTCAGCAAATTGAATCATCGATGCTAAGTTCTCCATTTTAATTCTCATTTCGCCTTCGGAAGTAGATCGGCCAAAGATTTCAATTAAATGGTCTTCAATATTTCCAAACTCAAGCCTTGCTAAAATATCATCCAGCTCGCCTATGACCTTTTCGAATAAATGAATCTTTTCATAGAGAAGTTTTAAAATGTTTTCTTCGACCGTCCCTTTTGTCGCAAAATTGTAAATCATGACATCCTTTTCCTGACCGAGGCGGTGAATCCGGCCAATCCGTTGTTCAAGGCGCATCGGATTCCAGGGCAGGTCAAAATTGATAATATGATTGCAAAATTGCAGATTGATTCCTTCACCGCCGGCTTCTGTCGCGATTAACACTTGAGCATGCTTTTCGAATAGCTCTCTCATCCAATCCTTTTTACCGCGCTTAAAGCCGCCCCGAAACGGGACCGAGCTGATTCCGTATTGCTGTAAAAACCACTGTAAGTACATTTGCGTGGCCCGGTATTCGGTGAAAATAATCACCTTATCATTAATTTTTTGGATGAGTTCAACGGCTTTTAATGCCTTCGAGTTGGTTTGCACCGCTTCTGCTTTACCGGCTAAATACCGAATTTGCTCGTCAAAAGCGGGGGATGGGTTTTCTTTTCGGTTATACATATTATTCAAAGTAAAGAAAACAGCTTCCTTGCTGCTGCATGCTTCGCGCTGTAGAGTCATCACAGAAAACTGGCTTGAAGTGACCCAATCCCCTTCACTGCGCAATTCTGTTATGGCATCGTATAATTCCTGTTCTTCTTTTGAAAATTCAATCGGAACGGTTTCAACATGGCGCTTTGTCCATTCGATGCCGGTATCTGCACGCCGGTTCCGAATCATTACTTTATTGACAAGTTCGCGCAAATGCTCATCTTCATTGACGGATCGGGAATCTTTTTTATACTTTCCATAAAAAGCAGATTCATTCCCGAGATGCCCGGGCTTTAGCAGCGAAACGAGATTAAAGATTTCTTCAATACGATTTTGAATGGGGGTCGCTGTCAGCAGCAGGCAAAACCTTTTTTTCAAGCTCTGCACAAATTGATAGTTTTTTGTTTTGTTGTTTTTAAGCTTATGGGCTTCATCGATGATGATCAGGTCGTAATTTTGTTCAAAAATAATTTCGCGATGGGGACTGCGCTTCGCCGTATCAATGGAGGAAACGACGACATCGTACTGTTCCCATACATAGCTTTTCCTCTGCGTGCCGGCGGGGATAAAAAATTTATTTTTCAATTCTTCTGCCCATTGCGTTACCAATGAGGCAGGCACTAATATCAATACCTTTTTTACAAGGCCGCGAATCATGTATTCTTTTAAAATCAAGCCGGCTTCGATCGTTTTGCCAAGTCCGACTTCATCAGCGAGGATTGCCTTGCCATTCATGTTTTCAATGACCTGCCTGGCGACCTCCAGCTGGTGAGGCAGAGGGGTTAAGTGAGGGAGGTGTGCAGGTGCAATTAAGCCCTCAAAGTTTGGAATCACTGTATGCTCTTCGATCTCAGCGGCAAGCTTGTACAATTCCCAATTGCCCCATGGACCATCTTCCGAAATTCGCTGTAAAAACTCGTCCTGCCAGGTGGAATCAAATGTGATCTGTACGGTCATGTTTACAGCTCCTTTTCTTCCATAAATATAATATTGCCCGAACACGTTTTTTAATGTAGGATAAATATAGCTTTGAAAGTTTAGAAATTTTGCACATTATAAAATCTTTTAGAAGTTTCTCGGGTTATGATAAAGCTTAGTATGAACAACTTGATAAAATTTATAAATGCGAATGATAACAAGGGGAGAGACTGCATTTGCAGCGCCGAAGGAGCAAGCAATCATGTTGTGAATCTCTCAGGCAAAAGAACTCTTGTTTGACGCGGCTCTGGAGAGTGCTTCGAGCCATTGCGAAGCCACCAAAGGGGAAAGCCTTATTTAAGGTAAACTTTCAGGTGCAAGGACAGAGACCTTCTCATTTTTATTGGAGGGGGTTTTCTGTCCTTTTTTTGGTTATTCTAAAGTCAACTTCACTTGCGGTTCTGATCGAAATAGCAGCCATGGCTGGTGTCCGGCCCGGCGGCTTTCGATCTTCTCATATCAATAATTTTGATGAAACCGGACTTATAAGGGGGAGAAAAGATGTCACAGTTAAAACGCACGCCTTTATTCAAGCTGTACAAGGAGTACGGGGCGAAAACGATCGACTTTGGCGGCTGGGATCTGCCAGTGCAATTTTCAAGCATTAAGGAGGAGCATGAGGCAGTCCGCTCGCGGGCCGGTTTGTTTGATGTTTCCCATATGGGTGAAATTGAAGTAAAGGGGAAAAACAGTCGCGCATACTTGCAAAAAATGATGACAAATGATGTGGAGAAGTTAAAAAACGGTGCTGCCCAATACTCGGCAATGTGTTATGAAACAGGCGGAACGGTAGACGATTTGCTCGTTTATAAATTGGATGACGATCATTATCTTCTCGTTGTCAATGCGGCGAACATTGAAAAAGATTACAAGTGGCTTACGGATCATTTGATCGAGGGTGTTGAGCTGACAAACGTGTCCGAGACTACTGCCCAGCTGGCATTGCAGGGTCCGCTCGCACAATCGGTGCTGCAAAAGCTTGCGGGTAATGTTGACCTGTCGGAAATCGGATTCTTTAAATTTAAGCAGGACGTGGACTTAAACGGCAAGAAGGCGCTCGTGTCGAGAACGGGATACACCGGGGAAGACGGCTTTGAGATCTATTGCCGTGCAGAGGATGCAGCAGCTCTATGGAATGAGATTTTGGCTGCCGGGAAAGAAGAGGGTGTCGTTCCGTGCGGGTTGGGAGCAAGGGATACATTGCGGTTTGAGGCGAATTTGCCCCTGTACGGCCAGGAATTATCGGCACAAATTTCTCCTCTTGAAGCTGGAATTGGCTTTGCTGTGAAACTAAACAAGCAAGCTGATTTTATCGGGAAAGAAGCCCTTTTAAAGCAAAAGGAAAACGGGCTGCCAAGAAAGCTAGTCGGTGTTGAGATGATTGACCGGGGAATTCCTCGCCACGGCTACCCTGTCTATAAAGGGGAAGAAAAAATCGGTGAAGTCACAACAGGAACACAATCACCGACTTTGAAGAAAAACATTGGTCTTGCCCTGATTGCTGCGGAGCATGCACAGTCAGGAAATCATGTGGAAATCGAGATTCGCGGAAAGCGCCTGAAAGCACAAGTGGCGGCTACACCTTTTTATAAAAGAGAAAAGAAATAGCTTTGAGAGGAGAATCAGTCATGAAGCATCGCTACTTACCGATGACAGAGCAAGATAAACAATCGATGTTGGACGCAATAGGAGTCACGGCTGTTGAGGAATTGTTCAGCGATATTCCCGAGCGTGTCCGCTTTAAAGGTGAATACAAAATAAAGGCTGCGAAACCGGAATCCTCGCTGATGAAGGAGCTAAGCCAGCTTGCAGATAAAAATGCCGATTTGAAAAAGAACACATCTTTCCTCGGCGCGGGTGTTTACGACCATTACATGCCTGTGATCGTTGACCATGTTATTTCACGTTCCGAGTTTTACACTGCTTATACGCCGTACCAGCCGGAAATTTCCCAGGGCGAATTGCAGGCGATTTTTGAGTTTCAAACGATGATTTGTGAGCTGACCGGAATGGATGTCGCCAACTCTTCGATGTATGACGGCAGCACGGCTTTTGCAGAAGCCGCCATGCTCAGTGCAGGCCAGACCCGCCGGAAAAAGATTTTGATATCAAGCACGGTTCATCCGGAAACAAAGGAAGTTGTCAAAACTTATGCAAAAGGGCAGTACGTTGAAGTCGTCGAAGTTCCGCATCAAGACGGGATAACCGATATCGGAGCGCTTAAAGAGATGATGTCGGATGAAATTGCTGCAGTGATGATCCAGTACCCAAACTTTTTTGGACGGATCGAACCTTTACAGGAACTGGAAAAACTGATTCATGCTGAAAAGGCTTTATTTGTTGTCTCAAGCAATCCTCTTGCGCTGGGCGCTTTGACTCCGCCCGGAAAATTCGGTGCTGATATCGTCGCCGGGGACGCCCAGCCTTTTGGGATCCCAACCGCTTTTGGCGGGCCGCACTGCGGATATTTTGCTGTGACCAGCAAGCTGATGAGAAAGGTACCGGGACGCCTTGTCGGGCAAACAACCGATGAAGAAGGCCGCCGCGGCTTTGTACTGACCCTGCAGGCGCGCGAGCAGCACATCCGCCGCGATAAAGCGACATCCAATATTTGCTCGAACCAGGCCCTGAATGCGCTCGCGGCATCAGTCGCGATGGCGGCACTCGGCAAAAAGGGTGTCAGGGAAATGGCATTGGCCAATATCCAAAAAGCGCACTATGCGAAAACAGCTTTTGCGAACAATGGATTTGACATTGTTTTTGATGGCCCGTCCTTTAATGAGTTTGTTGTAAAGCTTAACAAGCCAATCAAAGAGGTCAATAAGCAGCTTTTACAAAAAGGGATTATCGGCGGCTATGATCTTGGCCGCAATTACAGCGATATGGAAAACCATATGCTTGTCGCCGTGACTGAGTTGAGAACAAAAGAAGAGATTGATACATTCGTCAAAGAATTGGGGGATTACCATGCATAACCAAGATCAACCGCTGATTTTTGAACTGAGCAAACCCGGCCGCATCGGTTATAGCCTCCCGGATTTGGATGTTCCGGAAACAGATTTAAGCGAGTTAGTTCCTGCTGGCTATTTGCGTGAAGAAGAACCGGAACTGCCTGAAGTATCCGAACTTGATATTATGCGCCACTACACCGCTTTATCAAAGCGCAACCATGGTGTCGATTCCGGGTTTTATCCACTCGGCTCCTGTACAATGAAATATAACCCGAAAATCAATGAAAATGTCGCCCGCTTTAACGGTTTCGCCCATGTCCATCCCCTTCAGGATGAAAGCTCAGTCCAGGGGGCACTTGGCTTATTGTATGACCTGCAGGAGCATTTGATTGAAATTACCGGCATGGATGAAGTAACCTTGCAGCCGGCGGCAGGTGCGCATGGCGAGTGGACGGGACTGATGATGATCCGTGCTTACCATGAAGCAAACGGGGAGACGAAGCGGACGAAAGTCATCGTCCCGGATTCAGCGCACGGTACAAACCCTGCATCGGCAACGGTTGCCGGTCTTGAAACGATTACCGTTAAATCAAATGAACACGGCCTGGTCGATCTCGAAGACTTAAAGCGCGTAGTCGGTGACGATACAGCTGCTCTTATGCTGACAAACCCGAATACGCTTGGCTTGTTTGAAGAAAATATTTTGGAAATGGCGGAAATTGTTCACGGTGCCGGCGGAAAGCTTTATTATGACGGCGCAAACTTGAATGCGGTTTTATCAAAAGCACGTCCCGGAGATATGGGCTTTGATGTCGTCCATTTAAATCTTCATAAAACATTTACAGGTCCGCATGGCGGCGGGGGTCCCGGTTCAGGCCCGGTTGGTGTTAAAAAAGATCTGATCCCATTTCTTCCAAAGCCGGTTATTGCAAAACGCGGTGAAGACTATGTACTCGATTATGACCGCCCGCAATCAATCGGCCGGGTGAAACCTTATTATGGTAACTTCGGTATCAATGTCCGCGCCTATACGTACATTCGCTCAATGGGGCCGGATGGATTAAAAGCGGTAACGGAATATGCCGTGCTGAACGCCAATTATATGATGAGAAGGCTGGCTCCGCATTTTGACCTTCCATTTGACAGGCATTGCAAGCATGAATTCGTTTTAAGCGGAAAACGCCAGAAAAAGCTTGGCGTCCGGACTCTTGATATCGCGAAAAGACTTCTTGATTTTGGCTATCATCCGCCGACCATTTATTTCCCGCTCAACGTTGAAGAATGCATTATGATTGAGCCGACCGAAACAGAGTCGAAGGAAACGCTGGATGCATTCATTGACGCCATGATTCAAATCGCCAGGGAAGCGGAGGAAAATCCGGAGATTGTCCAGGAAGCACCGCATACAACCGTTGTGGGGCGCCTGGACGAAACAACAGCGGCAAGAAAACCGATCCTGCGCTATCAAAAAGCATAGACAATGAAAAAGAGGAAGCCACAGCTTCCCTTTTTATGTACACAAATGAACCCGCAGTCCGGCATCCCAGTCTGCGGGTTCTATTATCCGATATTATTTTTTCGCTTTGATTTTTCCGGACCATTTTTTAAAACCGCCTTGTAAATGAGACAAGTCTTTATAACCTTTTCGGTGCAAAAGCTGGGCGGCCCGGCCGCTTCGCATCCCGCTCTGGCAATATAAATAAACAGGCTTGTCCGGACGGATTTCCTTCAATCTCATTTTCAGTTGTGAAAGAGGAATATTTCTGGCGCCAAGGATATGTCCGGCATCATATTCATTCGGTTCGCGGACATCGATAAGCTGGGCTTTTCGATAGCCCTCGCGAAATTGCTCTTCAGTCAGCGTTTTGACAATTCTCCGCTGAGTCAGCCACATCGCAGTAGAGTATATGATGATCGCTCCAGCGACAATTAACAGGAAATAAAGTGTATCCAATCTTTTTGCTCCTTTCAGACAATGCTAAGCCACTCTTTATTATATAAGCCGGGCGTCCCATCAGTAAAGGAAATCAGACTAAAAATTTTTAAAAAGAAAAACGCAATTCGTCTTTCTTTTTTTTCTTAACAAATTTTGATAGACTAAAAATCATATTTCCTAAAAGAGGTTTTACATATGACAAAAGAAGTCTGGCGCTTTATCGATTCAGGAAACGGGTCTCCTGCCTTTAATATGGCACTTGATGAGGCGTTGCTTGATTGGCATAGTGAGGGGAAAATACCTCCTGTGATCAGGTTTTACGGCTGGAATCCGGCAACGCTGTCTGTAGGTTATTTCCAAAAGGTTGAGAAAGAGATTGATATGGACGCAGTGAAGCATCATCGACTCGGTTTCGTGCGGCGGCCTACGGGCGGAAGGGGAGTTCTCCATGAGCATGAGCTCACCTATAGTGTGATTGTGTCCGAGGAGCATCCCGACATGCCGAAAACAGTGACAGAGGCATACCGCGTTATTTCCGAAGGAATCTTAAAAGGGTTTCATTATTTAGGGCTTGATGCTTATTTTGCTGTGCCAAAAACAGCAGCAGAAAGAGATTCGCTTAAAAATCCGCGTTCAGCGGTCTGCTTTGATGCGCCGAGCTGGTATGAGCTCGTTGTCGAAGGCAGAAAAGTGGCCGGAAGTGCACAGACGAGGCAAAAAGGGGTGATTCTCCAGCATGGTTCGATTTTGCTTGATCTTGATGAGGATAAGCTGTTCAGCTTATTTAAGTATCCCAATGACCGTGTCAAAGAAAGAATGCGGAAGGCGTTCAAGAGCAAAGCGGTTGCGATCAATGAGATCAGCACCCGCCCCATTTCGTTAACCGAAGCAAAAGATGCGTTCAGAAAAGGGTTTGCTGATGGGCTCAATATTGATTTGGAACCGTATAAGCTTACAGAAAGTGAACTTGAGTATGTAAACAAGATTGCAAAGGACCGTTACGAGAATGATGAATGGAACTTTAAGCGGTGACAAACGCAAAACGGGCTGCTTTTGTCTTTTAAACAGCTAGGAAAATAGGATGATAAGTCTTTTTGCCTAGTCGAAGAAAGTGCAAGTTGCGAAATTTGTTAAAATTAATCGATTTAGCACGAAAATCTATTTATTGCTCTCTCATTCTCCTTTTTTTAAGTTTTCTTAGGTTTGACAAAAAAATAAAATATGGTCTTAATCACAATATATAGTGGTGTTAAAAATATTTTTGCTACTATATATTGATTTTTTATGTTTCGGTATGATAACGTTAGGGTACTTGATAAACAACTAGAATTTGCATCCTGAGTTGGGAATGTTCCCTATTCAACGTTGAAAAAGCTTTAGAAAGATAAAGGAGTTGTGTTTATGTCTGTTGTGTTACGACAAAAAATGAGTATTGATGTAGAACGATTGAACAAGGATATTGGGCTGTTTCCCCAAGTACACCCCATCACCCCAGATATGAAAATCGCACATAAAGGGGTTTCACGTTTGGTTATGCTTGACCGTTATACGTTCAAGGATACGGAAAAAATCACGCTGTCAAACGGAGACTTCGTCGTTCTTACCATCAAAGAGGATCCAAAATTCCCGGCGCGCGGCCTTGGTTTTATCCTTGAGATTGACTGGGAAAGCAAAGCTGCAAAAGTATTGGTCGATGAAGAATTCAGAGGAGTTCTCGACGACCCGGAAGAAGCGCGGACGGGTGTCATTAAGCGTTCTCTTGATGTCATTGAAAAGCCGCTGGAGATCTACTATGAACAAATTGCAAAAAGAAACGCAACAGGCTTGGCTTCAGTAGAAAAAACAGAGGAAAAACGGCAAGAGTGGTTTGAAAAGTTTTACCAGGAGCTTGTCAGCTTAAATTTTATCCCGGCAGGCCGTGTTCTTTACGGGGCCGGAGCTGAAACGGATGTCACTTACTTTAACTGCTATGTAATGCCGTTTGTAGCGGATTCACGCGAAGGCATTTCCGAACACCGCAAGCAGGTAATGGAAATCATGAGCCGCGGCGGCGGTGTCGGAACGAATGGTTCTACCCTGAGACCGCGCAACACTCTTGCGAAGGGAGTAAACGGAAAGTCTTCCGGTTCCGTATCCTGGCTCGATGATATTGCGAAATTAACGCATCTTGTCGAGCAGGGTGGCTCAAGACGTGGTAAAGCAGCATAACAGTGTGCCTCGTCTATAAATAAACCTCGTGAATTGCTGGAAACTCTTTATGGTTGTGAAAAACACATCCTAAATGACTTGTTGGCTACAACGTAACTGGAAACGGTAAGCGTGAATGCTTGAAAACAACAAGTGGCTAAAGACAATCAGCAGCCAAGCACCGTACAGGTGAAGGTTCAACGGCCATCGAAAGCACACTGAATAAGTGGAGCGAGTAGAGTAGGAATCAAGTGATTCCGAAGTGCGAGGACACTCTGATTTGAGTGTAAGATATGGTCTGAACTCTAAGGCGACTTAGAGAGTTGATCTAACGAATCAACGTAACATTTTTCTGGCACAAATGATCATGCTTGCGGACTGGCATCCAGATATTGTTGAATTCATCATTTCCAAGATGCAAAATCCCAGAATTCTGCGTTTCCTAATTGAAAATACAAATGATGAACTGATTAAAAAGCTCGCAAAGGACAAGCTTAAATTTACTCCATTAACCGAGCAGGAAAAAGACATGTACCAGGGAATTATCAATTACAAACATATTCCCGGTTATGGCGGCTTCAGTGAAAAAATCATACAGGAAGCGGAATTAAAGCTGAAAACAGGCGGAAATTACACTGTCCACAACCCGGAATTTTTAACAGGTGCAAACATCTCCGTATGTTTAACGAAGGAGTTTATGGAAGCCGTTGAAAATGACGGCGACTACGAGCTTCGCTTCCCGGATGTTGAAAGCTATGACGCTGAAGACATGAAATATTATAATGAAGAGTGGCATAAAATCGGTGATGTTCGTGAATGGCAAAAGCTTGGCAAAAAGGTCCGCACTTATAAAAAAATCAAAGCAAAAGAGCTTTGGAATTTAATCAACATTTGTGCAACCTACTCAGCGGAGCCAGGCATTTTCTTCATCGACAATGCCAACGACATGACAAACGCTCAGGCGTATGGACAAAAAGTTGTTGCAACAAACCCGTGTGGTAGAGTAGCTTAATTTGCCTCACGTAAAAAATTGCGGAATGAAGCGGGAACCCTGAGATGGGAATCCGAACCGAAGGCCGGGTTTAAAAGCTCGGTCAGGGGCAACGCATAGATGGTGAACCTGCAATGCAGAATATAATCCATCCATGAGGCCGCAACATTACACATATATATCGAAATTCTGAGTATCTCTTGCAAAGGAGAAATCAAGATGAATAGGGGCTATGCAGGTTTTTATAAAGGATTCTATTTAAGGAGTTCATATGAGTATGCATACGCCAAATATCTTGATTTTTATTCGATCCCTTGGAGTTACGAAGATCGAACTTTCGATATTGGTTACAAATTATATAAGCCCGATTTTTTCTTCTATGATCAAGACGGCAACCTCAAAAGAGTAGTCGAGATTATATCTCGTAATCTTGACGCAAAAAAAAACGCAATGAAAGCTTTAGAAAAAATCGAATCTATTTACGGTATTAAATCTGATTTAATTTCTTACGAAGAGCTTCTTAATATGTATATTGATTTACCGTTCTCGCTTAATTCAATCCTGACAGAATGGATAAATTCAAATACTGCAACTATTAACAAGGCGGCTTATGGTAAATTTAATGGTCATTATAATTTAAGGCATTCTGATGAAGCAAAGAAAAGAATAGGAGAGCACACAAAAAAACTCTGGGCAACTGAAAATGTTACAAAACAAAAAATGTTAGAGGGTTTAAGAAAATCCGGATTAGCTCAGAAAGGTAAAATTAAAACCCCGAGAGAAATCAGAAAATGTATTAAATGTAACCGTGAATTCGAAGTGTTGAAAACTTCTAAACAAAGTTACTGCAGTATTTTATGCTCTGCTCAGAATGCCATTAAATTAGCGACCGATGCTTATGTTAATAAAAGAAGAGAAACTCACAAGGAAATTAAGGACTATATCATTAACTGGTCAATTTTAAATGAACAGGTAGTATTATCTACTCCGTTAAATAAAATTAGTACTACTATTTATCCGCTTGTTAATGATATTTATCGTAAATTTGGAGTAAAAGATTTTAGAGTGATCTCTAAAGCTGTTTTCGGTGAAGATCGAGGGAGAAAAGAGCTTATATTATTCATGAAGAAAGTGTGTAATGAAAAGATATGCTGAACTAACGGAAACTTGAACCGTTAGAACTAAGGGATAAAAAGCCTTTAGGATAACAAAATTGGAACAACCTCTTGCACCATTTAGTGTCTGTAACTTGGCTGCAGTAAACCTTGCTGAAATGGCAGACAAAGAAACAAAAACCGTTAACTTTGAAAAGCTTAAACAGACTGTTGAAGTCGGAGTCCGCATGCAGGATAACGTTATTGATGCAACTCCATACTTCCTTGAAGAAAATAAAAAGCAGGCGCTTGGCGAGCGCCGTGTCGGCCTCGGCGTAATGGGTCTGCATGATCTATTGATTTACTGTGAAACAGAATACGGTTCCGAAGAGGGCAACAAGCTTGTCGACGAAGTATTCGAGGCGATCGCTACAACGGCTTACCGTGCTTCTGTTGAACTGGCAAAGGAAAAAGGCAGCTTCCCATTCCTGCAAGGTCAAACCGAAGCCGAAACGAACCGCTTAAGAGAAGCGTTCACACAAACAGGCTATATGAAGAAAATGCCTGAGGATATTCGCGAGTCGATTAAAGAACACGGAATCCGCAATTCACATTTACTCACAGTTGCGCCTACTGGATCCACTGGAACAATGGTCGGTGTATCTACAGGGCTTGAACCATATTTTTCTTTCTCTTATTTCCGAAGCGGACGACTTGGAAAGTTTATTGAAGTAAAAGCTGATATCGTTCAGGAGTATCTGGCCAAGAATCCGGATGCTGATCCAAATAATCTGCCGCATTGGTTTATCGCTGCAATGGAATTGAAGCCTGAAGCACACGCGGATGTACAATGCGTGATCCAGCGCTGGATTGACAGCTCAATCAGTAAAACGGTAAATGCTCCTAAAGGATACAGCGTCGAACAAGTCGAAAAAGTTTATGAGCGTTTGTACCGCGGCGGTGCAAAAGGCGGCACAGTGTATGTTGACGGTTCACGTGACACCCAGGTGCTGACCTTAAAAGCAGAAGAAAATACATTCGAAGAAACGGAAGCTGAAAAACTGGAAAAGAAAAAGCAGCATGTCGTTCTCGTCGATACCATCAATGAGCTTCGTTCAACAAACGTCACAATCGGCTCCGAAATCGGCGATACTTGCCCGGTTTGCCGGAAAGGTACAGTGGAAGAGATCGGCGGTTGCAATACATGCACAAACTGTAATGCACAATTACGGTGCGGTCTATAATCATAGTAATACGAAAAGAGGATGGGGAATTTTCCCTCTCCTCTTTTTTATATTCCTCCCTCTTTTGTTCATACTAAAACCAAATATATTTATACATAATGAAATGAGGGCAGGAACTATGAAACCATTTATGCCACAATTAATTTATATCGAGCCACAGGCTCTTGATTTTCCGCTTGGACAAGAATTAAAGGACAAGTTTGAAAATATGGGCTTGGAAATACGCGAAACAACCTCCCATAATCAAGTACGGGGAATCCCCGGTGACAATGAGCTGCAAAAATACCGGAACGCAAAATCAACACTAGTCATTGGTGTTAGGAGAACATTGAAATTTGATACATCGAAGCCGTCGGCAGAATATGCGATTCCGCTGGCAACAGGCTGTATGGGCCATTGCCATTACTGCTATTTACAAACAACATTGGGAAGCAAACCATACATACGGACTTATGTGAATCTTGAAGAAATCTTCGCACAGGCTGAAAAATATATCGATGAACGGAAACCGGACATTACCCGCTTTGAAGCAGCCTGTACATCAGATATTGTTGGTCTGGACCATTTAACCCATTCTCTCAAGAAAACAATCGAATTTATTGGCCAGACAGAGTTCGGAAGACTTCGATTTGTAACGAAGTACCATCATGTCGACCATCTTCTTGATGCACAGCATAATGGGAAAACAAGATTTCGGTTTAGCGTTAATTCCCGATATGTGATCAAGAATTTTGAACCGGGCACGTCCAGCTTTGAAGAACGTCTCGAAGCGGCCCGCAAAGTAGCGGGTGCAGGCTATCCGCTCGGATTTATTGTTGCGCCGATTTATCTGCATGAAAACTGGAAGGAAGGCTATTATGAACTATTTGAGCGGCTTTCAAGCTCTCTCGAAGGAATCAACCTGGAAGGACTCACCTTCGAACTAATCCAGCATCGTTTTACAAAGCCTGCCAAGAAGGTTATTGAAAAGCATTATCCGAAAACGAAACTGGAAATGAATGAGGAAAAGCGTAAATATAAATGGGGGCGATATGGCATAGGAAAATACGTTTATCCAACAGAAGAAGCAAATGAACTGGAATCAACGATCAGGGAGTACGTCCGCAGCTTTTTTCCAGAAGCGGAAGTGCAGTATTTTACTTAATTCTAAAAAAATCAACTTGTCTGCCGTACTATTTTCAGCAGCCGCTGCTTAAAGATGTATCAAAGACGACATCGACAGGAGTGGCGGCTATGTATATTGACGGCGTTTTTTCCGGCGGCGGCATTAAAGGCTTTGCCTTGATCGGTGCTTACAAGGAAGTAGAAAAACGGGGCTTCCGGTTCGTCAGGGTTGCCGGGACAAGCGCCGGTTCGATTGTAGCCGCCCTTGTTGCGGCAGGTTACACCAGTGACGACATTTTTAAACTATTCGATGAACTTGATCTATCGACATTCATGGATCCGAGAACGACGCTGATTCCTTTTTCGATTGCCAAGTGGCTCCTGATCTACTGGCGGCTCGGCTTGTATAAGGGAAACGAGCTTGAAAAGTGGATTGCCGAACAACTGATGAAAAAGGGTTTGCGGACTTTTTCCGACCTGCCTCCAAATACATTGAGAGTGATTGCGTCCGACCTGTCAAATGGGCGGCTTCTTGTCTTGCCGGACGACTTGCCAAGATTCGGAATTGATCCCCGCTCTTTCCAGATTGCCAAAGCGATCAGGATGAGCTGCAGTCTGCCATTCTTTTTTGAACCTGTTAAGCTGAAGACCGGTTCTGAAACCAACATCATTGTCGATGGCGGTGTTCTCAGCAATTTTCCAATGTGGCTTTTTGATAAAGAAAACATCAAAAAAGTTCGCCCGGTTCTAGGGATAAAATTAAGCCACCATGTGCTGGACCGTCCGAAAAACAAAATTAGTAACGCGCTGCAGTTATTTGAGGCGCTGTTTGAAACGATGAAGGATGCGCATGATGCCCGCTACATTTCACGAAATTATGCCCGCAACATTATTTTCATTCCAACAAAGGGCTTTCTGGCTACTGAATTTCAATTGACTGCGAAAAAAAAGCGCGCTCTGATGCAGCTTGGCAGGGAATGCGCCGAAGACTTTTTCCGTTCATGGAGCTATTGACAATGTTAACAAAAAAAGACCGGGCTTCAAAAGGTGGCCCGATCTTTCTTTTTGCCTTTTTTTCCTTCGATCACGGTAAGGTGGGAAGGATGTTTTTTCGTTGCCTTATTTCTGCGTAAAGAAGCAAGTGACCGCACGTTTGCCCGCTGCTTGTTATGACCGCTGTCTTTATGTTGTAACCGCTTTTTTGATTTTTTGGCTGCCTTAACAAATGCACGCTGCTCTCGCTTCTCAGGGCTGGATTGGTAAAAGCGACGGACAAGAAAATAAACCGCTGCAACAATCAAAACAATGACAGCTATTCTTTGTAAAAAACCGGCCGGATTACTGATCAAGCTGCCGACAAGGCCAATAGCCGCTAAAATGGTGATACAAATAGCCATAATACTTGCAGTCCGATTTTTCAAGAAAGCCACCTCCCTAAGAGCATGATGAGCATATTTTTCCTCTTTTAAACTTCCTTGCTCCGCCATTTACACAATTTCTTCCGTTCTCAAATTGTCTTCTTTTTCTTTTTCCTTTTTAAGAAGTTCTTTAAACGAAAGAATCGCCACTTCTACCTGATCATTTTTTGGTTCCTTTGTGGTAAGGAGCTGGAGCCATAAGCCGGGCAGGCCTAAATATTTTAGTACAGGTATATCGCGAAGCTTATTGGTCAGCTGGAGCACTTCGAAAGAAATGCCAAGCACGACGGGGATAAGAGCCAAGCGATTTAAAACCCTGACCCACAGAGGCTCGGCCGGAACAAGCAAATATATAAACATACCGACGATTACCGTGAATAAGATAAAGCTGCTGCCACATCGGTAGTGGAGACGGGAATGAGCTTGAACATTTTCCACGGTCAGCTCTTTGCCGCTTTCGAATGTATTAATCACTTTATGCTCTGCACCGTGGTATTGAAATACCCTTTTAATAATTGGGGTCAGCGATACAAAGTAAATATACCCGAGCAGGAGGATAAGCTTGAAGAAGGTTTCAACCAATACTTGGGCGAGATCGCCCGGGAAAATTGGTTTTGTCAATTCTGCCAAAAAAACCGGAATAAGTGTAAAAATAAATTTTCCGAAAAGGAAGGTCAGCACTCCTGCCGCAGCAACCCCGAGTACCATTGCGAGCCTGGAGACTTCCTCTTTTTTTATTTGGTGGTCTTCTTCCGGGTCGACATCATATCGTTCTGTCGAAAAATTCAAATGCTTCGAGCCATTGGCACTCGCCTCGATGATGGCTACAATTCCCCGCAAGAAAGGGATCTTCTTCAAAAGTTGGGCGACCGGATTTGTTTTTCTCGGTAATTCAAAAAACTCGATTGTTCCATTCTTTCTGCGAACAGCTGTCACGTAATGATGTTTGCCTCCGAACATGACGCCTTCAACAACTGCCTGCCCGCCATAAACGGGCTTTTGACTTTTTCCCATGACGTTAACACCAACCTATATCGTGAACTTGCACAAAACAGCACAAGAAATATGAAAGCTGCATGTACCTTAATTTTATTTTACTAGAAAATCGTCAAAACCTCTATACTCGAAGACTTTTGAAATCTTGAATTGATAATTTATTCTATTATGATGCAAGGAATAATTGCCCGTGGACATAATAAAAAAGTGGAGGTGGGATTAAATGTCCGAACAACAGGGGCAATTGGAACAGAACCAGCAGGAAAAACCAATGTCGTTTATAGCGATGGTTGTTTTGACCGGTTTTTTTGGCGGCATTTTATGGAGCGGTTTGGCGTATATTGCTTATTTATTCAATTTTACTGATATTCGTCCCAATGTTATTCTTGAGCCATGGGCACTTGGTGAATGGAAGGGGCAATGGCTTGGTACGGTCATCTCGATCATTATGATCGGCATTATCTCAATTGCTGCCGCATTATTATATTATGCGCTGCTTCGAAAATTTCGCAGCATGTGGGTCGGAATTGGGTATGGAATTGTTCTATTTGCTATCGTTTTTTTTATCTTGAATCCAATCTTCCCGGGAATACGTCCATTTGCTGAACTGAACAGGAATACAATCATCACATCGATCTGTCTCTACTTGTTATATGGTGTATTCGTCGGTTATTCAATTTCTTACGAAGAAAATGAACTCAGAATCCGCCAAAAGCAAGAGGCCGATGTTCCCACATAACAACATGCATATGAACCTTGCCAGGAATAAACTGAATGCAGAGACACTTTGTGGTAGAATGTTCTTATTGAACATTCTTTTTTAGCATTGAAAAGTTGGCAAAGGAGAGAGGATAAAATGGAAAAGCTAGAAAAGCTTCGCGGTCATTTTGACAAACTCGGAATAGACGGAATGCTGATTACAAGCAACTATAACCGCCGCTACATGTCTCAATTTACGGGAACTGCCGGCGTTGTCCTTATAAGCGCCGAAAAGGCTCTGTTTATTACAGATTTTCGTTATGTCGAACAAGCCGAAAAGCAGTGTAAGGGATATGAAATTGTCCAGCATAAAGGTATGATTCCTGATGAAGTTGCCAATCAGGCTAAAAAAATCGGCATTAAAAGGCTGGGATTCGAACAGGATCATCTAACTTTCTCTGGATATACAGCATATGAAAAAGCTGTTGAGGCCGAGCTTGTTCCGGTATCCGGAGCGATTGAAAAGTTACGCTTGATTAAGACGGATGCAGAGATTAAGATATTAAAGGAAGCATCGGCTATAGCCGATGCAGCTTTTAAGCATATTTTAGGATTCATTCGTCCGGGCATTACGGAGCTGGACGTTTCGAATGAACTTGAGTTCTTTATAAGAAAGGCCGGCGCAACGTCATCTTCTTTTGATATTATCGTCGCATCCGGTTCACGATCAGCCCTTCCGCACGGGGTCGCCACTGAAAAAGTGATTGAAACCGGCGATTTTGTTACACTCGATTTTGGAGCTTACTACAAAGGATATGTTTCGGACATTACAAGAACCGTTTCCGTAGGTGTACCGGACGAGAAACTGAAGGAAATCTACAATATCGTCCTGGAAGCCCAATTGCGGGGGATGGCAGGCATCAAGCCGGGAATGACGGGAAAACAGGCCGATGCTTTAACGCGGAATTTGATCAGTGAAAAAGGCTATGGTGACTATTTTGGCCATTCGACAGGTCATGGCATTGGGCTTGAGGTCCACGAAGGTCCGGCATTGTCCGTTAGGTCAGAGACCGTACTTGAGCCTGGCATGGTTGTAACGGTTGAGCCGGGGATATACATACCGGGGCTTGGCGGTGTCCGCATCGAAGATGATACAG
The DNA here is from genome assembly GCF_002860165.1 of Bacillus sp. V3-13. Taxonomy (GTDB): domain Bacteria; phylum Bacillota; class Bacilli; order Bacillales; family Cytobacillaceae; genus Bacillus_BJ. Next base: position 128,830 of record NZ_PGUZ01000042.1, on the reverse strand, counting down.
TTATTACAAACGATCATAATGAAGCACTGACCCACTCTACGAAAGAACTAATCATTCTGTAATTGAATAACCAGGAGGACATTTTAGATGATTTCTGTTAACGATTTTCGGACTGGATTAACCATTGAAGTGGATGGCGCTATCTGGCGCGTTTTGGATTTCCAACACGTTAAGCCTGGTAAAGGAGCGGCCTTTGTCCGCTCAAAACTGCGCAATCTGCGCACCGGCGCCATTCAGGAGAAAACCTTTCGTGCCGGTGAAAAAGTAGCGAAAGCGCAAATTGATAACCGAAAAATGCAATATCTATATGCAAATGGCAACCAGCACGTGTTCATGGACAATGAATCGTATGATCAAATTGAGCTTCCGGCAAATTCAATTGAATACGAGCTGAAGTTTTTAAAAGAAAACATGGAAGTTTTCATTATGATGTACCAGGGTGAGACTTTGGGAATTGAGCTTCCAAACACCGTTGTGCTTGAAGTCACCGAAACCGAGCCGGGAATCAAAGGAGATACGGCATCGGGTGGATCAAAACCTGCTATTATGGAAACAGGCTTAACTGTCCAGGTTCCATTTTTTGTTAACCAGGGTGACAAATTAATTATTAATACAACTGACGGTTCATACGTCTCCCGTGCTTAATCATAATAGGATAACCCCGTTTTTACGGGGTTATTTTTTGCACTAAAAGCTTTTGGAAAACGGCTTGGGTATTTCGATCTCCTGGCTTCAATGCTGCGTCCTCAAGCGTCGTCATTTTTCCTGTATATGTCCCTTCCTCTTGCACCAACCGAAATATCTGTATTGTTCCGGCTGTTGTAATCATGATCTGATTCGCGATGAGGCCCGCTTGCTCCCCTTAAATAAACGGATTTTCGCTGGTGCTTTTGAAATTCCCTGTGATCCTCGTTCATGCTGGTTCTATGCCCCCTTTCATCTCTTAGTTTTTTCTTTCGGATGAAAAATATAAGGGGATTAACGGACAAGGCCAGCATTTACCGGTTGAGTGATCCGCTATTTCCGGGTATTATAATATTATAAAACGCTGCGTTGTGCGCCATATATGAAGTTTCAACCTTTAGATAATTTAAGGGAGTCTCAAAATAAGGACAGAACGACATGCCTTCATTATGCAGAGGACGTCGGGAAAGGCTTTGCGGACACCCACCTGGTGGAGCAGGTTATGAAACTCCATATTGGAGGCGGCAACCGCGGCTGTTACATAATTTTTTTTTAAAACCGGTTCAAATTTTTGGACCGGTTTTTATTTAGCTATAGGAAAGTATAAACGTTTCTAAATATAGTTTGGCGTTTCGATGTCCAGCTCCAGCGCCTAGCCCCTCGAGTCGCTTCGGTCCTGCCAATGAAGTCAAAAAGCGACTTCACTGTCAGGCCCTCCAGCGCTTGTCGGGGCTGACCAAGGCGCTTGCGCTTTTCTTATTTTACTGACATCCTAAGCATAATAGATATACTCCGCTTTCACGGCGGCCTTAATCGTGAGCAGCCCTTGCTCAATTGGAGTGGCTGCCTCTGTAGAAGTGCTTAGGACCGCACCGTGAAAAATAATCGGCTCCCGGATCTGTGGGTTCTCGATGATTAAAGAAGGAGTTTTAATGAGCTGGACGCCAAGCGTTTGTGCGATCACCCTTGCTCTTTGTAAACTGTCTTGAACCGCAACGGCGAGGGCGCGGGCATACAGAGTACGCTCGTCGGAAATCGTGAATTCGATGCTTCTCACGATGTTCGCACCATTTGCAACAGCTGTGTCGACAACGTTTCCCGCCTGGCTAATTGCATCAATCGTTACTTTTAATAAATACGTGACCCTGTAGGCGCGGAATACCTGTTTTCCATCGACATAATCGTATTGCGGTTCAGCACTGTATTCAAAGGTTTGGATTTTTTCACGCGGCAGGCCGAGCCTAAGCAAGGCCTGGATGACATTTGTTATGATATTTGAATTGCTCTGCTGAACCTGAAGCAGCTCCTTGCCTTCTGTGACAGTACCCAATATCACGTCAGCTCTGTCAGGCGGGGCAGAAACAGTTCCTTCCCCATACACCTTTAATACATTTTGAGACTGATGGCGATAAGGGGAAACGTGTTGAGTAAACTCCATGTTGTTCACCTCTTATTTTCTAAACGAACTTAATTAATATGTACGGTTTAGTTTCTCATTTCATGACTTGAGTGTTCAGGCGCGGATGAAGATACAGCGAAATTTTAAAAAAAGCAGTTGAAATCGTTTTCATCATATTGTATGATTTTAAACAAGAGGTAATCCGAAACGTTTCGGATTCTGGGGGAAGTATAATGACTACGATTAAGGATATCGCAAAAGTGGCCGGAGTTTCTGTTACAACCGTTTCCCGGGCTCTTAATGGTTATTCGGATGTAAATGAAAAAACAAGAAAAAAGATTATGCAGATTGCCAAGGATTTGAATTATAGCCCCAATACTTTAGCAAGAAGCCTGGTCATGAATAAGTCAAAGACGATTGGATTAATTGTATCCGGCATGACGGAAGCGAACAAGAAAGACAATTTTACGTTCGAGGTTCTTTCGGGAGCCAATGAATGTATTTCGGAAAGAGATTATGACCTCGTTTTATTTAGTACAACTACCGCCAAGCAAAGAGAAAAAACCTATTCACAATTGTGCAGAGAAAGAAGAGTAGATGGGGCTATTGTGCAGGGGATGAAAATCGATGATCCTTATTTAAAGGAAGTCATTGAAAGTGATATTCCGTGTGTGCTGATTGATATCCCGATTGAATCTGATACGGTAGGCTATGTTACGACCGACAATGTGTTGGGCGCCGAGAAAGCAGTGCGTCATCTAATCGGGCTGGGACATAAAAATATTGCCATGATCAATGGCCACAACCAGGCTTATGTCAGTAAAAAAAGGCTTGAAGGATATGTAAAGTCCTTGCAGGAAACAGGGCTGCCCGTAAATAAAAGATGGATCGTTGATGGAAGTTTTTCTGAAGAAAAAGCGTATGAACAAACCTTGGTTCTGTTGAGAAATCATCCTGAAATTACGGCATTGTTTTGTGCCAGTGACTTAATGGCTCTTGGCGCGATCAAGGCAGCAAAAGCTTTGGGCATTGATGTTCCGGAGAAATTGTCTGTAATCGGGTTTGATGATATATTGCTGGCTTCATATTCTACGCCACAGCTATCCACAGTAGGGCAAAATATTTTTCAGCTGGGCTATCAGGCAGCAAATTTACTTATTGATATGCTGGAAGTCAAAACAAAGTCGCATGTTTGTATTTTGGAAACTGAACTGGTTGCCCGAGAATCAACATGCAAGGTTCGCAGTGATCAAGATTAATCTCTCCTTAAATACACATAAGCAGCCGTTTTAAAACGTGTATTTAAGGAGAGATGGTACAAAGTACAGCCCTGAAAATTATTGTCGGTAAAATCCAAAACGTTTCGGGAAGCATGCCAAAAAACCGAAACGTTTCGGAAAACAGAATTTAGGAGGAGCACCATGGAGTACAGAGTAATTAAAGAAAATGATTTATTTCTTTTAACGGATGAAAAAGGGAACATCCCCGAGAATCACGCTTACGGATTGGGCCTGTACCGTAAAGATACTCGATTCTTGAGCAAGCTTGATATCAAAATTAATGGAGAAGAGCCAATTCTTTTGTCATCTGATGCCAGAGAAAATTATATGGCTTCGATATTGTTGACAAACCCCCATATGGAGAAGGACGGTTCACTTGTGTTATGGAGGGAATCAGTTGAAATTGAACGTACAAGATTTATAAATGAAGGGATTCTATACGAATCTATTAAAGTGAAAAATTACTTTCCAAAGCCGGTGCAGTTTGATCTAAGCGTCCATATAGATGCCGATTTTACAGATATGTTTGTTGTGCGCGGATTTCAAAATGGCACAATGGGTAAACGCACCGGACAGAGTATCGAGGACAACTCAATCACTTTCAACTATCTTGGCGCTGACAAAGTTATCCGCCGTTCGTTAGTATCCTGGGATCAGGGCGCAGCAACGGTTGAAGAAGGCGGGAATATTTCGTTTAACATTTCTTTGCATAACGCCGAAGAGAAAACGGTTACATTTACAATTCAGCCTCTGATTGGCCAGGAAGAGCCGAAAAAGAATATTGAGATTGAGGAGGCAATGTCCCGGTTAAAAGCGTCTTATGAGGCTTGGGGAAAGGAGATTACAAAGGTTCATACAGATTATCTTCCGTTGCAAAGATTGGTTGACCGGGGAATCGATGACTTAAGGGTGTTGCTGACCGATGTAGGATACGGAAAGTTTCCGGTCGCAGGATTGCCGTGGTACGGAGTTCCTTTCGGACGGGATAGTCTAATCGCAGCACTGCAAATGCTGGCTTTCAATCCTGAGATTGCAAAAGGAACCTTGTTAACAATGGCAAGCAGCCAGGGGAAAAAGGTGGATCCATGGAGAGACGAACAGCCGGGAAAAATCATGCATGAAATTCGCTATGGTGAACTGGCGGCAACCAATCAAATCCCGTTCACTCCTTATTATGGAACCATTGATGCAACACCATTGTTCTTAATTTTGCTCTCGGAATATGTCAAGTGGACAGGTGATCTGGAGCTGGTCAAACAGCTTTCTGACAACGTGGAAGCCGCGCTTAATTGGATCGACCATTACGGCGACCGGGATGGAGATTTATTTGTTGAATACCACCAGGAGTCCAGCAAGGGAATTGCCAACCAGGGTTGGAAAGACTCCGGAGATTCAGTTGTACACAGGAACGGTGATTATGCTGAAACACCGATTGCCTTATCCGAGGTTCAGGGTTATGTATACCAGGCGAAAATGGATATCGCCAACATCTATGAAAGAATAGAAAAGCTTACAGAAGCGCAGGAATTGCGAAAACAAGCGCAGCAATTAAAGGATCGATTTGATGAAGCCTTTTGGATGGAGGATGCCAATTTCTATGCAATAGCTCTTGATTCCAACAAGCAGCAAGTAGGAACAATTACTTCAAATCCTGGACATGTTCTTCTATCTGAAATGCTGGAAAAAGAAAAAGCTGAAGCAGTAATAAATACACTTTTATCTAAAAAAATGTTTTCCGGCTTCGGCATTCGCACTATGGGTGAAGGCGAGTCTGCTTATAATCCGATGAGCTACCATGACGGCAGTATTTGGCCGCATGACAATAGCTTGATTTTGCTGGGGATGAGCAAACTTCTCCGCCAGGATGCTGCGAATATAGTCATTGAAGGATTGATACGTGCCGGTGCCCACTTTGAATATGACCGGCTTCCTGAACTGTTTTGTGGATATGATGCCTCAATCGGAAAAGCGGTTAAATATCCGGTTGCGTGTTCTCCACAAGCCTGGGCTGCAGGTACACCACTTGTGTTTATCCAGTCGCTGCTCGGACTATTTCCGGACAGCATTAACAAGGTGATTCAACTTTCTCCTGCATTGCTTGAAGACATGCATGAGTTGACTGTCAGCGATATAGCCATCTGCGAAGGACATTTATCCATCTCGGTTACCAGAACTGAAAATACGATCAATGTTCAGGTACTCAAGAATACGACAGGCTGTGAGCTGGTGTTTAAGCAAGGCGAAAAAGTTTAACGTTAAGCTACATCGCTCTTTAGGAGAGAAACCTCCTTTAGATATATTAATTTCAAAAATTTTGAAAGGGGAATTTCAAAAATGAGGTCAAAAAAATGGATGGCGTCACTGGGGATTACTTCGATGCTGGCTGCCAGCATCTTAGCTGGCTGCAGCGGCAGCGATGATACATCAAAAAGCGGCAGCAACGGGGAATCCGGCAGTGGAGAAAAAGTCGAAGTAACACTTGCTGGCTGGGGTGGCAATCCTACTGAAGAGAAACTGCTCAAACAGACGATTTCTGATTTCGAAGAAAAACACCCTAATATCGACGTAAAGCTTGAAATTATTTCTGAGCAATACATGGATGTTATTAAAACGCGTTTAATCGGCGGTGAGGGTCCTGATGTCTTTTATCTGGATGCATTTGAAGCACCGGGCCTTATTCAAACTGGTGTAATTGAACCTCTTGATGGATACGTAACAGAAGAGTTTGATGTCGATGATTTCGAGAAGCCTTTGTTGGATGCTTTCAAGGTTGACGGCCAAACATATGGATTTCCTAAAGATTATTCAACACTGGCTTTATTCTATAACAAGAAAATGCTTGAAGAAGCAGGCGTTGAAGTGCCAAAAACATGGGATGAGCTTCGCGAAGCAGCCAAGAAATTGACCAAGGACGGAGTGTATGGTTTTGGCGTGGCTCCCGAGCTTGCCCGTATGTTCTGGCTTGCCGAGTCTGGTGGCGGAGATGTTGTAAAGGATGGCAAAGCAAACTTTGCATCCCCTGAGGTTGTAGAAGCGCTGCAGCCAATCATTGAAATGCACAATGTGGATAAGTCCTCCGTTGAACCTAAAGAAGTTGGCGTAACTTGGGGCGGAGAAATGTTCGGCCAGGGGAAAGCAGCCATGGTTATCGAAGGGAACTGGGCGATTCCTTATTTAGCAGATACATTCCCGGATATCGAATATGCAACCGCTGAGCTTCCAACCGTTAAAGGCAAAAAGTCAACAATGGCGTATGATGTTGCTTATGTAATGAACGCTGCTTCCGAAAAGAAAGAAGCATCATGGGAATTGATTTCTTACTTAACTGGCAAGGAAGGAATGGAGACCTGGACAAGCCTTGGTTATGCCTTGCCTTCAAGAAAGTCTGTAGCGGAAAAGCTGGGATTTGACAAAGATGAACTTCGTGCTCCTTTAGTAGCGGGTGCATCCTATGCAACAGTATGGTCAGAAGGTGTAAACCTGCCAATTATCATGAATAACTTTAACAACCAATTTTTAAGCGCTTTCCTTGGTGAACGTCCTCTTGATGAGGCATTGAAAGAAGCTCAGAAACAAGCAAATAATGAAATTGAATCACAATAATCCACTGAAGGTGAGGGGGAAGAAAGTTTCCCCTTTCCTTTCCAAACTGTAGACCTCTTTCTGCGCGAAGTCCTTCCTGAACTTCGGCAGAAAGAGGTCTCACAGCTAATGGATGAGCTTCGTTACGAATTTCAAAAGGAGTGTTAAAGATGAAAAGCTTATTTTCCGCCAGGAAACTACGTGAAGCAGGCCAGGGCTATACTTTTATGACACCTGCTCTATTCGTCTTATTGCTATTTATTATCGGGCCGATCTTTTATATTATCTTCTTGTCCTTTCATAAGGTACAGCTTTTAGGAAATATAAGCTATGACTTCGTTGCTTTTGATAATTTTACGAGAATACTGGACGATACGAGGGCAAAGATTGCGCTTTGGAACACATTTAAATACGTAATCATTGTGGTTCCATGCCAAACTCTGCTTGCACTTATTCTCGCAGCAACTCTTAATGCAGGGTTAAAAGGGCAAACATTCTTTAGAATTGTTTATTTCTTGCCTACTTTAACTTCTTCCGCTGTGCTTACATTAATTTTTATGTGGATGTATAACAAAGAAGGCTTGATTAACAATGTTCTGGATTTTATTGGCCTTCCAACATACAATTTTTTGGGAGATCCGAATATAGCACTTAATGCGATCATGATCATGAATATCTGGTCAACGGCGCCGTTCTTTATGGTGATTTATCTCGCTGCTCTTCAAGGCATTCCTGATTCTTTATACGAAGCAGCAGAACTGGACGGAGCAAATGTATTTCACAAATTTTGGCATATTACAGTTCCAAACTTGCGCCCGGTTACATCGTTTGTGGCGATCATGGGTTTGATCGGTACATTCCAGTTGTTTGATCAATCATACATCTTCTCTGCAGGTTCAGGAGGACCTGATAATAGTACCTTAACAGTTGTTTTATTAGTCTATCAATATGCATTTAAAACACTGGGAACAATGGGATATGCAGCTGCACTTTCATTCCTGCTCGCGTTGGTTATCCTGATTGCGACCTTATTGCAGCGTAAATTTTCCAAGGAAGAGTCCTTATATTAATAGGGGGAGGAGAGACAATAATGAAGAAAAAGCCGGGTTTCGGGAAGATCTTTTTATATACCATTCTAGTACTTTATGCAATTACAACATTGGTGCCGTTTCTATGGGCACTGTCATCGTCATTTAAAACACTGCAGGAAATCGTCAGTGGAACATTAAGTTTTATTCCGAAGGATTTTACGCTGGATAATTATAAGCAAATCTTTATTGAACAGGAATTGTTTCCCCGCTGGATGTTGAACAGTATTGTCATCGCGACCATTACGACATTCCTGAATTTGATTTTCAACTCAATGGCAGGCTACGCACTTGCCCGCCTGGCATTCCCGGGGAAAAAAGTGCTGTTTATTGTGGTCCTGGGTGTATTGATGATTCCGGTTCAAGTAACGATGATTCCAAACTATTTAATCTTAAAAGAGTTTGGCTGGCTTAACTCTTATCAGGGCATGATTGTTCCGGCGATGATTAACGCTACTTATATTTTCATGATGCGCCAGTTCTTTATTAACTTCCCGAAAGAATTGGAGGAGGCTGCTGAAATCGACGGATTAAGCCGTTTTGGCACATTCTTCAGGATTGTGCTGCCATTGGCAAAGCCGGCATTGGCGGCCCAGGCGATCTTTATTTTTATGGGCTCATGGAACGACTTTATGAGGCCGCTGATCGTCATGACCGATGCGGATATGTTTACGCTTCCGCTCGGACTCAATACCTTTAAAGGGCAATTTGTCAGCTACTGGAATTACATCATGGCTGCATCGATGGTCTTTACCCTTCCGGTATTGCTATTGTACGCTTTCTTTAACCGCTATTTTATTAAGGGGATTTCTTTTACAGGTGGTAAATAACTTGATTTTTATTAAAAAACAAAAAGGTCTTGTCGATGACAAGGCCTTTTCACATATGCACATTGCCCAGCCATAATCCCACCTCCTTCCAAAAAATCTTCTTCATCTTCAGTATAAATTATATTCGTGATTTTCCAAATGTTTTCCTGAAAAGTTCAGGCCTGTATTGAAGTGATCTTCAGCAAATTTATGACGCTTGGTCATAATGTAGCCGGGCAGGCATACATTTTTAATAACGGGAGCCTGTCTATCGAGGAGGAATCAAGGATTGTGGAAACTGTTTTAGCCTTTTTGCCTAAAGACATTGCTGAAAAACTGAAGGAAATCCCTCCTGATCAATTAGAACATATTGAAGAAATACGCATAAGGATCCACCGGCCCATCGAGGTAACAGTGAAAGGATTGCCACGATTTTTATCCTATATAGTGAGGCCTGAGGATGCGGACCATTTGCTGAATAAGATCAGCCATTTTTCCATTTATACGATGGAGGAGGAGCTGAGGCGCGGCTATATCACGATTGAGGGGGGGCACCGGGTTGGGCTTGGCGGCAAGGTGATTCTTGAAAACGGCGCCGTCAAAGCGATCAGGGATGTTTCCTCTTTTAATATTAGAATTGCCAGGGAAAAGCTCGGAATTGCAGAGAAGCTGGTTCCCTACTTATACCAGGGCTTATGGTCCCATACGCTGATTATCGGACCGCCGCAAACCGGAAAGACGACATTGCTCCGCGATTTAGCGCGAATCATTTCAAGTGGCAGTCCGGAAGCAGGCTTCGGCCCATTTAAAGTGGGGATTGTTGATGAACGGTCTGAAATTGCCGGCAGCGTGAACGGCATTCCCCAGTTAACCTTCGGCCCGCGTGTTGATATTCTCGATGCGTGCCCGAAAGCAGAAGGAATGATGATGATGGTTCGCTCGATGAGTCCGGATGTACTGATCGCGGATGAAATTGGCCGGAAAGAAGACGGGGAAGCGGTTATGGAAGCAGTTAACGCCGGCATCAAATTGATTATGACCACCCACGGCAGTACGCTGGCTGAAGTGAAAAAGAGGCCGACTTTAAGTCCGTTGATTGAACTGGGCATATTTGAGCGATATATCGAACTGAACCGTTCAAAAGGCCCGGGAACCATTACAAAAATAAAGGATAGTTTCGGCCGTGAAATGAGAGAAAAAGCGAGAGTGACGTAAATGCTGAAAATAATCGGTGCCATACTCATTATTATTGCGACCACATGGACTGGCTTTGAAGCTTCCCGCCATTTAAGTGAGAGGCCGCGGCAGCTCCGGCAGCTGAAATCAGCATTGCAGTCACTCGAGGCGGAAATCATGTATGGGCATACACCATTGCATGAAGCTTCAAGACGATTAGCTGCCCAGCTCCCAAAACCGCTTTCGTTGTTTTTTGAAGCGTTTGCCAATAAATTGACCGAATCAGAAACAACGGTCAAGGCCGCCTGGGAAGACAGCTTAAATGACATTTGGAAGCTGACAGCCTTCAAGCAGGGGGAATTTGAAATTATGAAGCAGTTCGGGGAAACGCTTGGCCGCCATGACCGCCATTCCCAGCAAAAACAAATTATCCTCACTCTTTCCCATCTGGAAAGGGAAGAAGCCGACGCCCGTGATAAACAGGCGAAATACGAAAAAATGGTCAAAAGTCTCGGATTCCTGTCCGGATTACTAGTCATCATATTACTGATGTAGCACTTAGGGGGAGAAATGATGGGCATAGAGGTTGATGTGATTTTTAAAATTGCCGGAGTGGGAATAGTCGTGGCTTTCCTGCATACGATTCTTGATCAGGTTGGAAAAAAAGAATATGCCCAGTGGGTTACCCTGTTCGGGTTTATATATATTTTGTTTATGGTGGCCTCCATTGTGGATGAATTATTTCAAAAAATTAAATCTGTCTTCCTGTTCCAGGGATAAGGGAGGGACTGGCGATTGAGATCATCCAAATCGCAGGAGTGGCCTTAGTAGCTACTTTCCTTGCATTAATCGTGAAGGAGCAAAAACCGAATTTTGCCTTTCTTTTAATCGTTTTTGTTGGCTGCGCCATCTTCCTGTTCCTTGTCGATCAAATCTATCAAGTTATCCATATGGTCGAGCAAATAGCCGTAAATGCGAAAGTGAACCTCATTTATGTAGAAACGATATTGAAAATCATCGGCATCGCCTATATTGCCGAATTTGCAGCGCAAATCACGAAGGATGCGGGCCAGGGTGCGATCGCCTCAAAAATAGAATTAGCCGGCAAAATTTTGATCCTGGCGATGGCTATCCCGATCCTGACCGTCATGATTGAAACCGTCATCCAACTAATCCCGAACTAAATCGAAGCAGGATTCCATTAAAAAGAGGTGGTACCATGAAGCAGCGGCGGCAGCTATTGATCATCCTTGTTTTTACATTGTCCTTTGTATTCGTTCCAGCCGTACAAGCCTCACCCGAAAAAGATCAGCCAAATCCCGCATTAAATGCAGAAGAGATGGCCGATGTCCAGCTTGATACGCTCAATATAGATGAACTCAAGCAATTCTGGGAAGATATCCTAAGCGAATACGGAGGGTTTTTGCCCGAGAGCCAAAAAGGAAGCCTGTACGATTTTATTAAAGGGGACAAGCAATTTTCTTTACAGGAGTGGTTCACAGGCGGCTTGAAATTTTTGTTTCACGAATTTCTTGTCAACGGGAAACTGCTTGGCTCTTTAATCATGCTGACGATTTTCAGCATGTTTTTACAATCGCTGCAAAATGCTTTTGAGAAAAGCAACGTAAGCAAAGTCGCTTATGCGGTTGTCTTTATCGTGCTGATGATCATTGCTTTAAATAGCTTTCACGTTGCGATCAGCTATACGAACGAGGCGATCAGCTCGATGATTCATTTCATTCTTGCGCTTGTCCCGCTTTTGCTTGCATTAATTGCAGCTTCAGGAGGGCTGGTCTCGGCGGCTTTTTTTCATCCAGTCATCCTTTTTCTGATGAATACGAGCGGCTTGCTCATTCAGTACGTGGTTTTGCCGCTCCTCTTTTTATCTGCGCTGCTCAGCATTGTCAGCATTTTAACCGAACATTATAAAGTCACCCAGTTGGCCCAGCTCCTGCGAAATTGGAGCATCGGCCTGCTCGGGCTGTTCTTAACCGTTTTTTTGGGCGTTATTTCTGTCCAGGGTGCATCAACTGCGGTCACGGATGGAGTCACGCTCAGGACAGCAAAGTTTATAACCGGCAATTTTATACCGGTTATCGGGAGAATGTTTACCGATGCGACGGATACAGTGATTAGCGCTTCCGTCCTCCTGAAAAATACAGTTGGAATCGCCGGAGTGATTATATTGCTGTTAATCGTTGCGTTTCCTGCTCTTAAAATTTTGATGATTGCCTTTATATATAAATTTGCCGCTGCGATTTTGCAGCCGCTTGGCGGGGGGCCGATTATTTCCTGCCTTGATGTGATCAGCAAAAGTGTGATTTACGTTTTCGCTGCGCTGGCGATCGTGTCGTTAATGTTCTTTTTAAGCATTACCGTTATCATTGCCGCCGGCAATTTGACGATGATGGTCCGATAGGGGGAGAAGCATGGATTTTATCAAAGAATGGATAACGAATATTATTTTGTTCGTGTTGCTCGCAACTGTGATTGATATGCTGCTCCCCAGCTCCAATTTTCAAAAGTATACAAAAATGGTCACCGGCTTGCTGTTAATTGCCATTATTTTAACGCCGATTCTAAAATTGTTTTCTTCTGATTTTGAAGCGGCCCTTGCTTCGGTCCCGGTACTTCAGAGTCAGCGCGAAAAAAATATGGAAAATTTAATAGAAATGCAGAAAACAGAAATACAAGCATCCCAACATGCATATATTTTAGAACAAATGGCTGTCCAAATGGAACAGGGCGCAAAAGAGGAGTTGATGGAACAGTACGGATTGGAAATTGCTAAAATTGATGTTTTAGCAGACGAACAAAACCAGCATGAATTCCCGAAAAACCTGCAGAAAGTCATCGTTCTTCTGAAACATCCGGAAGCTGAACCCGAAGCAGTTGAAGCAATAAAGAAAATAGAAATCAACACAGAACAACCTCTTCCATCAAAGCGACCTGGCAATCAATCAAGCAAAATCGTTTCTCTTCTCTCGCAAAAGTGGAATGTTCATGAAAGCATGATCGAAGTGACGATTGAAGGGGGGAATACCGAAGTAAATGGACAAGGATAAAGGGCCGTTGACATGGTTAAAAAAACAGTTTTTCGGGGACAAACAAGCTGATAAAAAACCGGGTAAATACCATTACTTACTGTTAGTCCTGCTTTTCGGTGCTGCCATTATGCTAATAAGCAATATGCTCTTTAACGAGAAACCATCTGAATCCGCCCTGCCGGTGATGACTGGCAGTCAGGAACAGAAAAGCGAAGATGTTGAAGCGTTTGGACACAAGAGTCCTGGTGGAAATAGCGTGATTAAAGACTATGAAGAGGCTTACGAAGTCCAGTTGAAAGAAGCCCTTGAAGAGATTGTCGGTGTAGATGACGTCTCCGTGGTCGTCAATGTTGATGCCACCGAAAAAAAAGTTCTCGAAAAAAACACGGTGACTCAATCCCAAATAACCGAGGAAACTGACCGGGAAGGCGGGAAACGCATGGTTGAAGATATGTCAGAGGATGAGCAGCTTGTGATTATCCGCAATGGGGAAAAAGAAGTTCCGATCGTGGTGGAAACAAAGAAGCCGGCGATCCGCGGTGTGCTCATTGTTGCTAAGGGCGCAGATAATGTTGAAGTGAAAAAGTGGATTAAAGAAGCGGTATCAAGGGTGCTGGACGTCCCGAGTCACAGAGTTTCAGTGATGCCAAAGAAAACAAAGGGGGATTCATAAATGTTATTGAAAAAGCAAACAGTCTGGTTGTTAACAATGTTAAGTTTAGTAGTCGTTTTGTCCGTCTATTACATTACTTCTCCTGAACAGCAAAGCAATGACTTCGCAGGGGTGGAGGAAACAAAAAATCCCCAGGAAGCTAAAAATGATGCACCGGATACTCCGGCAGCCGAGTCAAAGGACGAAAGCATGGTCATTTCCGGTGCTGCAAGCGATGAAGTATTTGAAGAGCTCCGCCTTGAGCTTAACGACAAGCGCAGCGAGCTGAAGGAGCAATTAACAGAGATGATGGCTTCTTCCGAATTAACTGCCGCGGAAAAAAGCGAAGCGTACGACCAAATGAAAGAACTGGATGCGATTGCCGAAAAGGAAGAAATCTTGGAAACATTGATCATCGCGGCGGGTTATGAGGATGCGCTGGTACGTGCTGATGGCGACAAAGTCATGATTACGATTAAAGCGAAAGAACATACCCCTAAAGCGGCGAATGAAATCATCCAAATGGTTAGATCAGAGATCGATGAGCAAGACGTGGCTGTCAGGTTCCATGGTTCCAAATAGGCTGTTCTCAAGCCGCTTAGTACAGTGGGTTGGAAATTTTAGCCTCAGCAGACAAGGATTTATCCTTGCATGGGAAAAAGCATCGGTATGGAGAGCCGATGCTTTTTCTATGAAGACAATTCTTCATTGAACCATGAAAGAGCGCCGGGCAACTACAGGTATTGTTAAAATACATACCTTGCTTCGTATTTGCTCCTCTCCCCTGGTGTGCAACCATTATTCGATAAATTGTAATGAAAACCCTTTCGGAAAAATTCACAACTATTAAAAAAAATATTAGAATAGAGACGAGAGGCTTTTTTATTTTTTGCCTGCCGAATACAATGTTGAACTTTGAGCAGGTCTTATCGTATGATATTAGAAGTTAGTCTTAATTATAAAGGACAGAGGTGTAATCATGTTGAAGGTACAAGAAATACGTGAACTGATAAAGCTTGTTGATCAATCAAGCATTGACGAATTTGTTTTTGAACAAGATGGTTCAAAAATTAAAATGAAGAAGAACAAAGCAGAAACAACTGTGGTTGCTCAGCCAATCAATCAAATCCCTGTTGCGGAAACCACTGTAACATCACAGCAACCTGCCGTATTTGAAGTTAAACAGGAAACTCCTGCAGCTGAAAAACCGGCAGCAAGGGAAGAAGAAGCTGCTGAAGCTGCGAACTTACATAAGATCACGTCCCCAATGGTTGGGACTTTTTATCAATCGTCATCACCAGATTCTCCTCCATATGTAAAAGTGGGATCCAAGGTTACCAATGACTCGATCGTATGTATTGTCGAAGCGATGAAGCTGTTCAATGAAATCGAGGCTGAAGTGAATGGCGAAATTGTTGAAATTTTAGTGAGTGATGGGCAGCTCGTAGAATATGGCCAGCCTTTATTTCTGGTTAAGCCTGAATAAGGGGGGGCAAATTTTATCATGATAAAAAAACTGTTAATTGCAAACAGAGGAGAAATAGCCGTTCGGATCATCCGTGCATGCCGCGAGATGAACATCGAATCGGTCGCCGTATACTCGGAAGCTGACAGGGAAGCCCTTCATGTCCAGCTTGCTGATGAAGCATACTGTATTGGACCGACAGCTTCAAAGGACAGCTACTTGAACTTTACAAATATCATCAGCGTTGCCAAATTGACCGACTGTGACGCGATCCATCCAGGCTATGGATTCCTTGCCGAAAATGCCGACTTTGCTGAACTGTGCCGGGAAGTGAATATCACTTTCGTGGGCCCAAGTCCCGAAGCCATCACAAAAATGGGCACGAAGGATATTGCACGGGAAACGATGCGCGAAGCCGGCGTTCCGATTGTTCCGGGCTCGCAAGGAATACTTAAATCGGTCGATGATGGTGTGAAGCTGGCCAATAAGATCGGCTACCCGGTTATTATTAAAGCAACAGCCGGCGGCGGCGGAAAGGGAATCCGCATCGCCAAAACAGAGCAGGAGCTCATCAAAGGCATTAATATTACCCAGCAGGAAGCTTTGACTGCTTTTGGAAATCCGGGCGTTTATCTTGAAAAATTTATCGAAGATTTTCGCCATGTTGAGATTCAAGTCCTCGCTGATACGCATGGGAATGTTATCCACCTCGGCGAACGCGATTGCACGATCCAAAGACGCCTGCAAAAACTGCTCGAAGAAACCCCTTCACCGGCCCTCGACGGGGAAATTCGTGAAGAAATGGGAAATGCAGCAGTAAAAGCGGCCAAAGCAGTTGATTATTCAGGCGCTGGCACGGTAGAATTTATATATGATTACCGCAATCGGAAATTTTATTTTATGGAAATGAACACAAGGATTCAAGTTGAACACCCGGTAACCGAAATGGTCACAGGCGTCGACTTAATTAAGGAACAAATCAGGGTGGCGTCCGGAGAAAAGCTTCGCTTAAAACAGGATGAAGTCACCTTTACCGGCTGGGCGATCGAATGCAGAATTAACGCCGAAAATCCTGAAAAGAACTTTATGCCGTCAGCCGGAAAAATCAACACGTACTTACCGCCAGGCGGACTCGGAGTCCGGATTGATTCGGCTGCATATCCCGGATATACAATCCCGCCCTACTACGATTCAATGATTGCGAAGGTCATCACATACGGAAGCAGCCGTGAAGAAGCGATTGCCAGAATGAAAAGAGCCCTGAATGAATTTGTGGTTGAAGGCATCCATACAACAATTCCTTTTCACTTAAGGCTGCTGGACCATGAACAATTTGTGGATGGCCAATTCAATACGAAATTTCTGGAACTGTATGATGTGATGAAATCGGATAAATAATTGGAGGTGCATGGAATGAGCGAAAATAACATTCTTGAAGTGAGCAAAGAGAATACTGGGCTCGGCAAAGTTGAAATTGCCCCGGAAGTAATCGAGGTGATTGCCGGAATTGCCGCATCAGAGGTGGAAGGAGTTTCGCAAATGCGCGGAAACTTCGCAACCGGTGTAGTTGAGAGGCTCGGCAAAAAAAACCATGGCAAAGGCGTGAAAGTCGAGCTTACCGAACAAGGAATCAAGGTTGATGTTTATTGCTTGATGAAATTCGGCGTCTCAATCCCGCACGTTGCCCAGAAAATCCAGGACAACATACGTCAGGCATTGCTGAATATGACGGCTCTGAACGCAGAAGAAGTAAACATTCATGTTGTCGGCATCCAGTTTGAAAACCAAAAGCAGGAAGCTGAAGAAGCTGAAGAGATTTGATACAAAAAAACCAAAGACATTCGCTGTCTTTGGTTTTTTGATAAGAAAAACAAGATTGATCCAACCAACAGACAATAATCTGCAATAATAACGAAAGAGACCGTGCAGAGCGAGACGACTTGTGCTATTATCTTGTTATGAATCGAGAGGTACAGCGAAAAAGTCATTTTTTTAATGAAATTTGACACACAAAAAACAATTTTTCCTTAAAAAGGAGCACATAATTCAAATGAAAAGAAGAACAGCAAGAGAAAAGGCACTCCAGGCTCTTTTTCAAATTGACGTTAGTCAGGCTGAGCCGGAAGCGGCCATCAAACACGTTTTGGAGGACGCCCCAAACGATGAGTATTTAACAAGGCTGGTGTCAGGTGTTGTCCAGCATAAAGAAGAACTCGATGACATGATTAAAGTTCATCTTGAGAATTGGACGCTTGAAAGGCTGGCAAATGTTGACCGGAATTTACTGCGAATGGCCGCTTTTGAGCTGGCCTATTGTAAAGAAGAAGTTCCGCCTAATGTCGTTCTTGATGAAGCAATCGAAATTGCCAAGCTGTATGGAGATGAACAATCAAGCCGGTTTATCAACGGAGTATTGTCCAGGATTAAACAGCAATTAACATAACAGCTGTCTGAAGCAGTAAAGCGGTATGGAATATGAAAACAGGAGGAAATGTATGTCAGCCCAATTGATTGATGGAAAAGAAATTTCCCGAAAAAAGCGCGCGGAAATTGCCGATGATGTGGCCAGATTAAAGAAATTAAATGTACATCCGGGCCTTGCCGTCATATTGGTCGGAAATGACCAGGCATCAAGTACATATGTGAAAAACAAGGAGAAAGCAAGCAAAGAGCTGGGGATGCACTCTGTCGTAGTCAAATATCCCGAGTCGCTTACAGAACAAGAGCTGTTGTCCAAAATTGCAGAACTGAATAATGACGACTCGATCCATGGCATTTTAGTTCAGCTTCCGCTCCCAAAACATATCAATGAAACGAATGTGATCGAAGCAATCTCGCCTGAAAAGGATGTCGACGGCTTTCATCCCGTTAACATCGGGAGAATGATGACCGGCCAGGATGCATTTGTGCCTTGTACACCTTCAGGCATTATGGTAATGCTTAAAGAAATGAATATTGAAATCTCCGGCAAGCATGTTGTTGTCGTCGGGCGGAGCAACATCGTCGGAAAGCCGTCAGGGCAGCTGTTTCTAAATGAAAATGCTACTGTTACATATTGTCACTCAAAGACAAAGGATTTAAAAGCTTTTACAAAAACGGCAGATATACTTGTTGCGGCTGTCGGCAGAGCCAATTTAATCACAGCAGACCATGTGAAGGAAGGGGCTGCTGTCATTGATGTAGGGATGAACCGCAATGATCAAGGCAAGCTTTGCGGTGATGTTGCATTTGAAGAAGTAAGCAAAAAAGCAGCCTTCATTACGCCTGTTCCTGGCGGAGTGGGACCGATGACAATCACCATGCTTATGCACAATACATTGAAATCAGCCGGTAACTTCCAAAAAAGGCAGCAAAAAACCGATTGACCCAGTTTAGTCCCTGTCTATTATCAGGATGGATCTTAATATTCGAAACCCCGGAGAGGTGACGGCTAGAGATTCAAACCTTATAATAGATGGGGACAGTTTTTTTGCCAGGATATATAGGCAGAATTTAAAGGAGTTTGCTTATGGAACAGCGTTTTTTAACCGTCAACGCTTTAACCAGATATATAAAAAGAAAATTTGATGCTGATCCCCATTTGCAGGACGTTTTCGTGA
The DNA here is from genome assembly GCF_002860165.1 of Bacillus sp. V3-13. GTDB lineage: Bacteria > Bacillota > Bacilli > Bacillales > Cytobacillaceae > Bacillus_BJ. Next base: position 110,049 of record NZ_PGUZ01000042.1, on the reverse strand, counting down.
AGGGGGAAATCTCCAATTTTAAGCAGCATTCGAGCGGCCATATGTACTTTACGTTAAAGGATGAAAAAGCCCGGATTCTTGCCGTCATGTTTTCGAGCTCGAACCGTGCGATGAAGTTTTCACCGGAAAACGGAATGAAGGTGCTGGTGAAAGGAGATATAACCGTCTATGAATCGAGCGGCCAGTATCAAATCTACATTAAGGAAATGCGCCCGGATGGAATCGGCGAGCTGTATTTGGCTTATCAGCAGCTGAAAGAAAAGCTGCAGAAGGAAGGGCTGTTTTCACCCCAGTATAAAAAAAGCATCCCAAAATACCCGCAGACAGTAGGGGTCATCACCTCGCCAACCGGAGCGGCGATTCGTGACGTCCTGACAACACTGAAGCGCCGTTATCCGATTGCGAGAGTCATCATCATTCCTGCGTTAGTGCAGGGAGAGCAGGCAGCTCCGTCGATCGCAAAGGCGATTGCAACGGCGAATGGCAACAGCGAAATCGATGTGCTGATCGTCGGCCGTGGCGGAGGTTCGATTGAAGAACTATGGGCTTTTAATGAAGAAATTGTCGCAAGAACAATTTTTGAATCGCGCGTTCCAATCATTTCAGCCGTCGGGCATGAAACGGATTATACGATTGCCGATTTCGTCGCCGACATGCGAGCACCCACACCGACGGCCGCCGCAGAGCTTGCGGTCCCGCATATAGACGATTTAATGGAAAGGATTATGAATCGGCGGACGAGGCTGCTGCGCGCGATGAAGGAAAAAATCGCCGCGCAAAATCAGCGCTTGAACCGTTTGCAAAAATCTTACGCCTTTCGCTATCCGCAAAGACTGTACGAGCAGAAAATCGAACAGGTCGATAAGCGGACGGAACAGCTTGTCAAAGGAGCGCAAAAGCTTTTCGCCTTAAAAACGGAACAGCACCGGCTCGCGCTCGGGCGGCTGAACCGTGTCCATCCGCGCGAGCTTTTAAGCGAAGCCGCTGCCAGCTATAAAAGAACAAACCGGGCATTAAACAAAGCATTGGGGAACATTCATACAAATAAGCAAAAGGATCTTCACAGCATGCTAACAACGCTTGAAGCATTAAGTCCCCTGAAAATAATGAACCGGGGCTATAGTCTCGTTTATAAAGATGACGGCCAACTGGTGAAAAGCATCTCTGCGGTAAAAAAGGACGAATCAATTGAAGTCAAAATGGCAGATGGCAATATGCAGTGCAGAGTAATAGATATAAAGGAGAGCGAGAACAGTGGCATCTGAAAAACAACTAACATTTGAGGAAGCGATGGAGAAACTGGAAGTGATCGTTGACCGGTTGGAGGAGGGCGATGTCCCTCTTGAAGAGGCGATTTCGATCTATAAAGAAGGGATGGAGCTTTCAAAGCTTTGCCATGATAAATTGAAAAGCGTGGAGGAACAGCTGACCCAGGTTTTAACTGAGGAAGGAAAGACGGAGCCATTCTCCATCAAAGAGGAGGAATAGCCTTTTGAACAATCAATCTTTTGCTTCTTTTGCAAACGAACATAAACAGCTCCTTGAAGAACAGCTGCGGAAATCGATAAATGATATCGAAGGTCCGGCGATTATGAAGGAAGCCATGCTTTACTCTCTCGAAGCAGGTGGGAAGCGGATTCGTCCGCTTTTACTGTTTGCGACGCTCCATGCCTTCGGGCAAACGAGCCAAAAGGGGCTGAACACTGCTGCGGCAATTGAAATGCTTCATACCTATTCGCTGATCCACGATGATCTGCCGAGCATGGACAATGATGACTTGCGCAGGGGAAAACCGACCAGCCACAAAGTGTTCGGGGAAGCATTTGCGATTTTGGCAGGGGACGCACTTTTAACATACAGCTTTCAACTGATTGCTGAAACCCCGGAACAATTCGCTTCGTCTGCGACAAAGCTTGAGCTGATCATTGAATTCGCAAAGGCGGCAGGGGCGGAAGGCATGGTTGGCGGCCAGGCGGCCGATCTTGAAGGCGAAGGAAAGGCACTGTCTAAACAAGAATTAGAATATATTCATGTTCACAAAACTGGAAAGCTGTTGATGTACAGCGTGCTGGCCGGAGCGCTGCTGGCCGGTGCTGACAAAGCCACAATCGACAAGCTGACCAAGTATGCCTACCATTTAGGCCTTGCATTCCAGATCAGGGATGATATATTAGACCTCGAAGGAAGTGAAGAACTGATTGGCAAACCGATTGGCAGTGATATGAACAACCAAAAAAGTACATATCCTTCTTTGCTGACGATGGAAGGGGCAAAACAAGAATTAGCCGGGCATATTCACAAAGCAAAACTGACTCTAATGGAAACCGGGTTATATACCGTCCTTTTGGAAGAGATTGCTGATTTGATTGCAGACCGGAACCATTAGTAAATTTGAGGCAGTGTTGGGCATATGATATAATTGGGTTACTTTATTAACCGTTAACAAAAGCTAAGTTTATGAGGAAAGCATATTTTTGAACAAGTGCCAATATGCCGTTACACTTCGGTGTTAGCGGCTATTTTTAAAACTGTATTTCTGTTTGCAGGGAAAACGATAATCACCGGAATCAGATTCTCCCCGCAACAGGAATTTGTGCCGCGCATACCAGTATGGGCACCGGCATTTGTTGAAATTAATTAATTACAAACGAAATAGGGATGAAAGCGAGTGATCCGAATATGGATCTATTGAACATTAAAGACCCGGAATTCTTAAAAGATTTATCAATAAAAGAATTGGAAGCGCTCAGCGATGATATCCGCCAATTTTTAATAGAAAAGCTTTCAATAACCGGAGGGCATATCGGCCCCAATCTGGGCGTTGTTGAGTTAACGATTGCGTTGCATAAATGCTTTGACAGCCCGAAGGACAAAATCATCTGGGATGTAGGGCACCAGTCCTATGTTCATAAAATTTTAACGGGACGGGCTTCGCAATTTGATACCTTGCGCCAGTTCAAAGGACTTTGCGGATTTCCGAAAAGAATCGAAAGCGATCACGATGTATGGGAAACAGGCCATAGCTCAACCTCTCTTTCAGCAGCAATGGGGATGGCCATCGCCAGAGACTTGAAAAAAGAGGATTCGTTTATTGTTCCGGTGATTGGAGACGGTGCTTTAACAGGCGGGATGGCACTCGAAGCGCTCAACCATATCGGCCATGAAAAAAAGGATATGATCGTGATCCTGAATGATAATGAAATGTCGATTGCCCCTAATGTCGGAGCGCTCCACAATATTCTGGGCCGATTAAGGACAGCAGGCAAATACCGATGGGCAAAAGACGAGCTTGAAATGCTTCTCAAGAAAATTCCGGCTGTCGGCGGGCGCCTTGCCTCGACCGCGGAAAGAGTAAAAGACAGCTTGAAATATTTGCTTGTTTCCGGAATATTTTTTGAAGAATTGGGTTTTACGTATCTCGGGCCTGTCGATGGGCATAGTTATGAAGATTTGTTTGAGAATTTAAGCTATGCGAAAAAGACTGAAGGACCGGTCCTGCTTCATGTTATTACGAAAAAGGGTAAAGGATACCAACCAGCTGAAAACGATAAAATCGGTACGTGGCATGGTACGGGCTCTTATAAAATTGAAACGGGTGATTTTGTCAAGCCGATTAATCCGCCTCCAGCCTGGAGCAAGCTTGTCAGTGAGACGGTCCGGCAGTTGGCCCGTGAAGATGAGCGGATTGTCGCGATCACACCGGCGATGCCTGTCGGTTCCAAACTGGAAGGGTTTGCAAGTGAGTTTCCCGATCGGATGTATGATGTCGGCATTGCCGAGCAGCATGCTGCGACACTTGCGGCAGGGCTTGCAACCCAGAATATGAAACCGTTTTTGGCGATCTATTCAACTTTTTTGCAGAGAGCATATGACCAGGTTGTCCACGACATTTGCCGGCAGAACTTAAATGTGTTTATCGGCATTGACCGGGCCGGACTGGTCGGTGCGGACGGCGAAACCCACCAGGGTGTATTCGATATCGCCTTCTTAAGGCATCTGCCAAATATGGTATTGATGATGCCGAAGGATGAAAACGAAGGCCGTCATATGGTAAACACCGCGTTAAAATATGATGACGGACCAATTGCTATGCGCTTCCCGCGCGGCAACGGAATTGGCGTTCCGATGGATGAACAATTAAAAACAATTCCAATCGGCAGCTGGGAGATTTTAAGAGACGGGGAAGATGCGGCGATCCTGACATTCGGGACAACGATCCCAATGGCAATGGAAGCAGCTGCGATTCTTGAGAAACAAGGGATCTCCGTTAAAGTGGTCAACGCGAGGTTTATCAAGCCTCTTGATGAAAACATGCTTAAAGGCATTCTCAATGAAGCGATGCCGGTCTTTACCATCGAGGAAGCTGTTTTACAGGGGGGCTTTGGCAGCGCCGTACTTGAATTTGCCCATAATCACGGCTACCATAACGCCCGGATTGAACGGATGGGTATTCCAGACCAATTTATTGAGCATGGAAGTGTGACTGAGCTCCTCGAAGAAATTGGGATGACCGTAGAGAATGTCGTGCAGAAAATGAAAATCCTCGCCAGAAAAAAACAAAAAAGGGCTTAAAGGATGAAAAGCAAAAAAGAACGCTTAGATGTACTGCTTGTAGAAAAAGGCTTGTTCGACACGAGGGAGAAAGCAAAACGGGCTGTGATGGCCGGCCTTGTGTACAGCAATGAGGAACGGCTTGATAAGCCGGGCGAAAAAGTGAATGCAAACCTGCCGCTTACGGTAAAAGGCAACGTTATGCCTTATGTCAGCAGAGGCGGATTAAAGCTTGAAAAAGCTTTGAAGATATTCGATGTCGATGTCCGTGACCGAGTGATGCTTGATATCGGCTCGTCGACCGGGGGCTTTACGGATTGCGCCCTGCAAAATGGGGCCAGGCTCTCGTACGCACTGGACGTCGGCTATAACCAGCTCGCCTGGAAATTGCGCCAGGATGAGCGGGTCGTCGTTATGGAACGGACAAACTTCCGTTATGTTACGCCTGCAGATTTGCAAGGGGAAATGCCGAGCTTTGCAACGATCGATGTTTCATTTATTTCCCTGACATTAATTTTACCTGTGCTAAAAACATTGCTTGTGCAAGGCAGCGATGTCATAGCCCTTGTCAAACCGCAATTTGAGGCAGGAAAAGACCAGGTTGGCAAAAAGGGAATTGTCCGGGATAAAAAAGTCCATGAGAGCGTCCTTGAAAAAATCATAGATTTTTCACTAAGCATCGGCTTTAATGTAAAAAACCTTTCTTACTCGCCAATCACCGGCGGCGATGGCAATATTGAATTTCTGCTCCATCTTGATTGGGAAGGTGAACAGGAAAGAGGGCAGAATGAGCTCGCAATTCCACCGGCGCAAGTGGTAGAGGAGGCCCATGCTGAATTAAAGTCAAAACAAGCTGCAGAGGAATGAGCGAAATGCTTATTCCTTTTTTTGTCGATAAGGTTATGTTTCAGTTCCGGTTAAAAGTATCAAACTAAACATGAAAAACGCATTTAATCCCCTGCAGTGAATAATCCGTGTCGTTTTTTAAGAAAAAATGTACAAGATAACAGAAATGGGCTAACATAAATAATAGAAAACTGTTACGATTCGCTTTTGAGGTGATAGGAATGAATAAAGGACAGCGCCATATTAAGATACGTGACTTAATTACAAACAATGATATAGAAACCCAGGATGATCTCGTTGACCGGCTGAAACGTGCAGGTTTTAACGTAACCCAGGCTACCGTTTCCCGCGATATTAAAGAGCTTCACTTAGTGAAAGTGCCTTTAATGGATGGCAGGTATAAATACAGCTTGCCGGCCGATCAAAGGTTCAATCCATTGCAAAAGCTAAAAAGATCACTAATGGATGCATTTGTGAAGATCGATAATGCCGGGCATTTACTGGTGATGAAAACACTGCCGGGCAATGCGATGGCGATCGGGGCATTAATTGACAATCTTGACTGGGAAGAAATACTTGGAACGATCTGCGGTGATGATACAATCTTGATCATCTGCAGGACACCTGAAGACACAAACGTAATTTCAGACCGTTTTCTTGAAATGCTCTAACCGAGGTGACGTCTTTTGTTAAATGAACTGTCCATAAAAAATTTCGCAATCATCGAAGCCCTGTCGATACCGTTTCAAAAGGGTTTGACTGTGTTAACGGGAGAAACGGGCGCAGGGAAATCGATCATTATCGATGCCGTCCATATGCTTGTCGGCGGCAGGGGCTCATCAGAATTTGTCCGTCACGGCGAAGAAAAGGCCGAGATTGAAGGGCTGTTTGTTCTCGATGATGACAGGCACCCATGCTGCGAAAAGGCAAAAGCATTTGGAATAGAGATTGAAGAAGGAATGGTGATCCTTCGCCGCGATATAGCCAAAAACGGTAAAAGTGTCTGCCGCATAAACGGCAAGCTCGTTACGATTTCGACGTTGAGGGAAATTGGCAGCACGCTGATTGATATTCATGGGCAGCACGAGCATCAGGAGCTAATGGATGACACGATGCATATTTCGTTGCTTGACCAGTTCGGTGCAGAGGAGATTTCTGTTGCTCTTGAAGATTACCGGCAAGTATACCGCGCTTATCAAACGGCACAAGGAAAACTGAAAAATTTAAGTGAAAATGAACAGCAAATGGCCCACCGCCTCGATTTACTCCAATTTCAGTTTGAGGAAATCCAGGCTGCCAATTTGAAGGTTAATGAAGATGAAGAGCTTTTCGAAGAAAAACAAAAGCTTGCGAACTTCGAACGGATCTTTGCAGCCGTCCAATCAGCATATACAGCCCTGCAAGGCGAACAAAATGGGCTTGACTGGATTGGGCTTGTGATGGGGCATTTGCAGGATGCAGCAGATCTTGACCCGGCTTATAAGGAAATGTATGAAACAGTATCGAACAGCTTTTATGCCCTTGAAGATGTTTCAAGGTCGCTTCGCAATGAACTGGATCTCCTCGAGTTTGATCCGGGCCGCTTAAACGAAATTGAAGAAAGATTGACGGAAATCAATGCTTTAAAACGTAAATACGGAAGCACGATTGCTGAAATTCTTGAATATGCAGCAAGGATTGAAGAAGAAATCGAAACGCTGCAAAACAAGGAAACGCATATCGGCCAATTGGAACAACAGCTTTCATCACTGCGGAAGGATTTGACATTGGAAGCGAAACAGCTGACCGATCTTCGCAAGAGCTGGGCAAAAAAGCTGACCAAGCTGATCATGAAAGAATTGAAAGAGCTGTACATGGAAAAAACGGTGTTCGAGGTAAAATTCGGCACAGCAGGAGATGGATTCACGAAAAACGGTTCAGATAAGGCCGAATTTTTCATTTCGACAAATCCGGGTGAACCGCTCAAACCCCTTTCAAAAATTGCCTCAGGTGGAGAGCTTTCACGAATCATGCTTGCTTTGAAAAGCATTTTTTCCAAACATCAGGGAGTTACTTCGATCATATTTGATGAAGTAGATACCGGTGTAAGCGGAAGAGTCGCCCAGGCGATAGCTGAAAAAATTTATAAAGTATCGGTGAACTCGCAAGTGCTTTGCATATCACACTTGCCGCAAGTTGCTGCGATGGCCGATACGCATTTGTTTATTGCGAAGAAAACGAAAGCGGGACGGACAAAAACAACAGTTACCCCGCTCACCGCTCCTGAGAAAATTAAAGAAATCGGCCGAATGATTTCCGGCGTCGAAATTACCGATTTAACCAAAAAGCATGCCGAAGAGCTTCTCCAGCTGGCGAACGAACTGAAAACAGCAAATTAAAGCTATCCATATGGGTAGCTTTTTCTCTTTTGCAAAAATCATTCCTGGCAAATGGATAAAAACTTTAGTTTCCAGCGGTTATAAATGCCTCTGAAGCAGGCAAAATTATAGATGTAGCCATTTTTAACGAGTGTGTGGACTAGAAGCGAGGAGAGTGAAAAATTTGATATATGAGCATCTCAGAAAGATAATTGGTGGAATTCTCCTTGTTTCATTAATTGCCATCGGATTTTTAAAGCCCTTTCACGAATATTTGTCAATTCCAAAACAACTTACCATTTTTGAAGGACAACAGATCGATCTGCCCAAGGCTGTGACAGTATCGGCTGGTTTGTCTTCAGATAATTCAAATCTTAACCTTGTTCAAGACCGGGAGTCAATCTCACTCGAAGCAAAGGAATATGGAAAAAATGAGATGATCCTCGAGCTGGCGGGTTTTCCCATCAAGAAAGTTGATGTTGATGTTTTAAAGGATTTTAAAGTTTACCCGGGCGGCCAGTCGATCGGAGTGAAGTTGAATACGATAGGTGTGTTAGTTGTAGGCCATCACCAGGTTGAAACCCCGGAAGGGAAAGTATCGCCGGGAGAAGCCGCCGGAATAAAGGTCGGCGATATTATTACTGAAATAAACGGAACGCCAATAGAGAAAATGACGGACGTTGGCCCGGTCGTTCAAAAAGCGGGAAACAAAGGTGAACCCCTTAATATCACGATTAACCGCGAGAATGAAAAGATCAGCGCACAATTAAAGCCGACGCAAGAAAAAGGCGAAAATTCCTATAAGCTTGGCCTTTACATCCGGGATTCAGCAGCTGGTATCGGCACGATGACTTTTTATCACCCGCAATCAAAAAAGTATGGTGCATTGGGGCATGTCATTTCCGACATGGATACAAAGAAACCGATTGTCGTTGAAGATGGGCAAATTGTCCGGTCAACTGTTACTTCGATTGAAAAAGGAAGCAACGGAGATCCCGGCGAAAAGCTGGCGCGATTTTCAACCGATCGGGAAGTAATCGGAAACATAAACAAAAACAGTCCATTTGGGATTTTTGGCAAGTTGAATAAAGATATTGAAAATGGCGTCTATGATGAGCCATTGCCGATTGCATTATCGCATCAGGTTAAAGAAGGTCCCGCGAAAATTTTAACGGTAGTCGACAATGACGAAGTAAACTTGTTTGACATCGAAATTGTCAGCACGATTCCGCAAAAGTTTCCGGCGACGAAAGGAATGGTTATTAAAGTAACAGATCCGAAGCTGCTCGAAAAAACGGGCGGAATCGTCCAGGGAATGAGCGGAAGCCCGATCATCCAGGATGGAAAGCTAGTTGGCGCTGTCACACACGTTTTCGTTAATGATCCAGCATCCGGCTACGGTGTTCACATTGAATGGATGCTAACCGAAGCGGGCATCGATATATATGAGCAGCCAAAGCAAAAAGCAAGCTAAATACAAAATGATAGTGATCCGTTTGGCTCCTTAAATAGGCAGGTTATCCTGCCTATCTTTTATTATGTGCGCCCGATGGCAAAAAAAAATGAAGATTTTTCGACAAAGTGTTGACTTCAAATTTTAAAACAGGCGAAATTCGTCGAAAGACAAAGAAATTTAAAGGAAAAATGTGATTTTATGCCCTTTTTCAGAAAATATTAAAAAACAAAAGGAATTTAGGTTGCATTGTCGAATTTGTCATTTAGAATAGAATTTAGATGGGTAAGAAAAGAGACCATAATGGAGTCAAGGAGGAACAAGAAGTGAAGAAAATTAAAGTTTGTGTTGTAGACGACAACAGGGAGCTTGTTGAATTATTAGAGGAATATATTTCTTCCCAAGAGGATATGGAAGTAGTCGGCGTTGCCCATAACGGCCAGGAGTGCCTTGAAATTGTGGAGGAAACCAATCCGGACGTTTTGGTTTTAGATATTATTATGCCTCATTTGGACGGTCTTGCCGTCTTGGAACAGGTCCGTGAGATGAAGACGAATCCAGCTCTTAATGTCATCATGCTCACCGCGTTCGGACAGGAAGATGTCACAAAGAAAGCTGTTGAACTTGGTGCCTCTTATTTTATTTTGAAGCCTTTTGATATGGAAAATTTGGCAAACCATATTCGCCAGGTAAGCGGGAAATCAACCAATATGGTTAGAAAGCCGTTTTCCTCAAATTATCGGTCGCCTGCTGAACAAAAACCGAAAAATCTTGACGCAAGCATCACAAGCATTATCCATGAAATCGGTGTACCGGCCCATATCAAAGGCTACATGTACCTGCGTGAAGCCATTTCCATGGTTTACAATGATATCGAACTCCTTGGCTCGATTACGAAAGTGCTATATCCCGATATCGCGAAGAAATACAACACAACAGCAAGCCGTGTAGAACGGGCGATCCGCCATGCGATTGAAGTCGCCTGGAGCAGGGGCAATATCGAATCGATTTCATCTCTTTTCGGCTACACCGTCAGCATGACGAAAGCAAAACCAACCAATTCCGAATTCATTGCAATGGTCGCTGACAAGCTTAGACTTGAACATAAAGCTTCTTGAAAGGGTTAGGATAAAGGTCGTTAGCTTTAAATTTACAATCCAATTTAATTTTATCCGATTGCAACAATTAAAGACCAATGCCTTTTTTGTCATTGGTCTTCCTGATTTTTTTAGCAATATGGCATTAAAAGATTTTTAAAGAAAGTCAATAATTTTCTTTCGCTAAACTCATCAGATATTATCCTGTTTTGTTATTATACTGCCTGAGTCCGGTAGATATTAGTGGTATTTTACATTGATGATTTCATTGTTCAAGGCCTTTAGCCCGGGTATTTTACTGTTCGCATACACTCCATATCGGCCGTTCATCAATACATTGTGCAGGATAGTGAAGTTTTTTATTGCCCGCTTTGAATTATTAGAGGTAATAGCAATGATAGACGAATGATTGCAGGATCCCTTGCCTCCATTTTTCAGATAATTTTTAATGATGTGTACATCACTTGCGTTAGCTACATCAATAATTCTTGCGTAGTTCCCTACTCCAGCGATTTTGTTATGCGAGATGGTCACGTCGTTCGCATAAACGGATATACCCGCCCACATGTCATACTCTTTTTCCTCTGAATATGTACTATAGAAGTTATTTTGAAAAAAGCTGTTAAATATTTTATTTCCTTTGATGAGCACTCCGGGTGATTGTATTTTAATCGCTCTTTTATAAATATAAGAAAAAGAATTATTTAAGATTTGCAGATTCACTCTATCGTTAAAGCCCTGTATGACAATTGCATCTCCATCATCTTTTGGGCCGATTTCTTTGAAGGTTGAGTTGCTGATTTTTATATTCTTACTTGCGGCTTGTTTCTTATAAGCCGGGCTGATTAGAATTCCTCTGGCAACAAAATGCCCCCAGCCTTTTACGGGGTTTCTGGCCATCACATTTTCGATTTTGTTATGATCCAATATGATATTTCTAGTTCCACCTTGAATTCTAATCGCACTTACCGTTAACCGAAATAATGAGCGGTGATTTGGCTGCGTAAAATTTTTAATGGTACTTTTGACAATCGATACATTGCTGGAACCTTCTTCAATAGTAATTCCCCGCAAAGATGTATCATTTCCGTCAACTGTCAGGTTGCGAATGCGAATATTTGAGCCTTTAACCCTCATAACGGTTTTCAGGGCAGAAGAGGCTTTTATTATAGCATTGGTGCCATACATCTCTGTTTGACCCTTAATATGTAATTCTTTCGTTATTTTATATTCACCGTCAGGAAAATAAATGATCTGGCCAGCGCCATCTTGTAACGCTTTTTGTAACGCTTTTGTATCATCGGAAACTCCATCCCCGACAGCTCCATAATCCTTTACGTTCAATAAAACCGTCTCATCTTGTGAGAAGAGCGGAAACAGGAAGAAGGATAATCCTATTATAAAAACATAAACAGCTAATTTCTTAACCACTATTAATACTCCCTTTTTATGGAACAAATAAGATGAAAAATTTAACTGATTCTTTAACAGGCTTATTTGAAATGCTTCTTTGCTTTGCTCTTTATTGTAAGGGTTAAAAATTCAAAGGCAATAACAAGGAACTAACAAAAATATTACATTGGGGTTTTAACGAATATTTCATCCCAATCAGTTGGGAGTAAAGATCTATTTCTTCACTCTACACAATGTTAATAGGTAAAGAAATAATGAAAGAAATTCCTGTTGCTAAGACTTCTATTCCAAAACGTATGTCCCTGAAAAAATGTAGAAATGAATAATTTGGAATAAACTATGACCTTTTAACCGAGTTTTCCTTTACGAATTTTATTAGGAAAAAATGCTTACTAACTCTTTATACTAATATAGCGTTTACATAATAATTATATGCATCGTTTGGTCCTTTTTTGAATCCAGGACAAAAGACCAGACTTTTATAAACGTCAACATCTTTGTATATTTTTGAACTAAAATGGGGTTGATTTGAGAATAAGGGAGGAAGAACATCAATGTCTGCTGAATCAAAGCGTCCCGGCAAAGAGGGCAAGAAGTATATTTACGAGATTCATTTTTTGCGTGCATTTGCATGTCTGTCGGTTGTTGGGGTCCATGTTTCTGCTGCGAACTATGGAATGAATCAAGAGACATGGACCTGGTTCACCTATTTTCTTAATCAAATCGGACGATTTGGCACCCCTATTTTCGCTGTTATTAGCGGCTTTCTTCTTTTTTATCAGGTGAAAAGAAGAGGATTTGAACTAGGCAGGTTCCTGAAATCACGTCTGTCCAAGATTGTTATTCCATTTCTTATCTGGAGCCTGGCTTATCGTTATCTTCTTTACTATTACGACAATCAGGCATTGGACGGCTACGGAGCGGAAGTCAAGAAAATTTTATTGGGGGATTCCTTCTATCACCTATATTTTGTTGCAATAGTGGTTCAATTTTATTTGATCTTTCCATTCATTCAAAAGTTATTTCGTACCCAAACTCTATTGCTGGTGTTTGCGTTTATTTCATTGTTAATCAGCTATAATCTTTATGGATTTAATCCTGGCATAGAAGGGGCAATTGGGGAATTCCTGGCCAGTAAGTCATTTATGCCTGTCTGGATTTTTTACTTTGCCTTTGGCGGATTTCTTGCCTACTTCTGGGATGAAATTGTGAACTTTGCAACGAAACGGCCGTGGCAAATGCTGGCTTTGGCATTGATCGTTTCAGCAGGTGCAGTTGTGGAATATACGATGAATGGCTTTGTTTCCAATAGAAGACTTTCAAATCTGGCAAATATCCCTTTGCTTTGTATTGCAACGATTGGAATTTATCCGCTTCTGGCCAGATGGAATGTGATCAAAAAGCCTCTATACTTAATTGGCCAATATTCGATGGGAATTTATTTGATCCATCCAATGATCTTATATCTGTTTGCACGGCATCTCCCGGAACATTATTGGAATGCAAATTATGTTGTCTTTATGTTTATGGCAGTTATGCTTACAGCGGTCATTTTCATTCGAATTCTGCAGTTTATCCCGCTTAGCGGCTTTATTATCCCGGTACCAAAAATCAAAAAGACGAAGCGTCTTCAAGAAACAGCGGAAGGAGTTCCTGAGAAGAAACAACCTGCATAGTCATATTTAATTGAACAAGTTTTGAATAAAGCCGCCAAATGGCGGCTTTTACTAATGGTTTTAAAGATATAACGGGGATTTTCAGCAAATTTTAACCATTAATGTGGATAAATAATGTCCCAAAGAAGCAATTTTTATGAATTTTATCAACATTTTACTGCAAAATTTTCCTGTTCGTATATACTTGAAGAAAAAGGACTAGTTGGTAGGGAGTGCTATGGAACTATATAGAGATGAAACTATATTGCTTGAAGAAGAAAGCGGTTCCGTTTTTTTAACGGTTTTTAAAAGCGGAATGACATTTGTGAAACTGGATCGAACCTTGCAAACGCTGCCGCAAATATCGATCACAAAGTTTCTGCCTTTAAAGGACGCCTTGAACGCGGGTTTTTGTGAAAAGCTTGAGATTGGCAATATAAAACCGCCGGTCGACCTGGAAATCTCGAGAGACAGCATGACAGCAAAGATCAGGTTAAATTGTACAGAACAGCATTTGAAAGAAAATCTAAATCGTATGAAAGCTGAAATTAAAAACATGCTTGAATCAAGGGGGATTTGTGAAGGAATTCTTTATTATGTTATTGATCATGAGCTGAAAGTCCAGAAGGATATTACTATTGCAGCTGGCACCGAAGCGGTGGACGGACAAGATGCACAAATTACCTATTTTCAACCGACTGAACGAAAACCAACGATCAAAGAAGACGGTAAAGCTGACTATTTTGATATGCATTTTTTAGACGAAGTAGAAAAAGGGGATTGGCTCGGGGAAAAGCATCATCCGACAGATGGAGTACCTGGAAAAAATATATATGGTGACATACTGCTTCCGAAAAAGGGAAAAGACAGGAAGCTTTTATATGACGCAAAAACGGTCATGGAACATGAAGAGGACGGGAAAATTGTTCTCCGCGCACTTGTAAAAGGAGTTGTCGAGAAAAAGGGAAACCGCATCGCCGTCGGGGATCATCTAATCGTAAATGGCGATGTTGGCATAGAAACGGGAAATATTGATTTTAACGGGAATATCACGATTAAAGGCATCATAATGGAGGGCTTTTCCGTCTCAGCGGACAAGGATATCTCAATTCTCGGGTCAATGGGCTTAAGCGGAGTCGAGTCTGTCACTTCGCGAAACGGTGATATTTTTATTAAGGGCGGGGCCTTTGGTAAAGGGAAAACAAAGATCAGAGCGGCGAAGAATATTTTTATAAAGCATGCCAATGAGTGTACGCTCGAGGCTGGCGAAAATATTACGATCGGCTATTACTCAGTCGGCAGCCTTTTAAAGGCCAGAAATGTTTTGGCCCATGAAAAAAAGGGGAAGCTAATTGGCGGTGTGATTGAGGCAAAGGGGAAGGTGGTTGCCGGCATTGTCGGCAACCATCTCGAGAGGAAAACGAATATTCATGTTGAAGGATTTAACAGAGAGTTAATCCAGATGGAATTGGAGGGACTGTTTTCAGAATATGATATGGCAACCCTCCATGTTGAACGTTATGCACAACAGCTTTCTGTAAATGAAGGTTTATTGGATCAGCTAAATGAACAGCAAAAAAATCAATATGAACTGACAAAATCGAATTATGAAGAAGAACTTGAGAAGCTCAACGGGTTGGATCAGAAGCGCAAATCATTGACATCACTGCTTGAAGCAAAGGGGGAAGGCGAGGTTACAGTGGGGGTTATTGCCTATCCTGAAACAGTGATCCAGATTAAGGTCATGATTAAAAGGATCCATTCTTCTACCCACGGCACTTTTTATGCAATGGGTAATCAACTCCACCATGAGTAAAGAAAAAGATGCTGAAGTTTGTTTCAGCATCTTTTTCGCAGGACTATTCATTAGTTTCCTTCTCGATTTCGATCAGCTTTTGGATTAAAAATATGCTGTGGCATATGCATAACCTGTTCTAACGGGATATTCAGCTTCCCGGCAATTTTTACAGCCGTTTCGGCGCTGATTTGCAGGGGTTTCATTAATATATCCTCCAATCATGAAAGGTGAGTGAATGTATGACACAGATTTTTGCCCATCGCGGCTATTCGGCATTGTTTCCGGAAAACACGATGACCGCATTTTATGAAGCAGACAAAGCCGGTGCGGACGGAATTGAAATTGACGTGCAGCTCACAAAAGACGGGGAAGCAGTGATCATCCACGATGAACGGGTTGACGGGCATACGGATGGGCAAGGCTTCGTAAAGGACTTCACCTATGCTGAGATCCGCAAGCTCAATGCCGCTTTTTCACAAAAAAAATTCTCAGGCAAAGAAAGGATTCCTTCTTTGCGAGAACTGCTGGAATGGTTGACTGCGAATCAGCTTATTTGCAACATCGAATTGAAAAACGGCCTTATCCCATATCCAGGTATGGAAGAGAAGGTGATTGAGCTCGTCCACAGCTTCGGGCTGTCAAGCCGGATGATTATTTCTTCTTTTAATCATTATAGCATTGTTCACAGTTATCGGCTCGCCCCGGAAATAGAGATTGCACCTCTTTATTCTGCCGGATTATATATGCCCTGGGTTTATGCGCAGTCGATCAAGGCTAAGGGAATTCACCCCAAACTGGCAGCCGCTCCTGACGCAATCATAAAGGAAAGCATTGAAAATGGAATCGCTGTAAGGCCATATACCGTCAATAAAGAAGCAGATATGAAACGGCTTTTCAAGGCAGGATGCTCGGCGTTTTTTACCGATGAACCTGTCAAGGCATGCAAAATTAAAGATGAGTTGCAGAAAAATAATGACCTTTAAAAATAGCATGTTATAAACAGAAAAGAGCTTTGTCACATTTTAAACAAAGCTCTTTCTTATTTCTTTCGATTGTGTTCGGCGCTTGCTTTTATTCGCGAATTTTCTTTTCGAAATTTTTGCTGCACTTTATTTCTTTTTCGGTCCCTATGTAAAATAAAACCTGCAACAAAGCCAAGACCTGCCAGAAAAAACAGCAATCCTGCCAAAAATTGCAGCCACAAAAACGGAAATGGCTCCTGCAAAATCCCAAATACCATATCCCTCATTAGCTTTATTCCAACCGCCGCAATGACGCCGGGAATCAACATAATGATTAACGCGATGATCCTGCTCATAGACATCCCTTCACTTCTTGTCCTCTAACGAAAATCATAAATCATCCATCGAATTTGTCAAGGTAAACTGTTCAAGGTACAATGAATATGAAAAAAGTTGCAAACCAAGCCTGAAAATTATTTCTTGATTTCGTCGTGAAGAAAGGGGTACATATGCAGACTGCGATGATTGTCGGCGCGGGAAAAGGCGGTACAGCCATTTTAAAAATTTTAAAGGAAACGGCTATTCTCGATGTAAAGGCTGTAATTGATATAGATCCGGCTGCACCTGGACTTCGCTTTGCAAAAGAGGAAGGCATCATCACTGATTCTGATTGGAAACCGTATATTTCCGAAAATATTGATGTGATTATCGAAGTGACCGGAAGTGATCAAGTGTTTACGGCGCTCCGCGATGCCCGCGGCAAGAATACGTTATTGATTCCCGGCAGTGTAGCCTTCTTGCTGGCAAGGCTGCTCGAAGAAAAAGAACAGCTTGTCGAGACATTCCGAAATGAGACTTATAAACATGATCTTATTTTTAATTCAACCGAAGATGGCATGGTTGTCATCGATACAGACGAAAATGTCATCCTTTTTAACAAAAGTGCTGAGAAAATTACCGGGGTCAGCCGTGAATTTGCTCTCGGCAGGCATATCCATGAAGTGATTGCCTCAAGTGAGCTGCCGAGGGTTTTACATACAAGAAGAATCGAAGCAAACCGGAAGCTTCTCTTAAAAAACGGTGCAAAAATTATCGCGACACGGATTCCAATCATCGATGAAAAAGAGCAGCTGATCGGCGCATTTTCTGTTTTTCAGGATATTACCGAAGTCGTAAACCTCGCTGAAGAGATTACGAATTTAAAAGAGATTCAGACGATGCTCGAAGCGATCATTCATTCCAGTGATGATGCCATATCAGTTGTTGATGAAGCAGGCAGGGGCATACTCATTAATCCGGCGTATACAAGGATCACCGGCCTGAGCGAGGATGAGGTAATCGGCCAGCCTGCAACCGCAGATATTTCTGAAGGTGAAAGCATCCATATGAAAGTCCTGCAAACCCGCAGAGCCGTCAGGGGCGCTTCAATGCGGGTCGGTCCGAACAAGAAGGAAGTAGTAGTCAATGTAGCGCCGATTATTGTAAACGGAAAGCTGAAAGGGAGTGTCGGTGTCATTCACGATATGTCCGAAATCCAAAGCTTGAACCGCGAGCTGAATCGGGCGAGGCAGATCATTCGGACGCTTGAGGCAAAATATTCTTTTGCGGATATCATTGGTGAGTCAGATGAAATGAAGCTGGCTGTAGAACAGGCAAAGCTCGGTGCAAAAACACCTGCCACTGTTCTGTTGCGCGGCGAGTCGGGAACAGGGAAGGAACTGTTTGCCCACGCCATCCATAACGCCAGTGATCGAAAATATAATAAATTTATTCGCGTAAATTGTGCCGCATTATCTGAATCCCTTCTTGAAAGTGAACTGTTTGGGTACGAAGAGGGTGCCTTTTCAGGTGCGAAAAGGGGAGGTAAACGAGGTTTTTTTGAAGACGCGAATAACGGCAGCATTTTCCTCGATGAAATCGGCGAGCTATCGGCCAATACCCAGGCAAAGCTATTAAGGGTTTTGCAAGAGAAAGAGATCACGCGGGTCGGCGGCACAAAGTCGATTCCCATTAATGTAAGAATTATCGCCGCCACAAACGTAAATTTGGAAAAAGGCATTGCGAACGGAACTTTTCGGGAAGACTTATACTACCGCCTGAACCGGATGCCGATTCATATTCCGCCATTAAGGCGGAGGAAGGGTGACATTCCTTCCTTATGCGAACGGCTGATTCATAAAATCAATCAGGATTACGGACGAAATGTAGAATCGATTTCTGTTGACGCGATGAACTGTTTAATGAGCTATGACTGGCCCGGAAATGTCAGGGAGCTTGAAAACATTCTCGGGCGGGCAATCATATTTATGCATTATACAGAACAAGAAATAGATATATCCCATCTGCCGGAGTTAAAGGGAAAATTCAATGAAACAAATGAGCTCCCTGTCTTAAAAGATTCTTTTCTACAAGCAGGAACTTTAAATGAACGCATGGAGCAGTATGAAAAGAAGCTTATTGAACAAGCATTGGAGCTTGCCAATGGCAATAAAACGCTGGCGGCAAAGACGCTCGGAATATCCGTAAGGAATTTGTATTACAAGCTGGATCGGTACGATCTTGCAATTGATAGCACGCAATAATTTTCATACCATGAAATTTTTTTCGCACTTTATTTTAGCGGATAAAATGTTTTATAAGCTTTTAAAGTTGGCACACTTCTTGCATTAAAATGAGTAAGGGTACAGCTTTAGGAATGAAGGGGTTGAGATAGTAGATGGAGTTGGATTCACTTCTCACAAAAGCAAGCCGGATTGAAGATCAAACGGTCGCAGTTGCTGCGGCAGAAGATGAACAGGTGATTGAAGCGGTTGTGGGAGCAATTGAACGAAATCTCGCCAGTTTTCTGTTGTTTGGGGATAAAGAAGAAATTGTGTCGATTTTGCATAAAATAGACCCCGGTGCAGTCAAAAGTAGTAAAATAAAGATCGTTCATGCGCGTTCAAAAGCAATTGCCGCCGAAAATGCGGTTAAAGCCGTAAAGCTTAATGAAGCCAATGTACTAATGAAAGGCAATGTGCCGACAGCAACGATCCTCAAAGCGGTTTTGAATAAGGAATATGGTTTGACGACGGGAAGTGTTCTCTCACATGTCGCTGTCTTTGAAGTGCCGGGCTATGAACGATTTGCCATTATTACCGACACCGGAATGAATATCGCGCCTGATCTTCAGCAAAAAGCGGACATCATCAAAAATGCCGTTGAAATCGCCAGGCAAATCGGGATTGACACACCGAAGGTTGCTCCGCTTGCTGCACTGGAGACAGTTAATCCTGCCATGCAAGCGACGCTGGATGCGGCTGCTTTAACGGTGATGAACAAGCGTGGCCAAATTGCCGGCTGTATTGTTGATGGGCCGCTGGCTTTGGATAACGCCATTTCCATGTTTGCTGCAGAGCACAAAGGAATAAGCGGGCAGGTTGCCGGACAAGCCGATATTTTGTTGGTCCCGACAATTGAAGCTGGAAATATCCTGTACAAATCGCTTATTTATTTCGCAAAAGCAAAAGTCGGTGCTGTTATTGCGGGCGCCAAAGCTCCAATTGTTTTAACCTCAAGAACTGATTCAGCTGAAAGCAAGCTTTATTCTCTTGCTCTCGCTCTCTGTTCTGCTTCTAAATAGATTTTTTGACCTGAGGGAGGAAGTATTAATGGAAATTTTCAAGTACTTGGAACAATATGATTACGAGCAACTGGTATTCTGCCAGGATAAGCAGTCCGGGTTAAAAGCAATCATCGCCATCCACGATACGACGTTAGGCCCTGCTTTAGGCGGAACAAGAATGTGGACTTATGATTCGGAGGAAGCGGCGATCGAGGATGCACTCCGCCTTGCCCGCGGCATGACCTATAAAAATGCAGCTGCAGGATTAAATCTTGGCGGCGGGAAAACGGTTATTATTGGTGACCCCCGCAAAGATAAAAATGAAGAAATGTTCCGGGCCTTTGGCCGCTATATCCAGGGCTTAAATGGGCGCTACATTACAGCGGAGGATGTTGGCACAACCGTGGCCGACATGGACTTGATTCATGAAGAAACGGATTATGTAACGGGAATT
This sequence comes from Bacillus sp. V3-13, assembly GCF_002860165.1. Classification (GTDB taxonomy): domain Bacteria; phylum Bacillota; class Bacilli; order Bacillales; family Cytobacillaceae; genus Bacillus_BJ. Next base: position 89,859 of record NZ_PGUZ01000042.1, on the reverse strand, counting down.
TCGCCTGCTTTTGGTTCATCAGGGAACCCTTCACCGGTTACAGCTTACGGAGTATACCGCGGAATGAAGGCAGCCGCCAAAGAAGCTTTCGGGACGGATTCTTTGGAGGGGAAAGTTGTCGCTGTCCAGGGAGTTGGAAATGTTGCCTATACTCTTTGCCGCCACCTTCATGAAGAAGGCGCCCAATTAATTGTCACCGATATCAATAAAGAAGCAGTTCAGCGTGCCGTTGAGGAATTCGGCGCCAAAGCGGTTGATATTAATGATATTTACAGTGTGGAATGCGATATTTATGCTCCTTGCGCTTTAGGTGCAGTAATTAATGATGATACGATCCCGAAAATTAAAGCAAAAGTAATTGCCGGGGCAGCAAACAACCAACTCAAGGATACCCGCCACGGCGATATTATTCACGAAATGGGAATCGTCTATGCGCCTGATTATGTGATTAATGCCGGCGGCGTCATAAATGTCGCTGATGAGCTTTACGGATATAACCATGAAAGAGCCATGAAAAAAGTGGAAATGATCTATAATAATATCGAGAAAGTGATCGAAATTGCGAAACGGGATGGAATTCCAACCTATAAAGCGGCGGATCGGATGGCGGAAGAACGCATCAGCAGAATGCAGAATTCCCGCAGCCAATTCCTGCAAAACGGCCACCACATCCTGAGCCGCAGAAGCTAGACAAAGAAAAGCGGAAGCGCCGCGCGGAGGCAATTTTTTGAAGCCCGGCCGGTCTCGGCCATTTAAGAAAAAGGAGATTGAACGCTGAATATTTCATTCAGCGTCTTTCCCTTTTTGCGGACGCACCTTAAATAAGAATAAGAGTAATGACAGAAGGCTGCCTATTCTTATAATGGGAGGTTTAGATGTTGCAAGAAAAGGAATACCGAATTCTCGTAATCAACCCGGGCTCGACATCCACAAAGATTGGTGTTTTCGATAATGAAATATCGGTTTTCGAAAAAACGATTCGCCATGAAGCAGACGTGATTAATTTATACGATAGCACGATTGATCAATATCAGTTTCGCAAAAATACGATCCTGGAAACACTTGATATCGAGGGAATTAACATTTCGAAGCTGAGTGCCGTTTGCGGGCGCGGGGGCTTGCTCAGGCCGATTGAAGGTGGTACATACGCTGTAAATGAACAGATGCTTTCCGATTTAAGGGCAGGGTATGCCGGGCAGCATGCCTCAAATTTGGGCGGTATTCTCGCTTTTGAAATTGCGGGCGGGCTCAATATCCCTTCCTATATTGTCGATCCGGTAGTCGTCGATGAGCTTGAACCGATCGCGCGAATCTCAGGCATGTCTTTAATCGAGAGAAAAAGCATTTTTCATGCGCTTAACCAGAAAGCCGTTGCCCGCCGGGTGGCGAAAGAATTGGGCAGAACATACGAAACTTTGAATTTAGTTGTTGCCCATATGGGCGGCGGCATTACCGTTGGTGTCCACAGACAGGGAAGGGTTATCGACGTTAACAATGGCCTCCATGGAGACGGGCCATTCAGTCCTGAACGGGCCGGAACCGTTCCGGCTGGAGATTTAGTGGCACTTTGCTACTCAGGTGATTATTATCGTGAGGAAATGATGAAAAAAATAGTCGGCCAGGGAGGGCTTGTCGGTTATCTCGGAACCAGTGATGCAGTCAAAGTGGAGCAAATGATCGAAAAAGGCAATAAACAGGCAGAGCTGGTATACTCGGCGATGGCCTACCAGGTGGCAAAAGAAATCGGTTCAGCAAGCGCAGTCCTTGCCGGAAAAGTCGATGCGGTTATTTTAACCGGCGGTCTTGCTTATGGAAAAGGCTTTGTCAAACAAATCAGCGACAGAATCAACTGGATCGCAGATGTCATCGTCCATCCAGGTGAAAATGAACTTCAAGCATTGGCTGAAGGAGCATTGCGTGTGCTTCGCGGTGAAGAGGATGTAAAAGCATATCCTGGCGGTACGAAAAATAAAGCGAGCGTCCAATAAGGAGGAGAGCAATTTGGCTCAAGAGTACGATTTAGTGATTCTCGGCGGCGGAACTGGTGGCTATGTAGCAGCGATACGCGCTTCGCAGCTCGGTTTGAAAACGGCGATAGTTGAAAAAGGGAAGTTGGGCGGGACATGCCTGCATAAAGGCTGCATCCCGAGCAAGGCTTTACTCAGAAGCGCAGAGGTTTTTGCGACAGCCAGGCGCGGGGAAGAATTCGGCGTCATGACCAGTGAAGTGACCGTCAATTTTGCGAAGGTTCAGGAACGAAAAAACAAAATCGTCGATACTCTCCATAAAGGTGTCCAGCAGTTAATGAAAAAAGGGAAAATTGATGTGTATGAAGGGATCGGCCGGATTTTGGGACCGTCGATCTTTTCACCGATGCCTGGAACGATTTCGGTAGAATTGAATAACGGCAGTGAAAACGAAATGCTTATCCCGAAAAACGTCATTGTTGCGACAGGTTCCCGTCCCCGAACGCTTCCGGGGCTGGAAGCTGACGGCAAGTTGGTCCTGACTTCGGATGAAGCACTTGTGATGGAGTCGCTTCCGGAATCGATCATCATTGTTGGCGGCGGAGTGATCGGGATTGAATGGGCTTCGATGCTTTCCGACTTTGGCACAGAAGTAACGGTGATTGAGTATGCAGACCGGATTATCCCGACGGAAGACAAAGAAATCTCAAAAGAGATGCAGCGTTTGATGAAGAAGAAGGGCGTCAAGATTGTTACAAGTGCGAAAGTTCTTCCGGAAACGATCCAAAAAGGTGAAAATGTTACGATTTCCGCAGAAGTGAAAGGCGGGCAAAAAGAATTCACTGCAGATAAACTGCTTGTTTCTGTCGGCCGCCAGGCAAATGTAGAAGGAATCGGCTTGGAGAATACAGATATCCAATTGGAAAAAGGTTTTATTTCGGTAAACGAGTATTTCCAAACGAAGGAATCTCATATTTATGCAATCGGTGATGTCATTGGCGGCCTCCAGCTCGCCCATGTAGCCTCACATGAAGGTATTGTTGCTGTTGAGCATATCGCTGGCGAAAATCCGGCACCGATCGATTACAGCCTCATCTCTAAATGTATTTACAGTAATCCGGAGGTTGCAAGCGTCGGTTTTACAGAAGAAGAGGCAATCGAAAAAGGGCACACTGTCAAAGTTGGTAAATTCTTGTTTCGGGCAATCGGCAAGGCGTTGGTGTTTGGTGAAGCTGACGGGTTTGTCAAAATTGTTGCCGATCAAGTATCAAACGATATTCTTGGCGTTCATATGATTGGCCCCCATGTGACAGATATGATTTCCGAAGCAGGCCTTGCCCGTGTGCTTGATGCAACCCCGTGGGAGATCGGGCATACGATTCATCCACACCCGACCCTTTCCGAAGCAATCGGAGAAGCTGCGCTTGCTGTTGATGGCAAAGCAATTCATGGCTGATAATAGTTGGATTTTGTTACATATAAATTTCAGGAGGTAAAAAAATGGCTGAAAATCGTCATAAAGACTTGGGCTTAAGCGATGAGAAAGTATTGGAAATGTATGAAACGATGCTTTTGGCACGCCGAATCGACGAGCGCATGTGGCTTCTGAACCGCGCGGGAAAAATTCCATTCGTGATTTCGTGTCAGGGCCAGGAGGCAGCCCAAGTAGGAGCTGCATTTGCCCTTGATCGCGAGAAGGATTATGTTTTGCCGTATTATCGCGATATGGGTGTTGTGTTAACGTTCGGAATGACTGCAAAAGAACTGATGCTGTCAGGATTTGCGAAAGCGGAGGATCCAAACTCGGGCGGCCGGCAAATGCCGGGGCATTTCGGGCAAAAGAAAAACCGGATTGTGACTGGATCCTCTCCGGTGACAACGCAAGTTCCCCATGCCGTCGGTGTCGCGCTGGCCGGCAGGATGTCAGGAGAAAATCTTGTCACCTTTGTCACCTTTGGAGAAGGATCGTCCAACCAGGGAGATTTCCATGAAGGTGCGAACTTTGCCGGCGTTCATAAGCTTCCCGTTATCTTTATGTGCGAAAACAACAAGTATGCCATTTCCGTACCGATTGAAAAGCAGCTCGCTTGCGAAAATGTTTCTGATCGGGCCATCGGTTATGGCATGCCGGGAGTTACCGTTGACGGAAATGATCCGCTTGAAGTTTACAAGGCTGTAAAAGAAGCTGCGGACCGGGGACGACGCGGTGAAGGGCCTACCCTTGTTGAAACGATTTCCTACCGCCTTACACCGCACTCCTCAGATGATGATGACCGCAGTTACCGGGCTCCTGATGAAGTGGCTGAAGCGAAATCAAAGGACCCAATCATCACGTTTGGTGTTTATTTAAAGGAAACAGGCGTTTTAAATGACGAGCTTGAACTGGAAATCAATGAGCGGGTGATGAAGCTCGTAAATGAAGCAACCGACTATGCCGAAAATGCACCATATCCAGAGCCGGAACAGGCTTTAAGATATGTTTATGCTGAGCAGTAAGGGGGGAACGAACATGGCAGTAATTTCTTATATAGATGCAGTTACAATGGCGATTCGTGAAGAAATGGAGCGGGATTCGAAAGTATTTGTCCTTGGTGAGGACGTTGGGAAAAAAGGCGGCGTCTTTAAAGCGACCCAGGGGCTTTATGATCAATTTGGCGAAGAGCGTGTCATTGACACACCCCTGGCTGAATCAGCGATCGCCGGGGTCGGAATTGGTGCAGCGATGTACGGAATGAGGCCGGTTGCGGAAATGCAATTCGCTGATTTTATTTTGCCCGCTGTCAATCAAATCATTTCCGAAGCAGCGAAAATCCGCTACCGGTCCAACAATGATTGGAGCTGCCCAATCGTGATACGGGCTCCTTATGGCGGCGGTGTCCATGGCGCACTCTACCATTCGCAATCAGTTGAAGCCGTTTTTGCCAACCAGCCAGGCCTGAAAATTGTCATGCCTTCCACTCCATATGATGTGAAGGGTTTGCTGAAGGCAGCAATCCGTGACGAAGATCCTGTCCTGTTCTTTGAGCATAAACGCGCTTACCGGTTGATTAAAGGCGAAGTACCGGAAGATGATTACACATTGCCGATCGGCAAAGCAGATGTCAAGCGTGAAGGTGAAGATATTACCGTAATCACTTATGGTTTATGTGTCCATTTTGCCCTTCAGGCTGCGGAAAGGCTCGCGAAAGACGGCATTTCCGCCCATATTTTAGACTTGAGAACCGTCTATCCATTAGATAAAGAAGCGATTATCGAGGCTGCTTCAAAAACAGGCAAAGTATTGCTGTTAACGGAGGACAACAAAGAAGGCAGCATCATCAGTGAAGTATCGGCGATTATTGCCGAAAATTGTTTGTTTGACCTTGATGCCCCGATTATGCGGTTGGCAGGTCCGGATGTTCCAGCGATGCCTTATTCTCCAACAATGGAAAAATATTTTATGGTCAACCCTGATAAAGTTGAAAAAGCAATGCGTGAGCTGGCAGAATTCTAAAGTTAAAAGGAGGGTTACCTTTGGCTATTGAACAAATTAAAATGCCCCAGCTTGGAGAAAGTGTGACGGAAGGTACGATCAGCAAATGGCTTGTTTCCGCAGGGGATAAAGTGAATAAGTACGATCCGCTTGCCGAAGTCATGACCGATAAAGTAAATGCGGAAGTGCCATCCTCTTTTAGCGGTGTGATCAAGGAGCTGATTGCTGAAGAAGGAGATACACTCTCGGTCGGCGAGATCATTTGTACGATCGAGGTCGACGGCGGGAAAATAGATGTAGTACAGGAACAAGCAGGGACGCAGGCAGAGGCGATCACCGCTCCAGCAGCCGAAGGCAATAAAGCGCGTTATTCACCTGCTGTCCTGAAGTTATCCCAGGAGCATAACATTGACCTTTCGCAGGTACATGGAACAGGTGCAGGAGGAAGGATTACCCGGAAGGATTTAATGAAAATCATTGAATCCGGAAACATTCCAACAGCAGGAGCTCCTGTTCAGCAAGCAAAAGAGCAGGAAACAGCGGCCTCTGCTTCTTCTGCACGTATGAACGAAACCGCCGCGCCGGCAGGAAATGAACGAGCCGATGCCCTGGCAACAAGCATGAAGCCGCCTGTTTCCAGTGGCGATATCGAGATCCCGGTTACAGGAGTGCGGAAAGCGATAGCGGCTAATATGCTGCGCAGCAAGCATGAAGCTCCGCATGCATGGACGATGATCGAAGTAGATGCAACGAATCTTGTTGAATTCCGCAATGCTGTCAAAGATGATTTTAAGAAAAAAGAAGGCTTCAACTTAACCTTTTTCGCTTTCTTTGTCAAAGCTGCAGCCCAGGCCCTGAAAGAATTTCCGCAAATTAATTCGATGTGGGCCGGCGACAAGATCATCCAAAAAAAGGATATTAATATTTCGATTGCGGTAGCAACCGATGATGCTTTATTCGTTCCGGTAATCAAACATGCCGATGAAAAAACAATTAAAGGCATTGCCCGCGAAATTTCCGAGCTTGCCGGGAAAGCCCGGGCCGGTAAACTAACAACAGCTGACATGCAAGGCGGCACGTTTACAGTAAACAATAGCGGTTCGTTCGGTTCCGTTCAATCGATGGGGATCATCAACTATCCCCAGGCTGCGATCCTGCAGGTTGAATCGATTGTCAAGCGCCCGGTTATAATGAACAACAGCATGATAGCTGTTCGCGATATCGTAAATCTCTGTATGTCGCTTGACCACCGCGTTCTCGACGGATTGATTTGCGGCCGCTTCCTGCAGCGCGTCAAGGAAATCATCGAAAATACATCAAAGGAAAACACAGCTATATTTTAAAAAATAAAGCCGCTGCCCACGCAGCGGTTTTCATATTATATCGAACCATAAACAATCGATTTACTTTATACGGCTGTCCAGCCGAACGAGCATTTCGCTGAGCGCCAATGTAATGACCTCACGCTCGCCGTAATCAATGATTTCTGTGGAGGTGTACCCAAAAGAATAAGCTCTTTCGGCCAACTTTTCTTTAATTTGTTTGCACATCCATTTGTGATAGTCAGAAAGCTCCATATGTGTTTGCACAAACGTCACTCCTTTAATGGTATTATCCCCGCTTGATTGCCGTGTCAAACCCATTTTATGGGGGGGCTATTGGAAAAATAGTGTCAGTTTAAAGGGCTGCTTCGATTGCCAGTTTTTCATATGTATACTAAAATAATGATGAACCGCTTATAATTTTAGAATTTTAATACAATTTGCCCTGCTACCGGGAAGGAGGGGAAAGCTGTCCAGCTTGGACAGCACAGTGATGATTAATGAAATGAAAAATAAGCGTTTTTCCGGCGTTACAATGGAAGAATGGCAACGAAAAGCTGAACAATCACTAAAAGGGAAAACGGTCGATTCCCTGGCAACGAATACATATGAATCGATTGTTTTGAAACCGCTTTACTCACGGGAGGAAGGGAGCGGAAGCGAATCACAGTATCCCGGCCAGCCGGACTTCCGCAGGGGGATCAATCCGCTTGCAATTGTCGCAAATGGCTGGCATATTGCACAAAAAATCACTTATACAGATGAAACCGATTTAAGAAAAAAGCTGGAGGATTCACTGAAAAAAGGCCAGTCGGCTGTTTCATTTGACATCAGTGAACATCTTGACAAAAATCTTCCCTTCATTTTGGAAGGGATCTATGACCGATATCCTTTCAGTATTGATGCTAAAGACAGACAAAGCCATTTTCTAAATGCACTGCTCCATTTGTCCGACAGCCGAAATGATAGCGTCACCGGTTTTGTTGGCATGGATCCGGTCGCCGTTCTGTTGGAAAGAGGGGGATTGCCGGTCAAACTGGAAATCGTTTATAAAAACTGGGCTGAACTGATCGAAAAAACCGATGAAAAGCTGCCAAATTTGAAAACCGTATTAGTTGATACCATCCCTGTCCACAATGGCGGCGGAAATGCGGTTCAAGAACTGGCAGTTGCGCTCGCAACCGGCAGCTATCATATTCAGCAGCTCCTGGAAAACGGCATGGATCTGGAGAAAATATTGGAGAAGATCGTGTTTAAAGTGGCGGTTGGCGCCAACTTTTTTATGGAGGTGGCCAAGCTGCGGGCAGCGAGGCTGCTCTGGTTGAAAGTCGCCGAAGCGTTTGGGGCAGGGCCTGGATCGGGAAAAGCGGTTATCGCGGCGGAAACGTCCGCGTTTACCAAAACAGTATATGATCCGCATGTGAATATGCTGAGGAGCGGAAATGAGGCATTCGCTGCTGTGCTGGGCGGTGTCCAGTACCTTCATGTCAGTCCATATAATGACCCTGAAGGAAGCCCAAATCCGCTTGCAGAAAGGATTGCCCGCAATACCCAGCTCCTCTTGAAAGAAGAAGCATATTTGAATAAAGTCGCCGATCCTGCCGGCGGATCATGGTATATTGAACAATTGACAGACGAGCTGGCCAAAAAAGCGTGGGAAATGTTTTTAGAAATTGACGAGAAAAACGGGATTGCCGACGTTCTCCGCTCCGGCTGGCTCCAGGAAAAAGTCGCTGAGGTGAACCGGCAGAGGAACGAAGATATCTTCACACGAAAGCAGAGCATCATCGGCACCAATGTGTACGCCAATTTGCAGGACGTTCCCCTTCGCCCCAAACATGAGGATGAATTGCCAAGCCGCGAAGGCAACCGGGCAGCCGATACGATTACCCCGATAAAGAAGTCGCGTTTAGCAGTGCCATATGAAGAGTTGCGAATGAGAGCAGGAAAAATAGAAGCAGAAAAAGGCATAAAGCCTGCAGTAGGATTGATCTGCCTTGGAGCGCTGAAGGAATATAAGGGAAGAGCCGATTTTGCCGCCGGATTTGCAGCAGCGGCAGGGGTCGATTCGAACAGGAGCAAACCGATCGATTCCATTGATGATGTTTTTTCATTCATAGAAGAAACGGGTTTAGGCCATTATTGCCTGTGCGGCAGCAATGAAAGATACAGCTCTGAAGGAATCGAGACAGCCCGGCTTCTGAAAAGCAGATATCCGAAAATAAAGCTTTATCTAGCGGGTTTGCCCGACGGGACAGAACAAGACGGATGGCGAAGAGCCGGCATCGATGAATTTATTCATATGCGAAGCAACTGCTATGCTACGCTTTCTTCGATGCTGGAAGAAATGGAGGCCAATGACTAATGAAGCATAAGCCTGATTTCAAAAGTGTGAAGCTTTTTGGCGATCAGCCTGCCCTTGATCCGGATGCCTGGAAAAAAGCAGCCGGGGCGGAGATTCGCGGCTCCATAGATGACCTTTTATTTGAGACGAACGAGCAGATAAAACTTAAGCCGCTCTATACTTCTGAAGATCTGAAAAACATGGAACATCTCGATGACAAACCCGGATTTCCCCCGTACACAAGAGGGCCATATCCGACGATGTATGTGAACAGGCCCTGGACAGTGCGCCAGTATGCCGGGTTTTCCACTGCGGAGGAAAGCAATGCCTTTTATCGCCGCAATTTGGAAATGGGTCAAAAGGGACTGTCTGTTGCTTTTGATCTTGCCACCCACCGCGGCTATGATTCCGACCATGCCCGCGTCGTCGGAGACGTTGGGAAAGCGGGTGTTGCGGTCGATTCAATTGTTGATATGAAGACGCTTTTTGATGGAATACCGCTTGACCAAATGTCGGTATCAATGACGATGAACGGGGCCGTCCTGCCGATTCTTGCATTCTTTATCGTTACGGCAGAGGAGCAGGGAGTCAGCCAGGAGAAGCTGTCGGGTACAATACAAAACGATATTCTCAAAGAGTATATGGTCCGCAACACGTATATTTACCCGCCGGAAATGTCGATGAAAATCATTGCCGATATTTTTGAATACACCGCGAAATACATGCCGAAATTCAATAGCATCAGTATCTCGGGCTATCATATGCAGGAAGCTGGAGCGCCTGCCGATATTGAACTGGCCTACACACTGGCAGACGGTCTCGAGTACGTAAGAACTGGATTAAAGGCCGGAATCGATATTGATTCATTTGCGCCAAGGTTATCATTTTTTTGGGCCGTTGGCATGAATTACTTTATGGAAGTCGCGAAAATGCGGGCCGCCCGTTTCATTTGGGCAAAAATGATGAAGAGCTTTGAACCGGGAAATGCTAAATCAATGGCGCTCCGCACCCATTCGCAAACATCGGGATGGAGTCTCACCGAGCAGGATCCTTTTAATAATGTCACGCGGACGTTGATCGAAGCGCATGCGGCGGCAATGGGCCATACGCAGTCATTGCACACGAATGCCCTTGATGAAGCGATTGCCCTGCCGACTGATTTTTCAGCGAGAATTGCCCGCAACACCCAGCTATATTTGCAAGAGGAAACAGGAATTACGAAAGTGATTGATCCATGGGCGGGCTCTTACTACGTTGAAGCTCTGACAAACGAGCTGATTGAGCGGGCCTGGGTCCATATTGAGGAGATTGAGAATCTCGGAGGAATGGCGAAAGCGATTGAAACCGGGCTGCCGAAGATGAAAATCGAGGAAGCAGCCGCCCGCCGCCAGGCCCGAATCGATTCAGGCAAAGAGGCGATCATCGGCGTAAACCGTTACCGCCTTGAGCAAGAGGAACCGATTGACATACTGGATATTGATAATACCGCCGTCCGTTTAAGGCAGATTGAAAAATTGAAGCAGCTAAAAGCATCAAGAGATGACCATGAAGTGAAGGAAGCTTTAACAGCGCTCACGAAAGCGGCGGAAACGGGAGACGCGAATTTGCTTGAAATGGCCGTCAAGGCGGCAAGGGTGAGAGCAACGCTGGGCGAAATCTCGGATGCAATTGAAGCGGTTGCAAGCCGCCATAAGGCGGTGATCCGGTCAATCAGCGGTGTATACAGCAGCCATTTCTCCAACGAAGAAGAAATTGCCGAAGTGAAAAAAATGACCGATGAATTTCTCGAAAACGAGGGCAGAAGGCCGCGGATTTTGATTGCAAAGATGGGCCAGGATGGCCATGACCGGGGGGCGAAAGTCATTTCGACTGCGTTTGCCGATCTCGGCTTTGACGTTGATATCGGCCCGTTATTCCAGACGCCGGCAGAAACGGCGCTTCAGGCGGTCGAAAATGATGTCCATGTGATCGGGATCAGCTCATTGGCAGCTGGCCATAAAACTTTGCTTCCACAGCTTGTGGAAGAACTCAGGAAGCTTGGCAGGGAAGATATTTTGGTTGTCATTGGCGGAGTCATACCTGCCCAGGACTACCAGTATTTATACGATCATGGTGCTGCGGCCATTTTTGGCCCGGGAACGGTGATTCCTGTCGCTGCCCAAAAAGTAATCAGATCGATTTATGAACGACTCGGGTATGAGGAAGTGGCAAACTAAATGAAGGACGGACAAAAACCCGAATGGAACGACCCGAAACGGCCCGATGATTTTGCCGGTGTGATCAGCAAAGGTGTCGAAGCAGGATCACCCGGAGTCTCCATGAAAAAAAGCGGCCGTTTTCAAAAAAAAATTTCAGCTGATCTTGATGTTGAAACGCTTGCTAAAGGTGTATTGGAAGGTGAGCGGAGCTATCTCGCAAGATCGATTACGCTGATTGAAAGCAATGCGGAACACCATTTTGCCAAAGCGCAGCAGCTCCTGCAGCGATTGCTTCCCCATTCTGGAAATTCGATCCGGATTGGCATTACCGGTGTGCCCGGCGCAGGAAAAAGCACTTTTATTGAAGCGTTTGGCAGTTATTTGTGCGATCAAGGGCTTCATGTTGCTGTTCTTGCTGTCGACCCGAGTTCAAGCTTAAGCGGAGGCAGTATTCTCGGTGATAAGACGAGAATGGAGCTGCTTTCCCGGAACCCGCGCGCATTTATCCGCCCTTCACCATCCGGGGGAAAGCTCGGCGGGGTTCACAGAAAAACAAGGGAAACGATCCTGTTATGTGAAGCTGCCGGCTTTGATGTCATTTTAGTGGAAACGGTCGGCGTCGGCCAAAGCGAAGTAATCGTCAGGGACATGGTCGATTTCTTTATGCTGCTTGTGTTAACTGGCGCAGGTGACGAATTGCAGGGAATGAAAAAGGGAATTATGGAGCTCGCAGATGCAGTCGTTGTCAATAAAGCGGATGGGGCAAATAAACCAATCGCTGAAAAAACAAGGCAAGAGTACAACCGCATTTTGCACTTTCTCCAGCCTGCCACAAAAGGATGGGCAACAGAGGCGCATACTTGCTCCGCTCTTCATCAGGAAGGAATCAGGGAAATGTGGGAGACGATTGAGACATTTAAAGAAAAAACAGAACAGAACGGCTCTTTTGAAGATAGAAGGAGAAGCCAAACGAGAGAATGGCTGCATGCCATGATCGTTGACCAGCTGCAAGCCCTTTTTTTTCACCATCCGGCAATTAAAGCCGAGTTGCCCAAGCTCGAAAACGAAGTGGTCTCCGGCCAGACAACGGTTACGTCGGCGGTCGACAGCTTATTTAAACTATTTTATCGGCACGGCCAATAGTAAAAAAAAAAGCGGATAGCGCCATTATGGCACTATCCATCATCTAGGGAGTTTAGGGGTATGGATCTAGCTGTATTATTTGTATTCCCGTTACAATCAGGGTTAAACTTTTTTATGAATCTTTTTCTCCTTAATTGAAAACAAGGTCGCGAACTTGTTATGATAGTAACATGAAACAATCAGGGCAGAGTTAAGCAAATTATAACCGTTCCAATTCTTTCTCTGCTAAAATTACTTCTAGAAAGGGAGCGATAATCATGAACATCGATTTCAATTTATTTATGAATGACGTTGTCCGCCAGGCCCGCCAGGAAATCGTTGCGGCTGGATATACAGAATTAACTACACCTGAAGAAGTGGAGCAGACGCTTACAAAGGATGGCACAACGCTGGTAATGGTAAATTCCGTGTGCGGATGTGCCGGAGGAATCGCCCGTCCGGCTGCTGCCCACGCGCTTCATTATGATAAGCGCCCTGACCGGCTTGTCACAGTGTTTGCCGGCCAGGACAAGGAAGCCACTGAAAAAGCAAGAAGCTATTTTACAGGATTCCCGCCATCCTCTCCGTCCTTTGCCTTATTAAAAGATGGAAAACTGGTGACGATGATTGAACGCCATGAAATAGAAGGACATGAGCCGATGGCTGTTGTCACTAAGCTGCAGCAAGCCTTCGAACAGCATTGCGATGAAGTATGATGAATGAGCTCCGGGGCACCGGGGCTTTATTTTTTTACAAAAACCCCCGTCATAGCCTCTCCGAGCCACTATTTTTCCAGAATAATAATTTTCCATGTTTAACCGATAATTTATATTTAAAAATGTTATTGCATAAATATAAAAATGTGTTAAAATTCATCTTAGTGAATTTATATAATCTCATAGATTATACTTGAAAATTAATAGATATTCACTATAAAATAAAAGTTAATTACGAAAAATAGTAATTTTCAGACAACATTATAGGAGGAAAACAAATGAAAAAAGCAATCGGATTATTTTTAACAAGCGTATTATTAATCGGTCTGCTTGCCGCATGTGGAACAAGTGAAAAAAGTTCAAGCGGCGGCGAAACCAGTGGGGATAAAAAAGTATTGACAATGGGAACATCGGCTGATTATCCGCCATTCGAATATGTTGACACGGCGAAAGGCGATGATTATATCGGCTTTGACATTGATCTTGCCAATGCCATCGGCGAAGAGCTTGGCTATGAAATCGAAGTGAAGGATATGGATTTTGCCGGGCTGATTGAGGCATTGGAGGGTGGCCAGGTCGATTTCGTCATGGCCGGGATGACGCCAACAGAAGAGCGCAAGAAGAATGTTGACTTTAGCGATATTTACTTTACGGCAGAGCATATGATTGTTTCAAAAAAGGATAGCGGCATTGAAACAATTGAAGATTTAAAAGGAAAGACGGTCGGGGTACAGCTTGGTTCAATCCAGGAAGGAAAAGCCAAAGAAATTGCTGAGCAGGTTGATATTAAAATTGAAAATCGCAATCGTATTCCCGAATTAATCCAGGAAATAAAAGCGGGGCGCTTTGATGCAGCCGTTATTGAAGATGTAGTTGCACAAGGATATTTCAAAAACAATCCGGATTTGACAGGATTTACGTTGAAAGATGATCCTGAAGAAGCAGGTTCCGCGATTGCCTTCCCGAAAGAAAGCGAATTAAAAGAAGAATTTAACAGAGTTTTGAACGAAATGAAAGAAAATGGTGAGCTTGATAAGTTGGTCGGCAAATGGTTCCGCAGTGAAGAATAGTTTTTGAACAACTACAGCGTTCAGAAGGATCACCCTTCTGAACGTTTTTGCCTTCAAGATATGGTATTTATAAGTGAGAGGATTGAGTAACAAAATGAATTTAGATTTTGCACAATTTATCCCCTCCCTGCCCTATATATTTAAAGGGATTGGCGTTACCCTTCAAATCGTCATCATGGCAGGGATTTTAGGCTTTGCATTTGGAATTATTTTAGCCTTATTTAAAATTGGTTCAATAAGAATTCTTGGCTGGATTGCCGATGCATATACTTCGGTCTTTCGCGGTACACCGCTTGTTCTCCAGTTGATGATTATCTACTTCGGTTCACCGCAGCTGCTCGGCTATCAAATTGACGCTTATGTCGCAGCGGTACTGGCTTTTGGATTGAATTCGGCTGCATACATTTCCGAAATCATCCGCGCCGGCATTTTGGCAGTGGACAAGGGTCAGCGGGAAGCGGCGATGGCCCTCGGCGTTCCGTACAAGCGGATGATGTGGGATATCATTTTGCCACAGGCGTTAAAAAACATTTTGCCGGCCTTAATGAACGAATTTATCACTTTAACGAAGGAATCGGCGATTGTGACGACGATTGGGGTATTGGATATTATGAGGCGTTCATACCAGGTTGGCGCCGAAAAATTCTCGTTTTTCGAACCGCTGTTAATTGCCGGGATGATTTATTATGTTATGGTCATGACGTTAACGATTATCGGAAAAGCGATGGAAAGGAGGATGAGGCGCAGTGATTAAAATTGAAAATTTGCATAAATCGTTTGGCAAGCTCGAAGTTTTAAAGGGAATTTCGACAACGATTCATGATGGGGAAGTTGTTGCGATTATCGGGCCATCAGGTTCGGGCAAGTCGACCTTCCTGCGCTGCATGAACAGGCTTGAGGATCCAACCGCGGGCAGAATTTGGATTGGCGAGCATGAAATAACCGATCCGAAAACAAATATCATGAAAGTGCGTGAAAGCGTCGGGATGGTCTTTCAGCATTTTCATCTTTTTCCCCATAAAACAGCCCTGGGAAATTTAACTTACGCCCCGATGAAGGTAAAAGGATCATCGAAGCAGGAAGCTGAACAGAAGGGGCTTGAACTGCTCGCCAAAGTTGGATTGTCCGATAAAGCCCACGAATATCCAAACAGATTATCAGGCGGGCAAAAACAGCGTGTTGCCATTGCCCGCGCTCTTGCCATGGATCCTGAAGTGATGCTGTTTGATGAGCCGACATCAGCGCTTGATCCCGAGATGGTAAAGGAAGTATTGGAGGTCATGAAGTCGCTTGCCCACACGGGAATGACAATGTCGATCGTTACCCATGAAATGGGCTTTGCCCGGGAGGTGGCCGACCGCGTTCTGTTTCTTGACGGCGGCATTCTTGTTGAGGATGCGCCTCCGGCTGATTTTTTCAGTGCGGCCAAAAGCCAGCGTGCCCAGGATTTCTTGCAAAAAATGCTATAAAAGGTTTATCCTTAAGAAAAAGATGGTCAGCTTTGATCATCTTTTTCTCATAAGATATTTAGGAGAAAATTTTGATGAAGAAATTCAGAATTGGCTACCGTACGCTCAAAACCGCATTGGGAACGGCTCTGGCCATTATTTTAGCACAATACGTTGGGCTGCATAATTTTGCTTCTGCCGGAATATTAACGATTTTATGCATTCAAGTCACGAAGAAAAAATCGTTAAGGGCGTCATGGGATCGATTATTGGCATGTCTGGTGGCGATGCTTTATTCGGTGATATTGTTTGAGGGACTCGTTTATCACCCGCTTGTGATTGGTTTGCTGCTGCTCGTTTTTATTCCGACAGCCGTGATGCTGAGAGTCAGCGACGGGATTGTTACGAGCAGCGTCATTATTTTACATATTTATGCAGCAGGCAATGCTACGCGCGAGGTACTGCTGAATGAACTGGGGCTCATCGTCATCGGAATCGGCATTGCATTATTAATGAATCTTTATATGCCAAGTGTCGAAGGCAGGCTCAAAGATTATCAGCGCCAAATCGAAGCACATTTTAAAACGATTTTTAAAGAAATTGTCCGTTATTTGCGCACAAATGAAAGTGATTGGGACGGGCGTGAAATTACGGAAACGGCGAGATTGATCGATGAAGGAAAAGCGCTCGCCTTTCGCGATGTTGAAAACCATTTTTTGCGGGATGAGAACTTTTACTATCAGTATTTTAAAATGAGAGAAAAGCAATTTGAGATTCTCGAAACGGTTCTTCCGACGGTAACGTCGATTTCGCTGCCTGTGAAACAGGGGAAAATGATCGCAGACTTTGTTGAAGAATTGTCAGAGAACATTCATCCGGGAAATACCGCACTCTTTTTTATTGAAAAGCTGATGCGGATGAGGGTAGAATTTGAGCAGATGGAACTGCCGACGACGAGGGAAGAGTTCGAAGCACGGGCTGCCCTCTGGCACTTTTTTAAAGAAATGGAACGATATTTAATTTTAAAAAGTTCATTTACAGGAATAAAATCGAAGCGAAAGGTGCATGAAAAGGCGGAAGCAGAAGCAAACTAGGGGAAATAAATGGGCAGGTGATGAAATGCTGAGGCTGTTATCTGCATTGCTGGTTTTGCTGTCGATTTCCCCGCTCTGGCCGCTTGGCCCCAATCCGCTTCCCGGCGAGCCATTTGTCATCGTTAACAAAAAAACGAACCAGGTTGCTTTAATCGATGATAACCGGGTCCAGACAGTGATCAGTGCGGCTACCGGGAAAAATGAAGATCAGACTCCGGAAGGCTTTTTTACGGTTACTGTTAAAGCGGTTAACCCTTATTACCGGAAAAAAGACATACCAGGCGGGCATCCTGAAAACCCGCTCGGAACAAGATGGATCGGCTTTGATGCCGAAGATACGGATGGGCGCATATACGGAATCCACGGAACAAATGATCCTTCCTCAATCGGAAAATATATTTCACAAGGGTGTATCCGTCTGCAAAACGAGGCAGTCGAATCACTTTACGATTATATACCTGTCGGCACACGCATTCTCGTAACTTCGACGGGAAAAAGCTTTGAACAATTAGGGACCGAATATGGCGCGCTGGAATAAAAAGGACTGTTCAATTTTTGAACAGTCCTTTTCCGTCTTCTATAAAAACATCGTTAATCCCATCATCAATGTCGATGCGAGCATGATAAAAATCATTAAGTAAACTACTATTTTTCTTGCTTTTCGATTTGACAATCATATCTCCTCCTAAACTGAAATCTGGTCCTTATCTATTATTTTACTAGGAAAAGTGGTCCTGAACAACCGCTCAATCGATGAAGGATTTCCGATAATTTCGTCGAATAATTAAAAGTATTATATATTTTCTGCTAAAATTATATTGCCAGATCCGGATTATCAGTTTGTACGGGGCTCCAGGACAAGTCGCCGGTGTTCATTAGGAGGGGAAATGATGATTAAAAAGGTCGATCATATCGGCATTGCCGTAAAATCACTTTTGGAAGCGCTGCCTTTTTATACGGATGTTCTGAAACTTCCGTTGCTAGGCATCGAAGAAGTGGCAAGCGAGCAGGTTAAAGTGGCGTTTTTGGATGCCGGGAATATCAAGCTGGAGCTGCTGGAGCCAATCTCAGCCGACAGTGCAGTTGCCAAATTTATAGAGAAACGCGGGGAAGGAATCCATCATGTTGCTTTTGGCGTCGAATCGATTCAAGAGCGGATCGAAGAGATCAAAACGAAAGGAATCAGGATGATTCACGATATGCCGAAAACTGGTGCTGGCGATGCACTCGTTGCTTTTATGCATCCGAAATCAACAGGCAGTGTCCTGTTTGAATTATGTGAAAAGAAAGGACTGAACGAACAGAATGGCGGACATTTATGACAAGATAAATGAGCTGTATGACCGCCGCCGTGAGGTAGAAATGGGCGGGGGAGACGAACGGATTGAAAAACAGCATGAGAAAGGGAAGCTGACGGCAAGAGAGAGAATTGAATTGCTCGTTGATCCCGGAACGTTTGTTGAACTAAATCCATTTATTGAACACCGCTCGACAGATTTTGGGCTCGATAAACAAAAAGGACCGGGAGACGGAGTGGTGACAGGGTACGGCAAGGTCAATGGCCGCCCGATTTATTTATTTTCTCAGGATTTTACCGTTTTTGGCGGCGCCCTGGGAGAAATGCATGCCAATAAAATCGCCAGCGTGATGGATTTGGCTGCGAAAAATGGAGCGCCTTTTATCGGCTTAAATGATTCCGGAGGCGCGAGAATCCAGGAAGGCGTTGTCTCACTGGATGGCTATGGCCAGATATTTTACCGAAATGCCATTTACTCCGGGGTGATTCCGCAAATATCGGTGATCCTCGGTCCATGTGCCGGCGGGGCGGTTTATTCCCCGGCGATTACCGACTTTGTATTTATGGTCGAGCAAACGAGCCAAATGTTCATCACCGGACCGAAAGTCATTGAAACGGTTACGGGAGAAAGGATTTCCTCCGAAGATCTTGGCGGTGCCAAAGTGCATAATGCGATTAGCGGAAATGCGCATTTTCGGGGCAGGACAGAGCAGGAAGTGATTGAGCAAGTTCGTGAGCTGTTAAGCTACTTGCCACAAAATAATGAAGAAAAACCGCCTCGTACGGAAGTGGATGATCGCGATGATTATCGCCCTGATTTAACCGATCTGATTCCTTTTGATGCGGTCAGGCCGTACGATGTCAGGCTTGTGGTTGAACAAGTTGTTGATCAGGATTCATTTTTGGAAGTACATAAGGACTTTGCGAAAAATATTGTCGTCGGGCTTGCCCGAATCAAAGGGGAAGTCGTCGGGCTTGTTTGCAACCAGCCAAAAGTAATGGCAGGCGGCCTTGATATTGATAGTTCAGATAAAGCGGCAAGGTTTATCCGTTTTTGCGATTCGTTCAATATACCGATTATCACTTTTGAAGACGTAACCGGTTTTTTCCCGGGCATTAAGCAGGAGCATGGCGGTATTATCCGCCACGGGGCAAAAATTTTATACGCTTATTCAGAAGCGACGGTTCCGAAGCTGACGGTAATTTTGAGAAAAGCATACGGAGGGGCGTATGTTGCCTTAAACAGCAAATCGATCGGTGCCGATCTTGTTTTTGCCTGGCCAAATGCAGAAATTGCCGTGATGGGTCCGCAGGGGGCAGCCAATATCATCTTTGCCCGCGAAATCCAAAACAGTGCCGACCCTGAAGCGACAAGGGCGCAAAAAATCGAAGAATACCGGGAGAAATTTGCCAACCCATATGTCGCCGCAAGCAGGGGCATGGTCGATGATGTGATCGACCCTAGAGAAACGAGAATTAAGCTCGTCGAGGCTCTTGAAATGATGCGGAATAAGAAAGAAACCCGTCCTCTGAAAAAGCACGGCAACATCCCTCTTTAATTGCTAGATGAATATGGTAAAAGGTATACTAGCATAGTGAGTACATAACAGGGGGTAATCAAATGATCAATCAGGAGCGTCTATTAAACGAATTTCTTGAGTTAGTGCAAATCGATTCAGAAACAAAATATGAAACTGAAATTGCTAAAGTTTTAAAGCAGAAATTCACAGATTTGGGCGTAGAAGTTTACGAAGACGATACAACCGCTCAAACAGGTCATGGTGCCGGAAATCTTATTTGTACCCTGGGCGGCACTAAAGATGGTGTTGACACGATTTATTTTACATCCCATATGGACACCGTTGTCCCTGCCAAAGGAGTAAAGCCTGCCATTAAAGACGGTTATGTCGTGACCGACGGAACGACGATTCTCGGGGCCGATGATAAAGCGGGGCTCGCAGTGATGCTTGAAACGGTCCGTGTCTTGAAAGAGCAAAACCTTCCCCATGGGACGATTCAATTTATTATTACCGTTGGGGAAGAATCTGGCCTCGTTGGTGCCAAAGCGCTTGATGCTTCCTTGCTAAAAGCGAAATACGGCTTTGCGCTGGACAGCGACGGCAAGGTTGGAAACGTTGTTGTTGCAGCTCCTACCCAGGCGAAAGTGGCAGCGGTTATCCACGGCAAAACGGCCCATGCCGGTGTTGCCCCCGAGAAGGGTGTCTCCGCGATCACGATTGCGGCCAAAGCGGTCTCAAGAATGCCG
Organism: Bacillus sp. V3-13; assembly: GCF_002860165.1. Taxonomy (GTDB): domain Bacteria; phylum Bacillota; class Bacilli; order Bacillales; family Cytobacillaceae; genus Bacillus_BJ. The sequence continues at coordinate 69,543 of NZ_PGUZ01000042.1, read as the reverse complement.
CTTGGCAGAATTGATGAAGAAACAACGGCCAATATCGGCCGCTTTGAAGGCGGGACCCAGACAAATATTGTTTGCGACAGGGTCGATATATTAGCGGAAGCCCGCTCGCTTATCCCGGAAAAAATGGAAGTCCAGGTCGGCAAGATGAAGGAAGCTTTTGAAGCAGCAGCCGAAGAACTCGGCGGAAAAGCGGATGTTGATATCCAGGTGATGTATCCCGGCTTCAAGTATGGTGAAGGAGACCATGTTGTTGAAATAGCCAAAAAAGCAGCCGCCAAAATCGGCCGCAGCTGTGAACTCCAAAAAAGCGGGGGCGGCAGCGATGCCAACGTGATCGCCGGTTTCGGCATTCCAACGGTCAATCTTGCTGTCGGCTATGAGGAAATCCATACCACAAACGAGCGGATGCCGATTGAAGAGTTAAACAGGCTTGCGGAAATGGTGATTGCCATTATCGTGGAAGTAACTGAAGCTTAGGTTAATGAGGGAGCCATTATGGTTCCCTTTTTCATATTAAAAATCCTATTTCCCTATAGACAAATGACCCAGGAAATTTGTAATATGAAAGTAGGTAAAAATTGGTGTGTTTACATAAAGGGGGAATGACCGTGAGTGAGATCAAAAAAGTAGTAGTGTTCCAGGTGGGAAGTGAAGATTATGCGATTCCAATCGAAAATGTGATCTCCATCGAAAAAATGGAGGGGGCAACGCCGATTCCCCACCTTCCGGAATATGTGAAAGGGATTGTGAAGGTAAGAGGAGAATTAATTCCTGTCATAGACTTTGAAAATATTTTGTATAACCGCTTTTTGGAGATCAATGAGCAAACAAGATTAATTGTCCTGCAAACGGATGATCTGGCTCTTGGCGTGCTTGTAAAAGACGCGAAAGAAATTCTCGATATCCCGTCCGATGCTCTCAAGCAGATCGGTTTAATCGCCTGCCAAAAGACAACTTACTTTACCGGTGTCGCCAATCTTGATCAGCGCCTGATTACGGTTATCGATCCGTCCATTCTTGTCCAGTCACTTGAAGGGATAAAAGAGATTCGCGAACATATGGAGGATCAAGTGCAAACAAATTAAGGCAGGAAACAGCTCGCAATAGGGCTGTTTTTTTCTGGTGTAAAAAACCCTGGCCGGGAACGTGTGTTTGTGAATGATTTCTGGTAAAATAAAGACAGAATCCGAAAATCAGGGAAGTGCCGGCATGAAAGAGATGTATCCAAAAAAGGGCCGAGTCATTTTGCACGTAGATATGAACAGTTTCTATGCTTCTGTCGAGATGGCCTACGATCCATCATTGAAGGGGAAGCCGCTTGCGATTGCCGGCAATGTGGAAGAACGGCGCGGCATTATTGTCACTTGCAGCTATGAGGCAAGGAAATTCGGCGTTAAAACAACGATGACCTTATGGGAAGCCCGCAAGCTTTGTCCCCAGCTGATTGTAAAAAAGCCCAACTTTGAAAGATATCGGGCCGCTTCAATCGGAATGTTTGAGATCCTGGGGCAATTTTCCGACCTTGTCGAGCCGGTTTCGATCGATGAAGGATATATGGATATAACAGAAAGCTATGAATATGGCGAACCGCCCGAGATCGCCAAAACGATCCAAAACAGGATTTACGAACAGCTTGACTTGCCCTGCAGCATCGGGATTGCGCCAAATAAATTTCTTGCCAAAATGGCCTCTGACATGAAAAAACCGATGGGGATCACGATTTTAAGAAAGCGTGATGTTCCTAAAATCCTCTGGCCGCTGCCTGCCGGACAAATGTATGGGATCGGCAAAAAGACGGCTGAAAAACTGGCGGCGATTGGCATTCACACAATCGGCGATCTCGCGGGCGCTGATAATATCACTTTGAAGAAGCACCTCGGCATTAACGGAGCCAGGCTAAAAGAACGTGCCAACGGCGAAGACCGCAGGCCCGTTGATCCTGAAGCTGTGTCCGATTTTAAAAGCGTCGGCAATTCAACGACCCTTCCAAAGGATGTCGCCAATCAACAGGCTCTTCTTCATGTTCTTGAAGGCCTTTCCGAAAAAGTGGCAATCAGGCTCAATAGAAAGCAGGTTGTCGCGACCAACATTGCCGTGACAATCCGGTATAAGGACAGAAAAACGATTACGCGAAGCAAAAAGCTCGATAATCCGGTCAGCCGCAAAGAGGAAATCCATTCTGCTGCCGCGCAGCTTTTTTTAAAGCATTGGAACGGTGACCCGGTCAGGCTTTTGGGAGTAACCGGGACAGACCTTCAGGAAAAGGGACAGGCCATCAAGCAGCTCGACCTGTTCTCGTTTGAGGAAGATGCGAAAAAAGAGCCCCTTTTTCAAACAGTCGAAAAGCTGAGGGAGAAGTACGGCAAACATATCATCGAACATGCAGGTTCACTGGCAGAAAAGGACCGGCAAAACCCGAAAGTCGGCACGGATACAAGCTTCAATAAAGATTTTTTGCAGACATTTCCGGATAAAAAACCTGAATAATACAGCCGCAGCTCGGATGAATTTGCCTGTAAACGTTTAAATTAAGATTGCAGGGTTGTTTAGTTGCATCTCAAATTGAAACTTGCTAAAGTTAAGTGGGTTATTCTATATGAAGCACACTGCAGTTACTGGCAGTTAATGTGTGATTCAATACATATTTAGGTGTAGAAGGGACGTTTTTCATATGACAAAACAACAAATCGGTGTCATCGGTTTGGCGGTAATGGGAAAAAACCTCGCCATGAATATCGAGAGCAGGGGCTATACAGTCTCCGTTTATAACCGCTCCCGTGAAAAAACAGACGAGATGCTCGAGGAAACAAAGGGAAGAAACATTGTTGGTACATATTCAATGGAAGAATTCGTTCAATCCCTTGAGACTCCCCGTAAAATTTTGCTGATGGTGAAAGCGGGCGGACCAACCGACGCAACGATTGAGCAATTAAAGCCGCTCCTTGAAAAAGGCGATATTGTCATCGATGGCGGAAATACATTTTTCGCTGATACACAGCGCCGCAATAAAGAGCTGAGCGAGCTTGGCATCCATTTTATCGGAACAGGTGTCTCCGGCGGCGAAGAAGGTGCATTGAAGGGCCCTTCGATTATGCCTGGCGGCCAGAAGGAAGCGTATGATCTCGTCGCACCGATCTTTGAAGACATTTCTGCAAAAGTAAACGGCGAGCCTTGTACAACCTATATTGGTCCTGATGGTGCCGGCCATTACGTCAAAATGGTTCACAACGGAATCGAGTATGGCGATATGCAATTAATCGCCGAATCCTACTTCCTGTTAAAAAATGTGCTCGGTTTAAATGCCCGCGAGCTGCATGAAGTGTTTGCCGACTGGAATAAGGGTGAACTTGACAGCTATTTAATCGAAATTACCGCGGACATCTTCACAAAAGTCGATGAAGAAACAGGCAAACCGCTCGTTGATGTGATTCTCGATACGGCAGGCCAAAAAGGCACAGGCAAATGGACGAGCCAAAGCGCGCTTGATTTGGGAGTGCCGCTTCCGATCATTACTGAGTCCGTATTTGCCCGGTTTATTTCGGCAATGAAGGAAGAACGCGTTCATGCAAGCAAAATTTTAAACGGGCCAGAGGTTCAAGCTTTTAGCGGCGACAAAGAAGCCTTTATTGAATCAGTCCGCAAAGCGCTGTACATGAGCAAAATCTGTTCTTACGCCCAAGGTTTTGCGCAAATGCGTGCCGCTTCCGAAGAATATGGCTGGGACCTTCAGTACGGTGATATCGCGATGATTTTCCGCGGCGGATGTATTATTCGTGCCCAATTCCTGCAAAAAATCAAAGAAGCGTATGACCGCGATCCAGGTCTGAAAAACCTGCTTCTTGACCCATATTTTAAGGAAATTGTTGAAAGCTACCAAAAGGCATTGCGTGAAATCATCGGCTCGGCCGTGCAAAACGGAATTCCGGTACCGTCATTCGCAGCTGCCCTTTCCTACTACGACAGCTACCGCACGGAGACGCTCCCGGCGAACCTGCTTCAAGCGCAACGCGATTACTTCGGTGCCCATACGTACCAGAGAATTGACAAAGAAGGAATTTTTCACACTGAGTGGATGGAATAAAACAAAAACAGTGCACCTCTATATGGGGAGCACTGTTTTTTTCTATCCGCAGCACCAGACATAATCATTTTATGCCAAACCTGACAGCTGGTAACGTATTGACACAAGCCCAATGCCAAGCAGCGGTTTCAATTGCCGGGAGCAGGGTATACGGTTATTGTGAAATGTTGCGAAAGGATAATAGGTCTGAAATGATCATTTTGATTAAAAATGAAACTTTTCCCCGATAAAAACAGTCAATAACAATAGAATTCTTTTAAAAAGAAAAGGAGAACAATCCATGTTGAAACGATTTTTAAAATGGTTTGCGATTGCTGCTGTATTATCAGTAGTGTTTACTGTAAACGGTACTGCCTTTGCTGACAGCGCGAAAGAAGAAGAGAGCATTAATGAAAAATTCGGGCTGCCGGTTGTCGTTTACGGTGAAGCCTTATCAGAAGCACAAAAAGAAAAAGTCCGCGAGTTGCTGGAAGTGACAGATCCGGGCAAAGTGAAGGAAATCACCGTGACCGGTGAGGATCTTGTCCATTATATAAAAGGTGATCCCCATTCAAATATGTACTCTTCGGCTAAAATCACGCGAAAAGATGCAGGGGAAGGCCTGGTGATCAATCAGGTGACGCCGGAGAACATTACCGAAGTAACCGATGAAATGTATTCAAATGCTCTGTTAACCGCGGGGATTGAGGATGCGGTTGTCGATGTTGCTTCACCGGTAAAGGTGAGCGGCCATTCTGCCCTGGTCGGCATTTATAAAGCTTATGATCAGGGAGAGGGTGCGCCACTGGATCAGGAGCGCACCGAGGTTGCAAATGATGAATTAAATCTGGCTACCGACCTGGCCAAAAAGGAAGGACTTGACCAGGACAAGGTCAGTGAGCTGCTGACAGAGATCAAGAAGGAAATTGCCGAACAAAATCCGGCAACGAAAGAAGAAATTGAACAAATTGTTGATGAGAAGCTGAAGGCACTTGAAATCAATTTAAGTCCGGAAGACAGGCAGCTTTTGATTGATCTGTTTGATAGAATGCGCGACTTGAATATTAACTTTGACAATGTCCGCAACCAGCTTGAGGATTTAACGGGTGACATTCAAAAAAGGATAGATGAAGCAGTTGGTGACGAAGGCTTTCTCCAATCAGTTTCAAATTTCTTTAAAGAATTGATCGAAAGCATTAAGGGCTTGTTTTCATAAGGATTGAGAGGAATCGGGATATAAAATGCCCCCTGCAATATTTTGCAGGGGGTATTTGTCAGCAATTTTCTACTTCCAAATCCGTAACCGGCCACCAGAAGAATCCATCTTTTGCAAGCAATTCGTCTGCTGCTTCGGGACCCATCGATCCAGATTCGTAATTCGGGAAGTTTTCTTCCTTTGTGCTTTCCCATACTTCGGAAATTTTATCAACAAAATTCCAGGACAGGGCAACCTCATCCCAATGCGTAAAGTTTGTTGCATCCCCGCGCATGCAATCATAAAGAAGTTTTTCGTAGGCTTCAGGTGTGTTGATTCCGTCAATGTCCTTATTGGCGAAATTTAATTTAACCTGGGTCGCCTCCATGTTCTTTCCTGACTTTTTCGCATTTAAATGCATGGTGATGCCTTCCTCCGGCTGGATGTGAATAACAAGCAGGTTCGGATGTAATGTTTGTTCCGTATGATAATATAAATTCATCGGCACATCCTGGAATTGAATGACAATCTTCGTTGATTTTGCTTTCATCCGTTTTCCTGTCCGAATGTAGATTGGAACGCCGGCCCAGCGGAAATTATCGATTAACAGTTTTCCGGCCACGAATGTTTCTGTATTTGAGTTCTCATCAACCATCGGCTCCTGCCGGTAAGCAGGGACTGGTGTGCCATTGATTTGGCCTGCACCATACTGGCCGCGGACAAAAGCGTTGTTGACCTCTTCTCTTTCTAAAGGACGCAACGCCCGCAAAACCTTGACCTTTTCAGAGCGAATCTCATCTGTCGTTAACCGGATCGGCGGTTCCATCGCAAGCAAAGCAACCATTTGCAGCATATGGTTCTGAACCATATCGCGCAGTGCACCGCTCTTTTCGTAATAGCGTCCCCGTTCCTCGACACCGAGCGTCTCGCTTGAAGTTACTTGAATGTTGGAGATGAAACGGTTGTTCCATAGCGGTTCGAAAATCGCGTTGGCAAAGCGAATCACTTCAATATTTTGCACCATTTCCTTGCCGAGATAATGATCGATCCGATACACTTCGTCCTCATTAAAGGCAGTACGAATCCGGTTGTTCAGCTCTTTTGCGGATTCAAGATCATGCCCGAACGGCTTTTCAATGACAAGCCGCTTAAAGCCCGGAACATCGGTCAACCCATCGTGCTTTAAATGCTCGGCAATTGTTCCGAAAAATTCAGGAGCCATTGCCAGATAAAAAATCCGGTTTCCTTCGAGCGAATAATGCTGATCCAATTCTCCTGCCATATTATTTAATGCCTGGTAGGAGCTTGAATCGGTCACGTCGTGGGAGTGGTAATAAAAGCGGGACGTGAAGTCGTCAAGATTTTCCGTGCCGTCGCTGGATGCCTGCAGTGAGTCCGCAACGCTTTTTTGAAAATCTTCATTCGTAAGAGGACGTCTTGCAACGCCAATTACGGCGAATCGTTCCAGCTTGCCTTTTTTATAAAGATTATATAAAGACGGGAATAATTTCCGTTTTGCCAAATCTCCTGTCGCACCAAATATCATGATGAGTGCAGTTGGTTTTTCGTTCTGTTTCACGATTCAAGGACCTCTCTTTACCTGAAAAATTTATGTACATATTCATTTTTGAAACAAGTGACCTATACAAGTATAAAATTTTATCGGTTTCTCAACTATTTAGCAAATTATTAGTGCTATAGTTATTCTATTCCAATCATGCGATGCTATCCACTCGAAAAAGTGCACGCGTTAAAGATTTTTTAACGTTAGCTTATAGAGTATTATGAAGGCCGTTATTTTTTCAACGAATCTGCTTATGCAAGCGTTTATTTTGCCCGGACTTGCCCGGTTATAAACAAAAAACGATTAAGAGCTCATGCGGGAAATGTTGATGAACCAGAAGGCATAGCGTATAGTAAATTTATGGATGGCCACGGGCGAATTTACTGTTACAGGATTGGCGTGTTAACCACGGGTTTCAGAACAGCCTGTTTAGAAAGGAGTGATCGGATGGATGTTTTTTTTCTGGGCACAGGAGCGGGTGTTCCGGCCAAGATGCGCAATGTTACGTCAATAGCTTTGAAGCTATTGGAAGAGCGGGGATCGATCTGGCTGTTTGATTGTGGAGAAGCAACCCAGCATCAAATTCTGCATACTTCAATTAAACCGCGACGGATTGAAAAAATTTTTGTCACCCACCTTCACGGTGACCATATATACGGGCTTCCCGGGCTACTGTCCAGCAGGTCTTTTCAGGCCGGCGAATCGGAAGTGACTTTGTACGGGCCGAAAGGGTTGAAAGAATATATCGTGATGAGCTTGTCAATCAGCCATTCGCATTTGAGATACCCGCTAAAGATTGTTGAAATCGACGAAGGGATTGTATTCGAGGACGACCAGTTTTATGTTGAAGCGCAGTTGCTTGACCATGGAATTCCTTCCTACGGGTACCGCGTTGTTGAAAAGGACCGGCCCGGCACCCTGCTTGCCGACAAGCTTGCTGAAGCTGGATTAAAACCTGGCCCTCTTTATAAAAAAATAAAAAACGGTGAAGATGTTGTGCTTGAGGATGGAACGGTGATTCATGCGGCCGAGTTTTTGGATCCGCCAAAGAAAGGCCGGATCGTGGCGATCCTTGGTGATACGAGAGTATGCAATAACGCTGTTGAGCTTGCCAGAGAAGCTGACGTGCTTGTCCATGAAGCAACTTTATCAAAGGACGAAGAACAGATGGCATTTGATTACTTTCATTCGACAACCCATCAGGCTGCACAGGTTGCTTTAAAGGCAAATGCCAGCAAGCTGGTCATCACCCATATTAGCTCAAGATATGACCGTCCTGCCTGGAAAGAGCTCGAACAGGAAGCGCAGGAGCTGTTCAAAGACACCGTGATTGCTGCTGATTTTATGGAAATATCAATCCCGATGAAGCGGGGGCGTTTTTGATGAAGACGATTTACATTGTCCGGCATGCGCAGGCTGAGGGACAGCCGTTTGATTCCCCCCTGACCGAAATCGGAGTCAGACAGGCTGCTGCACTGGCCTGCTTGTTTGCAGATAAGCAAATTGATGTAATCTATTCAAGCCCATTTATCAGGGCAATAGCGACAATAAAGCCTCTGTCCGATTTAAAAGGATTGGAAATTATCGAGGATAGCCGCCTTGGCGAGCGGGTATTAAGCTCGGAATATTATCCGGATTGGCTCGATAAGGTAAAGCAAAGCTTCGCCGATTTTGAACTTGTTTTTGAAGGTGGTGAATCGCAGGCATCAGGAATGAAGCGGGCTGCTTCGATTTTGGAAGAAGCGATCGCATCGCCGGCAGAAAATATCGTGCTCGTCAGCCATGGCAATTTATCAACGTTGCTGCTCCGCTATTTTGACGATCGGTTTGGTTTTACACATTGGCTGGAGATGACTAATCCGGATGTGTTTGAAGTGTGTATTTCAGGTGGAAATAACGTGGTTACTCGGATATGGGAAACATAATTTAAGTATAATTGCTTAGAGAATAATATTATGTGAAGTGCTGCTTCACTAATGAGGCTGATTAAAGAAGGAAATTGTAAGGCTGCCTGCAATAACAGTAGGATTGTTATGCTGAAAATGATAATCGAAGGGGGGATTTCTATGAAACAAATTATTGCAATGGGCGGCGGCGGTTTTTCAATGGAACCCGAAAACCTTTTGCTGGATAAGTATGTTTTAAAGCAGTCGGGGAAGCAAAAGAGTATACAGTAAAAAAATTTATCGGCAAAATAATTGAAACAGAGCTAGATACGATGTATCTCATAAACTAGGACGCGTCAGAAGCCTGAGCATGATATAATAATAGAGCAATAGAATAGGTTTCTCAAGGGTGGTCGGCACTCATCCCCGAACAGAAAGGGGGTGGTGCTGGTGACGGTATTCGAAGCGTTGATGTTTGCAGTAACTTTTGCAGGCTTGATCGTCGCGATCCTGTCACACGACCAAAAAAAATAATCCACCCTTGAGTTAACGGCTCAGGTGGATTACTCCGCTTAACAGCCGATCCCCCTTAAAGGGAACCGCCTATTGCAAGACCGTTTGGTGTTACCAGCACCGGCGGTCTTTTTTAATATACGCTGCTTTCTATTTTTATTATACCCAACAGCTGATTAAAAGCAAACTGATTGATGCTAAAAAACTATAACACTATCGCAAAAAGAACAGAAAAAATTATAACGACCAGCCGCGCTCATATTGCTTTGGTGCTTCGATGTCAACGCCAAGTTCTCTTGCCGCCGTTCTTGGCCAATACGGATCGCGGAGCAGTGCGCGGGCCAGGATGATAAGATCAGCCCGGTTGTTCTGCAAAATTTCTTCTGCCTGAATTCCGGTGGTGATCAGGCCGACGGCACCGGTTGGAATATCCGCTTCATGTTTAATTTTATCCGCAAATGGCACTTGATAGCCAGGGAATGCTTTGATCGAGGCGGGAACAAGTGCACCGGAGCTGACGTCAATAAGATCAATGCCCTGTTCCTTCATCCATTTGCTAAACATTACATAGTCGTCGACATTTAATCCTTCTTCATGATAGTCACTGGCAGAAACCCGCACAAACAACGGGCCATCCCAGACAGTTTTGACTGCGTCAATGACCTCGCGAAGGAAACGGTAGCGGTTTTCAGCGCTGCCACCATATTCATCATTGCGCTGATTGGAAAGCGGCGACAAAAATTCATTGATTAAATAGCCGTGGGCTCCGTGAATTTCGATGACATCAAAGCCGGCCTTTTTAGCTCGTTCGGCTCCTAACCTAAAGGCTTCAATGGTCCCGGCAATTTCACCCTTCGTCATTTCTTTTGGCGTTTTCGACTTTTCATTAAACGGGATCGCTGAAGGGGCAATAATTTCACCATCGATCGTAGCTTTCCGGCCGGCATGGGCAATCTGGATTCCGGCTTTTGCGCCATGTTCCTTGATTAGGCCGGTTAACTCTTTCAGCCCTTCGATATGATCGTCACTCCATATCCCGAGATCTTGCGGGCTAATCCTTCCTTGCGCCGTCACAGCGGTTGCTTCTAAAATAATCAAACCTACCTGTCCAACTGCCCGGCTTGCATAATGGGTGCGATGCCAGTTCGTAACGAGGCCATCTTCGTTAAAACATGAATACATGCACATTGGCGCCATCACAATACGATTTTTAAAGGTTACATCTTTAACTGTATACGGTGAAAATAACTTTCGTTCCATATGTAAAGCCTCCCTTATTTCGCTTATGTAAATATATCTATATTATACCAGTCTGGTTTTCAAAATGAAAAAAACCGGCTCAAGCGTTTTTTCCGCAAAAACGCTAAACCGGTATTTGGTGTTTTATTTTTCTCCATTTTCGATAAGTTAAACGTGCTGTTTGACAGAATCGATCTCGCTGCTCAGCATGCTGCCAAGCTTTTTCGACTGCGCGGTTGCTTCTTTAATGCACGAAATAAAAGCATCCTGAACCCCATGTGCTTCCAATACTTTTATGCCGGCCTCGGTTGTTCCGCCCGGGCTTGTAACATCCTGCCTGAGCTGTTTTGGTGCCTTGTTGGAGCTATCCAGCATCCCGGCAGCACCCAGCAAGGTCTGGATAATAAGCTCTTTCGCCAATCCTTTCTCAAGGCCGATTTCAGCCGCGCTTTTTTCCATCGCTTCCACGAGATAATAAATGTAAGCAGGACCACTGCCGGAAAGGCCGGTGACGGCATCAAGCTGGTTTTCGGCAACAGCCGCGGTTAAACCGATTGTATTGAAGATTGTTTCTGCCATTTTCTTCTGTCTTAAGGAAACCCGGCTGTTGACAGCAAGCGCCGTTGCTGATTTTCCGATCGCCGCAGACGTGTTCGGCATCGCCCGGACCACCGCCAGCTCTTTTCCTGCCAGCTTTTGAATGCTTTCTATCGAGACTCCGGCAAGCACGGAGATGATCAGCGTTTTTGCCGTTAAAAATGGCCTGATTGCTGAAACGGCAACGGCCGCATCCTTCGGTTTCACCGCTAATATGACCGCATCGGCACCGTCAAACAATTCCGCCCCGCTCCCGGATATACTGACGCCGTACCGCTGGTGCAGCTTTGCCAGCTTTTTTTGATCGCTTCTATTTGTGACCCAAATTTTTTCTTTTTCCAGCAACTCTTTTTCGACAATGCCGGAAATCATCGCCTCAGCCATCGAGCCTGCTCCAATGAATACAAGCTTTTTCATTTGCGGCCTCCTCCTTTTTGCAAATATAAATACAAAAAGACCTTTCATCCGAAAAGGACGAAAGGTCTAGCTTCCGTGGTACCACCTTCATTCACCAGTTCCACACGGATTTTACCGTTTGAACAAGTGCAACTCAATTCCGCTAACGCCGGAATGCGTTTAGGTTTTGCCTAACAGCTCATAAGGTAGGTTTCAATGGTCAAGAGGGCGGTGAAGCCTTTCAGCCGGCGGGCTTCACTCTCTTTTGCCGTTTTCCATTTACTGGCCTTATTCATTGCCCGTTTAAATAATAAATTTATAAGTGATTATGCAACGTAACAAGCTTGTTTGTCAAGGGGGATATGTCTGATTTGCTAAAAATCCTCTTGTTGTCAGGAAACTAACGGATCGAAAAGATTGAATTTTTTGTATATTGTTCTCTTTAAATTTGTTAATATGAAATTATTGGCAGTTTATCTCTGGGGGAGGAACAGCATGAAAGTAAAAGATATTTGTTTATCAATCATTTTGCATGGATTTTTAGGTTACTTATTTGTAGTATTCATGAATCATCTTACTAAGCTTGCCAATGCAATGAATAATTTTTTCACGGGCGGGTCACTGATGTTGGCAGGCGTGATGTTATTCGGGGCAATTTCAGATAGAGTGGCACCTTATCACGAATACAAATTCAGTCATCCACTCAAGCTGGCTGGCTCGGTTTCATTCGTGCTTGTTGTGATTATTACTCTATTGATTTAAGAAATAATTATGCGAAAATAATGACAATTTTCAAAAAGAGCGCTAAACTAGATGTGGCGACCAAACATGTATGCGCTCTTTTTGTGTTTCGTATATAAAAGAGAAACAGATTTTTATTTGAGTATAATAAGACCTGAGGAGTTTGAAGGATGATTGAATGGAAAAACGGAATTGCCGTGCTTGCGCTGCCTACCCCTTTTGCGGTAGGGGATGTAAACATTTTTTTAATTAAAGGGGACCGGTTGACCCTTGTTGATGTCGGGCCAAAAACAGAAGCGGCCTGGGAAAGCTTCAAAAGCCAGTTGAAGGAGCTAAAGCTGAGTCCGCAAGATATTGAACAAGTGGTTTTGACCCACCACCATCCCGATCATGTCGGATTGCTCGATTTTTTTCCGCCATCACTCGAGGTATACGGCCATCCGTTAAATGAAAGATGGCTGAACCGTACCGAGGCTTTTTTCCAGGAGCATAAAGATTTCTATCACAGGCTTTTTGTTGAGTTTGCGATTCCGGAGAAATTTTTCCCATACATTGAAGCCATGAAAAAGACGTTGAAATTTTCCTGCAATCGTTCCCTGACTGGCACCATAACAGAGGGAGACACGCCGCCGGGCTTGTACGATTGGAAAGTGTTGAACACACCTGGCCATGCGCAAAGCCATATTGCTCTTTGGCGTGAGACAGACGGTGTTGCGATTGGCGGCGATTTGCTGCTGGCAACGATTTCTCCGAATCCGCTGATTGAGCCGCCACTGCCCGGTGAAACGGAACGGCCGACGCCCCAGCTTCAATATAATGCTTCAATTAAAAAATTGCTCAACTACCCGATTGAGTGCCTGTACGCCGGGCACGGTCCCGAGATTAGGAATGTAGCGGAGCTTGTCGAAAAGAGGCTGGCCAGGCAGCATGAGCGGGCGATGCTGGTGAAAAGCTGGCTGGAGGCTGAGCCATTGGCGGTGTTCGAAATATGCCAGCGCCTTTTTCCCGCTGTTTATGAGCGGGAATTGACATTGACCATTTCCGAAACGGTTGCCCAGCTTGACTATTTACGGTCATTGGGTGAGATTGATATGATAAAAGACAACAAAGCCTATCTTTACAGGGCATGATGAGGTGAACGATTTGGCGGCAGATTCGCTGAAGGGAAAAAATATTATTATCACCGGTGCTTCCGGTGGGATTGGAGCTGAGATTGCCCGCCTTTGTGCGGGACGCGGCGCAAACCTTGTCCTGATGGCGCGGAGCCTTGATAAGCTGGAAGCGTTAAAGACGGAACTTCAGGGCCGCTTCGATATTGACGTTTACGTGCATCAGCTTGATGTGTCGAAAACGGATGAGGTCCAGACTGTGTTTGAAAAAGCCCTCGGCCAACTCGGCCGTGTCGATATTTTAGTAAACAATGCCGGCTTCGGCGTTTTTCGCGAAGCGCATGAGGCCACGATTGACGAGATAAAAGGCATGTTTAATGTCAATGTTGTCGGGCTGATGGCGTGTACAAGGATGGTCCTGCCGGTTATGCGGGCGCAAGCGTCCGGCCATATTATCAACATTGCTTCACAGGCAGGGAAAATAGCAACACCGAAATCCAGCGTATATTCGGCTACCAAGCATGCGGTGCTTGGCTATACAAACAGTCTGAGGATGGAAGCAGCCGATTCAAATATTTACGTTACAGCCGTTAATCCAGGGCCGATCGCAACCGATTTTTTTAATATTGCTGACCAAAAAGGTACATATGTAAAAAATATTCGGCGTTTTATGCTTGATCCGAAAGAAGTTGCAGAGAAAATCGTGAATAGAATGCTGACGCCGACCCGTGAGATTAACCTGCCGCGCTGGATGCATGCGGGCAGTGTTGTTTACGCGTTGTTCCCGCGGCTGTTTGAGCGCCTTGGCAAGAGAGCTTTTAACCAGAAATAGCCCTATCGTTTTTCACAACAGCTGTGCGAGGTGATTAAATGAGATCCGAAAAGGAAAAAATGCTGATGGGCGAGTTATACGCCGCGTCCGATCCCGTGCTCGTCAAAGAACGCGAGCACGCCCGGAAGCTTACCCGTCTCTACAACGAGACGTTGGAAACAGAGTATGATAAGAGAACGTCGATCTTGAAGGAATTGTTTGGATCTACGGGGGAAAACCTGTTTGTTGAACCTTTTTTTCGCTGTGATTACGGCTATAACATCCACGTCGGCGAAAATTTTTATGCCAATTTTGATTGCGTCATATTGGATGTGTGCGAGGTGCGCATCGGCGAAAATTGTTTTATGGCGCCCGGCGTCCATATTTACACGGCAACCCATCCACTCGATCCATACGAGCGCATCGCCGGGACTGAATACGGAAAGCCTGTTACAATTGGCAACAATGTTTGGATTGGCGGCCGGGCAGTCATTGCTCCCGGAGTAACAATCGGCGATAACGCCGTTATTGCAGCCGGAGCTGTTGTGGTAAAAGATGTGCCGGAAAACACGGTGGCAGGCGGCAATCCCGCTAAAATAATCAAGGCGATCGATGTAAAATAATCTGGCTGATGCATTGCGCATCGGCTTTTTTTAGTTACTCGTTTATGCCGTTTTGGCATGCGAAATTTAACCGGTCAAATACTCATAAACGACATCATTCACAATATCATGCAGATCTGCATCTGTTTCCTTTTGTTGCTCGATGATTTTGCCATAAAGATGATCATAATCCTCTTCGCTCAGCGGCAGCTCATGCTGGTATTGCCGCAAGCAATTTTGAAGCAGTTTAAAAATGAATTTTTTATCCATGTCGTTACACCTCGAATTGATTATAACGCTTTTCCAAAAAAGAATCAGGCTGGCACGAAAGTCGATTTCAAGAAATTCGTCGTAAAATTTCCATTGAATAAGAACGTCTATTCGCTTAATATAATGGGTACAATGAAACGGAACAAACGTTCTGAAATTAAAGAAAATGGAGGAGCGTTCATGGTCAATTACAACGAGATGCCGCACAAACAAATTTTATGCATTGACATCAAAAGCTTTTATGCAAGCTGTTCTGCTGTCATGCAGGGCCTTGATCCGCTTAATTGTTATTTGGCGGTTGTCAGCCATATGGAAAACCCCGGCAGCATCGTTCTCGCTGCCTCACCGCTTTTAAAAAAGGAGTTCGGTGTAAAAACGGGCTCGCGGCTGTTTGAAATTCCAAATGATCCGTGCATTATTCTGGTCGAGCCCCGGATGGCTGCATATATGCGGATTTCCACCGAAATTACCCGCGTATTTCACCGCTATGTTCCGCAGGAAGCAATTCATACGTACAGTGTCGATGAAAGCTTTATCCAGGTAGATGGAGTGACCAACATCTTTGGCGATGCAAAGACGATTGCCAAAAAAATAAGAGATGATATTGAACGGCAATTTCAGCTTACATGTACGATTGGCATTGGCCCGAATATGCTGATGGCAAAGCTTTGTTTGGATCTTGAAGCGAAAACGGAAGGAATTGCTGAATGGACGTATCATGACGTACCGGAAAAGCTCTGGAGCGTTTCCCCATTAAGGAAAATGTGGGGAATCGGCAGACGGATGGAGAAAAATCTTAATGGGATGGGGATCTTTACGGTCGGGCAACTGGCCCGCTATGATTTGAAAAAGCTTGAACAGAGGTTTGGCATTATCGGAAACCAGCTTTATTATCATGCCTGGGGAATCGATTTTTCCGATATTGGCGCCCCGGTTATGGAAGGGCAGCTCAGCTATGGCAAAAGCCAGATTTTGCTCCGTGATTATAAAGAGGAGCATGAGATTAAAAGCGTCATATTGGAAATGTGCGAGGAGGTCGCAAAAAGAGCACGCGATGAAAAAAAGGCCGGGAGAACGGTCAGCTTCGGTGTCAGCTACAGCGAGGATGAATTTGGCGGCGGCTTTTACCGCTCGAGGACGATGAAGGAGCCGACAAATGTGACGATGCAACTTTACCGGGTCTGCCTCGAGCTTTTCCAGGAACATTATGAAGGGAAAACAGTCCGGCAAATTTCGATCTCACTTGGGAATATCGTTGATGACCATCATCTGCAGCTCAGTTTGTTTAACGCTGACAAAGGAAAAAAGCGTGATTTGGGCTATGTTGTTGACAGAATTCGCAACCGTTACGGTCCGGTGGCACTGCTGCGGGCTGTTTCGTATACGGCTGGCGGGACAGCAAGGCAACGCGCACAGCTTGTCGGCGGCCATAAAGGATAGAGAGACAGGGGGAAAAGATGATGATTCGAGACCGTGGAAAAATAAAATGGACGTCGATGATGCTTCCTGAGCACGTAAAGCTGCTGCATGAATGGGCAGAGGAAGAGACATATGAGAAAAAGGCCGAGCCCGATGAACAGCAGCTTGAGCTGATGAATGAAACGATTGCCGAAGCGATGGAATTTCGGAAGACGGTTACGATTACGCATTATCGGGGCCGCCGTCATGAGCTCGTGATTGGGACGATTCATTATTGGGATGAAATGGCGCGGAAACTGCATGTGGTTGACCGTTTTGACCAAGTGTACCGCCTGCCGCTTGCCGACATTGTCGATGTTCAATTTACGGATGATTGAGCAGCCGGGAAGGTTTGCCAGAGGGAAAAGGCGGCTTCCTGAAAGAGAAGCCGCCCCCAACTTATTCGTTATCACCCGGCACTTTTTCTGCCCGTACGCTTGAAGCGAACTTCCCTTTATGGCTGCCGTCACAGAAAGGCTTGTTTTCAGACAGCCCGCAACGGCATAATGAGAAGATCGGCTTTGTTGGAAACTTATTTCCTTCCATATCAACCAGCTCAACGTCACCGGTGACCCGGAGAGAGCCGTTGTCCATCACCTTGATTTGTACTTTTTCCATGATCCCACTCCTTTGCCAATTTATCTTTAATAATAACGGGAAAACAGAGGAAAGCAAGCATAAGCCGGCAAAACAAATTAATCAAAGATATGTGCTACAATAAGAGTACGCACAGAGAGGGGAGCTTATGATGGAAATCACCATAACAGAAGCAGCAGCGGACAAAATTGCTGAAAAGACAGCGGACAAACCGGGTTATTTAAAGCTGAAGTATGATACAAAAGGAACCGGCTGCGTCATGAACGGCGTAACTGCTCTCTGGCTCGTAAACGAGCTTGATGAAGATGATCAGGAAATTGCAACAAACAGCGGCAGCCTGTATGTTGAGAAATCAAAGGCCGTTTTTTTGGATGAGCAAATGAAAATCGATTTTTCCGACGCGTCCAATTGCTTTCAATTAAAAAGTCCGGGCCAGATTTTAAATGGAAGAATGAGCTTTGTTGACAAAACAGGAAGCTAGAAAATTGCAGGCTGTCTCTTGACAATTGCCCTTTTCCTTGTCATAATTTTTTTAAAAAATCAGTGAACGTTAACGGAAGATTAGTATGCGTGTCTTGAAGTGACAGAGAGCGAAATTTATAAGCTGGAAGATTTCGCCACGGGAAGCCGCAGAACCTGCCTCCTCAGTCCTCTGCTAAAACAGAGGCGTGTCCTTGCGTTAAAAGGCAGAGTGGGATGTGTGTTTGACATGTCCAATAAAGGTGGTACCACGGAAGCAAGCCCTTTCGTCCTTGTAGACAGGATGAATGGGCTTTTTTATGTTCGAGTGTGGCAGCTTGTTACAGGATCCAGCACCCCTCAATCCTTCATAGACAAGAATAATGATTTAGGAGAAGGCCGTAAATGAAAAAGAAACGTATTGTGGTTAAAATTGGAAGCAGCTCTTTGACAAATGAAAAAGGTGAAATTGATCAAGAAAAATTAGTTGATCATATAAACGCAGTAGCGTCTCTGCGAAAAGAAGGACATGAAGTGTTATTAGTGTCATCCGGAGCTGTTGCGGCCGGTTTTGTGAAGCTGGGCTATTCATCCAGGCCAATTACTTTAAAAGGAAAGCAAGCCGCCGCAGCCGTCGGCCAAAGTCTTCTCATCAAATCCTATATTGAAAAATTTACGGAATTAAATATGATCCCTGCGCAAATTCTTCTGACAAGAAATGACTTTTCAAATCGGGAGCGCTATCAAAACGCTTATGCAACAATAATGGAACTTTTGGAGCGAAGGATCATACCGATTATTAACGAAAATGACACTGTGTCCGTAGAGGAATTAACTTTTGGTGATAACGATATGCTTTCGGCTCTCGTTAGCGGTCTTGTTCATGCCGACCAGCTCATCATTTTGACAGACATTAATGGGCTATATGACGCTGATCCAAGAGTGAACCCATCCGCCAGGAAAATGGATTGTCTTGAGAACATTACGGACGAAATGCTGGCGGCTGCGCAAGCGAGTGGGTCAAAAGTGGGCACAGGCGGAATGAAGTCGAAGCTGATTGCCGCCAAAACGGCCCTTTCCCTTGGTGTTCCCGTCTTTATTGGCAAGGGAACAGGAACTGAAAAACTGCTCGAAATTCTCGAAGGCAATGGAGATGGCACGTATATTCGCAACCGGGCCCTCGGATCGATCAATACCAGGCGACAATGGATTGCCTATCACTCGGAAGTCGCCGGGCGGATCTTTATCGATAAAGGGGCGGAGGAAGCCATCATTTTTAACGGTGGAAGCTTATTGCCAGCCGGGGTTTTTGAAGTGAAAGGACGATTTCAAAAAGGGGATGTCGTTGAGGTATTCGGAATCAATGGTTTATTGGGGAAAGGGGAAGTCACTTATTCTTCAGATGATCTGCAACAATTAATCGGAAAACGCGGTGAAGAAAGAAAAAAGGAACCGATGAAGTCATCTTTGGAAGTGATTCATCGTAACAAATGGGTTAGAGCATAGACTGGAGGGGTTACCGTGAACGAGGTAAAGAAAAAAGGCCGGGCAGCTAAATTAGCAAGCTATTCATTAGCAGGAATCTCAACCAATGAAAAGAATGAAGCATTGCGGATGATTGCCGGCCAATTATTAAAGGATCAGGCGGAAATTCTCGCGAAAAATCAAAAGGATTTACAGGAAGGCAAACAAAAAGGGCTTTCAGATGCCATCCTTGATCGAATTATGCTCAATGAAAAACGCATTCATGATATGGCTCATGCAATCAGACAATTAATTTCACTTCACGATCCGATCGGAGAAACGCTCGAAACGATACAAAAAGAAAACGGCCTTTTAATTAAAAAAAACCGGGTTCCACTCGGCGTGATCGGCATGATTTATGAAGCCAGGCCGAATGTGACGATCGATGCGGCAACACTATGCTTAAAGACGGGGAATGCGGTGATTTTAAGAGGAAGTTCCTCAGCAAAATTTTCAAACATGGCTCTTGTTCAATCGATCCATCGGGCCCTGGAAAATAGCGTCATTCCACTTGATGCGGTCCAACTGATCGAAGATACAAGCAGGGAAACAGCGCAAGCGCTTTTTCACCTGGATGAATATTTGGATGTATTGATCCCAAGAGGTGGAAAAGATCTAATTGAAACCGTCAAACGGGAGGCCACTGTTCCAATTTTGGAAACCGGCGCCGGCAATTGCCATATTTTTATTGATGACAGTGCTGAAGAGGACATGGCCGAACGCATCGTTTTAAATGCAAAAACCCAGCGCCCGTCGGTTTGCAATGCCATTGAAACCATATTAATACATGAAAAATGGTTTGATCATCATGGAGAAAAGTTGCTCGGGGTGCTTCATGAAAATGGAGTTGAAATTTACGGAGATGAAACCATTTGCCATGCGTTCCCGGCGGCAAAAACGGCAACAGAAGAGGATTGGCA
This sequence comes from Bacillus sp. V3-13, assembly GCF_002860165.1. Taxonomy (GTDB): domain Bacteria; phylum Bacillota; class Bacilli; order Bacillales; family Cytobacillaceae; genus Bacillus_BJ. The sequence continues at coordinate 49,602 of NZ_PGUZ01000042.1, read as the reverse complement.
TACTGAATATCTGGCTTTATCGGTGAGCATTAAGGTCGTGAAAAACGTTGATGAAGCGATCGAGCATATAAACAAATATGGATCACAGCACTCGGAAGCCATTGTTACCAATAACGGACTGAATGCCTCCATCTTCTTGAACAAGGTCGATGCGGCAGCAGTCTACCACAATGCGTCAACCCGTTTTACAGACGGATTCGAATTCGGGTATGGTGCAGAAATCGGAATCAGCACCCAAAAGCTTCATGCAAGAGGCCCAATGGGATTAAACGCGCTAACATCAAGCAAATTTTTCATTTATGGAACGGGACAGATTCGCAAGTAACAGCAAAACCTATGGCCTGCAGCTTATGCGGAAAAATCCGGGTAGATGCCAACACCCCGCCAGGCAGCAGCGGGGTGTTAACACATTTTTTTAATCTCTAAAAGCTGCCCGCGGGCGGCTTTTCTCATTTTCATGATGAAACAGGACTGCCTTGTTCCGCCTGCCGCAAATGAACATGATCTTCAAGAAATTCATCGATGGCTTTTTCATATTCCTCGGCGTTTTCATTGAGTGACTGTGCATGACGGCCGTTGACAGCTAAAAACAGCTTTTTCGGCCCTTTTTTCTGTTCAAACAAAGCTTCGGTCATGGTAGGCAGGATGAAATCATCCTTTGCGCTGTGAATAAATAAAACCGGCTTTTTAATATTTTCGATGACGGAAATAGGGGAGACATCGCGGATCGAGTATTTGTCCCGGAACCGTAAAAACAGGTCGGCTACAGGCAAAAGCAGCTTTGGCGGCAGTTTCATTTCCGCCTTTAACTGGTAGGCAAGCTGCTCTTTAAAGTCGGAAAAAGGACAGTCGGCGATATAAAAATCCGCTCCATCCTCAAGCATGCCTGCGTATAAAAGCATCGTTGCCGCACCCATCGACTCTCCATGGATTCCAAGCAGAAGATCCGGTCCTTGTTCTTTTCTCAGCCAGTCGACGACTGCTTTCAAATCGTATTTTTCATAATGGCCATAGCTTGTTGTCTTGCCGCCTGATTCACCGTGGCGGCGATGATCATAAATAACTGCGTTAAATCCGCGTTTCAAAAACAGGTTCATATATTTAATTGAATTCGTTTTATTCTCGGTTACGCCATGGCAGATAATGATATAGCGGTTCGTCTCATAAGGCTCCACTAAAACCGTCTTCAAGGAATAGCCAAAAGGGGAATCGACCGTTGCTTCCCGTTTCGGCAGCTGCTCGAATTCCAACGGGTTGAAGCGGCCGGCTTCTTTTTCACGATTTAAAATAAAATCGTCATCCTTCTTTTTCATGTACATCAGCCGGTTCGTAAAATATACTCCGAGAGAAGACAGAAGCACTAAAAAGGATAACAAAAAACGGAACAACCTTCTCAAAAGACTATCCCCTTCACAATGTTTTTCTTCTTTATTTTATCATCAGCCGGGAATTTAAAACAAAAAAAGTCTTGTGAGACAAAAAAGACAAAACCGGATGCCGGTCTTGTCTCGTTTATACATGTTCAGAACCTTTTTAAACCGTTTGGGCATTCAACCGGTAATAGGAGCTCTCAATTGGGCGGGATAGGTGGGGGCGGACAACATCGATCGCTTTAACCAAATCTGCTAACTGGACTCCTGTGTCGATGCCCATTCGTTCAAGCATGTAGACAACATCTTCGGTTGCTGCATTTCCGGCGGCTCCGGGCGCAAACGGGCAGCCGCCCAATCCGCCGGCCGACGTATCAAACCGGTCAATGCCGGCCTGCAATGCGGCATAAATGTTGGTTAGCGCCATTTTGCGTGTGTCATGAAAATGGGCTGTTAAAAGAACATCCGGCAGTTCATTTTTCAGTGTCGAGAACAGCGAAAATGATTCATGGGGAGCTGCCATTCCAATCGTGTCGGCAACACTGAGTTCATCGGCGCCTGCCAGCGCAAATTGCCGGCAGAGATTGACGGTGTCTTCTTCGGCAATTTTTCCTTCGTAAGGACAATAAAAAGCGGTTGAAATGCAAGCGCGTACAAAGAATTCATCGGCTTTGAGCTGCTGGATGATCGGGGTTAATTCAGCCATGCTGTCCGCGGTTGTTTTGTTAATATTTTTTTGGTTAAACGTGTTGCTGACCCCAACAAACACGGCCACTGCACGGCAGTTCGCCATTCGCGCCCGTTCCACGCCTTTAGCGTTTGGGGTGAGAACAATATTTCGTTTCCCGCCCTCAAGACAGTTCGCTGCAATTTCAGCAGCATCGCCCATTTGCGGCACCCATTTTGGAGATACAAAAGAGGTAATTTCCATTTCTTTGATGCCTGCTTGTTTTAAAGCAGATATGAATTGTTTTTTTATTTCGGTTGGTACAAATGATTTTTCGTTCTGGAGCCCATCCCTCGGACCGACCTCAATGATCGTTACTTTTTCAGGTAAAAGAAGTGCCATGTTTTTCCCTCCCGGATTGTCTCACGGTCAAAGCTGCATTGAATCATATCCAAATCTCTTTTTAATTGTAAGGTGATTATTTTTTAAAAAGCAAGAATTATAGAAATTTTGACAAAATAAAAGGAATTTTTTTGTTTCACTCGAAATATAAAAGAGTGAATACCGATGGAAAGGACGATAAAAATGGCAAAAACTGAAGCAGTAATTGTAAGCGCTGTCAGAACCGCGATTGGCAGCTTTAATGGCAGCCTCAAGGATGTATCGGCTCCAGAGCTTGGTGCGGTTGCGATCAAGGATGCGCTTGAGAAAGCAGGCGTCAGCCCCGGCCAGGTAGATGAGGTGATTATGGGGAATGTCCTTCAGGCCGGCCTTGGCCAAAATCCGGCAAGGCAGTCGGCTTTGAAAGCCGGTCTTCCTGAAACTGTGTCGGCGCTGACAATCAATAAAGTGTGCGGTTCAGGGTTGAAAGCTGTCCATCTTGCCGCGCAGGCGATTATCGCAGGTGATGCTGAAATGATCGTTGCTGGCGGAATGGAAAATATGAGCCAGGCTCCATACTTGCTAAAGAATGCGCGGGACGGGTTCAAGATGGGTGACCAGAAGCTGATCGACAGCATGATTGCCGATGGCTTATGGTGCGCCTTCAACGACTACCATATGGGCGTAACCGCCGAAAACCTTTGTGCGCAATTTGGACTCTCGCGCGCGGAGCAGGATGAGTTTGCCGCGTGGAGCCAGGAGAAAGCCGCGAAAGCAATCGGGGCCGGCAAGTTTAAGGATGAAATCGTCCCGGTTGAAATTCCGCAGCGAAAAGGCGATCCAATTGTTTTTGATACCGATGAATATCCAAAAAAGGGCACGACAGTCGAGAAGCTTGCCGGCCTTCGCCCTGCTTTTAAAAAGGACGGCAGTGTCACGGCAGGAAACGCATCGGGTATTAATGACGGCGCAGCGGCTCTCGTTGTGATGAGCCGGAGCAAAGCGGAGGAACTTGGATTGACGCCGCTTGTTGTCCTAAAAGGGAATGCAAGCGCCGGGGTTGACCCAAGCATCATGGGCATTGGACCCGTTTCTGCCGTCAAAAAAGCGCTTGAGAAAGCGGCTGTTTCGATGGAAGAGCTTGAGCTGATTGAAGCGAATGAAGCTTTTGCCGCCCAGTCACTTGCGGTTGGCCGGGAGCTGCGCTTTAACAGGGATATTTTAAATGTAAATGGCGGGGCGATTGCACTGGGACACCCGATTGGGGCAAGCGGAGCGAGAATCCTTGTTACGCTTATTCACGAAATGAAACGCCGCAATGCCAGAATGGGTCTGGCCACCCTTTGTATCGGCGGGGGACAGGGTGTCGCATCCGTAGTTGAATTGGTATAGGATACTTGTGAATAAGGCGTTTTCAAACGAAAGGAGCGCAAACGATGAAAAAAATATCTGCATCCTTCGAGGAAGCGGTCGCTGATATTTATGATGGAGCAACATTGATGGTAGGCGGTTTCGGGTTATGCGGAATCCCTGAAAACCTGATCCTTGCCCTCGTTGATAAAGGCGTCAAGGACTTAACGGTTATTTCGAATAATTGCGGTGTCGATGATTGGGGTCTTGGGCTGCTTTTGCAAAATAAACAGATTAAAAAAATGATAGGATCGTATGTCGGTGAAAATAAAGAGTTTGAAAGACAAGTATTGTCCGGGGAAATCGAGGTCGAGCTGATTCCGCAAGGGACACTGGCGGAGAAAATCCGCGCGGGCGGCGCCGGCATCCCCGCTTTTTACACGCCAGCCGGGGTCGGTACGCCGATTGCGGATGGAAAGGAAACAAGAGTTTTTAACGGAAAGGAATATTTATTGGAAGAATCATTGACGGCAGACTTCAGCCTTGTCCGCGCCGCGAAAGGCGACCGGATGGGAAATCTCGTGTACGAAAAAACCGCCCGGAATTTTAACCCGATGATTGCGGCGGCAGGCAAAGTAACGATTGCGGAAGTTGAATCATTAGTTGATATCGGTGAACTCGATCCGAATACGATTCATACGCCAAGCGTGTACGTGCAAACATTAATTGAAGGGAAGCAGGAAAAGCGAATCGAGAGGCTGACTGTAAAAAAATAAAACCGCTGAAAGGAGAGGTTTCATGAGCAACGATAAAGCGGCTGTTCGCGAAAAGATTGCAAGAAGAGCAGAGAAAGAGATTAAAGACGGCTTTTACGTCAACCTTGGAATCGGAATGCCAACTTTGGTGGCGAATTATATTTCTGATCAGAAACAAGTCGTCCTTCAATCAGAAAATGGCTTGCTCGGAATCGGCCCTTATCCGGCCGAGAGTGAGGTGGACCCCGACTTAATTAATGCCGGAAAAGAAACGGTAACGGCGATACCGGGAGCCGCCTATTTTGACAGTGCCGAATCCTTTGCGATGATCCGCGGCGGCCATATCAACATTGCGATTCTTGGCGGAATGGAAGTATCCGAAAATGGTGATCTCGCCAACTGGATGATTCCCGGAAAAATGATCAAAGGGATGGGCGGAGCAATGGATCTTGTCCATGGCGCGCAAAAGATCATCGTCATTATGGACCATGCGAACAAAAACGGGGAGGCGAAAATATTGAAGCAGTGCAGTCTGCCGCTCACAGGCAAGGGAGTCGTCGACCGGATCATTACCGATAGAGCTGTTATCGATGTCACCGCGTCCGGTTTGAAGCTGATCGAAGTTGCAAAAGGGTTTACAATTGAGGATGTCACAAGTAGCACAGAGCCTAAGTTAATCATCGATGATACAGTGAAAATGGAAGCATTTTAATATAGGCCACGCCGGCAGCTCTTGCTCCGGCGTTTACTATCGTTTGCAGAAAGCCAACTTCTATTTAACTTTCTTTTAAGATGATATAATACAGCTAACATTGTCAAGCGAGGGATTCGAATGAGAAAGAAATCAGTGAAACAGGCATCAAGACAAAAAGAAGATAAAGCTGTCACATTGGGGGATATGCTTAATCAAGATTTAATGGAAAAGCTGAAAGAAAAGCAAAAAGAGTTAAAATCAGAAGAAATAAGAAAGCAGGAAGAAGAAGCGGAACGAAAGCGGGAAGAAAGAAGATTAAAAGAGAAAAATAAATCGTTTGCAGAGCTCCTGCAGGAGAGCGATTTAGATTGGAAAAAGTATAAATGACCGCACTGCCGCAAAGACTTTGTAAATTCCCAGTAATGGGTAATACCACCGACTGGAAAAAATGTCCAGCCTTCAAGGCTGGACTTTCTTAATATTGAGTGGCTTTTGTAAGGCTCCGGATTAAAGATATTTCTTCCTCTGTTAGCGGACTGCTGTTGATCGCTTTGACATTTTCCCTGACTTGCTGTACCGAGCTTGCGCCGGCGACGATCGAAGCAACCGCTGGAAAGCTGAGATTATAATGAAAAGCTATTTCAGCAAGAGACCGGTTTTTGGCGAGCTTCTCCTTAAGCGCAGGCAAGACCTGTGTAAGTTCGTGATAGCTGTAATCCAGATAACCGTCTTTTTTAACAGAAGCGGACGCTTTTTCAAGCATCCGGTCACTTAAAAGCCCTTTTGCGAGAGATCCCCGTGTCACAACGCTGATTTGCTGTTCCGCCAATAATGGCAGTGCTTCTTCTTCCGGCCTGCGATCAAGCATGCTGAGCTGCATCATGACTGAAACGATCCTTGATTTCTCTGCATATGTGCGAATCACAGCGGGACGAATCGAGGAGATCCCGTAATAACGAATATATCCTTCTTGCATTAATTCCTCAAAGGCCTCTATCGTTTCATCAATCGGGTCCTCCATCGTACCGCCGTGCAGCTGGTATAAGTCAATGTAATCCGTGCCGAGTCGTTTCAAACTGAGCTTAACCGCTTCTTTTATATAAGCTTTTGAAGGATCCCAGCTCCACCCGTCTTTCGCTTTGTTCCAGCGATTGCCTGCTTTTGTAGCAATAATCACTTGTTCGCGAACATTTTTTAAAGAGTTGCCGACAATTTGTTCATTCTCACCAAAATCATATAAATCGGCGGTATCAAAATAGTTGATGCCTTGTTCAAGGGCTGCTTCAATAATATCTCTTGCCCGCGTTTCATCGGTGCCAAGCGACATGCAGCCCAGCCCGATTTCGCTCACGAATAAATCCGATTTGCCGATTTGCCTTTTTTTCAATGTGCTTCACCTCATCAATCTGTCATTTTTAAAGTATTAGTCCTTGTTTGATATTATTGTAGGAAATAAACAGACGAAGCACAAACAAACTGTCTACAATTTTTCTTTTTTCGGAAGGCTTGTAACCCATTCTTCGAGAAACGCAAATTGCCTCCTGTATTCCTGCAGCTTTCTTCTTATTTCCCACGCTTTTCCGACAAGGACAATTCCTTTTTCGTGTACATATACCTTCATCCCTACTCCTCCAATTAAAGTATGTTAAAATGTATGAGCAAAAGCTAATGGATTAGAACAGGAGTGGTTATATTGGCCCGTCTTGAAGAAAAAACGCTGAAAACTGAACACATATTTTCCGGGAAAGTAATCAGTCTGCAGGTCGACGATGTCGAGCTGCCGAACGGAAAAACATCGAAACGCGAACTTATCAAACATCCCGGAGCCGTCGCGGTGATCGCGCTTACCGATGAAAATAAGCTTGTGATGGTTGAACAATACCGGAAAGCGCTCGAAAGAACGATCGTCGAAATCCCGGCCGGAAAGCTCGAAAGAGGAGAAGATCCGGCAGCCTCGGCCCGCAGGGAATTGGAAGAAGAAACAGGATATGAATGCAAAGAGCTTGATTGGCTCATTTCATTTTATACTTCTCCCGGCTTTGCGGATGAGCTTATCCATTTATATATTGCAAGAGGGCTGTCGCTCAAAGAAAATCCAGCCGGCCTTGACGAGGACGAGTTTGTCAATCTTGTTGAACTGACACTTGCTGAAGCGGTCGAATATATAAACGACAAGAAAATATTTGATGCAAAAACGGTGTATGCTGTTCAGTATTTGCAGCTTCAAGAGGCTTTGAAATCTAGATGAACAAATATTACGCTGATTTGCACATCCATATCGGCAGAACAAAATCAGGCAAAGCCGTCAAAATTACTGGAGCCAAAACATTGACATTCAGCAACATCATCGAGCATGCCCGGGATCAAAAAGGGCTTGATATGATCGGCATTATTGATTGCCATTCCCCGGAAGTAATCGCGGAAATCGGGGAGCTTCTCGCTCTTGGACAGCTGGAAGAGCACCGCGATGGCGGTCTCCTCTACGGGGGCCTTTCGGTCATTCCCGGTTCCGAATTGGAGATTTATGATCATAACTGCAAAGGGCCGATCCATGTTCTTTGCTTCTTTCCCACTCTTGAAGCGATCAAGGAGTTTTCCGGGTGGCTGTGGGGCTATTTGAAAAACATCAACTTAAGCTCGCAAAGAATCTATGCCGACGGCAGAAGCCTCCAGAAACAAGTGAAAAGCCTTGGCGGTTTGTTTATTCCCGCCCATGTTTTTACCCCGTTTAAAAGCTTGTACGGAAAAGGAGTAGCTACGTCACTCACAGAAGTATTTGACCCGGATTTAATCGATGGGGTCGAACTGGGATTAAGCGCAGATTCCCATATGGCCGACCAGCTTGGCGAGCTGCATAACTATGCATTTGTCACTAATTCAGACGCTCATTCACTCGGAAAAATTGCCCGGGAGTATCAAATTATCGAAATGAAGGAACCATCGTTTCGGGAACTCGAGAAAGCGTTAAAAGGAAAAGAAAAGCGGAGAATTGCCGCCAATTATGGCTTGGATCCGCTGCTTGGCAAGTACCACCAGACCGTTTGCGCAAACTGTTTTGCTCATTTTCAGGAAGACGATCAGCAATGCCGCACTTGCGGGCATACTAAGTTTATTAAAGGTGTTGCAGACCGGATCGGTGAGCTTGCGACGGCAGCCTCAGGACCTGACAAGCGCCCGCCATATATTCATCAAGTTCCATTGGAATTTATCCCCGGACTTGGATCCAAAATATTGAGGAGGCTCCTGGATCACTTTGGAACCGAAATGGCCGTTCTTCATGAGGTCCCGTTTGAAGCGTTAAAAGAAGTGGTCCCAGAGAAAACGGCTGCGCTGATTTTGCAGGCGCGGAACGGCGAACTGCGCTTCCAGGCAGGGGGCGGGGGGAAATATGGAAAAGTATCGGAGTAAAAAAACCGGCTTAAGCAGTGAACTGCACTCCTTAACGTATGAAAATCAATAGAATGAACTTTTGAAAAAAACAGTCAGATTTGAATTTAAGAATGAAATTTAAAGATGATATTGAGAAGCAAAACTTAAAATCTGAGAGGGTTGAGGAAGCAGGTTTGAAGGAAAAGGAAGGTGTTACAGTTGTAATAAACATGCCTACGGCTTCTGAAAAAGGGAACGGTAAGCATGTTAAAAATCAAAGGCCAGTCGATAGAAGTATCTGAAGCTGATCTATAAGCTGACCAAAAAATCTCCAGCCATGACATTAGTGGGCTGGAGATTGTATTTTTATGTCGTATAAGTAGTATGGCACTATCTATAAGTACGAAATATAGTAATTATCATCTTAATTAGTATTTATATATAAATTTCAACTTGTGGCTGGAAAGCTACCAGAAGCCCCTGCGTCTATCCTCTTATAATTCTTAAATAGCATGTTAGTATTTATACTACGTTGAGTGCATGCCCTAAAGATATCACCACTAAAGACCTGTTACATTATTTAAAGTTATATGGTATCATTTTACAAAGGAGGCTTGAAGATGACTTTTAAAAAAGGGTTTCTTTGGGGATATTTGGTGTTTGTTCTTGCTATGGTAATGGTGTATTTTACAGTCCCACGTGAATATGTTTTTTACGCCTTTGTTACGTTGCCGATCCTATTTGCGATATATCAATCTTTTTTAATTTTAAAAATAAAAAAGGCACGTAAAGGTTAGAATAAAAACCTCTCCTATAAAGCTAAAGGGTTCCGTTTTGGGAGGGAAAATTGTTTTTCTCCTTTAAAAAACAACCAAATAGCATCAAATTAGCTTGTAAATTACATTACCAAACAGCATCGGAATTAGCAGATGCTGTTTTTTTGCGAATGATTGGTAATTATCAAAATTGTTATTAGGGGGAATCTAAAAAAAAAGCAATTTGGAGGTACTTCGATGAAAAGATTCCTTTCGGTATTGGTATTAGTAATCGCTTTTACGGCGGGGCTGGGTTTCAGATGTGAAGCAGAAACTCACTATACTCCTCCAGTGAAATCAAGAGAAGAATTGTATCAAGATATTTTCATATCATTACTTAGCCCCGAAATAGATAAAGCCATAAATGAATACTATAAAAATGTTTTAACATCACTACCTATGGTTTACCCATACGATGTCTATATTGAGAAAGCGGAACGAATAGGGGAGTATCGAAGTTTTGAATTTACAGTCATAATAAAAGTTCGTCCTGTTGTAGGACCTCATATTGACGTTGGACTAGACAGATTAACTTTTTATATAGGTGGTAGTGGAAATGTGAAACTCAGAAAATTTGAACACATAAAGGACTTTGAATTGCCTGAACATTGGAAACACATATTAAAACACTAAAGAGGAGGAAAATCTCCTCTTTAGTCACGTTGTATTTGTTGGAGTGATTATCTTAAATATAAAATATCTTCAATTTTAAATTCCTTCTTTGTAATACCTAATCGTTGAGCAGAAGTTTGTTTTTGACCATCTAGACCTCTGATTGTTTCACAATAATTGTAAAACGTTCGAGGAATCGTTAAAGCATATTGGGCATCACTTATTTCCATAATAAATAGTCGATAAACCTTGATTTAACAATAAAAAATACAGACCAAATCGCTATGCGAAATGGTCTGCTAAATGAATTACTATTAATGTTTTCTCTCCCTAAATGGAACCCCTTACTATAAAGCAAGCCGGTTCTTATTTGCGGAGTTTTGCATAAATGCACGTATCTCTTAATTGCTTTCCGTCGGTACTCAATTCGTCTTTTTCCAAGATGGCTTCGAGAGTAAATCCGAGGCGCTCGGGAATTTTTCGACTGTCGATATTAAGTGAATCACAACAGATTTCAATCCGGTTCGCCTGCAAATGGTCAAACGCAAATGCGACTAACGCACTGGCTGCTTCCGTCATATATCCATTCTTTGCGTGGCGGCTGTCGCACCAATAACCGATTTCTAATCTTCCGGCTTCCCAGTTGATCCGGTGCAAACCGGTTGATCCAATAAAACGGTCATCTTCGCGCCTGTAAATGTGAAGGCGGATATCCTCGCGCAAAATAAACCTGGCATAGGATCTGCGGACTTCTTCCTCCGTTTCGTCTTCTGTTTGCGGATTGACGGCGAACGGCAGCCATTTTTTGAGCTGCTCTCTTGATGACTGAATAGATTCATGGACCGCCCGGCCGTCTCCCGGAAGACAAGGCCTGAGATACAGGCGCTCTGTTTCAATTCGGTCAGGAAAGTCGATTAAGATTGGCTTCAAGCGCTCTACCCCTGTCATTGTTAATTCCTGTAATTATAAGAAATTACCATCAATGATTCAAGAGTTTTTTATCAAAAATTAGCAAAAAAAAATCCCGAATGTCTTCGAGCTAATGTTCGCTTACAAAACGTTCGGGATTCTCTAAAAGTTTATTTAATATGTTGATTTCCTTATTGATTTGCTCTTTTAATTTTTCGTCCTCACATCTTTTGTAATCAAGGGTCAGCCTGTACCACTCCCGCGCAAACAACAATTTTTCCTCACAGCTAAGCATGTTCCCTGCCTCCATATCCTGAATGTTTCAGAAAAAAGCTTTTTTTATTAAAATTCTAAGGCTATCCGTTGTTGTCATGCGGACAATGCTTGTTCTTATTATTAAAAGATATGAAAAAATATACGTTTTTATACATTTCGAAAATCTCGTAAACTCTCATTTTCAACTCTTTTTCCAAAAACAAAGTCATAGATAAAAGAGACAAGCATACAATTTACTAACTGAGTCTAGGAGGAAGGGCAATGAAGCACCGAACGTACCAGAACAATGTAGCCAGTCATTTTCGTGAGCACTCCTCAATCTATTTATTTGTGATTGTCTTGTTTTTAATGGGGGTTATTTTTGGGGCTGTCGTCGTCAACAGCCTCAGCTTCACACAAAAAGAAGATTTATATTATTATCTATTCCAATTTTTTGGCCAGATTGCTGATGGCAAGGTGGCTGAAGAGAAAGAGATGTTCATGCAGAGCTTTCTCCATAACAGTAAATTTATCGGGCTGATGTGGGTTCTCGGCATCTCGATCATCGGGCTTCCAATTATACTGATTCTTTTGTTTATCAAAGGGATGGTCGTCGGCTTTACAGTCGGTTTTCTTGTTAACCAGATGGGATGGGATGGCTTTCTTCTCTCATTTGTTTCAATCTTGCCGCAAAATTTAGTTATTATACCGCTATTCATCGTGACGGCCACTTCAGCCGTAGCGTTCTCATTAAAAATGATCCGCAGGCAATTCTTGAAAAAGATCAGCCAGCCGATCATGCCGATGCTTGGCCGCTATTTATTGACATTGATATTGGTGATTGTATTTGTCGGAGCAGCAGCAGCAATCGAGGCCTTTTTATCCCCGGTATTCATGAAGTCAGTCATCCAAACTGTACAATCTATAATCATTATTAAATGATAAAAATTATTCGATCTTATTAATAATGATTTTAGTTTGAATCTTTTCCTTCATCTGTTATAATGAGATTTGACAGTGCGAGGGAGGAACTACGGTATGGAAAACAGAATCGAGAGGATAAAGAAACAGCTTCATTCCTCAAGCTATAAACTAACACCTCAACGGGAAGCGACTGTTCGCGTTTTACTGGAGCATGAAGAGGATCATTTAAGCGCGGAAGATGTATACCTCCTCGTTAAAGAAAAATCGCCAGAAATCGGGCTGGCTACTGTATATCGAACTTTGGAACTGCTGACTGAATTGAAAATAGTCGATAAAATCAATTTTGGCGACGGGGTATCCCGCTACGATTTACGCCAGGAGGGCGCTGCCCACTTCCATCATCACCTTGTCTGCATCGAATGCGGGGCAGTTGATGAAATTCAAGATGATCTCCTTGAAGATGTAGAAGCCATCGTCGAGAGAGACTGGAATTTTAAAATTAAAGATCACCGCCTCACATTTCATGGCATTTGCTATCGCTGCCAGGATAAAGAAGAAAAAGAGAGCGAACAAGAAGATACTGATTTTTGAACCTTTTCTCAAATGGGAAAGGTTTTTTTAATTGGTCATTTAGCCAACTTCTCCGTCATTCAGGTATAAATCTTGTCCAAAATGGCATATCTTTTAGTAAAAATGTATTTTGGAGGACAAGAATGATGAGGGCCTGGATTAAGCTCGGGTTACAAACATTGAAGGTATTCATCCTGTTCACGGGATGCACAATTTTCTTTTACTATGGTATCATATGGTTAAATGAAGAATATGAAAACTACCATCGGTATGATGAACCGGAAGGAGCTGCAATTAAAGTTTCCGCTGCGGAAAGCAAAGAAGGGTTCTCGTGGCTGGACCGGTTAAAACTGTTTTATTTAAATGGGGAGTAGTGACCTATGGAAGACAGACTGAAGGATTTTATCCATTTTTTAATTGTAGAAAAAGGGTTGGCTAAAAACACGATTATTTCCTATGAGCGCGATTTGAAAAGCTACCTGAAATATTTAGGGAAAATTGAAGCAGTAAATGACCTTAATCTCGTTCAGCGATTGCAGATCGTCCACTTTCTCGGCCATTTAAAAGAACAGGGCAAGTCTTCAAAAACGCTGGCCCGGCATATCGCGTCAGTCCGGGCTTTTCACCAGTTCCTGCTGCGTGAAAAGGCAGTTGACCAGGATCCAACCGTACATATTGAGTCACCGCAATTGGAAAGGTCTCTTCCGAAAGTTCTCAGCCTTGCAGAAGTGGAAACACTTTTGGAAGCACCGAAAACTGACACCCATTACGGGCTGCGTGATAAAGCGATGCTTGAATTGCTTTATGCGACCGGCATTCGCGTCAGCGAGCTGATTGGTTTAAATTTGGGCGATGCCCATTTGACGATGGGATTTGTCCGCTGCATCGGCAAGGGAAACAAGGAACGGATTATTCCGCTCGGGAGAACAGCCGCCGCCGCGCTTGAAGAATATTTAAATAACGGCAGATCCCGGTTTCTATCAAAAAAACATAGAGATGATTCTTTATTTTTAAACCACCATGGCCGGCGCCTGACTCGCCAGGGCTTTTGGAAAATCCTGAAACGCCTGACGAAGGAGGCTGGCATTGAAAAAGAACTGACGCCGCATACTCTCAGGCACTCATTTGCTACGCATCTATTAGAAAACGGGGCTGACTTGCGGGCCGTTCAGGAAATGCTTGGCCACGCGGATATTTCGACAACACAAATATATACGCATGTGACAAAAACACGCCTGAAAGACGTATACAGCCAATTCCATCCCCGGGCTTGATAGATTCATAGAAATGTCAAAAAACCGCTCAAAAAGGCGGTTTTTTTGGCTGTCTTTTTCAGTGTGCTTTTAGTACAATAAAGATGTCAGACTTCCGACCAATAGAACCAATAGAAATGGGTTAAGCCCTCGCAAAAAGGGTAACATATTTTAGAAACTGCTTTTTTTGCACAGAGATGACCTGTGCAAAAAACCTGCAAATCTCTTATACGGTCAGCGGGGCTGTTAGGGTAATGAATAATGTAACCGTCTACAAGTGTTGAAGGAGGAATATAGAAGTGAGTGAGTTTACATACAAAAGAATTTTTCTGATCGTGATGGATTCAGTTGGAATTGGCGAAGCGCCGGATGCCGAAAAATTTGGCGATAAAGGCGCCGATACGCTCGGGCATATCGCCGAAAAAATGAACGGACTTAACATGCCTCACATGGGAAGGCTCGGCCTTAGCAATATAAAGGAAATAAACGGAATTGCCAGAGCGGAAAAACCATTGGCTTTTTATACAAAAATGAAGGAGGCATCGAACGGTAAAGACACGATGACAGGACACTGGGAAATTATGGGCCTCAATATTGCGACGCCGTTTAAAGTTTTCCCGGAGGGTTTTCCGCCGGAATTGATTTCCGAGCTGGAAGCGCGTACCGGCCGGAAAGTGATCGGAAACAAGCCGGCAAGCGGTACGGAAATTATTGCCGAGCTTGGTGAGGAGCATATGGAAACGGGAGCGCTGATCGTCTATACTTCTGCAGACTCCGTATTGCAAATCGCAGCGCATGAGGAGATTATCCCGATCGAGGAACAGTACCGAATCTGCGAGATAGCCCGCGAGCTGACGCTTGATGAGCGGTACATGGTCGGACGTGTGATTGCCCGCCCGTTCCTTGGAGAGCCCGGCAATTTTAAACGAACAGCCAACCGCCATGATTACGCCTTAAAGCCATTCGACAGAACGGTGATGAACGATTTAAAAGACGGCGGATTTGACGTGATCGCAATCGGCAAGATTTCCGATATTTACGATGGGGAAGGGGTAACGAAGTCGCTTAGGACCGTTTCGAATATGGACGGGATGGATAAGCTACTGCAAACATTTGATATTGATTTTACCGGCTTAAGCTTTGTAAATCTTGTTGATTTTGATGCTTTATACGGACATCGCCGCGATCCCCTCGGCTACGGCCAGGCCCTTGAGGACTATGATGCCCGCCTCCCCGAAGTGTTTTCGAAAATGAAAGAGGACGACCTGCTGATCATCACAGCTGATCACGGAAACGATCCCGTCCATCCGGGCACCGATCATACGCGTGAATATGTGCCGTTGTTGGTGTACTCAAAACGGTTTTCTGCAGGCAAGGAACTGCCGGTCCGCGAGACGTTTGCTGATGTCGGGGCAACGATTGCCGATAATTTTCATGTGGCATTGCCGAAGCACGGTAAAAGCTTCTTAAGCGAGATCAAATAATCGGAGGAAATGAAGATGAACTACGACAAAATCGAAAATTCGGCCGCTTTTTTGAAAAATGCTTATCCAAAAGCGCCGCGGGTTGGCCTCATACTCGGGTCGGGACTTGGAGTTCTCGGTGATGAAATTGAAAACCCGACAAAAATTGCTTACGAAAAAATTCCCGGCTTCCCTGTATCTACAGTTGAGGGGCATGCCGGACAACTCGTGTTCGGCACCATCCACGGGGTCGAAGTTGTCGCCATGCAAGGCCGATTTCATTATTACGAAGGCTACAGCCTGGAACAAGTGACATTCCCGGTTCGCGTTATGAAGGAACTCGGCGTTGAAATATTGATTGTTACAAACGCAGCCGGCGGTGTAAACACAAGCTTTTCACCGGGTGATTTAATGCTCATCACTGACCATATTAACAATATGGGTGTCAATCCTCTTATCGGCCCGAACGATTCGCGCCTCGGTGTGCGATTCCTGGATATGAGCGAAGCCTATTCCCGGGAACTGCGCGCACTTGCGAAAGAAACTGCTGAAAGGCTCGGCATCAATGTAAAAGAAGGAATATACACTGGAAATACCGGTCCTGCATACGAAACCCCGGCCGAAGTTCGAATGATCAGAACGCTTGGCGGTGATGCGGTCGGAATGTCAACAGTTCCTGAAGTGATCGTCGCCCGCCATGCCGGCATGAAAGTCCTCGGTATTTCCTGCATCTCCAACATGGCAGCCGGGATTTTAGATCAGCCGCTGACGCACAGCGAAGTGATTGAAACGACGGAAAAAGTGAAAGCCGATTTTCTTTTGTACGTAAAAGAGATTGTCAAACGCATTGGCGGAAAATCCTAAAAAGCGGTGATGAAAAATGAGAATGGTTGACCTAATTGAAAAAAAACGCGACGGACTCGAGCTCACGCAGGAAGAAATTCAATTTATCATTAAGGGCTACACAGAAGGGGCTATTCCCGATTACCAAATGAGTGCGCTGACAATGGCAATCTTTTTTAGGGGGATGTCTGAAAAAGAACGCGCCGATTTAACGATGGCAATGGCCCAGTCCGGGGATCAAATCGACCTTTCAGAGATAGAAGGAATCAAGGTCGATAAGCATTCGACCGGAGGCGTAGGCGATACAACAACGCTTGTGCTCGGTCCCCTTGTTGCTGCGGCGGGAGTGCCGGTTGCAAAAATGTCAGGACGGGGGCTCGGCCACACAGGCGGTACAATTGACAAACTCGAAGCAGTTGCCGGTTTCCATGTCGAAATTGATAAAGCCGGGTTCATCGAGCTGGTCAACAAAAATAAAGTTGCGATAATCGGCCAGAGCGGCAATTTAACACCAGCCGATAAAAAACTGTATGCATTAAGGGATGTGACCGCAACGGTCAACAGCATTCCGCTCATTGCAAGCTCAATCATGAGCAAAAAAATAGCCGCGGGCGCAGACGCGATCGTCCTTGATGTTAAAACAGGCGCGGGTGCGTTTATGAAAACGCTCGAAGAGTCGAGAGAGCTGGCAAAAGCAATGGTTGGAATCGGAAACAAGGTCGGCAGAAATACAATGGCTGTTATTTCTGATATGAGCCAGCCGCTCGGTTTTGCGATCGGGAATGCCCTCGAAGTAAAGGAAGCGATCGATACGCTGCGCGGAGAGGGACCTGAAGATTTAACCGAGCTTTGTTTAACGCTTGGAAGCCATATGGTAGTCCTTGCCGGGAAAGCAAATTCGCTCAGAGAAGCAAGGGAGCTGCTGGAGAACATTATCCGTGAAGGTGCTGCGATAGAGAAGATGAAAGTTTTTTTGAGCGCACAGGGCGGGGATGCTTCGGTAGTAGACAACCCTGCAAAATTGCCGCAGGCAAAATACACGTTTGAATTAGAAGCAAGTGAAGATGGCTACGTTTCTGAAATTGTCGCAGATGCAGTCGGAACCGCTGCGATGCTGCTCGGTGCAGGAAGGGCAACCAAGGAATCGGAAATTGATCTGTCCGTCGGGCTCGTGCTTCGAAAAAAAATTGGCGATGCGGTCAAAAAAGGCGAGTCGCTCGTAACCCTTTACAGCAACTTTGAAGATGTCGCGGACGTAAAGGAAAAGCTTTATGAAAATATCCGCATTTCCCCACAAAAAGTAGAACCACCAACGCTTATCCACGAGGAAATAACAGAATAGGAAAGATCTTAATCCCGCCACGATGCATATCCGGCGGGATTTATTGTTTTCTCGAAAAAACGAAGGCAATATCTGTATAAAAGTCCGAGGGTTGGAAAAAATGGAACATATAAAGAATGGAGGTCTATGCAATGAAACGTGTTGGCTCTATCATGCTTATAACATTTCTTTTTACTTGCTTTGCAGTACCGATTGTAAATGCTGAAGAGAAAAGACAGACTGAAATAGTAGAAAATGTAAAATCAGCGATATTGATCGAACGGGATACAGGAACCGTTTTATTTGAGAAAAACAGCCATGAAAAACTCCCGCCGGCAAGCATGACGAAGATTATGACGATGCTGTTAATTATGGAGGCTCTCGATCAAGGGAAGTTGAAGTGGGATGAAAAAATCCGTACAAGTGAGTACGCTGCATCGATGGGCGGTTCACAAATTTTTCTTGAAGCTGGCGAAGAAATGACGACTGAGGAAATGCTGAAAGGAATTGCGATCGGTTCCGGCAACGATGCGTCGGTTGCCATGGCTGAACGGATTTCCGGGTCGGAGGAAGCATTTGTTGAGTTGATGAACAAAAGAGCGAAGGAGCTTGGACTTAAAAATACAAAGTTTCAAAACACGACAGGTCTTCCTGAAGAGGACCATTACAGTACAGCTCATGACATGTCAATTATCGCAAAGGAACTTTTAAAATACGAGGAGATTACGAAATACACCGGTAGTTACGAGGACTATCTCCGTGAAAATACGGACAAAAAATTCTGGCTCGTCAATACAAACAAGCTTGTCCGTTTTTATCCCGGAGTAGATGGGCTGAAAACAGGATTTACGCGTGACGCAAAATATTGCCTAACAGCTACGGCAGAAAAGAATGGCATGCGGGTGATCGCCGTTGTTTTTGGTGCGCCAACGTCGAAAGAGCGCAATGCCCAGGTTACAAAAATGCTTGATTATGCTTTCAGCCAGTATGAGACACATCCAATGTATGAAAGAAACGATTCGCTTGTGCATGCGAAAATCAGCAAAGGCGAAAAGAAAAAAGTAGAGGCTCTAACAAGCGAGCCAATCTCGTTGCTGACAAAAAAAGGGGAAAATATTGAAAATGTCAAGAAGCAGATTTCCATTCACTCCAATTTACGCGCACCGATCACAAAAGGAGATCAAATTGGGACTTTAAAGCTCGTAAAGGATGGAACCACGATTGTGGAGAGCCCGCTTGTTGCAAAAGAGTCCGTTAAAGAAGCGGGCTGGTGGACTCTTTATAAACGGGCATTCGGCATGTTTACGAAAGCGGGAGAAAAGTAATGTCGAAAGACTGAAACGCGAATTATTTTTAGCGAATCTTCACTAGTTTTGTCTTTAAGAAGGAAAACGAACAAACAGGAGCGAATTTGACTCACTATAAAGGTATACTGCCATTAGCAGGGAGCGATCCTTGGCTAACGCAAGTCAAAACCGATCGGCTATTCCAGTACTGCCGCCATTGACAGCTTTTCGGCAGTTCCCTGAGGATATCCGGAGAAGGAGGCCAGAAATAGTGAGTCTTAATATTAACATGGAAGTAAAGCGTGACGTTCTATGTTTGCGCTTGAGCGGAGAGCTCGACCATCATACGGCAGAAGAGCTTCGCACACAGGCGACAAAGGCAATTGCCGAGTTTGACATTCGCCATATCATTTTGAATCTCGAGCAGCTTTCGTTTATGGACAGTTCAGGGCTGGGTGTGATTTTAGGCAGGTATAAACAAATTAAACAAGTGGATGGCGAAATGGTGGTTTGTGCAATTTCCCCTGCGGTTCAGCGGCTTTTTGATATGTCAGGCTTATTTAAAATCATTCGATTGGAGCCGTCAGAACAATTTGCGCTGGAAAGATTGGGGGTTGCTTAACCATGAAAAATGAGATGAATATACAATTCAGTGCCCTAAGCCAGAATGAGTCGTTTGCAAGGGTAACTGTAGCCGCGTTTATTGCCCAGCTTGATCCGACGATGGACGAACTGACCGAAATCAAAACAGTCGTTTCCGAGGCTGTTACAAATGCGATTATACATGGCTACGAGAACGATCCAAACGGAAAAGTGTACATTTCCGTTTTAATTGAAGATGGCTTTATTGATATGAAAATCAAGGATGACGGGCAGGGAATTATCGATGTTGAAGAAGCCCGCCAGCCTTTATTTACGACAAAGCCCGAATTGGAAAGGTCCGGAATGGGATTCACGATCATGGAAAATTTTATGGATGAAGTAGACATTCAGTCGCAGCCCGGCAAAGGAACAGAAATCCGCTTAAGAAAGCATTTATCAAAGAGCAAAATGCTGTGTAATTAAGGAGACTGCCTATGGATGTGGAGGTTAAGAAAGAAAAAAGCCAACCGTACCTAAAAGACCACGAAGTCAAGGAATTAATCAAGAAAAGCCAGGAAGGCGATCAGGCATCCCGGGATACAATCGTCCAGAAAAACATGCGGCTCGTTTGGTCTGTCGTCCAGCGCTTCTTAAACAGGGGCTATGAGCCGGATGACTTATTTCAGATCGGCTGCATCGGTTTATTAAAGTCTGTCGATAAATTCGACCTTTCTTATGATGTGAAATTTTCGACCTATGCCGTCCCGATGATTATCGGCGAAATCCAGAGGTTTATCCGCGATGATGGAACTGTAAAAGTGAGCCGGTCGTTAAAGGAAATGGGAAACCGCATCCGTAAAGCGAAGGATGAATTATCTAAAAATCTTGGCAGGGTGCCAACGGTTTCCGAATTATCGGAATATCTTGAGATCCCCGCCGAGGATATTATTCTTGCCCAGGAAGCGGGACGGACGCCTTCCTCGATTCATGAAACCGTCTATGAAAACGATGGCGATCCCATCACGCTGCTCGACCAAATTGACAATGGCGATGAAGGCAAATGGTTTGATAAAATTGCCTTAAAAGAAGCGATTAGCGAGCTGGATGAACGGGAGCAGCTGATTGTGTATTTGCGTTATTATAAGGACCAGACGCAATCGGAAGTAGCGGCACGGCTTGGCATCTCGCAGGTTCAAGTTTCCCGGCTCGAGAAAAAAATTCTCCAGCAAATGAAAGACCGCATGGACATATAAATCCATGCGGTCTTTCATTTTTAAAAAACTTTCGACGAACCACGAAAGGAATTCCCCTCCTGATATCATTCCTTTTAATTCCCGCATCCGCCATTTTTTGGGGTTCATGAAACCTTTCAAAGCAACTCATACTATTTATACGAGGAAATCAATGTTGGGAAGTGAATGTGATGGAAAAAACGATCTACATTCGCATGCGTCATCGTGCTCAAGTAAAGCCGGAACATACGATTTATTTGCAGGATATTGCACAGATTATCGCAGACGATTCTCTGCTTAAACAATTGCAAAATTTGCAAATTTATAAAATTTCCAGAGAAGATCTAAATTTTGTCGTCATTGATGTCATGAAAGTGGTCCTTTATATTAAGAAAGCTTTTGAAAATGTAGAGGTGCAGACGATCGGCCCATCCCAGGTGATTATCGAAGTGGTCGACAAGAAGAAGGAGGTCTCCGTTCCCGTCTTTTTGCTGATTTGGCTTTTGCTTTTTTTCGGCGCTGCCCTTGCGATCATGAACTTTCATGAGGACGTCAGCATGCAGGAGGTCCAGCAGCGAATTTATACGATCATCACCGGGAAAGTTGTCGCGAAGCCGCTTCTATTTCAAATTCCTTATTCATTCGGATTGGGCCTCGGAATGGTCCTGTTTTTTAATCATGTTTTCCGAAGAAGGATTAACGAAGAGCCAAGCCCCCTGGAAGTTGAAATGTTTAATTACCAGCAGGATTTAGACCAGTACGTCATCATGCACGAAAACAAGGAAAGCGTCAAGCATCTCGAATGATTATTCATGTCCTTGCCGTCTTATTTATCGGCTTTGCTGCGGGATTAACAGTTGGGGCAGGCTTTGTCGCTTTTCTTACCGTTCTCGGGATCATCCCGCGCCTCACCCAGCTCTCCAGGACAATGAAAAAAATCTTCTCTTACGAATGGGCCGTTGTTCTTGGTGCGGTGGCAGGCGCTTTGGCGACGATCAGGGATCCGGTATTTCATGTTTCACCGCTATTTTTAATTCCGCTTGGACTCTCGGGCGGGGTTTTTATCGGGTTGCTTGCAGCAGCATTAACCGAAGTTTTGAATGTTTTCCCGATTTTGGCAAAACGGGTTGGCATGGAGGACAGGATCATCAGTTTGCTAATGGCGATTGTATTCGGTAAAGTGTTCGGATCATTATTCCACTGGCTTTACTTTGTGGATCACTAACAGAGCAGAGGAAAGGAGCGGCTACTATGACGGCAAACACAGACAATAATATGCCGATTCCCGAATCGGTTGATGACGTTGAACAATATCTGAAAAACCGCATCGGCCTTGAGACCAGCTTTGATCTCGGTGTCAGAAAACTAAAGATTCTCCGCAAGGATGTCCATCTCTATTATATTAATGGTCTCAGCGAGACGAAGGTGGTTGTTCAGGTTGTTGGGCGACTGATTGGAATTAATGATGTTGAAAAGCTGTCGACGAACTTGTTCAAAATTATTGAAAATCGGATTGATCATCACCAGGTGAAGGTAATCGAAAACCTGGATGAATTGGTTGACCAGGTCCTTTCCGGCTTAATGGTCGCCGTCGTGCAAGGGGAAAGCTCGGGAATTGCCATTGATGTTCGTAATTATCCGGGCCGCCAGCCCGAAGAGCCTGATGTGGAAAAGGTTATTCGCGGTTCCCGTGACGGGTTTGTCGAGAATATTGTTGTGAATACAGCTTTAACGAGAAGAAGAGTCCGCGACGAGCGGTTGCGGTTTGAAATGATTAAAGCGGGTGAACGCTCAAAAACGGATATCGCTGTCGTTTATATTAGTGATGTGGCCAATCAGGATCTCGTTGATGTTATTAAGAAGGAAATTAAAGGAATTGAAATCGACGGATTACCCATGGCGGATAAAACGGTCGAAGAATATTTGTTGAAGCAAGGGTATAATCCGTATCCTCTTGTGAGATATACGGAGCGTCCAGACGTTGCAGCGGTTCATCTTTTAGAAGGGCATGTCCTTGTTTATGTTGACACTTCCCCGAGTGTAATCATTACCCCGACAACGTATTTCCATCACTTGCAGCATGCAGAAGAGTACAGGCAATCGCCAACAGTCGGCACATTTGTCAGGTGGGTCCGTTTTCTCGGATTGCTGGCTTCCCTGTTTCTGTTGCCGCTCTGGTATTTATTTGTACAGGACCCATCCCTGTTGCCGGATCAGCTCTCTTTTATCGGTCCTAACGAAAAAACGAGTGTCCCCATCATTGTCCAATTATTTATTGCCGATATTGGCATTGAATTTTTGCGGATAGCCTCTATTCATACACCGACACCCCTGTCAACATCAATGGGGTTAATCGCAGCTGTTTTGATCGGGCAAATCGCGATCGATGTCGGGTTGTTTGTTCCCGAAGTTATTTTATATATTGCAGTCGCAGCTATCGGTACATATTCGACCCCCAGCTATGAACTCAGCATTGCCAATAAAATTGCCAGGCTGCTGTTATTGCTTGCTGTCGCCATTTTTAACGTGCCGGGACTGGTGGTTGGTATCACGCTGTATATTTTACTTCTAGCCGCGATTCGTTCATTAAATACACCGTATCTATGGCCGTTTCTTCCTTTCAACCCGAGGGCCTTTATCCAGATTTTGATACGCCAGTCCGTTCCAGGCTCGAAAATCCGGCCCAGCATCGTCCATACAAAAAACCGTTATAAGCAGCCGTCCAATTCATAAAAGCAAACCTGTCATAACATATAGAAAGGTGACTATCCAATTGCGGATTCGCATTGGTTATGGTACAGTAATTTGTAATTAAAAAAGGCATAAGCTTTAGTGAGGATACTAAAAGGACTGTTTTCACAAGGGAATGAGGGAGAAGCATGTACTTTCATGGGACAACAAAAGTAAATGATAAAGGCCACCTGGAAATTGGCGGCCTTGATACGATAGATTTAGCTGAAAAGTTTGGCACGCCTTTATATGTATATGATGTTGCTCTTATCCGCGAACGGGCAAGAAGCTTTAAAAATACGTTTGAAAAATTGGGCGTAACGGCACAAGTCGCATACGCCAGCAAGGCTTTTTCTTCAATCGCGATGTGCCAGCTCGCAAAAGAGGAAGGTCTTTCCCTTGATGTGGTGTCCGGCGGGGAGCTTTATACGGCACTTGCTGCTCAATTTCCCGTCGAAAAGATCCATTTTCACGGCAACAATAAAAGCAGAGAAGAATTGGAAATGGCAATGGAGCACCAAATCGGCTGTATTGTGGTGGATAATTTTTATGAGCTTGAGCTTCTTTCCGCCATTTGTGCAGAAAAAAAAATGCAGGCGAATATTCTCCTCAGGGTGACGCCTGGAATTGAAGCCCATACGCATGATTACATCTTAACAGGCCAGGAAGACTCGAAGTTCGGCTTTGATCTGCAAAACGGACAGGCGGAAACAGCGCTCACGACCGCTCTCGGTTCACGCGATCTCCACCTGCTCGGGATTCACTGTCATATTGGTTCACAAATCTTTGATACAACGGGATTTGTGTTAGCTGCGAGAAAGATTTTTGAGAAGCTAAATGAATGGAAAAACAATTTTTCGTACGAACCTCAGGTTCTCAACCTGGGCGGCGGTTTTGGGATCCGCTACACAAGCGAAGACGATCCGATTCCGGCTTTCCAATATGTTGAGGAAATTATTGAAGAAGTGAAGGCCCAGGCCGCGCGCTTTTCAATGCAGATGCCGGAAATCTGGATTGAACCAGGCCGTTCCCTCGTTGGTGATGCGGGAACAACTTTATATAAAGTCGGCTCCCGCAAGGAAGTTCCGAATGTGCGTCAATATCTTGCGGTTGATGGTGGCATGAGCGACAATATCAGGCCTGCCCTCTATCAAGCAAAATATGAGGCGGTCCTCGCAAGCCGTCCACTGGCAAAAGCGGAGGAAACTGTCTCGATTGCAGGAAAATGCTGCGAATCTGGAGATATGCTTATTTGGGATCTTCCATTGCCCAAGGCTGAGACTAGTGATGTTCTCGCTGTTTTTTGTACCGGAGCATATGGCTACTCGATGGCCAATAATTACAACCGCATCCCGAGGCCTCCTGTAGTCTTTGTCGAAAATGGCGAAGCGAGAGTCGTTATAAAGCGGGAAACGTTTGCGGATTTAATCCGCTTTGACTTTCCTTTAAAGGAAAAAGTGAAAAACTAAGCTGTCCGCTTTGCAGCTTAGTTTTTTATTTTTCTGCTCCTCTAAATAAAATCAGCAGCGTCCTTTCTGAGAGAAATTGGCTAAAATTGAAGGTTTGGTGTAGAATAAAGTGCATCGAATGAAACGTTGGCCATCCAGCAAGGTTGTTAGTCAGAAAACACCGTAATGATTACTTTTGGGTCCGGGAGGTTACGGATGTGTTATGAAAAAAAACAATTGGATTTTGTTTATCCTGATTCTCGTTCTATCGTTGGGATGGGGTGTTTATTATTGGCTGGCGTTTGCACCTTCTCAATAATTCCTGTTGAGAAATAAGGCCATATTTTGTATGATTAGGACGATTGCACGAACAGGCATATTTTTGATACATATAATAAAAAAAGTTTAAAGTTTGCGTGAATAGGGAAAAATAGGTTGCTAAGCAGAATATACAAAAACGCTTCTAATTCACTAAAGAGGGATAAAAATGTTAATCAGGTATAAGAAATCATTTGAAAAAATCGCAATGGGCCTTTTATCATTTATGCCGACTGAAAAGGATTTGAAAAAACTTCAGCAAACGATTAAGCAATATGAATCCGAAGAAGACCAGAAATTGTTCTTATGGAGAGAAGAAGAGGACATTATCGGCTTGGTTGGGGTAAAATTTACGGATCAATCTGCCGAGATCCAGCATATTTCAGTCAATCCTTCCCACAGGCAGCAGGGGATCGGCAAAGCAATGGTTAAATCGCTCAAGGAATTATATCCAGAACACCAATTTATCGCGAATGAATATACTGCCGGGTTTATCAATAAATGTGATTTGGATGATGACAACACCGAAGAGGCCCCTTTATAAACTATCAGGAAGGCTGATCCAGCTTTAGCGGGGTCAGCCTCTATTTTTTTCCCTTTTTGCCCGATCCCGTTCTTCGATAACATCTGTACGATCACGTAAAAAATGGCGGTGCAGCAGATTTTCATCGTGCAAATCACTCGGACTTCTCCAATTCATCCCCTTAAACTCGCATTCCTGAATACAAGAGGCAATAAGCGCTTTGTCAGAGATCGGTAATGTAAAGCTTGCATAAGGCTCTTGATCTTCGATAGCCGTCAATACATCATTCAGGTTTTCAAGCAAAAGCTCATCATCCAAGCCGAGCTTAGCAAGCTGATCCCGTTTTGGTTCAAAGATTGAGATCGCTTTTTTCAACGTTTTGTGCGCACCCGAAAAATTTCCGCGCCGGTGATGATAAGCAGATACAGCTGTTAAGATGAGGCCGACCCATACTGAATCTTTTTCGCCATTAATGCTTTTCCAATATTCCTCTAAAATTTCATGGCATTCAAAATAGTCCCGGTCGCCATGAAAATGGGCCAGATATGAAATATACGCTTTTGGATACATAGGTTCACTCCCGCAATTATGTAAAGACATTTTACCATAAAAGAATCCTGCTTTCTTCATCCGAAGAAACTTTAAAACGGAAAAATGCCAGCTGAAATGAGAGCTGCCCCCTCTTCAGCTGACAATGCCCGGCAAACACGCCAAACGATTCGTTTAATCGCGAATCGCACGTTTAAGTCCAATATCAAGCCCTTAAGCCAGCTCTACTGTTTTTAACAAAGCCAGGAAGCGCCTACGATGATGAGTAAAATAAACAAAACAACAATCAGCGCAAAGCCTGCTCCATATCCATAGCCTTTTCCATCGGACATAGTTACATTCCTCCTATAAAATGCTTTTCTGTTAACAATCACAGCATATGTGAGTCTGGGTCATTTGGTTTGGGCGAATGCAATATTTTGCTGGTGAAGGTTGGCGATGTTTAAATTTCTATTGGACAACCATTGTGAATCCTCTATACTAGTAATAAAACAAATGAAGAATATTTTAAGAAATATTGGTGGGAATTATGCAATATAACGTGAAGATTGGTGCATTTGAAGGGCCGCTCGATTTGCTGCTTCATCTCATTAATCGGCTTGAAATAGACATATATGACATTCCGGTCTCACAAATAACGGAGCAATATTTACTATATATACATGCGATGAAAGAACTCCAGCTCGATGTGGCCAGTGAATATCTCGTCATGGCGGCAACGCTGCTGGCAATCAAAAGCAAGATGCTTCTTCCCAAGCATGAGGAAGAATTGGACGAAGATGAATTTGGCGTCGAGTTTGAAGAAGATCCAAGAGATGAACTTGTTGAACGGCTGATTGAATACCGAAAATACAAAGAAGCTGCCCATGATCTCAAGTTTATGGAACAGGAACGTGGCCTCATGTATACAAAGGCACCGAGTGACCTTTCCGGCTATGCAGACGAGACGAGATCGAAAACGGCTGAACTGAATGTATCTCTGTACGATATGCTGGGCGCTTTTCAAAAACTGTTAAGAAGAAAAAAGCTGCAAAAACCGCTGGCGACAAAAATCTCGCGGCAGGAAATTTCCATTGAGAAGCGGATGGATGAAATCGTCGAAGAACTGAAAAACTTCAAGGGCCGCAAAAGCTTTACAGAGCTCTTTTCCGTCCCTGTCCGGGAGCATATTGTCGTTACATTTTTAGCGATCCTTGAACTAATGAAGCGAAAGGAAATCAGTGTTGAACAAGAACACAATTTCGCAGAAATATATTTATCAGCAGTGGAAGGAGCACAATCTGTTGGAAATCGTTAACTGGAAAGGAATTGTCGAAAGCCTTTTGTTCGCAGCAGGGGATGAAGGGCTTACGTTCGAGCAAATCGTTAAGTCTTTGGATACCGATGAGCATACCGCCCAAGCGGCCATTGAAGACTTAATGCAGGAATATGAACAAGACGCGGGGCGGGGAATCATGATTGCACAGCTTGCCGGAACTTACCAGCTTGTCACCAAAAAAGAAAATGCCCCTTATTTAATAAAGCTTGTCGAATCGCCCGGGGCCGCATATCTTTCCCAGGCGGCGCTAGAAACGCTGGCGATTATCGCTTATAAACAGCCAATCACCCGCGCTGAAATTGAAGAAATCCGCGGCGTCAAAACGGAGCGGCCGCTTCACACTTTATCGGCTAAAGCCCTTATTAAGGAAGTTGGCCGGGCGGAAGGAACAGGACGGGCGTATTTATATGGTACGACAAAGGAATTTCTCGATTATTTCGGATTGAAAAGCATTGAGGAGCTGCCTCCTTTGCCGGATAGTACCGATGATGAATTTATTCAGGACGAAGCGGATCTGTTTTTTGAAAAATTCCAGGAGAAGATCGATTCCTGACAAGGTCAATCATTCTATGGTAAAATAAATTTAACTTTCTGAAAGCTCCACCAGTTTGGGGCAGCCGCAATAATGGGAGGGGTTATTTTGCTGATCAAGCAGTGCAAAGGGTATGAGCTGGAAAAAGAAAAATCCAATTCTTTTGAAGACTATTTTAATAGAAGCGAAATCACTTTCGTTGACGGCGGCACCGAAAAAACTTTACACGTCTTGTATGTTCGTTTTTTTGAAGAATCGATGGAAGAATTTACTCCTTTCAAACAGGACCCTATATTTCATGCGGATTCCAGACCCGTCTATTTCCGGGATATCGTTGCGCTTGCCTGTTTGCTAAAAAATCCAGGTTTTCGCCATCGCAAAAGAATATACATAAATAATAACAATGAGTTTTCAGCGTATTTTCAAGATCTTGATTACAAAAAGCTGCCAGAGATCTTTGCGGCGATTGGCCGAAAGCAAGGATACGAGCTTCGCTCACCGCTCGAGTTCATCGTTCAGCCGCAGGCAACCACAAATAATATCGGAGGTGTTTGATTTGGGAAATACGATCGTGAAGCTGCAGGTAGAAGAAGTAAAGAATTTTTTGGAAAAAACGGTCTCCACTCTTGAAGGATTTTTAAACGAAACGACGCTTACCGGGCTTGAGCAGGAATTAGCAGGCGACAGCATGTATTATAAATCGATTCTTTCAAACATGAGGAAATTGCTCGTCTATTGCGAGGAAGGCCTCGATGCTTGTTCGGTTATTTTAAAAAGCGAACCATTTTCAAAAGGTGGCGCTGAAAAAGTATTGTACCGCATTTACCATCAATGTATCGAAGAATTCTTTTCACCGAAAAATGATGCCTGGTTTGAAGATAGCCGCTCCGCCTATACCGGGAAGAACTCAATTAAATTTCGCCTGGATGTTCCAGAAAGCATTCACCAGTTATTAAAGAGTGTCGAAGCGGACTTTCAAAAGATCCGGGAAGAACTTGAATATTACGAAACAGACTACCGTACTAAAATGATCCAGTCAAACTAATAATCGAATGCCGATTGATTGCGGCATTCTTTTTTTTTACAAAAAATCCTTCTATAAATCAAATCACAATGACCGTAAGTGTTAAAAAAAGTGAAACTTTCTATAAATGGGCTCATACGATAAGAAGGAATATACAGAGAAAGCGGGGAAGCGTATGAATCGCTTTGAGGAATATGTCAAAAATGTATCTGTTTGGAATGAAGATCTAAAGGATTTCCTGAAATCTCAAAATGTCGGGGAGCATGAAGAAATATGGAGCAAGCTCGACCGGTTCACAAAAATTGTTGAAGGGGCGGCAAAATCTCTCTCCACGGATGAATTGGCCAACCTGCAAACAGAGACCGAATTGTTACATCGGGAAATGGAAGCCTATTTTGCAGAGCGGCAGCAGCTTGGAACGATATGGATGACCGGCGCAGCCGTAGAAGCGGGGAAGCATACATTACCGCCGCTCCCTTATCGTTACGATGCACTTGAACCGGTCATTTCTGAAGAAATTATGCGGCTTCACCATGATAAGCACCATCGCTCCTATGTTGAAGGGTTGAATAAAGCGGAAATCATGCTTAAAAAAGCGAGGGAGTCAGGTGACTTTTCTCTCGTCAAACACTGGTCAAGGGAACTGGCCTTTAATGGTTCGGGCCATTATCTTCATACAATTTTTTGGAATAATATGAGCCCGGCCGGGGGAGGAAGCCCCAGAGGCAAACTGCTAAAAGAAATAGAAAAGTATTTTGGCAGCTTTGAAGCCTTTCAGAAACACTTTACTGAAGCGGCCAAGCAGGTGGAAGGTGTAGGCTGGGCGCTGCTTGTCTGGTCGCCCCGGTCAAGGCATCTTGAAATACTGCAGTCAGAGCTGCATATGCTTTTAACCCAATGGGACACGATTCCGATTCTTGTTCTCGATGTGTGGGAGCACGCCTACTATTTACAGTATCAAAACAACCGCGCTGAATATGTTGACAACTGGTGGAAAATTGTCAACTGGCGGAACGCGGAGGATCGATTTGAAAAAGCGAGCCAGCTAAAATGGCGGCCATATTAAGACTTGCGAAAAACACTCATTGTTTTTCGTTTTTTTTTGTTTTTTGCAACACAGCCCGTTCTAATTCGTTTCAGTTGCCCATTTCTAGTCATAACAGACCTTGTCCTGCATAAACTTGTACAAATCAGCAAAGGAGAAGAGGTCGCGAAAATGCACAGGAAATGGAAACTGACGATCATTTCTATCATCATCCCGATATTGATTTTCAGCGTACCCCAGAAGCTTGAAGCTTCTGTTTCTATTAGCGCAAGAAGCGCTATTTTAATCGAGCAGGAATCAGGGCGGGTTCTTTATGAAAAGGATGCCCATACCGTTCGGAGAATCGCCAGTATCACAAAGATTATGACGGCGGTCCTCGCGATAGAATCAGGGAAGATGGATGAAAAAGTGAAAGTCTCCGGGAAAGCTGTCCACACAGAAGGCTCCAAGATTTATTTACAGCCCGGTGAAAAGATCAAACTTGAAGATTTAGTGTATGGTTTAATGTTAAGGTCAGGGAACGATGCTGCCGTGGCGATTGCCGAGCATGTGGGCGGGAGCCTTGACGGGTTCGTATTTCTTATGAATGAAAAAGCCAAAGAGATCGGCATGACCAACACACATTTTGAAAACCCGCACGGACTCGATGATCATGAAAAACACTATTCTACTGCATACGATATGGCTTTGCTGACCCGGTATGCAATGATGAATGATACATACAAAGAAATTTCCGCCACCAAAGTCCACAGGGCACCCAATCCGAACGAGCGCTGGGACAGGGTGTGGCGAAATAAAAACCGGATGCTGACACAATTATATGAATACAGCACCGGCGGCAAAACAGGCTACACGAAGCGGGCTAAACGAACGCTTGTCTCAACAGCGGAAAAGGATGGAATGAATTTAATCGCTGTTACCTTAAATGCTCCGGATGACTGGAACGACCATATCCAATTGTTTGAAACGGCGTTTAAGGACTATACGCTCGTTGAAGTTTTACCGGAAGGATATATAGAAGAAATAAAGGAGCCTTTTTATAAAGGAAAAACCTATCTCGACCACGCTTTTAAATATCCTGTGAAAGAGGAGGAAAAAAAGCTCTTCCAGATAAAATATAAAATGGCAAAGCCGCAATGGGATGAACAAGAAGCACCGGATATTGTCGGTAAAGCGGTCATTTATCTAGATGGAAAAATCATCAGCAGCGAGCCTGTTTTTTATGAAAAGGATACGAAAAAGAAAAAACGATTCTTTCAGTTATTTAAAAATATATTTGCGGCGATAACAGGGCTGAGACAGAATGGTTAACTATATTTGGGTATTTATGACAATTGTCGGAATTGTTTTTGCGATGGTAAATGGAACGATGAACGAGGTCAATGAAGCGATTTTCACTGGAGCAAAGGAAGCGGTCACGCTCTGTATCGGCCTGATCAGCATTCTTGTCTTCTGGCTGGGAATGATGAAAATTGCCGAGGACGCCGGACTGCTAACAAAGTTATCCCTTTTGTTCCGGCCGGTTGTTAAAAAGCTGTTTCCCGAAGTTCCAGCCGATCATCCAGCGTTGGGTTATATATTATCAAATATGATGGCCAATATGTTTGGACTTGGAAATGCCGCTACCCCTCTCGGAATAAAAGCGATGGAGCAGCTGAAAGAATTAAATGGCGGGAAAAATTCCGCAAGCCGGTCGATGATTACGTTTCTTGCGATTAATACTTCGAGTATTACGTTGATCCCGACCACGGTGATTGCGATCAGAATGAACTATGATTCTGCTTCACCGACGGACATTGTCGCCCCGACTCTGCTCGCCAGCATATGTTCAGCCATAGGTGCAATCTTAATCGACCGCTACTTTTATTACCGAAGAAGCCGTAAAGGATGAATGCATATGGAAATCATTTCAGTCGCTTCCCTCTGGTTTATTCCGTTTTTAATTGGCTTTATTTTATTGTACGGAACATTTAAGAGAGTCGAGACATATGAAAGTTTCGTAGAAGGAGGCAAGGAGGGCATAAAGATTGCCGTGTCGATCATTCCATTTCTCGTCGGGATGCTCGTGGCGATTTCCGTGTTTCGTGCTTCGGGTGCACTCGACTATTTCATGAACATCATCCGGCCGGCATTAACCTTGATCGGCGTTCCGGCTGAGATTGTGCCCCTGGCGATCATCCGGCCGATTTCAGGAACGGCTGCACTCGGAATGACGAGTGATTTAATTGCGGTATACGGCCCCGATTCGTTTATCGGCCGGCTTGCTGCGACCCTGCAGGGCAGCACCGATACAACCTTCTATGTTTTGACGGTTTATTTTGGTGCCGTCGGGATTAAAAAGATGGGCGACGCGGTAAAAGTGGGGCTGCTTGCCGACTTAATCGGAATCATCGCGGCAATTGCCGTAGTAATCATCCTGTTTGGAGCCGGCTGATGAATTGGAGATCAACTATAATCAATACGATTTGACACTCGCCATACGGCGGGTTTTTTTGTCCTCTTGTAACTTTTAGTCAATATGCCACATAAAAGAAACAGGGTGGCGTTGCTTTGAAAAATGGACGATTTATGTCATAATTCATTAAGTGAAGTCGGTTTCTGGATCATACCCCGAATGGAGAGTTGGAGCAGAACGATTCAATCAATGATGAGGTGACATAGATGGAAAGACTCCAAAAGGTTATTGCCCATGCAGGATTTGCATCGCGGCGCAAAGCGGAGGAACTGATTCTCGAAGGCAAAGTGAAAGTAAACGGTAAAATCGTCAAAGAATTAGGAGTAAAAGTTTCTCCCAATGATAAAGTTGAAGTTAATGGGATACCGGTTGAACGCGAGGAACCTGTATATTTCCTTTTTTATAAGCCGCGCGGGGTCATTTCCAGCGTAAGCGATGATAAAAACAGAAAAGTTATCACTGATTATTTTTCAGGGATTGAACAAAGAATTTACCCGATCGGCAGGCTTGACTATGATACTTCAGGTCTGCTTTTGCTGACCAATGACGGGGAATTTGCGAACCTGCTCATGCATCCAAGCAATGAAATAGAAAAAGTCTATGTGGCGAAAACAAAAGGGATACCGGCAAACGAACAGCTGAGAAGCCTGGAAAGAGGGATCCAGCTCGAAGATGGCAAAACAGCACCTGCCAGGGTGAAGTTGCTGTCTGTCGATAAACGGAAAAATTCAGCGATCATCGAAATTGCCATTCACGAAGGCCGGAATCGCCAGGTGCGCAGAATGTTTGAGGCCATCGGGCATCCAGTCATGAAGCTTAAGCGTGAGCGATACGGGTTTTTAACGTTGCAAGGGCTTAAGGCCGGTGAGATAAGAGAACTGACGGCACATGAAGTAAAACAGCTCAGAGTGCTGGCACAAAACAAAAAATGAAAAAGTTCATATAACGTTCACACATCGATCTTCTTATAAACAATATCGAGATGTTGAAAAATGATATAATAAAAAGCAAATTGTTTTGCAAAAAAAGGCTGGGAGGGGCGAATATGAAGAAAAACCGCCTAATGATCAGAACTGTCATATTGCTTTTGTTAGGGACAGCGGTCGCCTATACTTTATACGCCAACTTCACAAAAGGTGATATCCAGAAAGTAGCAGTAGGAGAAAAGGCGCCTGATTTTGTCTTAACAGATATGAACGGGCAAAAACACCGCCTTTCAGAATACGAAGGCCAGGGAGTATTCCTGAACTTTTATGGAACCTGGTGTAAACCATGTGAAAAAGAAATGCCCTATATAAACAACCAGTACAACCAGTTTAAAGACGAAGGGGTTCAGGTGCTCGCCGTAAATGTTGGAGAATCAAAGCTGGCCGTAAATAAATTTGTAGAAAAATATAAGCTTGATTTTCCGAATGTAATCGATGAGGACGGCCAGGTCCAATC
The DNA here is from genome assembly GCF_002860165.1 of Bacillus sp. V3-13. Classification (GTDB taxonomy): domain Bacteria; phylum Bacillota; class Bacilli; order Bacillales; family Cytobacillaceae; genus Bacillus_BJ. Next base: position 15,566 of record NZ_PGUZ01000042.1, on the reverse strand, counting down.
AGCATACGGAATCAACCCTCTTCCTGCGACGTTTTTGATCAATGCAGAAGGCACCGTGGTTAAATATCATACCGGAGAGCTGACTGAAAGCATGGTTAAAAAATATATGGAGCAGATCAAACCTTAAGGTTACAGGGAGTTTTCTCATATGAATGAAGTAAAATGTGATTGCGGGCACGTAAATCCGCACGGAACGGTTCTATGCGAATCATGCGGCAAGGTGCTCGGGGAGCAGGAGAATGGCACTGCGCTGCTTGATATGCGCTACGAAGGCAGCGCCAGGCGTTCACAAACATACAATAAAACGATAATAGATAAAATTTGGAACTTTTTTTCGTCCGTTAAAGTGGGCGTATGGCTGATCGTGATTACTTTATCGGCCTCTGCGATCGGGACGATTTTTCCGCAGGAGATGTATATCCCGCCGGTCATGCCGGCGTCTGAATATTATGAGGACCAATATGGCTGGATGGGAAATCTCTATTATCAGCTTGGATTTCATAATCTCTACAGTTCATGGTGGTATTTAATTTTAATCGCATCGATTGGTGTGTCGCTTGTGATTTGCAGCCTTGACCGGGTGATCCCTTTATACCGGGCTTTAAAGAAGCAGCGGGTTTCAAGGCACGAAAGCTACCTGAAGAGGCAACGCATTTTTGGAATGACCGACAGCGCCGGGATCGGCGAAAAAGATTTTGAACAAGTTAAACAAAATCTTAAAGCGAAAAGGTACAAGCTTCGTGAAGAGAACGGCGATATCCTTGCTGAAAAGGGCCGTTTTTCCAGGTGGGGCCCATATGTGAACCATGTCGGATTGATCATTTTCTTGATTGGAGCGATGCTCAGATTCGTGCCTGGCATGTACGTCGATGAAATCCTTTGGGTCCGCGAGGGAGAGACAAAGGTAATCCCGGAAACGGACGGGCAATATTATTTGGCCAATGAACAATTTATTCTAGAAGTCTATGATAAAGAAAAAGATAAAGAAGTATTTAAGGACGCGATTGAGCGCTCCGGGATGGTTGCGAAAAACTTTCAAACAAACGTGACTCTTTATAAAAAACAAGGCGACACCGTTGCCGGTGAAGAACCTGAGCTTAAAAAAGTAAAAGACTACGAAATTCGTGTCAATGACCCTCTGAAATTTGAAAACTTTGCTTTGTATCAAGTAGAGTATAAGCTGAATGAGCTGCAAAAAATGTCATTTATCCTTGAAAAAAAGGAAACGAAAGAAGCATTCGGGAATTTGACGGTCGATTTATATGATCCGCAAAATGTCTACGATTTGGGCAACGGCTACTCAGTTGAAATCGTCCAGTATTACCCGGATTATGAAATTGCCGATGGGGAGCCGGTTACAAAATCGAAAGTACCGAACAATCCGGCCTTTGTCTTTAAAATGATCACACCTGAGACGCCGGAAGGGGAAATCAGTTTTGTAGCGATCCGCAAAACGATTGAGCCGTCAAATGACAATCAATATAAAATGACCTTTAACGGTGTCGAAACGAAACATGTTTCCGCTTTAACGGTTCGCAAGGATTTGACGCTCTGGATGATCAGCCTTGGCGGCGCGATTTTTATGATTGGGGTCGTTCAGGGGGCATACTGGAACCATCGCAGGATTTGGCTTCGCCAAATGGACGGGCAGGTTTGGGTTGCCGCCCATACGAACAAGAACTGGTTTGGTTTGAAAAAAGAAATTGCAACAGTTTTAAAGGGTACCGGTATTCGAGAACCTGAAGATCAGCTGCAGAATGAAAAAGAAGTTTAAGGGGGATAAACAGTGGCAGCTTTAAGCTCGAACTTGTTATATATAGCTTTTGTTCTTTACTTGATTGCCATCGCCTTTTTTGGCGGTGCGATCAAGGAGAAGAATTCGAAAAAAACAGGAGTAAACGGCTGGGGAAAAATCGGAATCACTTTAACGATTATCGGCTTTGCGGCTCAGCTCGGTTATTTCATTACCAGATGGATCGCTGCCGGACACACGCCGGTCAGCAACCTCTTCGAATTTACGGCCTTTTTCGGTATGGCTCTTGTCGGTGCCTTTATTGTATTCTTTTTTATGTATAAAACGCCTGTGCTCGGGTTATTCACCCTGCCCATTGTTGTCTTGATCATTGCCTATGCAAGCATGTTTCCGACTGATATTTCACCATTGATCCCTGCCCTGCAGAGTCACTGGCTGACCATTCATGTCATCACCGTGTCCCTCGGGGAAGCGATATTGTCTGTCAGTTTTGCTGCCGGCTTGATTTATCTCGTCAAGGTTGTTGACCAAACAAAAAGCAGCAAAAAGACGTTTTGGCTCGAAGTCGTGATGTACGGCTTAATCAGTACGTTAGGTTTCGTGATCGTTTTGAGCGCATTTTCTTTAAGTGGCTACCAGGCGTCTTATAACTGGATTGATAAAAACGGTGCGGAAGCAGTCCAGGATTATGCTTTGCCTGCGATTACCGGACCACATAAAGCTGAGCTGACAACTGAAGGAAAAATGGAACCTCTAATTGAAATGCCCGCTCTCATCAATGCGAAAAAACTGAATACGGTTATCTGGTCAATGGGTGCCGGTTTAATTCTTTACGGTTTACTGCGCCTGATTCTGCGCAAGCGTATTTCTGCAGCACTGCAGCCATTGGGAAAAAATATTAAACTCGATCTGGTCGATGAAATCAGCTATCGGTCAGTGTTGATTGGTTTTCCAGTATTCGCCCTCGGCGGTCTCGTTTTTGCGATGATCTGGGCGCAAATTGCCTGGACCCGCTTCTGGGGCTGGGATCCGAAAGAAGTTTGGGCACTTATTACCTTCTTATTTTATGCTGCATTTCTTCATCTCCGTTTGTCCAAAGGATGGCATGGTGAGAAATCGGCATGGCTTGCTGTAATCGGGTTTATCATTATTATGTTTAACTTGATTGCCGTAAATCTTGTGCTTGCCGGCCTGCATTCCTATGCCGGCGCTTAACCGCCGTCCATTTTCATAAAGCCTTCACTTTTCTGAGCAGTGAAGGCTTTATTTTAAAAATACATTTTGTATAGCTAATATAGCGAGAACCCAATGTTAGAAAAAATATGGCATTAAAGGCCGCCGTTTTGTAAAATATCTGCAAGGGGGAATGTTCAGTGGAAAACGATGTAAAAGTGTTGGTGGTAGATGATGAAGAAAGAATTCGCCGATTGTTGAAGATGTATTTGGAGAGAGAAGGCTACATAATTGAAGAAGCAGAGGATGGGAACGAAGCTTTATCCAAGGCTCTGGCGAATGATTATGATGTGATTCTGCTCGACTTGATGATGCCCGGCAAAGATGGAGTAGAGGTTTGCCGCGAGCTCCGTGAGAAAAAAGCAACGCCGGTCATTATGTTGACGGCGAAAGGTGAAGAAGTAAACAGGGTCCAGGGTTTTGAGGTCGGCACAGACGATTATATTGTAAAGCCTTTCAGCCCGAGGGAAGTTGTCCTTCGCGTGAAAGCGCTGCTAAGGCGCTCATCGAAAACGACTTATTTGCAAACCGAGACAACTGCAAAAGATGTGATTGTTTTCCCGCATTTAACCATTGATAATGATGCACACCGGGTCATGGCCGATGGCGAAGAAGTGAGCTTGACGCCGAAAGAATATGAATTGCTTTATTTTCTGGCCCGTACACCCGATAAGGTGTTTGACAGGGAACAACTGCTTAAGGAAGTCTGGCACTACGAATTTTTTGGTGATTTAAGAACCGTCGATACCCATGTAAAGCGGCTCAGGGAGAAACTGAATAAAGTTTCGGAACAGGCAGCGAAAATGATCGTAACTGTATGGGGAGTCGGCTATAAATTTGAAGTTGGCAATGAATGATGTTTTGGCGAAGTGTAGTAGGTAAGCTTTGGATTACGATTCTTCTCCTTGTTTCGTTTGTGCTGTTTATTCTGACGATCATGATGATGGAGTTTTTTGAAAACTACCATATAAACGAAACGGAAAAGGGATTAACAAACACGGCAAGTAAAATCGCCAGGATTATCGAGGAACATGAGCAAAATGATTTGAGTCTGGACATTTCATGGGAAATGCTCGATGGTGTGACGAAGGGTGTAATCTTTGAAAACCAGAACCAATATCACCTTTCTCCGAATTCACAGCGAGCCGACGATTTGCCGCTTGATTTTTTAATGAATGATCCAGATTTGTCCAAGGTTTTCACCGACCGGGATACAGTAAAAAAAATCTCGCCAGTCGATGAAGAAAACCCGAATATGAACCGCGACTCGCAAATATTAATTGTTGGTGTTCCTTTGAATGAAACAGGTGCTGTTTTTATTTATCAATCGCTTGAAGTGATGGAGGAAACGACCCGCTCGACGACCAAATTTATTTGGCTTGCGGCAGGGGTTGCCATCGTGTTAACAACGATTTTTGCTTTTTTCTTATCAACGAGAATTACAGCTCCATTACGGAAAATGCGCGAAGCTGCTTTTGAGGTGGCGAGAGGAAAATTTGACACGAAGGTGCCTATTTTAACGAATGACGAAATAGGCGAATTGGCGACTGCTTTTAACCAGATGGGCCGCCAGTTGAAATTCAATATGAACGCATTGAGCCAGGAGAAAGAGCAACTTTCAAGCATTTTAAGCGGAATGGCCGACGGCGTTATTACGTTTAACCGTGATGGGACCATTTTAATCACCAATCCTCCGGCCGAACGGTTTCTCCAAAATTGGTATTATGAACAGCATGAAGCAAATGACCAGGAAGCAGTTCCTTCCGAGGTGATGGAACTATTCCAGCTTGCAGTTGATACCGAAAATGAGCAAGTCGGAGAAATCTCCTTTCAAGGCCGTTTTTGGGTGATCATCGTCAGCCCTTTGTATAATAACAAGTATATTCGCGGCGCTGTCGCTGTTATTCGCGATATGACCGAGGAGCGCAAGCTGAATAAACTCAGAAAAGACTTTATTGCCAATGTATCGCACGAGCTTCGCACGCCGATTTCGATGATGCAGGGCTATAGCGAGGCGATTGTCGATGATATTGCCGGAACGGTTGAAGAAAAGCAGGAGATGGCGAAAGTGATTTATGATGAATCGCTGCGGATGGGCCGCCTTGTCAACGAGCTCCTTGATCTTGCCCGGATGGAAGCGGGATACATCGAACTTAATACGGAAGCAGTGGAAATTCGTCCGTATATCCAGCGAATTATCCGCAAGTTTCACGGGCTTGCAAAAGAAAAGGAAATCAAACTCACTTTTTCCATTTTAACTGATGAAGAATATTTCGTGTTTGATCCCGACCGGATTGAACAGGTGCTAACGAATTTAATCGATAATGCGATCAGGCATACGCCAAATGCGGGCACGGTTGAAGTGATCATGAAAACGAATGAACGGGGCTTGTTTGTCGAAGTAAGTGACTCAGGCTCCGGAATTCCCGAAGAAGATATTCCGTTTGTTTTTGAACGGTTTTATAAAGCGGATAAGGCGAGAACGCGGGGTCGTTCCGGTACTGGTCTCGGCCTTGCAATCGCCAAAAATATTATCGATGCCCATAAAGGAAATATTACAGTGCAAACAAAGCTTAACGCCGGGACGACATTTTCGTTTTTTGTCCCTCGAAATATCGGATAAATTAGCCAGTTTTGCCGATTAGTCTTGATTCACAGGAAACATTGATTGTTTGCAGGCAAAATAAGAAGGAAGGAACAGGGAAGAATTTCCTTGAAAACCTTCCTTTTTTTTTTGAAAGAGTCTATATTTAGGAAAAGGCATGTTAGAAAGCAAATAGCAGCCCTTGCAAGTGCAGAGAGATTCGAAGGTGAAACTTTTTATACATAAATTACGACTATTATGTTGAACGGGGAGGGGAACCGATGGACTCCGTTTTTGAGGAATTGTATACGAAATACCATCAGGATGTATTTCAATTCTTGTTTTATATGGTGAGAAATAGAGAACAGGCAGAGGACCTTGTTCAGGAAGTATATATTAGAGTGCTAAAGTCTTACGAGCGGTTTGAGGGGAAGAGCAGTGAAAAAACGTGGTTGTTTTCGATTGCCAGGAATGTAGCAATTGATTTCTTTCGCAAGCAAAAAGGCTGGAAGCAGCGGCTGCTCGACAGATTTGACTGGTCAACCCAGCAAGTGATGGATGAACAGCCAATCCCGGAAGAGGTTGCGATGCAGAATGAAGAAATTCGCGCGATGTACGGATGCCTGGAGCAATGCACTGTCGATCAAAGAATGGTTATTACAATGCGCTATATCCAGGGGATGTCGATCAGTGAAACGGCTGAAGCGCTGGACTGGACAGAAAGCAAAGTGAAAACAACCCAGCACCGGGCCTTGAAGGTGTTAAAGAAGCGAATGGAAGAATCGATGGAAAAGGAGGGTATGAGCATTGAAAAAATCAGAGTGGAGCGATGAGCGCATTGAAAAGCTGCTTGGGCAAATGCCAAAGCTAACAGATCATCGCAATCCTCAGGATATCTATCAAAATATTGCCGGGAAGCTCGGGAAAAGAAAGCGCCAGGCATGGCTCATGCCGGGCCTGGCTGCCGCAGCCGCCTTGATCCTTTTCTTTATTTTGGCGCCCGAACTGTTGGATTGGCGGGATTCCCCCGCCCGGAATATGAGTTTGGAATCGGCGCAACGGCAGCATGAAGGCCGGGAGGAAAACAAGATCGCTTTGGAAAGCAACAGACATGCTGACAAAGCGGAGAAGAAAGATCAACAAGAATCAGCTGCTGAAACCCAGGCAGATCCTCGAGCAGATAGTGCGAATACCTTGACTGCAGAAGGGGCCGATACTTTAAGTGCGGCACCTGCGAGGACGGCCGTTTATGAAGAGGATGTAAACGGGCAGGAATTACTGACCTATGCCCTTCCTGCAGCTGATGGACAAAATGTTGTCCCGATCAGCGTGCTTGTTACAAATGAGGAAAAAAAGCCTTGGATTGACTTGTACGAGGAAACAGCCGGCCATCTTGCGGAAGAGACTTGGGGCCTCAATGATTATTATCCGCTTAAGGCTGACTTTAGCCTCGATGAAACAAAGCGGGAACTTACCATTAATTTTCCGGAAAATACGCAGTACGGTCAGGAGCCGGACAGTGAGTTAATAATACAAAAGGTGCTTGAACAAAGCTTCGCCGGCAAAGTTGACATGATTATCCTGCGAACAGCGGATGAAGCGGGTCTGAAGAAGAATGATTTGCCTGAAAGTATTAATTTGGCAAGCGATCAATCATCAGGGGCCCATGGTTACTTTTTCTTAAACCAGGGAAGCCTTGAACAGCCTCTTTTAGTTCCGTCAACCAAAGAATATGCTTCGATCGATGAAGCGTTTCTCGCGATGCAGAAAAAATCAGCAGAAGGAAATCTCTTGCCATCGATACCGGGTCAATTCGAAATTAAGCCTTCCCGGGAAAATGCAAAGCTGTTATCCGTTGAGTTAAATGGCCCTGCAAATTTTGAAAAGTCTGCGAATGCAGTTTATACGGTTGAAGCGATTTTATTGACAGCCAAAGATTTCGGCTACGGGGCTGTCATCCTGAAAAACGACACGGTTGAATCGATCGGCGGCTTTCCGGTTTCCCAAGTCATCAATGTCCCGCTCGGAGCAAATAAACAAAATATCAGAAAATAAGATCAGCCAGCACGGCTGATCTTTTTTAACTACTGTCCGTCTGTGCGGTGCTTCAAGCTGAAATAAGTATCCAGGACTTTCCGGCCGATTTCCATGTTCGGAGAAGGACCGGTGTCTGCCTGATAAGCCCACGGAACAATAACGGCCATCGCTACTTCCGGATTATTGTACGGAGCGTATCCCACTAAACTCAGGTTCATGACTTCCGGAGGGGGGCCATCGGATTTTTTTCGCTGCGGGCCGTCATAGAATGCCTGGGCCGTTCCTGTTTTACCAGCAGGCAGGTAAGCGGCAGTGCCAAAGGCCCGGTAGCCGGTTCCGCCGCTTTCCTGCATGACCTTTTGAAATCCGAGCTGAACGCGGTCAAGCCATTCCTCGCGAACGTCAAGTTTATTTAATACGGCAGCTGGGATTTTCTTAAAAATTGGACCGAGTTCATTTTGATCGGACGCCGGCTCACGGATTTCTTTCACAATATGGGGTTTAATCCGGTATCCATCATTGGCAATTGTTGACACGTATTGGGCCAGCTGCATTGTTGAATACGTATCATACTGGCCAATCACAAGATCAAGCAGATGACCTGGTAACGTGCTCATTCCTTTGAAGCCAATTTGTTCATTCGGCAAGTCGATTCCCGTTTTGACCCCTAATCCAAACTGGGCAAATGAATCCCTGATTGTGCTGAAGGCCTGTGTATCGATAGGCAATGGCATGTTTGGACGGTAGTGTCCTTTTCCAATTCGGATCGCGGTGTGGAACATATATACATTGGAAGACAGTTTAAGAGCTTGCACGTCATCCGGCCTGCCAAGATAGGTGTACGAGCCTTTTTCCGGAGTGTTTTTAATTCTTAATGGTGTATCATCGAACCAGTCAGCAGGCTTAATTGCTCCGGTTTTAAAGCCGGTTAAAACTGTAGCGCCCTTAACAGCGGAACCAACATTGTAAGTAGTGGTGATATTTCCGAGGGCATCATCAATCATTTCGTTCTTGCCGGTCTCTTCATTTTTGACGATTCTCTTGCCGGCCATCGTCAAGATTTCTCCTGTCTTTGGCTCGATCAACACGACGTATGCCCGGTCAAGCAGATTTGTATGAGGGAGCTGCTTGGTGGCCCAAAGCTGTTCTTCAATGATTTTTTCAACAGCAATCTGCAGGTCCATATCGATCGTTAAGACAAGGTCTTTGCCGCGCTGGCCTTCTGAAATGACTTCAGTTCCAAGGACATTGCCGGCTTTATCGGTGATATTTTTGATTTTTGCTTTATGGCCATGCAATACATCCTCGTATTGCATTTCAAGATAACTTTTGCCAACCCGGTCGTTCCGGCTGTAGCCGCGCGATAAAAAGTAATCAATCCGTTCTTCAGGGAGACCGTCATCCGTTTCAGTAATGCCTCCGAGCACCGATTTCAACGTAGATTCATATAAGTATTTTCTTTTCCAGTCAGCCGTTGTGTCTACTCCAGGCATCGCGTTTAAATTTTCGCTGACGAGTGCAAACTCTTCCTTTGTGACATGATCATTTTTGACGATTTGCGGTGTTAACGCGTAGCCGGAATTCAGTTCACGGTAAATCGCGAGAACTTTTAAGTCATCCTCGGTGAGCGTCTTTAAGTCTTCTTCGGTTATCCGATCAAGCTGCAGCTGGTAAAGCTCTTTATCAGTCAACTTTTTCTTTTTGAACAATTGCAGCTCAGCCTTCGTGATTTTTTCAGCTGCTTTTTGCGGGTTTCGCAGGATCCAGAAATCTTGTTTGTCTCTTTCCCGAATCTTTTCAGTGCCAACGGTGATCAGTTTTGCCAGATTTTCTGCCGTCGCAAGCATTTCTTTCGGGGTTGTTCCCTGCAATTTAGTATACGTTATCGCATTAGTTGGCGTATTGTCGACAATGATTCTTCCATGCCGGTCATACATTTTTCCGCGCGGAACCGGTTTTTGTACAGTAATGCTTTCGGTTCTGTCGACCTCCCGCTTAAAATCATTTCCATAAACAATTTGCACGATTCCCAGTCTTAATATCAATAAGGAGAATAGTAGAAATACAGCAAAAAATAATAAGTTCAATCTTATCGGAAGATAGCGCTTTTCTTTTTTCTTTTTCATCTGGCCACATCCTTCAGAGATCCCATAATATTGGTTGGTGATTCCATTTTATAACAATATGATAAAAGATTCTATTATATTCGAAAATTTAAATTGTTACGAATTGATGGAGTCCTTTGTAAAAAAAATTTAATATTTTATTTTTGAGCCATCGTGACCGACATTTTATCTGCTTCGGAATGATGTCCAAAACGCTTGCTCTTGCGAATAAATAAATGAATTTGCATAAAATGTCAGGAAACACCAAATACTGTTTTCAGGTGCAGCCACATAGACATGAAGTTCTAATAAAGTACAAACGTTCATAACGTGAAAGGGAGAGTACAAGTTAAGGAGGCAAAGAATGAAAGACTACATAAAAAGGTTTCTGATTGCCGGTATTATGGCATTGTGTGTTAGTTTATTATTTCTTGGCGGAAAGCACTCCCAGGCTGAATCACTAAACGTAAGCGAACAAACTGCCCATTGGATCTGGCCTGCTGATGGCATTATTACGGATTTGTATGGCACAAGACATGGGCATCACAAAGGAATAGATATCGCGGCGAAAAACGGTACGCCTATTTATGCTGTAGACGAGGGAACGGTTCTGAAATCGTATTATTCCGGTTCGTATGGGCATGTCGTTTTTATCAGGCATCCAAATAATTTTGAGACGGTGTACGCGCACTTAAATAAACGCTATGTACAGGAAGGGCAGACAGTCAAACAGGGTGATTTGATTGGCGGAATGGGCAGTACAGGCGATTCGTCAGGTGTACATCTTCATTTTGAAGTTCATCAGACTGAATGGACTGTGGAAAAGAAAAATGCTGTTAATCCTGTTGCCGTTTTAGGAAATATCGCAATGGGCGAAGCTGTCCAGGCATTTAAAAATCATAAACCTGGCTATGACGCAATTGAAGTCGCCGCCAAGCCCCGGTCAGTCCAGGAAAAGCAAGCGGATCATGCCGGGCCACAGGAAATCATCCACGTCGTCCAGCCGGGGGAAACCGTCTGGTCAATTGCTGAACATTACAACGCCTCAATTCACACGATTACAACTTTAAACGGAATCGACGGAAACAGGCTTCAGCCAAACCAAAAGCTTTCAATAAAACCGTCCACTAAAAACCAGTATATAGTCCAACCGGGTGATACATTAACAAGCATTTCCCGGGCGGCAAACACGACCGTTCAACAATTGATGGAAATAAATAATCTGGAATCAGCGTTAATTCAGCCGCAGCAATTATTGACCCTTCGCCTTGATGAATAAACAAAAATGATTCAATCCGGATGCCATTATTGATTTTTTTCTTGCCGATCTCCTTTATTAAAAAGTATAATGATAAAAATTGGAGAGGGCGGAGAATATGCTGACGGATTACCATAATCATCTTGAAAAGGGAACGCTGACACTTGACTATTTACGGAAATTTACAGACCAGGCAGCCCAAAAAGGGATTGGCCAGTTTGGGGTTTCCGAACACGCTTATCACTTTTACCAGACTGCGAATATTTTGCAAAACGATTGGGTAAATGAACGAAGATATTATGATATGGATGATTATGTAAGGCTTTTTCACGAGGCCTGGGATAACGATATTGATGTAAAGATGTCGATCGAAATGGATTATACTCCTGGAAAACATAAAGAGATGGAGCAGTTCATTAACCAATATGATTTTGATTATGTGATCGGCTCAATCCATTGGATCGGTGATTTTGGCATTGACCTGGGTGAATACAAACATGAATGGGACAGACGCGATCTTCATGAAGTATATACTTCTTATTTCGATCAGGTTGTTACCCTCGCGGAGTCGAATCTTTTTGATATTGTCGGGCATCTTGATCTTGTGAAAATTTTTAAATATGTCCCTAAGGACGAAGAATTTTTATTGGCGCAATACGAACGGGCCACAAACGCTCTGGCAGAGTCAAAAACATGTGTGGAAATAAGCACAGCCGGCTTAAGAAAGCCTGTCGGGGAATTATACCCGGATAAAAGGCTGCTGGAAATGTGCTACAACAAGAAAATTCCGATCGTTCTCTCGTCCGATGCCCACGTCCCTGAAGATGTAGGGGCCGGCTTTGACCAGGCGCTGAAGCTGGCAAAAGATGTTGGCTACGGGTCGATCATGACCTTCTCAAAAGGAGAACGAAAAGAATTTCCGCTTGGTTAAAAGAAAAGCGAGTTCACATACCCTAAATAAACGGAGCTACATAAAAAAACGAAGCCGGCTGGTTGATCATACATAAAAACAGGACAGAGACTGACTCTGTCCTGTTTTTGTTAAGATAACAAAATAGGGTTAATCGACACGATGTCGTCCAATTGGAATAATTGCTCGATCATCCCTTCCTGAAGGGGTTTATCAAACGATAATAGCATGATCGCTTCCCCGCCTGCCTGCTTTCTTCCAACTTGCATGGTCGCAATGTTGATCGAATGATCGCCAAGAATTTTTCCAACCCGGCCGATGACGCCCGGCCGGTCCATATGCTGAATATATAAAAGATTTCCTTCCGGCAGGAAGTCGATATTAAAATCGTTTAAATAGACAATCCGCGGCCCGTAATGATCGATATATGTACCGCGGATTGTGAACTGGCTTTCATCCCCTTTTGCCGTCACAGTTACGCTGTTTGCATAGCCGTATGTATGGGTTGAAATTTTTTCCCCAACCGTAATGCCGCGTTCCTTTGCTGTCAGCAACGCATTTACTTCGTTTACATTTACGTCAATTCTGTTTCGGAAAAATCCTGATAGCAGCGCCTTTGTTAAATAGGTTGTTTCCAAATCAGCAACAGAACCGGAATATGTGACCGATATTTCATGGACACCTTCTTTTATGCACTGGGATAAAATGGTTCCGATCTGTTTGGCCAGGTGATGAAAGGGACGGATCTTTTCGTACAATTCCTTGGAGATAGCCGGTAGATTAATAGAATTGGAAACAGGCTTATCTTCGAGAAATAAGCGGACCTCTTCCGCAACCTGGGTGGCAACATTTAATTGAGCTTCTTTCGTCGATGCTCCGAGGTGGGGAGTGGCGATCACATTGTCAAATTTTAACAATGGATTTTCGCCCGGCGGCTCCGTTTCAAATACGTCAAGCGCGGCCCCGGCCACATGCCCGGCTCCTATATACTTTGCAAGAGCCTGCTCATCAATAATCCCCCCGCGCGCGCAATTCAAAAAGAAAACCCCTTTTTTCGTCTTCGCCAATGCTTGATCATTGATAAGGCCTTTTGTTTCAGATGTAAGCGGGGTGTGAACGGTAATAATATCAGCTCTTGCTAGCACATCGTCTAGAGAACACGCTTCAACTCCGAGATTTGCCGCACGTTCTTTTGTTAAAAACGGATCGTATACCTGGACCGCCATCCCGAAGGCTTTAGCCCGCTTTGCCAATTCCGAGCCGATTCTGCCCATTCCAATGATTCCAAGCGTCTTCCCGTAAAGCTCTTTACCGACAAAGGCGTTGCGCTTCCATTCATAATTTTTCATGGAACCGTGGGCCTGGGGAATATTTCGCATCAATGAAGCCATCATCGCAAACGTATGCTCCGCAGTGGAAATTGTATTTCCATCAGGCGCATTTACGACGACGATTCCTTTTTTGGTTGCAGCGTCGACGTCAATATTGTCAACCCCAACGCCAGCACGAGCAATGATTTTTAATGAGGGCATTTTCTCAAGCAGTTCCGAAGTAACGGTTGTTGCACTTCTTACTAAAAGAGCATCCACTTGATCAAGAGGCACATCCGGATCATCCGTTTTTTTCTGGATAATCTCGACGTTGTCCATCGTGAGCAGTGGCTCAAGCCCGGCTTCACTGATCGAATCTGCCACTAAAATTTTGTGCATAAATTCACCCGCTTTTCCCAATAATTATTAAGCAATTTTCTGATTATTTTACAAGACGGATTTTTATATGTCAATGTACATAATTGTAACACTTTAAAATGTAAACACTTTAATTTGGTGAAGTGATGAAATTCGATAACATATTGACATCGTAAGAGAATGTTCAAAGTTTTCATATGCATAGTTCTTCACAAATCATCTTTTTTTCAGTATACTTATCCTGTAAAAACTAAATACGATCTATCTTCGGGGCAGGGTGAAAATCCCGACCGGCGGTGAGGAGCCAGTGCTCTAAGCCCGCGAGCCTGATTGAATAGCGAGGCATATTCCCGGCAAGCTGATGCCATCCAAACTGTGGGGGAAATCTCCAGTGAATGGATTGATCGGCTCGGTGAATAGCCACAGCTGGACAATCGCATATAGGCAGATTTGGTGTGAATCCAAAGCCGACAGTATAGTCTGGATGGGAGAAGATGGAGGTTCTGCAGGCATTTAAATTTTGCAGGGTTTAAATGTTTATTCAGCGTGCCTTTGTAAATTCTCCCTCAAACTATTGTTTGGGGGTTTTTTACGTAGTGTATGCCAATGCCGAACCTTTCTTCTATTGTGAGATGGATCTCAAAAAGGAGAGAGGAACATGAAAAAATTAAATGTCAAAGCGCTAGTATCGATTGGGATGCTAAGCAGCATAGCTTATGTTTTAATGCTGCTGAACTTTCCAATCCCGCCATTTCCGAGCTTTTTAATGATTGATTTCAGCGATATTCCTGCATTGATTGCTGCGTTGATCTTTGGGCCGGTGGCCGGAATTCTGGTAGAATTGTTTAAAAATATTTTGGATTATTTTTTGACTGGCAGTGCGACCGGAGTACCTGTCGGGCATATTGCCAATTTTATTGCCGGAGTTACCTTTATTCTGCCAACCGTCTACATTTATGAAAAAATAAAATCCAAAAAAGGCATGACGCTTGCCCTTTTTAACGGAACTGTTCTGATGGCGATTCTGATGAGTGTCCTAAACTATTTTGTTATCCTGCCTGCCTACACCTTTTTCTTGAATGCGCCGGCAATGTCTGCTGTGGAGACACGCCAGTTGATCGTAACCGCCATCCTGCCGTTCAATATTGTAAAAGGTTTGTTTATATCACTTGTGTTTATGTTACTGTTTTCCAGGATGCAGACATGGATCGGCAAACAGGCCGCCTATAAAAGCATATAATGAATGAAAAGCCGGAGCTTGTGGAATGAATGAATTCCACAAGCTCCGGCTTTTTTGCGTACTTATGTAAAAATCCCCTCTTAAAAAAGAAAGGGGATGAGTCAACTGTATTTGGAGAACATTATTCGAATTTAGTCGGGTCACCATCAAACGGCTCATCAGCAACCTTAATTGAGTCCGTTGGGCAGCCTTCAAACGCGTCCATCATGTCGTCAATCAGAACATCAGGAATTTCAACAATTCCTTCATTATCATCAAGCGTCACATATGCGATGCCTTCATCGTCATAATCGTAAATATCCGGTGCAGCCGCTCCACATGCCCCGCAAGCAATACATGTGTCTTTGTCAACGATAGTATATTTTGCCATGAAAAACCCTCCCAATAAAATAAACAATATTTATTCGATCGTTTTCCTTTAAAAACAATAGAAAACGGATTCCTTAATTTCCATTGTAAAACTGTATGGCCAACATTTCAATAGAAAATGTAATGAGAATGCTTATCACATCAACGCTTGCTACGAACTTACCCCAAATTTCGTCATTTAAAACGGATGGCATTGTCGATTCATGTTAAAATGGACTGTAAAGAAGTCCGTTTCCAATCATTTTCCCGCAATATTATTACTATGATAATGAGATTTATATTTACCTATTTTTTGATTCATGAAAGCTGCTTGACGGCTTTAGTTCAGCTATAGGAAAGTATAAACGTTTCTAAATATAGTTGGGCGTTTCGATGTCCAGCTCCAGCGC
>NZ_PGUZ01000041.1 GCF_002860165.1 Bacillus sp. V3-13 | reverse complement strand
TTTTTCAGCAGAAGTGTAAAAAGGAACCGAGCAAAAAATGTAAAATTCGACTTGACGTCTACAGTAAAAACGGTTTCTGAATTAAGAAAAGCTTTTCCTCATGATTTGCAGGGCTCAAGCGGAGTATTTGTGACAAAAGAAGAAGCAATAGAAAAATTCGAACGAACGGGTTATAAAAGACACTACATAAAAGATGATGAACTAGTAAAGTTAGGAGATGAAAATGTAATTGCTGTTACCACCCAATGGGGAAAAGGAAACATATATAAATTCATTAACAGAGCAAGAGAATTTGGGTATAAAATCGACAATGAATAATTAAGAATGAGTTGGTATACATTCTCCACGAATTTGTGAAACATTGTACTTAAACAAACGGTAAGCGTTAATAAAGCAACCTTTAACCTCACTGAAGCCAAAGTATGCATTATTTTATTTACTAATGTGCATATTTTGGCTTCTTATTATCCTGTTGAGTTTTTTTTCATTGGTAAATATATTGGCGATGTGTGGTAAATCCCTTGGCGTATATTGGTAAAAAAGATGGCAAGGGTGGTAAAATCTTGTGGCGGTAATCACTTTACCGCTTTTTGCTTGGCCATGAGTTTGTTAGTATAACCTCGGATTGGCATGCTATGCTTGTATGGATGTTTCATTGAATCACTGCTCCCATTGTTTTGTGTTATAACTGGAGCAGGTGGACCAAACAAATAAAAACTCGCTAAATATTCACAAGCTTTCATTCAGTGCCCTCACGGATGTTCCGCAGGATGCGGCGATAGTATGGTTCCATAAGCCAAGTTGGCCCTTGGCTGGAATGTACTTATCTAATTTTTTTATATGTTGGATTTCCCATGCAAGCCGCCCCTCACTAAAATTCCCAAAGTAGTATTCAATGCCAGTGACTAATCGTCCATCATCTAGCCTAGCTGATGCTCCTGTATCTAAAATTACTTTAATGCAATCAGATAAATGACTGGTTGCTAATATTACCCCGATTGGCAAATTCTTTGCTGTGTATCCATGCTTTGCAAGCAAAGAGCAAATAGGTTCTTGCCTACATGCGAATTTGTCTATTTTTTTGCTTGAGTGTATAGCTAGCTGGCCGCGGTGTTTAGTGCTCCAAGATCTTGTTTCAAATTGTTTTACACCCAGCACAATTAACATCGCCCAAGGTTGCATAATAGATAGGACTTTCACTTTCCACTCCTTTCAGTGATAACACACTGCACGATCCTTTGCATGGAATGTTTAAATTCCCTACAAAAATATTTGCTATTTATTTATTGTTGACCAAGTTATCGATATCTGAAAATGCAGAGGGTTACTCAATAAACAACTCAAATAAAAGCACCGGCTGAGAACTGGGAAAAGGATTGCCAACACGATGTTATTATGGTTATCCATCTTATCACAAATATCATTTCAGTTTATGCCGTATAAACCAAGCCGATCGTGGCGTTTGACTTCAATAAATAGAATGACAAAGCCACATGACCTTTTATCAGATATGCGGCTTGTTTAATCGATATTCGATTATTGTAAAACGGAGTATCAATGAACTCGCGTTTACGATACAGTGGGAGTCAGGTAATCTTCCAGTGCCTGTTGCAGTGTAGCTTTTGTTTCTGCTTTATTTTCAAACGATAATCCGAGTTTGGTGATTGTCCGTACAATTTCAGGACGCAGCCCTGTGATTACACACTCGCATCCCATCATATTCGCCCCGTCGATGATCCTCATCATATGGTGGATCACTTCCGTCTCCATTTGGGCGATTCCGGAGAGATCCATGACCAAGGTTTGAATCCGCAGCCTGGCAATTTCCATTAACGCTTTCTCTTCAATCGTGTTCGACCTAAATAAGTCGATTTTCCCTATTAAAGGCAGCACGCATACTTTTGCGGTAATAGGTATGATCGGCACGGAAAGATCTTCAACCATCGCCTGCTGTGATTTAATCAAATCGTCTTTAAATTCGGAATAACTCAGGAAAAAACCGTTCAAGAACTGGTCGATTCGGTCGTTGACTTGTCGTTCGAGCTTATAAAAGTTCTCACGAGACGTTTCACCTTCAGTCTCTTGATCAAATTTTTCCAGAAAATGCCACAACGTCCTGCGGATGGCTTGCACCCATTCAAGCTTAAAGGCTAACGTCAAATTATGTTTGGCCCACGAAACGCCTTCTATTCTGGCGAACTCATTCAATGATACATTTTGCTCACCGATTGAATACATTACTAACTTATGTGCGTTATTCAAGAGGTCGATGTTTCCGACTAACAAAATTTCTTCAATCTTTTCACGCACATTAACTGCTTCGCTCAATAGTTTCTCTTGAAAATCGTTACTATTATTACTGAAATATTCTGCATATTGTTTTTCCATGGTTAGCACCATTTGGTTCACTCCTATTCCGCATTATCAACTTGGTAATAGTTTTCTTCTATTGTATCAACTATTTGATAGACGGACTATTATTAAGTGTTGCGTCTCGAGTTTGACTATCTGCCTAAAAGTTGAACTAGTAGACTATTACACACTATCTCCGAAACCGAAAAAGAGCAGCTCAGCCTGCGTTCACGTTGAATATAAATAAAGCCTTCTCGACGAGAGAAGGCTTTATCTACGCGCATATTTATTTAACTTCGACTGTTGTTTTTTTATGATCATGTATTTCTTCGCCTTTTTCAACATGAATTTTCAAGTGATAAACACCTGGAGATGAAAAAGATGTATTCACAAAATAATCACCATTACTTGCTTCGCTTGCATCTATGAACTCATGCTTCTCCTCATTTTCCTTCCATAGTTCAAACCGAACATTCGCTTGTGTTAAAGGCTGATTTTCGCTTTGAATATTGGCAGATAAATCAACATCTTCATTAACAGAGACGATAGTTGGAACACTTATGTTGATGGAAGCACTGCTATGATGGTGATCTTCCGCAGCATGTTCATCATCATGCTCTCGAGCTTGCTCTTCATGATGATGCTCCTCTGCAGATTCTTGATGTTGGTGGTCTTTTGCACTTTCCTTCTGTTCAGCTTCATTTTGTTTGCTAGGTTGATTTGCTTCATTTGAACAACCTGCCAGTATTATAAATAAAGAAAATAATGAGAACAGTAACGTTTTCATGATAGTCATCCTTTACTTGCTTAGTAGCATTACATTTTTAACATACGCAAGTTAATTATAACAAAAATCACTTTTAAAAACTGTGTGTTCTGTGAACAAAAGCGCAGTAAACCTTATAATGAAAACAATCCTGTCCCTGAGTGCGGGGATTGTTACGTTTCAGAACGACAATGCAGAACATAAAAAAGAATGCCGCCGAAAAGATTAACAATCATTTCGGGAGCATTCTCAATATGACAAATATGCAATAAATGTGATTGAAATGTGATTTTTTTCGAATTAAGGACTGCGAAAACAGCCCTCAATCCTTGGTGTATCAACGTTTATGGGAACGTTATTACATCATGCCGCCCATTCCACCCATGCCGCCCATATCAGGCATTGCAGGAGCTTTTTCTTCCGGCTTGTCAGCAACAACAGCTTCTGTTGTTAAGAACATAGCCGCTACAGATCCAGCATTTTGAAGGGCTGAACGTGTAACTTTAGTTGGGTCAACGATACCAGCTTCGATCATGTTTACCCATTCGCCTGTAGCTGCGTTGAAGCCAGTTCCAACTTCTTCGCGCTTTAAGCGTTCAACGATAACAGATCCTTCAAGGCCGGCATTGTGGGCGATTTGGCGTACAGGCTCTTCGATTGCGCGCAATACGATGCTGACACCTGTTGCTTCGTCACCTTCAGCATTGATAGCTGCAACTTTATTGTATACATTTAGAAGCGCTACTCCACCACCGGATACAATACCTTCTTCAACAGCAGCACGAGTAGAGTTCAAAGCATCCTCAATGCGAAGCTTGCGCTCTTTAAGCTCAGTTTCAGTAGCTGCACCAACTTTAACAACCGCTACTCCGCCAGCTAATTTAGCCAGGCGCTCTTGTAATTTTTCACGGTCAAATTCAGAAGTTGTTTCTTCCATTTGAACGCGGATTTGGTTGACGCGGGCTGCGATTTCAGCAGAATCCCCTGCACCTTCAACGATTGTAGTGTTTTCTTTTGAAACAACGACTTTAGAAGCGCGTCCCAAAGATTCAATTGTTGCAGATTTAAGGTCACGGCCAAGCTCTTCAGTGATCACTTCACCGCCAGTCAGAATCGCGATATCTTCAAGCATTGCTTTACGGCGGTCACCGAAGCCAGGAGCCTTAACAGCAACTGCATTGAATGTTCCGCGAAGCTTGTTGACTACTAATGTAGCAAGAGCTTCCCCTTCAACATCTTCAGCAACGAGCAATAAAGGCTTGCCTTGTTGAACCACTTGCTCAAGAACAGGAAGGATTTCCTGGATGCTTGAGATTTTCTTGTCAGTGATTAAAATGTATGGATTTTCAAGAACAGCTTCCATTTTGTCTGAATCAGTTACCATGTATGGAGATGCATATCCACGGTCAAATTGCATACCTTCCACGACATCCAATTCAGTTGTGAAGCCTTTGGATTCTTCAATTGTGATAACACCGTCGTTACCAACGCGCTCCATTGCTTCAGCGATTAATTGGCCAACCTCTTCGTCAGCAGCAGAAATAGCAGCAACCTGGGCAATGGAAGCTTTTCCTTCGATTGGCTTGGAAATAGCTTTCAATTCTTCGATTGCAGTGTTAACTGCTTTTTCAATCCCTTTGCGAATCCCCATTGGGTTAGCACCCGCAGTTACGTTTTTAAGACCTTCACGAATCATCGCTTGGGCGAGCACTGTAGCTGTAGTTGTACCGTCACCGGCAACATCATTCGTTTTGCTGGCAACTTCAGCAACAAGCTTTGCACCCATGTTTTCAAAAGCATCTTCCAATTCGATTTCTTTTGCGATTGTTACACCGTCATTTGTGATAAGCGGAGAACCGAATTTTTTCTCAAGAACCACGTTGCGCCCTTTTGGCCCAAGAGTTACTTTTACCGCGTTTGCAAGAGCATCGACTCCACGAAGCATCGCACGGCGAGCGTCTTCACTAAATTTAATGTCTTTTGCCATTTGTAAAACCCTCCTCAAATATTGATGAATGAGATAATCTTCAAACTATCCTGGATGGTGCTTACTTGCCGACTACAGCAAGAACATCATTTTCGCGAAGAATTAAATATTCAGTACCTTCGTATTTTACTTCTGTACCAGCATATTTGGAGAAGATAATTCGGTCGCCCACGGAGACTTCAAGAGCAACGCGTTCGCCGTTAGGAAGATCGCGGCCAGAACCTACAGCAACAACTTTTCCTTCTGAAGGCTTCTCTTTCGCTGTATCCGGTAATACGATACCGCTTGCAGTTTTTTCTTCACTCTCCACAAGCTCAATAACAATACGGTCACCTAGTGGCTTTAACAAGTGAAACAACCTCCTCTAAATAATATGTAATATTGTTTTTATTAGCACTCTTACCAACTGAGTGCTAACACAATTATTATAATAATTAATTCAATTCTTTTTTGCAAGCAGGAACATTGAAATTTTTAAAAGAAAATGGGAAGTCCATTTTTGATCTCATGAAGCTTTAAAATAAGGGCATTCTAAATAGGCAAAAATAATACGACAACCTTTACAGTATATAACACTTGTCCACGAGTTATGCCCGTTCAGTGTAAAATTGCAACTCCAGTCCTTACTGTTTGAAACATCGGACCGATTATTAGTAAAATAGGACAGAGTATATTTTCGTAACATAAAGGAGTTATTTGATTGAAAAAGGAATACTGGATCATTTTAATTGCGTATATTACGATGCAGGTTTCCAGCCTGGCAGGCGTTCCCCTTATCGTTTATATAGGTGTACTTCTTGGAAGAAACAGCGCGGAAATGCAGCAATTGGCGATTCCTTACTGGATCGTCATCAGTTTTTCGCTGACGCTGCTGATTGTGCTCTTTTTATTAAGAAATGACAGGAAAGCAGAGCAGAACGATGAACGGCACTTAGCCTCCCCTTTTGTCTCAATTGCCTGGGCGGTGGGCGGAGTCTTTATTGCACTTTTTGCCCAATCATTAGCCGCTGCAATTGAAGGTATGCTTGGCATAGAAATGGGATCTGAAAACACTCAGCAAATTCTCGGATTAATTCAAACCTTTCCAATTGTGATTATCGTAAGTTCGATCATCGGCCCGATCCTGGAAGAAATTGTTTTTAGGAAGATTTTATTCGGTGCCCTCTACAAAAGGATGAACTTCTTTATTGCCGCTTTAATCAGCTCCGTCATTTTTGCTGTCGCCCATTTTGAGCTGGAGCATATCATTCTTTACTCCGCGATGGGTTTCACGTTCGCTTTTCTCTATGTACAAACGAAAAGAATACTCGTACCGATATTTGCCCATGTCGCCATGAATACTCTGGTGGTCGTGATTCAGCTTAACTAGGACAAACTGGAAAAATGGCTTCGGGAGGCAGAACAAATTCAAAGCTTTATTGGAGGATTTTAAATGAGGCAGTCTCCCTTGATTTCAGGGATTATCTACATGGTATTAGGATTGTTGTTCACTTATTTTGCGGTCCAAAACGTCCATCAACATGGCTGGGGTTTTTTCAGCTATTTGCTTGTTTTGTTGGCGACCTTTGACTTTGGCTCAGGACTAAGAATGGTTATCCTGCACTTCAAATTACAAAAAGTAAAGAAACAACAATAACATCTTTTGTACATGCTCAGAAAAGCCTCCTTCGATATGAAAGAGGCTTTTCCCATTTTTTCCAAGCTTGTAAGTCCAAGAATCTTATTCTTCGATTTCTGTCGGGTAATGCTTTAAAAAGTAGACAAGCGACTGCAATTCAACTGCCAAATCAATATGATGAACGCGGATTGAAGCCGGAATATTCAATCTGGCTGGAGTGAAGTTCAATATCCCTTTTACATTGGCCTGGACGAGCCTGTCCGTAATCGGCTGGGCAACAGGGGCCGGGACAGTTAAAATGGCAACTTGGATATCGTCTGAAACGATATGTTTTTCCATTTCATCCATATGGTAAATGGGAACATCGCCAATCGTTGTACCCACTTTGCTCTCATCCACATCAAACGCAACCTCTATTTTTGTATTATTATTTTTAAGGAAGTTGTAATGCAAAAATGCAGTCCCCAAATTCCCGACTCCAATTAAGGCCACCTTTGTCAGCTCATCCTGGTCAAGCGTCTTCCGGAAAAAAGATAATAAATAATTAACATTATATCCGTAGCCTTTTTTCCCTAATGCACCAAAATAGGAAAAATCCCTGCGGATTGTTGCAGAGTCAACCTTTACAGCTTCACTTAATTCAGCAGAGGAAACTCTCTGTTTTCCCGATAAATGCAGATTTTTTAAAAACCGGTAGTATAAAGGCAGCCTTTTAGCGGTTGCCTGTGGAATTTTTACCGTTTCATTCGCCAATGTGATCCCCGCCCTCTTCTTGGTTTGTGCTATATAGTATCTTCTCTAAAAAAATCTCCGTTTTTTCCACCCGTTTTTTCAACTAAGTATGTTTTCCCGATAACCATGCCTTTATCGACTGCTTTGCACATATCATACACGGTTAATGCACAAGCAGAAGCAGCTGTGAGCGCTTCCATTTCAACTCCTGTACTTCCTTTTGTTTTTACGGTAGCATGAATGCATAGAGTATAATCCTGTTGTTCGTTTTCCCAGGATAATGTGATATCAATCCCTGTTAATGGAATGGGATGGCACATCGGAATGATCTCCGCGGTTTTTTTCGCTGCCATGATGCCAGCCACCTGGGCCACCGCCAGGACATCACCCTTTTTCACTTCATTGCGGGTTATTTTTTCATAGATAACCTGGTTTACGGTTATGCTTGAGCGCGCGATTGCCGTTCGAACCGTCTCCGGCTTGCTGCTTACATCGACCATCTTCGCTCTTCCTTCTTCATTAAAATGAGTAAAATCTGACATTGTCGCTACACCTCACAACAAAATCATACACTATTTTGACATTTTTGTGTAAACTTTGTACTTTTTTTCACAAAATCACTGTTATTGCTCCCCCTCTGGGAATGCGATACACTATTTCTAAGGCAATTGAGGTGAAAAATAAATGATATTACTACAGGTTAACCAACTATCAAAATATTTTGGCGCTGATCTTATTTTATCGAATATAAAGCTTGAATTACAAACTCGGGACCGAATTGCTCTTGTCGGCAGAAACGGAGCAGGAAAATCCACGCTATTAAAAATTATCGCCGGGCAGATGTCGTATGATCAAGGCGAGATCATCAAGCCGAAAGGAGTTTCGATCGGATATCTGGCACAAGACAGCGGTTTAGAATCCGCGATGTCGATTTGGGATGAAATGTTAACTGTATTTGAGCCGCTCCGGAAAATGGAAACAGAGCTGCGCAGCCTCGAGGCGAAGATGTCTGACCCTTCCACGCTAGAAGATTCGCGGCTTTATCACAAAATCCTTAATGAATATGACCAACTCCAGCTGCAATTTAAAGAAAATGGCGGCTATCAATACGAAGCTGATATTCGTTCTGTTTTACATGGACTAAACTTTCAATCCTTTGATTATTCAACGAAAATCGCCAGCTTAAGCGGAGGACAGAAAACGCGTCTCGCACTCGGTAAGCTGTTATTAAAAAAGCCTGATATCTTGATTTTGGACGAGCCGACAAACCATCTTGATATTGAAACCCTTTCATGGCTCGAGCAATATCTACAAGGTTATGAGGGCGCCATCCTGATCGTTTCACATGACCGCTACTTTTTAGATAAAGTTGTCAATCAGGTCCATGAGTTATCGCGTATGCATATCCAGAAGTATTCAGGAAACTACAGCATGTACCTTGAGAAAAAGGCAGAAATGTACGAGCAACAAATGAAGCAGTTCGAAAAGCAGCAAGATGAAATTGCAAAGCTGCAGGAATTTGTCCAGCGAAACCTTGCGAGGGCTTCAACAACAAAAAGGGCGCAAAGCCGCCGAAAAAAGCTGGAGAAGATGGAGGTAATGGACAAGCCCCCCGGGGACGAAAAGTCTGCTTCTTTTTCGTTTGATATTGAACGCCAAAGCGGAAACGACGTCTTAAAAGCAGAGAATGTTGCGATTGGCTATGGGAATGAAAAAATCTCCGAGGCCATCTCGTTCAGGCTGACCAGAGGGGAAAGCATCGCTTTAGTCGGGCCAAATGGAGTCGGAAAGTCGACTCTTCTAAAAACGATCGTTAAGAAGCTCCCTGTACTGGCCGGAGACATCCATTACGGTTCAAATGTTTCAATCGGTTATTATGATCAGGAACAGGCAGAATTAACATCGAATAAACGTGTCTTGAATGAACTATGGGATGAATACCCATCGAAAACTGAAAAAGAAATCAGAACCATCCTCGGCAATTTTTTATTTACAGGTGATGATGTGTTAAAAACCGTGTCAACATTGAGTGGCGGCCAAAAAGCAAGGCTTGCGCTCGCCAAACTAATGATCGAAAAAGCCAACTTTTTAATTCTCGATGAGCCAACAAACCATCTCGACCTGGACAGCAAAGAGATCCTCGAAAACGCCCTTGTTGATTACCCCGGAACGATTCTTTTCGTTTCGCATGACCGTTATTTTATTAACCGCATCGCGACGAAAGTGATTGAACTGAATAAACATGGTGCTACTGAATTTCTTGGAGATTACGATTACTTCATTGAAAAAAAGCTGGAGATCAAAGAGCTGCGCGCCCTTGAGGAGGAAGAAAAGGGCTTTGCCGCTGCAATACCTGCAAAGCAGGATAAAAATGCTTTCCGCCAGGATAAAGAAGCAAAAAAACTTGAACGCCAGCGGCTGAGAAGAGTCGAAGAGATTGAAGAAACGATTGAAAAGCTGGAAGAGAAAATTGCTGAAAACGAACAGCTTTTATGCGAGCCGGATATTTATCAAGATCACGAGAAGGTTTTAAAAATCAATGAGGAAAACAATTCAGCCAAAACTCAGCTTGAGGCTTTAATGGAAGAATGGGCTGAATTAGCGGAAAATTAATATAAGGCATCCCACATTACATTTTTGGGATGCCCTTTTTTATTTCCTTCCGAACTATTTTTATACACAAATTTATCCACAATCCTTCTCTTTATTTCACAAGCTTGCAAGTGTTTATCCACATCACCCACAAAACCCGGCTGATTTATCCACATTATTCACAAGGAAACGACTGAATAATTCAACTTATCCACAAAAAAACTCCCGTTACAGGGAGCTTCCGTTTATTCATTGTGGATAGCTAAATCTAAACTTGGGTTGGCATTCAAAGCCAAATTAGCCCTGATCCCTTTTTCATATAAAATACTTCCGGCTGCCGCAATCATGGCTGCATTATCGGTGCAGAGAGACAATGGCGGAATCACTAGTTCTATACCCGGCATTTCATTAAATGCTTCGCTAAGCTTGTTTCGTAACCCTTTATTGGCCGCCACACCCCCAGCCAGCAAAACCTGCTTTACATTAAACTCTTTTACCGCGGCAAGCGTTTTTGTCACGAGCACGTCAATGACGCTCTCCTGAAAACTAGCAGCAAGGTCCTCTGGAGCAATGTGTTCACCCCGCTGTTCAGCGTTATGGACAGCATTGATCACTGCAGACTTCAAGCCGCTAAAACTAAAATCGTATGAGCCTTCTTCCAGCCAAGCCCTTGGAAGGTTGATTATCGGTCTGCCTTCGTGTGCCAGCCGGTCAATATGGGGTCCACCCGGATATGGCAGCTTCAATGTTCTTGCTACTTTATCATAAGCTTCCCCTGCAGCATCATCTCTCGTTTCACCAATTACTTCAAAATGGCCATGCTCTTTCATATATACAAGCTCGGTATGGCCTCCGGAAACAACAAGTGAAACAAGAGGAAATTTCATTTCTGCCACAAGGCGATTCGCATAAATATGCCCGGCAATATGGTGCACACCGATCAGCGGTATGCCATGGGCAAACGCAAGTGCCTTTGCAGCATTTACGCCGACAAGCAGCGCCCCGACAAGCCCGGGCCCTTCGGTAACAGCTATCGCGTCAAGATCTTCAAATCCGATCCCTGACTGCTTCATGGCTTCTTCTATAACAATCGTTATTTGTTCCACATGATGGCGCGAGGCAATTTCAGGTACTACTCCCCCAAATCTTTTATGGCTTTCAATTTGAGAAGCAACAACATTCGCTGCAATTTGGGTACCATTCTTGACGATCGCTACTGCTGTTTCATCACAGCTCGTCTCAATTCCCATTATCCATTGATCTTTTTTCATGTTAAATTCACCCACATTACTAATGCATCCTCTTGGTTATCCGTATAGTAATTTTTTCGGATTGCGCCATCCTGAAAACCAAGCTTCCGGTAAAGAGATTGAGCAACATAATTGGAAACCCGAACCTCAAGTGTCGCCGTCCGGGCCCCAAGCTCCTTTGCTACACTGATCATCTTTTGCATGAGAGCTTCACCAAGCTTTTTTCCACGATAGCCCGGAAGCAGCGCTATGTTTGTGATATGTGCTTCATCAACAACGATCCAGGCTCCACAGTAGCCGACTATCTGATTGCCATCTTCTAAAACAATGTAAACAGCAAATTGGTTGGTCGTGATCTCATTCATAAAAGCGTCACGGCTCCACGGCGTGGCAAACGATTCATGTTCAATGATTAATACCTGGTCAATGTCCTCTTCTTTCATAAAACGGAACGATAAAGACTCATCCATGTTTCTTAACCTTCTATTCCTTAATTTTGCTTATTTCTCTCCAGCCAATTCGCTTCCGCTTCCGCTAAGCGAATATAATTGGGGACGAACGAATGAACCTCTTCACCTTCCCGCAAACTCCCCAACAACGCAAGCTCAGAAGGCCGCGGATTCAGCTCGGTTATTTCCGCAAAAACAGCCTGCTTACCTAAAGTTTCTTCAATAATTGATCGATGGAGAGGGAGATCATTCCCTGTGAAAAGAATTGGCTTATTTAAGCTCATTAGCCCGTTCGCCCAATCCACACTTAAAACAAGTTGGTCTTTGTGCAGCGTAACGGGTTTTCCATTTTCGAATTGATACAACCCAGTATAGATTTGTCCCCTGCGCGCATCAAATAGCGGTGACACAGCACCGTTAAAATATCGCCCCGACGAGGCGGCCAACACCTCAAGGCTCGATACTCCGACCAATGGAATCTTTAATGTCCATGCCAATGTCTTTGCTATCGATACCCCAATCCTGACCCCGGTGTAGGAACCCGGCCCTTTCGCCACAACAATCTTTGTTAAGTCCGCTGGCTGCAAATTACATTCTTTCATCAACTCTTCAATTGCTGGCATAACCCGGACAGAATGGTTTTTCTTAAGGTTGGTAATATATTCACCGATTACTTTATTTTCGTCAAGAAGCGCCACTCCCAATATATAATTAGAAGTATCAACCGCTAATACCTTCATTTGAAAATCTCCTTGCATATTTCCTCGTAATGCTGTCCCTTCGGCTCCAGTATGATCTTTCTTTCATTGTTCCCAACATGATATAAAAAAATGGTTAACAGCTCTTCAGGCAACTGATCACGAATGAGGTGCGCCCATTCAACAACGGTTACGCCATCACCTTCAAAATATTCATCAAAACCCAAATCTTCAAATTCATCTTCGACCCGGTAAACATCCATATGGTACAAAGGTATTCTCCCTTTATATTCTTTAATAATGGTAAAAGTCGGACTATTAACATTTTTTGTGATTCCCAAGCCAGCCGCCAGCCCTTTAGTAAAGGTCGTTTTACCGGCTCCCAGGTCTCCTTCAAGCGCAATAACATCGCCCGGTTGAAGCAACCCGCCTAATTGCCTGGAAAAATCCTCAGTATCTTCAGGTTTTACTGATAAAAACTCATACCGGTTCATCTTCTGTTCACCCATCTCATACCCCTGTTTTTCTAGTTATACAAAAAAACCTTAGGACTTTTCCTAAGGAAATTGATTCTATATGTAGTTTACATGATTTTAAGCCAATGAGCAAAACACGGTTACTTAATACGATTGCTTGTCGTTTAAATAACGAACAGCGACCCAGTTTAGATTGAATAACCGGAAATTCAGCTTCATTTATAATCAAAATATAATCAAACTCAATACAATAGACCGATTTTGGTTGCAAACAACTATCATTTCACCTATATATTTCCACATATTTGATGATATTGGTATTTTAGAAATTAATTAAGCGAAAATTCGAGGGAATCTCGCGAAAATCCCGTTGATTTAAGCGAAAAAATCGAGAATTAAGCGAAAACCGGTGTTATTTAAGCGAAACGCTAAAAATAGCTATAAACGCTGATGACATAAAAAAAGACGAAACAATGTTTCGTACAGATTCACTCTTATGAAGTAAATGGCGGTCCCGACCGGGATCGAACCGGCGATCTCCTGCGTGACAGGCAGGCATGTTAACCGCTACACCACGGGACCACTTATTTGTAAATGGATTATTGCGGGGGCAGGATTTGAACCTGCGACCTTCGGGTTATGAGCCCGACGAGCTACCGGGCTGCTCCACCCCGCGTCGATAGTATATAATAATATATTGGCGATGCTCTTTGATTACACTGGGCCGCCCCGATTTCGGGAAGCTTATTCAAGTAGCGGCTCAATCGGTGCGCTGTGGCTGATTCGATGATGATTATTCGATCGTGCTCCACCCCGCGTCGATAGTATATAATAATGTATTGACTATGCTCTTTGATTACACTGGGCCGCCCCGATTTCGGGAAGCTTATTCAAGTAGCGGCTCAATCGGTGCGCTGTGGCTGATTCGA
>NZ_PGUZ01000040.1 GCF_002860165.1 Bacillus sp. V3-13 | reverse complement strand
CCGCTCGTAAATCTCGAGTTCCGCTCGTAAATCTCGAGTTCCGCTCGTAAATCTCGAGTTCCGCTCGTAAATCTCGAGTTCCGCTCGTAAATCTCGAGTTCCGCTCGTAAATCTCGAGTTCCGCTCGTAAATCCTGAGTTCCGCTCGTAAATCTCGAGTTCCGCTCGTAAATCCTGAGTTCCGCTCGTAAATCCCGAGTTCCGCTCGTAAATCCTGAGTTCCGCTCGTAAATCCTGAGTTCCGCTCGTAAATCTCGAGTTCCGCTCGTAAATCCTGAGTTCCGCTCGTAAATCTCGAGTTCCGCTCGTAAATCTTGAGTTCCGCTCGTAAATCCTGAGTTCCGCTCGTAAATCTCGAGTTCCGCTCGTAAATCCCGAGTTTCGCTCGTAAATCCCGAGTTTCGCTCGTAAATCCCGAGTTCCGCTCGTAAATCTCGGGATCCGCTCGTAAATCCCAGGGCTTTGCGCTTAAACACCTCGAATTTCCTTTCCGCTTAATTCCTCTGCATAGGAACTCTTTTTAGTAATTATTTTCAAATTAATGGTTAAACATGTAAGAATGTTTGCTCGTTAGTCAACGAGCATCCAATGCATTTAACTGCATTACCCCTCACAGACCGAGAACACGAGGATTTTTACTTGAATTGGAATCACACGATTTCTATTTTATAATCAGGGTAGTAGAAAAGGAGTGCCAACCATTGAAAAGATTACTTTTGAATAAAATTCTCGCCACCGTCGGGGATACTATCAATGATACTGAATATACAATTCTTCTCGATTTAATTGAACATATTGACCAACTGCAAACCTACAGCATCCGTGAAGCGGCGAAAAACAACTTTGTATCGACATCAAGTATTTCACGGTTATGTACAAAGCTTGGATTAAGCGGTTACAGTGAGCTGAAATTCTATTTGAAAAATCAATATGATTACTTGCAGGAAGATCATGATGACACGCATTCTTCAATGAAGAAAACAGCCAGTGTGCTGCTGAACTCTTTTCAGCAAAACTACGGAAAAACAATTGACCAGCTTAATGAAGCCGATCTGGAACAATTCATCCAACTCTTAAAAAATGCATCCCATATTGGTGTATGTGGTTCCGGCATCTCAGAGATCGTCGCCAACTATTTCACCCAGCGGTTTCAAATTATCGGAAAGGATACCTGGCTTGTCAACGTCAGCGCTCCGGGCGGCATCTACATGAACCAACTAGCAAAGAGCCAGCTGATGGTCGTTTTCTCGAGATCGGGCGAGTCATCGTATGCATTATCAAAAGCACAAATTGCCAAACGGCAGGGTATTAAAATTGCCGCTATTACCAGCAACCGCAATAGTTCTTTAGCTGAGATGGCCGATTTGATTTTGCCAATATACGGATCGCGGGAACCGCTTGATGTTTCATACAACATCACTTCTTATAATTCTATAGTTGTCCTTTTTATTGATCTGCTTCTTCAGTTGTATATGGAGGTTGTACCGGATGATAGTCGTGAGGGGAAAAGGTAGAGAATTTGTAATTTTATCATTTGAATAATAAGTGCCCATATCCTGCATGCAAACTGGAGGTATCCAAGAAAAAAATAATTTTTTTCATACATTTACCGAGCTTTTAAAGGGGCTGTCTAAAAAGTCCATTTTAGAGTAAGATGCACTCAAATTAAAAACCCAAGAATGTTGATTTAACAGCATTCTTGGGTTTTACTTTTTTAAGACTTCGGCTGAAATACCACTTTTGGGACAGCCCCTTTTATTTTGTTAAAGTGGTGGCTCCAAAGATGGATGTTTTTGAGTAATGTTTATCAATACTCGAGAATTTAAAGCTGACTGTAATAATGATAATGGATAAATTTAAAAAGTTTCGGATTTAAAGTATAAAACTTTTTGAATATGTCCAAGTTGGTTGATGATACAAACTCAAAAGGAAGTGAGAATTTGGAGCCCACCATAAATGATTACGAATTGCCAAAAGTCAATTTTGCTGAAGGATTCTCTTATTTGTTCGATCTTTTAAGCCATTTGACTGGTTCAAGACAACTTTTTATACATAAAATTTATGTTCTTTCCGAAATTTCCAGGAATATAAGCAAGAGTTCATTTACACGTGCAGAAATGGAAGCACTATTTCCTCAATATCCTCCGAAAGCATTGAATTCCATTTTAAATAGCCTTATGGAAAGCCAATGGTTTAAACGCGAGGAAGGAAGTCTCCAATATTCCATTTCAAAAGCTGGTTTATTATTTATGCGGTTTCTTCCCTTCTTATATAAAGGAGATGAAATGGATGAAATGGCGTTTCAACTTGCTTTAAATCAAATTTTTCAGGCTGCAGATTCTATGGAGTTAGATATTCAATCTACTGAGTTTCTACGGGATCAAGCAATAAATGGTTTACAAAGGAGTATAGATGAAATCAAATCATCCCTTGTCTCGAAAAATTCCGAACGCATAATAGAAACCTCCAAAAAAATGTACCAATTCTTACAAGTAATCGATGAATTTCTTCTGCGATTACATGAACTGATTGACAAAAAGAAAAAGAGACAAATTCCATTTAATGAAGCGGATAAACAATCAATTACTATTTTGCTCGCTACTAAATCTAAAATAATCGAACTATTGGATGTAAGAAAGAAATATCTGATGGAGGAAGGCATTTTAGGAGAAAGTGTATTCACCAGGCAGGATGTGGAGCGTTTTCTTTATAAAAGTCCTTTTCACTTGTTAAGTACTTTCGCTGATCCAGCAGGGTATGTGCCTTCAAATGCAAAGTGGGTTGATGAAAATGATATTGTAACATCATTAAACGTATTTCTATCACGACGAAAGAAGATAAAATCCCGCAAAATAAGTGACAAAGTGAAAAAAACTCAACTATATAACTTTGAGGCAGGGGAAGAACCTTACTTAAATAAAGTTGAGAAAAGCTTGGATGAAGCCCTTGCTGAAGCAGACAAAATTGATTTGGATGTCTTTCTTTTCACTCGTCAATCAAAAGAGGAAGTACTAATGTACTTAGCCTCACTTTGTTTTATGGAAGGCCAACAAATATTTTCAGCTGAAAATAACTCAATTGGGTTTGAATTGAAAATCTCAACCGATACTCTTGTCTTTCAAGACAAGATATTAAGCACACTATCTAAAGGCACCATTAACCGGAGGGATAAATAATGGATGGAATGCAATACACAGCGGAAGAAATTTGTGCAAGATTAACGACTAGAGCTTGTGTACGAGATATATTTCCACAGTTGCAATATGATGAAAACTTAAAGACGCAAGTAAAAGAAAATCTTAATCGTGCAGGTTATGAATTTGTTGATGACCCGATATCAAATCATTATGACGCAAGAATCAAGCGCCAAATCCGGTCTATTCACCAGCTTGTGGAAGATGAACTAGGCAGCGGCTTAACCATTCAAGCCAAAGCGCTTATTGTCATCCTTTGGTGTCATTTGATCCTTCCCAAATTTGATCGGACATTAATGAAGGAATTAAAAGAAGAACCGACCGTTACCGAAGACCAACTATATGAAAACTTTAAACAAAATATCGGGGCCCGCCAAAACTTGCGTAGAACTCTTACTTTATTGCGGCAATATGATTTTATCAAGAGTGTATGGGGGCAAAAAAATAGAATAGCAGCTGGCCCCCGTTTATCTACGGCCATTGAGCCTG
Organism: Bacillus sp. V3-13; assembly: GCF_002860165.1. Taxonomy (GTDB): domain Bacteria; phylum Bacillota; class Bacilli; order Bacillales; family Cytobacillaceae; genus Bacillus_BJ. Next base: position 42,959 of record NZ_PGUZ01000040.1, on the reverse strand, counting down.
TAACTATGTATGATTTAGTGAAGGATCGTGTGATTGATTTTCTAATTCTCGAGAATGAAGAGCAAAAGGAACAATTAGAACAAACATTTGCAGAATTCACCGAAAATGCAGGAGAACAAAACACCGATGAATTACATGCAGATAGCGATAATTCTAATAATGAAGGAGGAAGAGAATATGCCGGCACCAACCAGTAAACGATATGCTCCAATCAAGCTGCTAAGTATTGAGACCGAGGGATTCTCTTATTTTTCCAGACAAGATATCTTGATTCATGAAGGATTAACGGGGCTAATTGGTGAAAACGGTTCAGGTAAGACAACCTTTCTAAATATGGTACGTGTTTTATTTGGAGCTGTAAGGTTTGATAATGACCACTCGTTAAGAACGTTCTTTGAGCGTGAGGATATCTTTGAAATATACATTATCGGGAAGTTTGATAATAATTTCAATCCAAATTGTAATATTCAACCATTTGAGCACATAGGTAAAAAAAATAATATCGTATCTATCATATGCCGGCTACAACTTAATGATCCAACTGTTAAACGTAATTACATTATTTATGATGGGGATTTTGATTTAGATAAAGATATGAAAAACAACCTCCGTTGGCTTGAGGTAAAGCAATATTTAAGTCAGATGGAGGAGATTGGGATTTCCAGTGCCTTGATTCGCGCTTTCAGTTTAAATCAAGGAAATACAGAAGAAGTCCTAAAGAAAAATGAAGAAGATTTAGCCGAATACTTATTGGATATTTGTGGAGAACAAGAGAGAATTGATAATTTCCGTAAAGTTAAAACAGAAGTTATCAGGCAAAAACAGCAGTTCTCCGCTCTCTCTGAGCAGAAAAATATGGAAGAAGCGCATGTCCAACGTCTTCAGGAGAGAATCGAGCGGTGCAAGCAAATATTACTGAGGGAACAAACAAAGGAGAAATTTAAATTTGATTTGCCAATTGCTCTTGTAATCGAAAGTCGAGAGAAGTTTGAAAAAGCTAAAGTAAAGCTACAAGAATCGGAAATCACCTTAAAGGAACTCGTTGATAGCATTCAGTCACTGCAAGAGAAGGAGCGATTGAGTCAAGATACATATTCTGCCTTGGAAACAGGATATAAAAAGAACTTACAAGACCTCAACAGTCTATATGATGAAAAGTCAAAGAGTGATACCGATTTAGCTATTTTGGATAAGGATGTAACAGAAATTGAAAAATTCCTAAGTGAGTATGGCGAGGTTAAACCAATATCAGAATCACAATTGGAAAAACAAAAAGCAGCCGATGAAAGCCTCTATCTTGAAGCTTTTACTCAATTTAAAGAGGTGGAAAAAAATAAAAAATACATAGAAGAAACTATCCAACGACTAGATCAAAACGGATCAATAGAATATCCAACTGAAGTGCAGCGAATGATTACCAAGCTGAAGGAATGCGAAGTTGAGCACCTTTTGGTAGCAGATTATATCGATATTCTTGATGAAAAATGGAGAGAAGCCATTGAGGCTTTAATCGGACCGGAACGCTTTACTATTACGGTGTCAGAAGATCATATAGTTAAAGTTATGAAATGGGCTCAAGAGTTAAAGTATCCTTACTGGATTTCCCCATTTAAATCAATTAAATTTACCGTTTCAGCCGATTCCATTTTACAAAAGGTAAAAATACTCGATGAAAGAATTTCCGGTTATTTAGAAAAGTTCAGGGATTATATGATTTCTGAGACAATGGAGAAGGGCTGGAATTGGGTGAAAAAAGGGAAAAACTCAATTCTTAACACTCCATACCCTTATAAGATCATTTCACGTGGTGGCAGATTTATTAAATCCAACGGTAAATATTGTGGTAAAGAAGCATTCCATGCACAGCTTAAAGATGCACAACAACAGTTAGATGTTCTTTTACCATCCTATAATAGCTTCAAAGATAAAATGGAACAGGCAAAGTTAAACTACGATAAAACATTAGAAATGATAGAAATACAAAAAAATGTTCGCATGATACCTAATAAACAGGCTATACATGAAAAACTTATCATTAAGCAAAAGAACACCCAAGAGCACCTCTCAAAGATTCAGAATCAACTCAATGAAGAACAAAAAAAGCAAAACGTTCTTTTTACGCAGCTTGATTCATTACGAGGAGAAATCGGAAAAGTTCAGGGGCAAATTGAAGAAAAACAAAAACACAAAGAAAGCATTGTTATAGATATTCGACAACAGGAGCAATTTGTTCATGAATCACATCAAAACTATGTCCATGCTTTGGAAGGACTTAGTGCCGAACAAAAGTCTCTAGCTAATAATGAAGAATACACTGCTGATTTAAGCCCATCTGCTTACTATAAAACAGAAATAGAATCGTTGACCCAAACGATTAATGTTCTGCGGAACATCACAAAATCGGATTTTATAGCACCAGGTGAAGAAAAGCGGCTGATTGGGTTGGAACAAAAATATAAACACCATCAAAAATTAGTTCAAAATCATATTAAGGAAATTAAACGGGTTCAAATTGAACTTAGCAAGCTGGAGGAAAAGCACAAGATCGCTGAGCAAGAATATCATATGATGGTTGAACAAGTTTTCTCGAAAATTAAGAAATCATTGGAAGATCTATCGAAAATAAGTAATATAAAGGCTGATCTTCGTGCATTTCATATAGGAGAAGAACGATGGAAAGTGGATTATCGTATTGCCTTTCACGGGAAGGAATTGCAAAGCTATCGAGTAAAGGCAGGTCTAAGTGGAGGACAAAAAGTAATCGCTTCATTATTACTGACTTTTGCTGCCGTAAAATCTGATGGAGCCCTGAGCTTTATGATCCTGGATGAACCATTTGCCCATCTGGACCAAGAACGGATCAATGTCGCAGGAGAATTTTTAAAGAAAACAGGTGTGCAATTTCTAATTGCTATGCCATATTCTGAAAACATTAAACTTTTGATGCCTTGGGTTAATATGATCATCAACTTCAGGCCAAAACGAGTCAATGAAGAAGTAGCACCTCCAATAACGTATGGAGTGGTAAACGATGAATACCTCAGAAAGCGTAGTGTCATCTAATTCTTGCCGGCATATTTACAAGTACAAAAATAACTGGGGTCCATTTGAGAAAGTGGACTCTCAATTTATTCGATTGAAATCAGAATGGAGGGAATGCACACTCTGCAAGAAAAAAGGGCGGATTATATACAGGGAACGCGAACGGTACGGAAATAAGAATTTTCTAGGAAGGATAGAAGATTTCCTTCCCGAGGAATATAGAGAAGCAGCGATAATATTACTCAACGAACTTTATAAGAAAAATAACAAAAAGATTTGGAGCCGCTGGAAAAAGAACTTATTTGCAGCCTTTTCTTATGAAACCATTATAGAGACTCTAGAAGCTTTAAATAGTTATGGGGTTGTTATCCTAAGAGAAAGAAATGATAAGACTCGTATATCACACTGGGATAAAACCCACATCTACTATAATGATAAATACATTACGGATATTAGATATTTTTTAGGTATTCCAGTTGAATCTGTCCAAAATTGGTTGAATAATCCTTTTCCTTTGTTAATGAATGAACCTACTACCGACAATAGTGAAAAAATCAAAACAATTATCATGGGACAAAAAGAGCAATATGAATTGACTGGAAAAGGAGTTGTATTAGGACCTGATGAACAAGTAGTGGTATCTTCTAGTTTATCCTTTAAAGGATATATGAAGTTTATCAGAATCCTATATGGATTGTACGAGAATATTGAAAATAATTATAACGTGTATTGGAAACCGTTTTCCCAACGCATCTTTGGCAATACCAAGGAAATTAATAAAGCAGACAAAAAACGTGTAGAATTGATTTTTGGCAAAGATTTATCAAGTGTTGGCATTCTTCCTGAACGGCACGAAGTTCTCGTTTCTGGAGATCTAACTTGGGAGCTGCAAGGAGCGGCTGGGACGAGCCAGGCTTTTATGGATTATGTGCCGTTTCCGGCTGAAATGATACACAAGATGAAGATAACGAGTTGGAATACCTCTTGTTTACTTATAGTAGAAAACCAAGATTTATTTCTTTCAATAGTAAAAGGTAAATTACTGGATAAATCAAAATGGGCTATTCTTCTTGGCAGAGGGTTTTTATCATCTGGAGAGATCCATTTAGTTATTCAGGCATGTATTCACAAAACGAGAGGTATATATGTGTGGCCGGATCTTGATCCTTATGGTTATCAAATTGCCGAGGATATTACCAGGAAGATTAAAAAATACAATGTTCCTGTTTACTTGTTTGGCTACAATAAGGATTGGTTTATGAAGAGTGGCATATATAAACCGCTTGAAAAGGCAGATGAAAAAGCAATTGACAACATTCTGGTATACAGTAATCTTCATAAAGATGTTGTCGAGGTTTTGAGTTATATGAAAGACAATGGTGCAAAAGCAGAGCAGGAAATCCTTATAGATTATCTGGATAATAAACTTGAACATGTCATAACAAAAAAATCAATAAGTATGGATTCCTATGGTACAATTGTAAATAAACGGGGCGGTTTTTATGAATAGTTCTATAGGAAAATATACTTATTTAGATTATTTATCGTGTGGAGAGGACTTCCGGTGTGAGGTAATAAATAGCCAAATTCTTTCTGTAAATCTTTCTGCTACCCCTAAAGCATCAAGCAATGGTCGCCGGTTTTATAAAAATTAGAGTGGAACAGATACGTTGAGGAAAATTAGCGCATCGAATCAGAGGCTATACTTTGCCTTAGAGTGCCAGAATTAATTCTCCATGGATAAAAGGATTTTTTCCTTTTTATAGCACACGCATGGGTTAACAGAGCCTATAGCTCAATAGAGTTCATAATTAAAAACTATTGCCAAAACAATTGTCAGTACAATCAACAGAGTTAATATGCCCAAAATTTTATTAAACATCTTTGTCTCATTCCTTTCGTTTTATACTCTATCAGTAGTATGTTTCTTTTTATTAATGGCTATACTGTCTTAGAAAATAATAAAGAAGGGAAGAATTTCTATGGCAATTCGTAGTATAAAATTAAAAATGAAAACGAATTCAGGAACAGATTCCATTTATTTGCGAAAAGCTCTTTGGCGAACACATCAGCTAATCAATGAAGGTATTGCTTATTACATGAATTTATTAACCCTCTATAGACAAGAAGCAATCGGAGATAAAACAAAAGAAGCATATCAAGCAGAATTAATTAACATAATCAGGAACCAACAAAGAAATAATGGATCTTCTGAAGAACATGGCAGCGACCAGGAAATCCTTGCTTTGCTCCGCCAATTGTACGAGTTAATCATTCCATCATCTATTGGAGAAAGCGGCGATGCGAACCAATTAGGGAATAAGTTTTTGTATCCTCTGGTTGATCCGAACAGCCAGTCGGGGAAAGGTACTTCCAACGCCGGGCGCAAACCGAGGTGGAAACGACTAAAGGAAGAAGGGAATCCTGATTGGGAATTGGAGAAAAAGAAGGATGAAGAGAGGAAGGCTAAAGATCCAACAGTCAAGATATTTGATAATCTTAATAAATATGGATTGCTGCCATTGTTTCCGCTCTTTACTAACATTCAAAAAGACATTGAATGGCTTCCGTTGGGGAAACGCCAGTCTGTGCGGAAATGGGATAAAGATATGTTCATTCAAGCAATCGAACGACTTTTATCCTGGGAGTCCTGGAACCGTCGGGTAGCTGACGAATATAAACAATTAAAAGAGAAAACCGAAAGCTACTATAAAGAGCATTTGACGGGTGGGGAAGAGTGGATTGAAAAGATTAGGAAGTTTGAAAAAGAGCGTAACATGGAATTAGAAAAGAACGCATTTGCCCCTAATGATGGCTATTTCATCACTTCCCGGCAAATACGTGGTTGGGATCGCGTTTATGAAAAGTGGAGTAAACTCCCTGAATCTGCTTCACCAGAAGAATTGTGGAAGGTTGTCGCAGAACAACAAAACAAGATGTCAGAAGGGTTTGGAGATCCCAAAGTTTTTAGTTTCTTGGCTAATCGGGAAAACAGGGATATATGGAGAGGACATTCTGAAAGGATTTACCATATTGCAGCGTACAATGGACTGCAAAAAAAGCTTTCACGGACAAAAGAACAAGCTACATTTACGCTTCCTGATGCAATTGAGCATCCTCTTTGGATTCGTTATGAGTCGCCAGGTGGAACCAATCTAAATCTTTTCAAACTTGAGGAAAAACAAAAAAAGAATTATTACGTTACACTTAGTAAAATCATTTGGCCGTCTGAAGAAAAATGGATTGAGAAAGAAAACATTGAAATTCCTTTAGCGCCTTCAATACAGTTTAACCGACAAATTAAATTAAAACAGCATGTTAAAGGGAAACAAGAAATCAGTTTTTCAGACTATAGCTCCAGAATTTCTCTCGATGGAGTTCTCGGCGGGTCTAGAATTCAATTTAACAGAAAATATATTAAAAACCATAAAGAGCTGTTAGGTGAAGGTGATATTGGGCCTGTTTTCTTTAATTTAGTCGTTGATGTAGCGCCTTTACAGGAGACAAGGAATGGAAGGTTGCAAAGCCCTATTGGTAAAGCTTTAAAAGTAATCTCATCCGATTTTTCAAAGGTAATCGACTACAAACCGAAAGAATTAATGGATTGGATGAATACAGGTTCGGCCTCTAACTCGTTCGGAGTTGCTTCTTTATTAGAAGGCATGAGAGTTATGAGCATTGACATGGGACAACGCACATCAGCATCTGTGTCTATTTTTGAAGTCGTAAAAGAACTGCCAAAAGATCAAGAGCAAAAGTTATTTTACAGCATAAACGATACAGAACTTTTTGCAATACATAAAAGGAGCTTTCTTTTAAATCTTCCTGGGGAAGTAGTTACAAAAAACAATAAGCAGCAAAGGCAAGAACGCAGAAAGAAACGGCAATTTGTAAGATCGCAAATCCGCATGTTAGCCAATGTGTTAAGACTTGAAACAAAAAAGACTCCGGATGAGCGAAAAAAAGCTATTCATAAATTGATGGAGATAGTTCAATCGTATGACTCATGGACAGCATCTCAAAAAGAAGTTTGGGAAAAAGAATTAAACTTATTAACTAATATGGCTGCATTTAATGATGAAATTTGGAAGGAGAGTTTAGTTGAATTACACCACAGAATCGAGCCGTATGTCGGGCAAATTGTAAGTAAGTGGCGCAAAGGATTAAGTGAGGGCCGCAAAAACCTGGCTGGAATCTCGATGTGGAATATAGATGAATTGGAAGATACAAGGCGCTTGCTCATTTCGTGGAGTAAAAGGTCGCGTACACCGGGAGAAGCGAACCGGATTGAAACAGATGAACCATTCGGTTCAAGTTTGCTTCAGCATATCCAAAACGTAAAAGATGACCGGCTTAAACAGATGGCTAATTTAATTATTATGACTGCATTGGGATTTAAGTATGACAAGGAAGAGAAGGATCGGTATAAAAGATGGAAAGAAACTTACCCGGCTTGTCAGATAATATTATTCGAAAATCTTAACCGTTATTTGTTTAATTTGGATCGTTCCCGCCGAGAGAATTCTAGGTTAATGAAGTGGGCTCATAGAAGTATTCCAAGGACTGTTTCGATGCAGGGTGAGATGTTTGGATTACAGGTCGGAGATGTTCGTTCAGAGTATTCTTCCCGGTTTCACGCAAAGACAGGTGCTCCCGGAATTCGTTGCCATGCCTTGACTGAGGAAGATTTAAAAGCAGGATCCAATACATTAAAACGGCTAATTGAAGACGGATTTATAAATGAAAGTGAACTTGCTTATTTGAAAAAAGGTGACATTATTCCTTCGCAAGGAGGAGAACTGTTTGTGACCTTATCTAAACGTTATAAGAAGGATTCTGATAATAATGAATTAACCGTTATCCATGCAGATATTAATGCAGCTCAGAACCTTCAAAAGCGTTTCTGGCAACAGAATTCTGAAGTTTATAGAGTGCCATGTCAATTAGCTAGAATGGGTGAGGATAAGCTTTACATTCCAAAATCGCAAACCGAAACAATAAAGAAATATTTCGGTAAAGGAAGTTTTGTAAAGAATAATACAGAGCAAGAGGTATATAAGTGGGAAAAATCTGAAAAAATGAAAATAAAAACAGATACCACGTTTGATTTGCAGGATTTGGACGGATTTGAAGACATATCTAAAACCATAGAGCTTGCTCAAGAACAACAGAAAAAATATTTAACTATGTTTCGTGATCCAAGTGGATATTTCTTTAACAATGAAACTTGGCGTCCTCAAAAAGAGTATTGGTCTATAGTAAACAACATCATAAAAAGTTGTTTAAAAAAGAAGATCCTGTCAAATAAAGTGGAGCTGTGATCGGAGGTTTCCCAAAGTTGTCTATACCGATTAGAATGCTCAATGAAATTCAGTACTGTGAACGTTTGTACTATATTATGCACGTTCAAGGCATCTTTGAAGAAAGTGCTGATACGGTTGAAGGTTCCGCGCAGCACCGCAGAGCGGAAAAGCGTATGAGAAAAGGTTCAGTGGCCCCCACAGAAATGTGGGAGGCTGCTCCAATCAGTTTACATTTAGGCGATGATAACCTCAATATAGTAGGGAAGTTGGATGCTGTTACTTTAGAGGAAGGGAAGTGGGTGCCGGTAGAAGGAAAACACTCTTCCGCTCCTGAAGATAATGGAACTTTTCGGGTTGAGTCTTATAATTTACAGGGAACGGCATGGCCGAATGATCAAATTCAATTATGTGCACAAGGGTTGTTATTGCATGCAAATGGATATCCGTCTGATTTTGGCTATCTGTATTATAGAGGGAATAAAAAGAAAATAAAAGTTGATTTTACTAAAGACCTTATAGAGCTTACAACTAAATATATTAAGAAGGCTCATGAATTACATAGTCAGCCAATTCCAAAGCCTCTTAAAGATTCAAAAAAATGTTTTCGGTGTTCTTTAAATTATGTTTGTTTACCGGACGAAACTAATTATTTAATCGGTGCCAGCACAAACATTAGAAAAATTGTGCCAAGTAGAGTTGATGGAGGAATTTTATATATTTCTGAGCCTGGAGCTAAATTAGGGAAAAGCGGGGAGAGTCTTACAATTCGCTATCCTGATGGAAGATCAGATGAAATTCCAATAAAGGATGTTATTCATGTCTCTTTAATGGGAAATGTGCAATGTTCTACACAGCTTACTCATATTTTAATGGCATGCGGGATTACAATCAGCTATTTATCCACGCATGGCCAGTTAATAGGCTATACTTTGCCACCCACTACCAAGAATATTTTTCTTCGTAAGCATCAATTTGTAAAGTTTCAGCATTCTGATATCGCTTTAAGACTATCTCAATGGATCATACATTCGAAAATATCTAATCAGAGGACTTTACTACGACGAAATGGTTCTGCCTCAAAGATTTTGCTACAGGAAATGAAGGAATTGCGGGATAAAGCGATTACATCAGAGAGTATAGAAAGTTTAAGAGGCATTGAAGGGCGTGCTGCAAAACTTTATTTTGAAGCATTTCCAACAATGTTAAAAATAAAAGATTTAGACAAAGACATTTTAATGAAAGGGAGAAACAGACGACCTCCTAAAGATCCAGTGAATGCGCTTCTCTCATTAGGTTACACTTTGTTAACGCGCGATGTTGTAGCAACATGTGCAGGAGTAGGGTTGGATCCAATGTTCGGATTTTTTCATTCCATTGAACCGGGTCGACCAGCTCTTGCATTAGATCTGATGGAACCGTTTCGTCCGCTTATTGTTGATAGCATTGTTATCCGAACTTTAAATACTCAAGAAATTGACATCAAGGATTTCTATCAAGGAGACGATAGTTGCCAATTAAAGAACAGTGGCAGAAAAAAGTTTTTTGCTGCATACGAACGTCGTCTACATGAGACTTTAACACACCCTGGCTTTGGGTACAAAATCAGTTACAGAAGGACATTAGACGTAGAAGCCCGGTTGCTGGCCCGGTATCTTGAAGGAGAAATTAATGAATATCGTCCTGTAACTACACGCTAGGAGGCACCTATGAGACAATTCGTATTAGTAAGTTATGATATCTCAGATGCAAAGCGGTGGAGAAAGATTTTTAAAATTATGAAGGGTTTTGGTGAGCATGTACAATATTCCGTTTTCATCTGCCAGCTAACAGAAATGCAAGAAGCTGATCTGAAAAGTAAATTGGCTGATATTGTTCACCATCGTCAGGATCAAGTCATGTTTGTTCATATTGGTCCAGTTACAAGAGATCAACTAGATAAAAAAATCTCTACTGTGGGAAGAGATTACTTCCCTAGAGACTTATCAAAATTAATCTATTGAGATTATATTCCAAGAATATACTTGATCAAAAATGGACAGAATATTATAATAAAGGTGACCTATAGGGTCAATGAATCTGTGCGTGTGCCATAAGTAATTAAAAATTACCCACCACAGGATTATCTTATTTCTGCTAAGTGTTTAGTTTTTTTATTGTCGAGTACCCACTTAGGTCTAAAAGGCCAGGAGGTACTCGAATTCTTTATTTATTAAGGCATTAAGCTTCAATATGACCAAATTATTATTTGTTTTAAACCCTTTATGTTTTAGCATTTGGGCATACTCGAAATTAACTTCTCAATCACACTATTATCAACAGGTTCCACGAGCAGCAGCCTGAATACTTAGCAGAAATAATGATGATTGGCACATCATATTGAAACATTCCTGGCTGTCATAAAAAACGCGCCTGAATACTTAGCAGAAATAATGATGATTGGCACTCGATGACTGGGCTGTCAATCAGTGTCAAACCTACTTTAGCCTGAATACTTAGCAGAAATAATGATGATTGGCACGGAGAAAACCCCCGGGTACACTAAACCGTGTTAGTCGGGCCTGAATACTTAGCAGAAATAATGATGATTGGCACGCAGATAAGACCAAAAATGAATATTATATGTTTGTCGCCTGAATACTTAGCAGAAATAATGATGATTGGCACCAGATTAAGCAATGGTATGAAAGAGGAGCGCTCAGCCTGAATACTTAGCAGAAATAATGATGATTGGCACGTATCGCAAACGCCCCAACCCATAACAAAGGATTGGAGCCTGAATACTTAGCAGAAATAATGATGATTGGCACAGAAGGCACAGATCCTTTTTTATCGGGGGATGATGATGCCTGAATACTTAGCAGAAATAATGATGATTGGCACATACCAAGTGCAAATACGATGTGCATTGTTGACTGTGTAGCCTGAATACTTAGCAGAAATAATGATGATTGGCACTGCTGATAATGCGGACGCTACGCATCCGGTTGTTATCGCCTGAATACTTAGCAGAAATAATGATGATTGGCACAATCAGGTGCACCGTAACAGCCAGGAGAGATGAAGATGCCTGAATACTTAGCAGAAATAATGATGATTGGCACCACTGAAAAAGGAAATGGTCAAAGGGGCTATCGTGCCTGAATACTTAGCAGAAATAATGATGATTGGCACATAGATACTGGTAAGTTCTGGGTTCCTATAGTCCAAGCCTGAATACTTAGCAGAAATAATGATGATTGGCACGACCTATTTCATTCCCATACTTAACGGAAGTTTGGCCTGAATACTTAGCAGAAATAATGATGATTGGCACATCACACACAGATTCACGATCATAAAAATCTTGGTGCCTGAATACTTAGCAGAAATAATGATGATTGGCACCGCAACTATTTCTTGTTGACAACTTGCTTGCTCCTTGCCTGAATACTTAGCAGAAATAATGATGATTGGCACGTGAATGTATAAGTTTTACCAGTACCACCTGTAATATAGGCCTGAATACTTAGCAGAAATAATGATGATTGGCACTTAACTGAATATAATCGTTACTTGTACAGCACTTTGCCTGAATACTTAGCAGAAATAATGATGATTGGCACTAACCATTCCTTTTCGCATTTTTTGCATCTTTGTACTGCCTGAATACTTAGCAGAAATAATGATGATTGGCACATTTGTACCGCACAAGGTTCGTATGGGGTTGGGATGGGCCTGAATACCTTAGCAGAAATAATGATGATTGGCACTGATCATGTGCATGTGAGTTGGACAGCATCCGGCAGGCCTGAATACTTAGCAGAAATAATGATGATTGGCACGGGGAGCAGGAGGTTGTTGATCGATGAGTCAAGGTGAAGTGCCTGAATACTTAGCAGAAATAATGATGATTGGCACATTTAAAAGAAATAAATAAAGAGTATTAATATTCTTGCCTGAATACTTAGCAGAAATAATGATGATTGGCACTTGAAGTGGTCTAACACGATGATGGAGGCGCATCCTGAGCCTGAATACTTAGCAGAAATAATGATGATTGGCACCAGCAGGCATGGTCATCGCAATGGGGCCGATCGGTTGCCTGAATACTTAGCAGAAATAATGATGATTGGCACATGATAGAGTCGACGCATTAGCAAGCAGTCAGGGGGCCTGAATACTTAGCAGAAATAATGATGATTGGCACATACAATACGTTTAATACCGGAGCAAACAATAAGGCCTGAATACTTAGCAGAAATAATGATGATTGGCACCAACCAGGCCAGCCATGATTGTAGTTGTCGTGATTTGCCTGAATACTTAGCAGAAATAATGATGATTGGCACGATTTCGTGCACTGGTCTCACCCTCTCCTTTTGTCTCGCCTGAATACTTAGCAGAAATAATGATGATTGGCACAATGTGCTTAAAGAAGTCGGCAGTGCTATCTAAAAAGCCTGAATACTTAGCAGAAATAATGATGATTGGCACATTTAATATCACTTTCCTATTGCCTCCATTCCCAGCTGCCTGAATACTTAGCAGAAATAATGATGATTGGCACTTAATAAAGTCAAAAACTATCACACATTCGTTATTAGCCTGAATACTTAGCAGAAATAATGATGATTGGCACGTATAGTTGAGTACGGCTTAATGCTCCGCCTTCGGAAGCCTGAATACTTAGCAGAAATAATGATGATTGGCACTATATGGCTATGTTTGCGAAAGACAAGCCCACCAAGCCTGAATACTTAGCAGAAATAATGATGATTGGCACCCATGATAAAGGTAAAAGGTGTGAATTTTGATTTGTGCCTGAATACTTAGCAGAAATAATGATGATTGGCACATCTAGTTCCTGACTCGCTCTGATTGTTTGTTCATCGCCTGAATACTTAGCAGAAATAATGATGATTGGCACGGACTCTCGCATGAATATCTGCCATCGATTACACGCCTGAATACTTAGCAGAAATAATGATGATTGGCACTTTCATCGATTGTTCTATCAGCAGCAATATCAACAAGCCTGAATACTTAGCAGAAATAATGATGATTGGCACTATATGGCTATGTTTGCGAAAGACAAGCCCACCAAGCCTGAATACTTAGCAGAAATAATGATGATTGGCACGTTGAAATATCTGTCACATTGCCGATTATCGGTGTTGCCTGAATACTTAGCAGAAATAATGATGATTGGCACGTTGAAATATCTGTCACATTGCCGATTATCGGTGTTGCCTGAATACTTAGCAGAAATAATGATGATTGGCACCATAGGTATTTTGATGCTGGCGATGAAGTTTATCAGCCTGAATACTTAGCAGAAATAATGATGATTGGCACGGGCAGGGCGTGGATCCTTCACCTGATAAGTTCGGCGCCTGAATACTTAGCAGAAATAATGATGATTGGCACTCTATATCTACTGGCAATATTACAAACGAGATATGACGCCTGAATACTTAGCAGAAATAATGATGATTGGCACAAGAAATGGAATCCACAAATTGCAATTGGATTTAAGCCTGAATACTTAGCAGAAATAATGATGATTGGCACGCACATGCGCTGAACTTTGCGGATGTGGGTACCCGAGCCTGAATACTTAGCAGAAATAATGATGATTGGCACTGTAGCAACGATTTTAAAGTCTATTCAAAGAAGCTAGGCCTGAATACTTAGCAGAAATAATGATGATTGGCACTCCTTTCCTCAAGTACAGCGTACAGTTCTTTTGCCTTGCCTGAATACTTAGCAGAAATAATGATGATTGGCACAATACAGATACGCTTGCCATTGAATCCATTAAGAAGGCCTGAATACTTAGCAGAAATAATGATGATTGGCACAAGTAATTGAATGACCACCATTGCTACTGTATTTAAGCCTGAATACTTAGCAGAAATACTCCCAATTTCAAAAGCAATCAGAGACTGTGCTAATATTTTTATGCCACTGGTCCAGAAATCTATTTTAATTCAATCACAGCACAAGGAATTGAACAACATTTTAAAGATAAGATAGGCGATTCACAAATCATACGATGGTCTATATATTTAGTAGAATTACACATAGAATAGTAGATATCTATAGTTTATTAGTGTAAAGTATAGTAAAGTAGGGTAATTAATTACCAGTAGTCAGGTTAAATATTTCTATTCTTGGACAGGCTTACATATACATGAAAGTATATGGGGAGGTGTCCAATGAAGAAGAAGGGTGATGACGAAAAAATGAACACAACGGCTAACAGAAAAATTCAAAAAACTGAACGTAAAAAGAAGGTCCAAGCAAGTTTTGCAAAAGCAGTAGCACGCAATGGCAAAGCTTTGGAGAGACTAAGTAAGAATTAATGCACATTGAGTATCTTAATGTGGAAGATGTAGAAGAGTTACACGATTTAGCACTTGCTGAATATGGTGGTCTGCCAGGAAGGGAAAAGAATAAACTAGAAGGGATTCTAGGAATACCATATGCAGGCTACGGAGATTTTGAAAAATATCCGTCAATCGTTGAAAAAGCAGCAGTATATTTGTACTACCTGGCTAGTGGTCATGGTTTTGTAGATGGTAATAAGCGAACCGCTTATTTATCAGTATTTACCTTCTTAGATTGGAACGGCTATGATTTAATCGTTCCCGATGATGAAGTTTATAGATTTATTATGCTTATCGCATGTGACAAAACTAGACCGCCCTTTATTGACGCGGTGCATTGGATTGAAAAATATATGATTAAACAAGCAGAAGACTAGTCACTTCCGTAAACCTATCGGAGGTGGCTATTTTATATTCTTCAATTTTAAATTTGCGCTAAATATAAAATTAAACGTACGATTTAGCATTTCGCGTATAATTAAAATTATATAATTCCTGGCTGGGAAGCAGAAATTATGGTAATTCAAAAAGATCCTATTTGCTCTGATTGTTTGTTTTCTATAAACAATTCTTAAGCATAAAAATTTATGCTTTAAATGATGTTATGGTATCGATGAACGATACGGAATTGACAGGGGGGGACAGGCTAGTCCATTCTCATAAATCTGATTGCAAACGTCATTTCTTTCGCGCTTATTTTTCAACTACAAAACTTTATACAAGATTGTACACAAAAAAGGTTTTGTATAGCAAAAGATAGAATAGTTGTACTAAATGCATTGCACCACTATTCTTTCGTATGAAACTTATCAATCAGTAGGAACGTATCAGTATTTGAAGAGAAAGGAGTGATTTTTGTGCATGTGTAGTTATAAAAAGATTTACATTGATTTAGATAACTGCGAGTTTTACCTGATGTTGATAAAATGAATGTGAGTTATACACGCATATCGGTGATTTCTAGCTATTGTTGACCTTGAACCTTTTTTACGATCATTGTGTGTTGTCAGCATCTAAGGTTCAAATAAAAATGGAGGAATACATATGAATAACCATGAAATCGATTTTAAAATCTATGGAGACGACATGCAGTTCGTTGAAGTGGAGCTGGATCCTGGCGAAACAGTAATCGCAGAAGCCGGAAGCTTAATGATGATGGAAGACCACATTCACATGGAAACGATTTTTGGGGATGGTTCCGGCGAAGGCAGTGGAATTATGGGGAAATTGTTTGGAGCAGGGAAACGGTTGCTGACTGGTGAGAGTTTGTTCATGACCACATTTACGAATCAAGGCCAAGGGAAAAAACATGTGTCCTTTGCATCCCCTTATCCAGGCAAAATCGTGCCAATGGATTTAAGCCAGCTGGAAGGTAAGATTATATGTCAAAAAGACGCGTTCCTTGCTGCTGCTAAAGGTGTTTCTGTGGGTATTGAATTCCAGCGGAAAATCGGAGCAGGATTCTTTGGAGGCGAAGGCTTCATCATGCAAAAGCTTGAGGGAGACGGAATGGCTTTTGTACACGCTGGCGGAACCATACATAAAAAAGAGCTATCTGTCGGTGAGGTACTTCGCGTAGATACAGGCTGCTTGGTTGCCATGACAAGCAATGTGGATTATAACATTGAGATGGTTAGAGGAGTCAAAACAGCCTTGTTTGGCGGGGAAGGCCTATTCTTTGCAACATTGAGAGGTCCTGGTACTGTATGGATTCAATCACTTCCATTCAGCCGCATGGCCAGCCGTGTTTTTGCTGCAGCTCCCCAAGGTGGCGGTGCCAAAGATGAAGGAAGTGTTCTAGGCGGAGTGTTCAGGATGTTGGATGGGAATTGATTCCAAGCGATCTCATATGCCTTATTAAGAGTCATTGAAACTAGAGAATCTGTTAAAATAGACAAAAGAAAACCGGGTCAAATGAACCCGGTTTTCTTTTGTTTTATTTCTTTATATGCTGGTCCACAATCGCTTGTGCGGCTTCGGCGGCCTTTCCAGGGCTTTCGCCGCCAAGGACAGCTTGGATGGAGCTGAGGACAGCTTTTTCGACGTTTTCGTCAGGGATTAAATAACGGGGTTGGAACCTTGTTTTTTTGGTGGTCCAATCCACGATATTGTTTAAGTCTTCAGATTCATAGCTTACGTCTTTAACCGTAACGTGTTGGCTTGTTTGATTTGCGTAAGCTGATGCATTTTCAGGCCGGCTTAGAAATTCAATGAACTTTTTCGCTTCTTCTT
This sequence comes from Bacillus sp. V3-13, assembly GCF_002860165.1. Taxonomy (GTDB): domain Bacteria; phylum Bacillota; class Bacilli; order Bacillales; family Cytobacillaceae; genus Bacillus_BJ. The sequence continues at coordinate 26,014 of NZ_PGUZ01000040.1, read as the reverse complement.
TTTTCCTGGAGTTCTTGTTCACTCCCAATAAGAAGGTTGTCGTATGGATTCCTTCATATTTTGCTTTATCTTCTGGAACCGTAATCGGGGCTAGCAGCCCGAGCTTGATATCCGGGTTCAGATTCCTGATGCTTGCGATTGCATAGGAGCCCGTTGCCAGCATTGCTGCTTTTTCCTGTGCGACAAGAGCGATCGCAGCGTCATGTTTTGTCCCTAACGAATCCTTTTGAATATATTCATTATCGGCAAGCTCTTTGAATTGTTCAAGGGTTTTGATCCACCATTCCTCGGTAAGTTTCGCCTTACCGCTCATCAGTTTATCGAAAATTTTTTCATCCGGGGCATTATTCATCATCATGCTGTTCATGAATTGGCCCGATCCGATATCAGCACCCGGAAAAGCAATCGGGATATAGCCATTGTCTTTAAGCGTCTGGCAGAGCTTAAGGAAACCTTCCCAGTCTTTTGCCGGCTCCAAACCAAGTTCTTCAAATAAAGTTTGGTTATAAACAGGCTGGTTGAAAACCAGCTGTAAAGGCACAGCAAGCTGTTTTCCTTCAACATTGCCAATCTCAATTAACTTTGGATCAAAGTTATCCAGGAACTTTTCACCGCTTAAATCTTCATAGAAACCTAATTTCTTTAATGATTGCAATTGATAACCTGGATTTGATGCAAAAACATCCCCAGTCGATCCGTCCCGCAGCACGGTTTGGACAGGATATTGCTCCGAAGGGTAGATCGCCATTTCAACCTTAATTCCCGTTTCTTCCGTGAACTTTTTAATTAACTCTTCAAAAGCGTCCTTATCTTCGCCGCGCCAATGCATGAAACTGATTGTTTTTGATTTGCTGTCTGCCCCGGTCTCTTTCGAAGAACAACCGGCGAGAACACCCGAAACCGTTAATAGCACAGCAATCAACAAACTACCTATCTTCTTCAATGAATCTCCCCCTTGAAATATGTATAAAAACTCGTTGTATAACAATTAGCCGAAAAACCGACATATAAAACCTTTTTCTATCTTTTTTTAATGTTTAGCTTCTGTAAGCGGTATGTTGGCGTCCAGCATGTTTTCCAAGTAGAAAAACAGGGTAGTAAGAGAGTTAGCAAGCAATCAAACTGTGTCAATTGATATCGATTTTAGGAAGAAGGAGTGGGAAAAAGCTTAAACGGAGTTTAAAAAGAGAGAAGTTTGTTTTTAGGGGAGTGTTCTGATGAAATTGAAACAGTACAAAGCGCTTTACTTTTTCATTCTGCCGGGGTTGGCCTTGTATTTAACCTTTTTTGTCTATCCCACTTTCAGCGCCTTATTTTATTCCTTTACAAACTGGGATGGTTTAACGGCTGATTATGACTTCGTTGGATTGGAAAATTATGTAAATATCTTCACAAATGATTCGATATTTGCAAAAGCGTTCGGAAATAACTTGAAGTTTATGCTGTTTGTCGTTATTTTTCAAACCTTATTTTCATTAATCTTTTCCTTATATCTGGTCAGGAATACAAAGACGAATGTTTTCCTGAGAGCCCTTTTCTTTTTCCCGACGATCCTGTCGTCGGTTTCCGTTGCTTTTATCTGGGCATTTGTTTACGATCCCAATTTGGGAATTTTAAATACGGTCCTTGAAAGGGCGAATCTGAATTTTCTTTCGCAAAATTGGCTCGGGAATGAAGATTTGGCCATATACTCGATTGCCGTTGTTCAAGTTTGGTTTCATACCGGCCAAATGATTATTCTTTTTGTAGCCGGACTGCAAAACATCCCCGCTGATTTATTTGAAGTAGCCAAAATCGAAGGCGCATCAAGGTGGCAAAGGTTTCGTTTTGTCACATGGCCGATGCTTGCTCCTGCCGCAACGATCGTCATCGCTTATACGACGATCCAGTCCTTTAAAGCCTTTGACCTGATTTATGCGATGACAAGGGGCGGCCCCAATTATGCTACTGAAATCCTTGCGACTCTCATCTATTCAACCGCTTTTAAAGGCTTCCAATTTGGTTATGCATCAGCCGAATCGGTGATTTTCATGATGGTCGTTGCCCTCATTACTTATCTGCAGTTCAGGGCTCTTCGTGCCAACAGAATCAATGAATAACTTAAATAAAGAGAACAGAAATGGGGGGTTAGATGAAGATTTTCAAAGGCGGGATGCTCGCCATCTACGCATTGTTAATTATCATTCCGATTGTCTCAATCTTCTTTACTACATTTAAAAGTTCCAAGGAAATGTATGATAATATTTTAGGGCTGCCAAGTTCGTTTACGTTTGCCAATTATATTGAGTTGTTTGCCAGCAAAACGATGAGCACTTATTTTATGAACAGCGTCATAGTCACGATTTTCTCAGTGACATTTACCTTGTTTTTCGCAAGCTTAATAGCCTATGCACTGACAAGAATGTCCAACTGGTTCGGAAATTCGATTTTTGCATTGTTTACACTGGGAATGATGGTGCCGGCCCAGGTCAATATGAGTCCTTTATACGATCTCGTTTATAGCCTCGGCCTTACAAATACCCGAATCGGCTTGATTGTTGTCAATACGGCTGTTACCTTGCCGGTCGCTGTATTTATTTTAACAGGCTTCATGAAATCTCTTCCCAGGTCATTATTTGAAGCAAGCATGATGGACGGTGCATCCAATTGGGCTATTTACAGAAGAATCGCGATTCCTCTTTCATTGCCGTCACTGGCTGCTACTTCGATCTTTTTGTTCGTCATGCATTGGAATGACCTTTTTTATCCATTGTTATTCATTACGGAAAACAAGTATAAAACCTTGCCGCTTGCTTTACTGGAATTCCAGGGCGAGTATATAACCAATTATCCAATGCTGTTTACCGGCGTCATCATCGCTTCAGCCCCAATGGTGATCGCGTATGTTTTCTTGCAGAGATACTTTATTGCCGGAATGACTGCCGGTTCGGTAAAGGGATAGAACTTCGGTGGCTGCTTTACTATACACAAGTAGAGCAGCCATTTTTTTTTCGGCCAGTTTTTTATGGTCAAAAATGGGTATGATAAAAATATTTAAGTTTATCTGCCAAGCCGAAATTGGCCATCAATCCAAACATCGCCACAGCAGAGAAGGGGAATTCATATGAAACTAACCAAAGAGCAGCGTATCCAACTGCATGGCTTCAATAATTTAACCAAATCATTAAGTTTTAATATGTATGATATTTGCTACACGAAAACAAGGGAAGAACGCGAAGCTTATATTGAGTACATTGATGAGCAATACAGCGCTGAGAGATTAACAAAAATTTTAAATAATGTTGCCGATATTATTGGAGCGCACGTATTAAATATTGCTATGCAGGATTATGTTCCGCAGGGGGCAAGTGTCACAATGCTCGTTTCAGAAGGACCGGTGGTCGAAGTGCCGACTGAATCTTTTGAGGAGTCGCCCGGTCCGCTTCCGGAAACGGTGGTAATGGCATTGGATAAGAGCCATATTACTGTCCACACCTATCCGGAATACCATCCTGATGAAGGAATCAGTACATTCAGGGCCGATATTGATGTGTCAACATGCGGAGAGATTTCTCCGTTAAAAGCCTTGAACTACTTGATTCACTCTTTTGATACGGACATTATGACGATTGATTACCGTGTGCGCGGTTTTACGCGCGATAAACACGGACATAAGCTGTTTATCGACCATGACATTAACTCTATCCAAAACTATATTCCGGAAAATATCAAGAGTTTATATCAAATGTTTGACGTAAATGTATACCAGGAAAATATTTTTCATACCAAATGCAAGCTTAAAGATTTTGACTTAAACAACTATCTTTTTGGCTACACAAAAGAAAAGCTCACTCCCGAAGAACGTGAGGAAATAACCGATAATCTTCAAACAGAAATGGATGAAATCTTTTACGGGAAAAATATCACTTATGACTCAATGGAGGAAGAGGAAGAAAATGAATGAAAATGCAGCCGGCCGGCTGCATTTTCAGGCTTTCGAGAAACACCTTTTTTAAAAAATTAAAATGTAAAAGAGTGTATAAAGTCCTATCATAAACATCTTTAAATCAAAAGCCGATATTTCTACTGTAAAGAAAATATCGGCTTCGAATATTTAACTATTGTTGTCTCGTTAGTGGGGTGCAAGGCTGTTGAATGAACACCATACCTGATTCACCTTTATTGTGGTGCTAACGTTTTCCGTTAACGATTAAAGACAGTATTATTAAAAAAACACAGGCAGCAGCAATTGGTACATAAAAAGATGTTCCAGACTGCCGTTTGCTATCTGGAGTTACTGATCCCCAACAGCGTGGGAACTCTTCTTCACACTTGAATGTTCAATGATACGCTTCATTGATTCAATCTGCCCCATATGAATTCCTTCGTGAAATAACACGAGACTAGCGATTTCCTCAAATGTTTCAAAACCCCCGAAAGGTTCTGCCAGCGTCATATTCAACCTCTCAGCAGGAATATGTTGAAGACGGACTAACTGATCCTTTAATTGTAGGACTAACTCGTCTAATGAAGGAATCTTTCCTTTCCAGTCAGTTGGTTTTGTTCCCCTTCCAAATAGTTCGAAATAATTTACCGGGAGGGCGTCCGTTCTTCCATATGGGAAACCAACAAGTTCTTCAGTGATTATTAAGACATGTCCGATATGCCAACGAATAGTATTGTTGAATCCCTCTGGTTGAATATCTGCTATTTCTCTTGAGACCGATTTAACAGTCTCAATAAAAAAACCTCTAGTCATCTCATATTGTTGGAAGATTAGTTTGCTCATAACTTTATTCCTCCGTATAAATTCTTTTTCACTGCTATTTAGTCAATCCAATTTTTTGATCCGCAGATTTTTAATATCCTGGGCAACCTCGGACAAATCGTTGTTGAGCTGATGTCCGCGCCCATCAAGCTGGCGAATTATTGCCTCCGGAAGCTTTTCCGCATACAGTGCAAGGTGGCTAAAAGGCACCACTTTATCGTCACGGCTATGATAAAAGAAAATACGTTGTATTTTGGAGAGCCTTGACTTAAAGTCTTCATGCAATGCATATTCATCAACTTCCCAATTTTCAGCACCCCAGTAGGGAGACGCGATGAGGAACATAACAAAATTTATTATTTTCCTAATTGTAGCACAAGGCAGTTGAGGTTTTTTCTTATCGATTGCTGTCTTTGACACTCATAATAAATCTATGTTGTTAAGTTATCCTGCCCGTTTCGCTGAACAACCAAATATACATAAAAAATTAGCTTAATATAGGGTTTTAAAATTGAATTTATAGAAATTCATTATAAATAGGGATATTATAACCAATAACTTTCTGCTTTTTTCATCATAGATTAGACGAAGAGGAGATTACATTCCCAGGAATTATTGATACAATAATAAACAGCATCGCCAAAACCCCACTCTATTAAAACTTCTGTAAATACCCCGCCATACTATTTCAAGAGAGGAGAAAATTCTTTGTTTGAACAAGCCCGCCAACTGTTAAAAAAATATTATGGTTATTCTTCTTTTCGCCACGGTCAGGAGCAGTCCATCCAGTCTGTGCTCAACGGCAACAACACGATCACTGTCATGCCGACGGGTGGAGGCAAATCGATATGCTATCAAATTCCGGCTCTGATTTTGCCTGGGACAACGATTGTAATATCTCCGCTGATTTCATTAATGAAGGACCAGGTCGATGCGCTTATGCAGCATGGCATTCCCGCAGCTTTCATTAACAGCTCGCTCGGCATCCAGGAAGCGAGACAAGTAATGGCTGAAGCGAAGCAAGGAGAGTACAAGCTCCTATATATCGCCCCGGAGAGGCTCGAGTCCCGCGATTTTGTCGAAGATTTAAAGAGCATGCCCATTCCGTTAGTCGCTGTCGATGAAGCACACTGTATCTCGCAATGGGGCCATGATTTCCGGCCAAGCTACTTAAACATCCAAAGAATCGTCGACAGCCTGCCGGATAAACCGATCGTGCTGGCATTGACGGCAACCGCGACACCAAAGGTCCGTGAAGACATTTGCGCCTCGCTTTACATCGATGAAGAAAACTCGGTCATTACCGGATTCGAACGAAAGAACCTGTCTTTTTCAGTAATTAAAGGGCAGGACCGTTATGCCTTTTTGAAGGATTATCTGAAAAAGAATGAAGCGGAAGCAGGCATCATTTATGCGGCAACGAGAAAAACGGTCGACCAGCTTTACGAACGTCTCCGCAGGGATAACATTAATGCCGCCCGCTACCATGCAGGGATGAACGATGCTGAACGGATCAGCGAGCAGGACCGTTTTTTAAAAGATGAAGCGACGGTCATGGTTGCGACATCCGCATTTGGAATGGGAATCGACAAATCGAATATCCGCTATGTGATCCATTTCCAGCTTCCGAAAAATATGGAGAGCTATTACCAGGAAGCCGGCCGTGCCGGACGCGATGGCCTCGATAGTGAGTGCATTATTTTGCATTCTTCCCAGGATGTACAAATCCAGCGTTTTCTGATTGATCAATCGACCGAAAGATCAAGGATGCAGCAGGAGCTCGAAAAGCTGCAGCTGATGGTCGACTATTGCCATACTGAAAATTGCCTGCAGGAATATATTCTTCATTATTTTGGCGATCGTAATACGGCGCCGTGCGGACGCTGCGGCAATTGTACCGATTCCCGCGCCAGCGTTGATGTCACGAAAGAAGCACAAATGATCATGTCGTGTATAATCCGGATGGGCCAGCGTTTTGGAAAAACGATGATTGCCCAGGTACTAACCGGGTCAAAAAATAAGAAAATCAATGACTTTGGTTTTCAAAGCTTGCCCACTTATGGAATATTGAAAGAGAAGAGCGCAAAAGAGGTGAGCGACTTAATCGAATTCCTGATTGCAGAGGAGCTTCTGGCTGTTCAACACGGGCAATTTCCAACGATTTATACGACAGCAAAAGGTAAGGATGTCCTGCTTGGCAAGCAAACCGTGCAGAGGAAAGAAGCGGTCAAAACAAGGACGGTTGCGAATGACGATCCTCTGTTTGCCGAGCTGCGTGAATTGCGGAGAACGATTGCTTCTGAAGAAAAAGTCCCGCCATTCGTTATTTTCTCCGATACCAGCTTGAAGGACATGTGTACCAGGCTGCCACTTTCGGATGCCGAATTCCTTGCAGTGAGCGGTGTCGGGGAACATAAGCTGAAGAAGTACGGCGAAGCGTTTATCCAGGCGATCATCACGTTCTGTGAAAATAATCCGGACCGCCAGCCTGAAATAAACCGTGAACCCACTCCAGCCAAAAAAGTGAAAAAATCCATCGGAGATTCCCACCTTGTCACGCTTGAATTGCATCAAAGCGGTTTAACAATTGAGGAAATTGCAAAGAAACGGGAAATGGCGGTCAGCACGATTGAAAACCACTTATTGCAGTGCGCCAGAGATGGCCAAACTGTTAATTTTGATTTGCTCATTCCTGATCAGTTTAAGTATCTGATAGAACAAGCAGTTGCAGAAGCAGGCAGGGGGAAACTTAAGCCTATTAAAGAACTGCTTCCTGATGAGGTTTCTTATTTTATGATCAAGGCTTATTTTTACTGGTCCAAGGAAAAGGTAGGAGTGGAAGAATAAGAGGCGAGGAGAAACCAGATATGGTTTCTCCTCATATTAAGTAAAGTTAAGTAATCAGACTTCTGCTTTTCCTAAAATGGTGTTGATCCTCTCTTGCTTCTCCCCTTCACTCAAATACTCAAACAATCCAAGGCGATTTCCCCATGGATCAGAAAAAGTGCCCCATTTGACCGGAACTTCTTCCCGCGATTCGATAGCAAAATTTTCGATATTCAATGCATTCATTAGCCTTTCCCGTTCTTTTTCAATATCCGTTACACCTAAGCGGATTGGTCCGCTCCCTTCTGATGGGGTTCCTTCAGCGACTTGCAGCCAGCAGCCGGGAATCAGCTCCCATTCTGCAAACCCATCATGTGGAATAAAATCAGGTTTTCTTTTTATTAGTGTTTCATACCATTTTTGGCCTTCTACCATGTTTGAGACACGAACTTGTACAGTCATTTCATAGATCATTTGAATTCCTCCTCGTCAACTTTTTTTCCTAATAATTCAGGAGGAAACATCCGATCTCCTTCATGTGGTATAAACTTTAGCAAACTGGGAGAAGCAAAATTGCTAAATCGTTATGAAAAATTCCTGAATCGCTAAGATGAATCATTTTTAATAGGGTTGTATATCGCTGGAAAAATATTAAGAAAAAAAGGAGTATTATATCCAAAATTTATCTTCTTTTCTTTTTCTTCCGTTTCTTATGCTTTCCAAATCTTTTTTTTTGAAGAAAGCTCTTTTTTTCGTTCTCCCATATATAATTCAGCCAAAGGATAAAAGGATTCAAAATCTTCTGGAGAAACTTCCAAGTCTAAATAAGTAAGCGTACTCTCCCGGATATCTTGACATACTTTCCCAGCAAATCGGAATGAACAGGCTGCTGCGGGGTTTCTTCTAAACTTTTATCTGTAAGTACGCTGACTAAAAGAGGACTGATACCCAGGATGCCCATTTTGGAGATCTCCTTTCAAAAAAAAATGATCACAAAGGATGGAGTTTATTACCTGTTTCTTTGTTTCAATAATAACATGCTGTTTCGCAATGAACACTTCATTATGATACAATTTTGCTAGTAAAATTAGCCACGGAAACTATAAGCAAAGGAAGTATCCCATGAGCAAAACGATTCCAGTTCGAAAAAATGATTATATAGATGTTGAATTTGAAGATCTGACGCATGACGGAGCGGGTGTAGCGAAAGTGGATGGCTACCCAATTTTCGTACCCGGTGGATTGCCAGGCGAAAAAGCGACAGTCAAAGTTATTAAGACAAACAAAGGGTATGGTTTTGGGCGGTTAATTGAACTGCTTGAAAGAAGCCACTTCCGGATTGACGTGGAGGAAAGCGATGCCCATAAATATGGCGGCTGCCAGCTTCAGCACATCAGCTATGATGCTCAGCTGAAGTATAAGGAAAACCAGGTCCGGCAGGTGCTGGCCCGAATCGGCAAGCTCGAAGACGTTAAAGTCCATCCGATTCTGGGCATGGAGAACCCATGGCACTATCGAAACAAGGCCCAGGTGCCTGTTGGCGAAAAAGACGGAAAGCTGATCGCCGGCTTTTTCAAACCACGGACTCACGAAATCGTCGACACCAATGAAAGCCTGATTCAGCTTCCGGAAATCAATGAGGCGATCCAGACAGTTAAGGAAATCTGCAGTGAACTCGGGATTCAGGCTTATCAGGAAGAAACGCATAAAGGTGTGCTTCGCCATATTATGGCCCGGTATGGCCAACAAACAGGCGAGCTGATGGTCGTGATTATCACAAGAACAGAAAATATCCCACACCAAAACGAATTGATCGAGAAAATCGTTGCCCGTCTCCCTAAGCTAAAATCAATCGTCCATAACGTTAATTCCAAAAGGACAAACGTTATATTGGGAGAAAAAACGAAGGTGCTCTGGGGCAATGAAACCATCTATGATTACATCGGAAACGTTAAATTTGCGATTTCCGCTCTGTCTTTTTATCAGGTGAACCCGGTTCAGACAAAGGTATTGTACGACAAAGCGCTTGAATACGCCGGATTGACAGGCGAAGAATCTGTCATCGATGCCTATTGCGGAATTGGAACCATTTCACTGTTCCTTGCCCAAAAAGCAAAGAAGGTTTTTGGTGTTGAGGTTGTTCCGGAAGCAATTGAAGATGCGGGGCGGAATGCTGAACTGAATGAGATCTTTAATGTGGAATTCGCGGTCGGGGAAGCGGAAACGGTCATTCCGAAATGGTACAAAGAAGGAAACAAGGCTGACGTATTAGTTGTCGACCCGCCACGTAAAGGCTGTGATGAAGCCTTGCTTCAAACGATTATTGAAATGAAGCCGAAGAAGGTTGTATATGTATCGTGTAACCCGGCCACCCTTGCCCGGGATTTGCGGATCCTTGAGGATGGGGGATATAAAACGATTGAAGTTCAGCCTGTTGATATGTTTCCGCAGACTACGCACGTTGAAGCAGTTGTGAAGCTTAAACGCATATAACACCGACGTTTTACTTGTGGCGCGGGGAATCGTAATCATAAGTACATGAGGTTTTTTAATGTAAATGCCAATAATGTTAAGTTGAGATAAGTCCCTCATCCAGGCGATGAAGGACAAAATTGCGTAAGTGAGCTGGGGAAAAGTCCTTCATTCAGGTGATGAAGGACAAAATTAGTTAAGTGAGCTGGGGAAAAGTCCTTCATGCAGGCGATGAAGGACAAAATTAGTTAAGCGAGCTAGGGAAAAGTCCTTCATCCAGGCGATGAAGGACAAAATTAGTTAAATGAGCTGGGGAAAAGTCCTTCATCCAGGCGATGAAGGACAAAATTGCGTAAGTGAGCTAGGGAAAAGTCCTTCATTCAGGTGATGAAGGACAAAATTAGTTAAGTGAGCTGGGGAAAAGTCCTTCATGCAGGCGATGAAGGACAAAATTGCGTAAGTGAGCTAGGAAAAAGTCCTTCATCCAGGTAGTGAAGGACAAAATTAGTTAAGTGTAGGCCACGGCAATGAAGGACCAATTCACATAAATGAGGTAGGGAAAATTGTGCTGTTATAGATTTAAAAAATAAAAATAGCAACAAGGCATCTTTGAAGTTCAAACATAATTATTTTGTTTTTTATTCGTAAAAGGACCATTGATGAACCCCTACTATTTTAAAATTTTTTTCTAGAATCCTTGTTATCCTCTTTTTAGATGCTACTACTTTGCACCATTCATGAATTACATTAGTATTAATCTTTCGATTAGGAAAAAGAAGCTTAAATTCTTTCACATTCCGCATTACGGCAATTGCAACTACTTCTTCGTACCCACATTCTTTACAAACACATTTCCTTCCCTCGACAGAAATTGAAAACGAGGTGCACTTGTTACAAGTAATTCCTTTTCTCAGTTGGTCATAATCATAAGATGGTAATAACATAAAAGGAGAGTCTTTAATATGAAGTGAAATTAATTTATCAGCCAGCATCTTGTGTTTTCCATTTAACTTTGATGATGTTTTATTTAGATTTTTTAAATATCTATTAACCTGAGTTGGGAAAATAAATGGTTTATTGAGAGGTGTTTGGTATAAGGTGAATTCGGGGTTGATAAAAACGATTGAAGCATTAATAGGTATATTTATACCAAGGTTTTGGAGTAACTGACGTAATAAAGATTCGCTTCTATTCAATTGGATTAGTGGATTATTAATTTCAGAATTGGGTTTCTTGTATAACCTATCTGATTCGTAATAATAATCCCCTTCATAATTCTTCACTTCGAAAAAGTAAATGGTTTCTGAAGTAATAATCAGTGAGTCGATTTGGAAGATGGTGTTATTTAGTTTGAGCAGCAAATCATTTAATATAATGCATTCACACTGAAGCCTTTCTGTTAATGAATCAAATATTTTCTCCCCTTCATAACCCTTTTTAAGGTTGAAATAGTGCTGCTTGTCTTTATCAGACAAACTCATTCGAGTGTTTAAGATTTTTAAAATGAGTAAATCAGCAGGTTCAGTACGAGATTTGTAAGGCATAGCTCACATCCTTTCTTAATCGAAACTTAAAATCTATTATAAAATATACCTGGGCAATTGTCTTAAATAACATCAATATTTTATTAAAAACTTCTCCATACATCGAGCCATTAAATGATGATAGAGCTTACCTACAGCCCTCCTTGTAATAATCCTTAGAATCATCAGTAATTGTAAAACCTCATTTAGATAATTACGGAGAACCTTATCATATAGAGAGAAAATATTGTAGATACAGTGGAGAATGCTTTTCATTGGTATCAGTAGACAATTCGTATTGTCGATGCTTTGGCAGCTAACCACGGGTCAAAAGCTTTGTCACACAATCTAGATTTTATTGTCTACGGGCCAACGAGAACTGGGAAGATGAAATTGAAGTGAACAGCATGGATATACAATCTCACTCGGTCATGATGATTGAAATAGCGCGCGATTGTCGATGGCCTTTCCAAAACTTGCAGTGCTTTTTTCATTTAGGTCACCCTGCATTTATAAAAAACTCCCCACCTGAGAGTTATAAATTCCTTTGGAATAGTAATCGCTCATTCGAACAGATTGTCGGTACTGTTGTGCCTCATGACTTATTCGAATATTTTGATAGTTAAAACATTATTTTTCGAAAATAATAATATTGTAATTAATCTAAAATATTCATTATAATATTATCTGAGAAAGACATTTGTATTTATGTGATGGAATTGGTCATCCACCGAAGAAGTAAATCTTCCAGATCCCTATTTAATTAGAAATGACTGCTATTGGATGAACCTTTGGAGAGACTCATAAAGACACCGAAGGAGAAAATCGCAAGGACAAACTCTAGCTAAAGGGAATGTGGAACATATCTAATAAATGTCATTTAAACTAGTGGGGGAAATATCTATGAAAAGTCTACTGAGAAAGTGGAGTCAGGTGAGTTTGGTTAAACAAATAATTGCAGGTTTGATCATTGGTATTATCCTGGCTGTAACGATCCCGGACGTTGCAAAACCGGTTGTCATTTTAGGTTCTTTATTTGTAGGTGCTTTGAAAGCAATTGCACCTGTATTAGTACTGTTCTTGGTTATGTCGGCCATCGCGCAACACAAACGTGGCCACAAAACAAATATGAAAACCATTATCGTCCTTTATCTTTTAGGTACCTTTTTAGCAGGACTAATAGCCGTTATTGTAAGCTTTATGTTTCCTGTAAGCTTAAAACTTGCAACAGGCGCTGAGGACGTGACGGCGCCTGGCGGTGTTGTAGAGGTTCTCAAAACCTTGTTGCTGAACGTTGTCGATAACCCGGTGAAAGCCATTTTTAATGCTAACTATATCGGTATTTTAGCTTGGGCGGTTCTTCTTGGTGTTGCTTTAAAAAATGCCGCTGATACTACAAAAACGATGATTGCTAATTTTTCAGATGCTGTGTCCAAAATTGTTACATGGGTCATCAGGTTTGCTCCATTAGGAATCATGGGTCTAGTATTTGAATCTATTACGACAAATGGAATTGGGTCTTTACTAAGCTATGGAAAACTATTAGCAGTTTTGATTGGTTGTATGGTTTTTGTGGCCCTTGTTGTCAATCCAATCATTGTGTTCTCAGTTATCCGCCAAAATCCATTCCCACTCGTATTTAAGTGCTTAAAGGAAAGCGGTATTACAGCATTCTTTACACGCAGTTCAGCTTCAAATATTCCTGTAAATATGAGATTATGCGAAAATCTAGGTTTGAATAAGGATGCATATTCAGTATCTATTCCATTAGGCGCAACCATCAATATGGCTGGTGCCGCTGTGACTATTTCTGTTTTGACACTTGCTGCGGTTCATACACTGGGTATTCAAGTGGACATACCTACTGCATTAATCCTCAGTGTACTGTCAGCTGTATGTGCTTGCGGTGCTTCAGGCGTTGCCGGCGGTTCCCTATTACTGATTCCTTTGGCATCCAGCTTATTCGGGATCCCGGATGATGTTGCGATGAAGGTAGTTGGTGTTGGCTTTATCATAGGTGTTTTACAAGACTCTTTTGAAACTGCACTTAATTCGTCCACAGACGTACTTTTCACTGCAGCAGCTGAATTTAAGGAGTGGCGTAAAGAAGGGAAAAAGATAGATATTCAAAAAGTGGCATAAAGAAATAATCTTTCTATCTGTGATTGAACTGCACCCCAATTATTAGAGACTAACAATTGGATGGCAATATGCACACCAGCACCCTATGTGTTGCCGCATACACTCTGAACATATGGAGTGCTGTGCCTGGCTGATTAAGAAAAAGCGCATTTTACCTTATATGCCAGCTCGAGTTAAATTAACTCGGGCTTGTTTTCTGTAGGAACTAATGCTATTCAGCAAACGTGCTATGTTGTGGAATAAGACTTTATAAGAAAATTGGACATTTTGTTAAAGTTACAGAGAAGATTGTGAAGAATAGTACGAACAGGCAGATTAGTTCAATAAGCAGGTATTTTTTATACCGTGTAGAAATATAAATTTTTCCACAAATTGAGTAAAAGAGCTAATATGAATAAAGAAGAACTCGGAAAGTTATATCCCATTAGAGTTGAACAATATGACCCGAATTGGACTTCATTGTATCAAAAAGAAAAGCAAATCATTGAGAATAGTCAATACTAAATATGTTTTTGTGTTCCCTCAGACTGATGGTTTGAGGGGATTTTTTATTAGAGTTTTATGAGCGTTATATAATATATATATTTCCACATAATTAATACTTTTGTGTGCCTGTTTTAAAGAATGCGTTTTTAAGATCATTTCCATATTATATGAAGTATTGAGCGCACAGTTAAGAATATAGGGAGTAACGGAGGTGGAGGTCGCTTCCATGTTTTTAACCTTCGCGTCTCGGATTTCAGTACATACCTCCAAAAGATTAAAGGGGGTCATCTTTGTGTGGAAAGGGTATAATAAATTGGCAGAAGCAGACATTATAAAGGGCTGCCTTGTGCTGATATGGAAAGCAGACAACTAAAAAATTATAAAGAATGCCTATGATTTTTGTTTTATGTAAAAGTAAAATTAGAATACAGAAAGAAAAAAGAGGAAAAGGAGATACGATGACAAAAGAAATAAAAGAAACAGGATGGAACTTGGACAACAGTTATGCCCGTCTGCCGAAATTATTTTTTAAAAGTCTTAACCCAACCCCTGTACGCTCACCGAAGCTGATCATTCTCAATGATTCACTGGCAGCATCGCTGGGTTTGAACGCCGAGGCGCTGCAAAGCGAAGATGGCGCAGCTGTGCTTGCTGGAAACCGGATTCCTGAAGGTGCTTTGCCTCTTGCTCAAGCTTATGCGGGGCATCAATTCGGGCATTTTACGATGTTAGGGGACGGCCGGGCCCTGTTGCTAGGCGAGCAGATGACTCCCCTGGATGAGCGGTTTGATATTCAACTCAAGGGATCAGGCAGAACGCCGTATTCCAGGGGGGGCGATGGTCGAGCTGCACTTGGTCCGATGCTGCGCGAATACATCATCAGCGAAGCAATGCATGCGCTTGGTATTCCCAGCACCCGCAGTCTGGCGGTGGTGACTACCGGTGAGTCAGTAATCCGCGAAACCGCCCTGCCTGGTGCAATTCTGACACGCGTGGCTGCCAGTCATCTGCGCGTCGGCACCTTTCAATACGCTGCAAAATGGGGCACAGCTGAGGAACTCCGAATTTTAGCTGATTATACACTAAAGCGCCATTTTCCATACGTTGAAGCTGATGAGAACCGTTATCTTTCGCTGCTTCGTGAAGTAATCAAGCGTCAGGCCATCCTGATTGCCAAATGGCAACTGGTTGGCTTTATCCACGGGGTGATGAACACCGACAATATGACCATTAGCGGAGAAACCATCGATTATGGTCCTTGCGCCTTTATGGATGAATATGACCCGGCTACGGTATTCAGTTCCATTGACATTCATGGCCGCTATGCCTATGGCAATCAGCCGAATATTGGAGGGTGGAATCTCGCGAGATTTACTGAATCCCTATTGCCGCTGTTGCATGCAGACCAGGAGGAGGCTGTCCAACTGGCCCAGGATGCAATTTCAGAATTTCCGGAGTTGTATCACCATAATTGGCTCGCAGGAATGAGAGCAAAACTGGGGATATTTAACGAAGAGAGACAGGATGAATCCCTTATTGAAGACCTCCTCAGTATGATGCAGAAGCATCGTGCGGACTATACCAATACCTTCCGCGCATTAACTTTTGATAGACATGAGGATACGGTCCTGTTTGGGACCCCGGAATTTGCTCAGTGGCATGAGCTGTGGCAGGAGAGGCTGGGCAGGCAGGAGCAACCGAAAGCCTCCTCGAGTCAGTTGATGCGGAACAGCAATCCTGCGGTAATCCCTCGGAACCACCGGGTAGAAGCAGCACTGGAAGCCGCAGTGAAACAAGGAGACTACAGCGTGATGGAAAGGCTTCTTGATGTTCTTTCAACTCCTTACGCGCACTCTCCAGAACAGGCTGAATACGCCACACTGCCTGAGCCATCAACCCGTCCTTACCGAACCTATTGCGGGACATGATATACAATTATGAGGTACATTATCATAAGTTATTCAACATTCCAGATATCTTACGATAGTATGGTTTTTATTCAAATTTAGAAAGAACAACAAGGGAGGATAATCATAATGAGCAATCGTTTTGATGATAAAGTAGTATTAATTACAGGTGCAGGCTCTGGTTTAGGTCAAGCATCTGCATTACAAGTAGCAAAAGAGGGTGCAAAGCTTTCGCTTGTTGATTTAAATGCTGCGTCTTTAGAAGAAACTAAACGTAAAGTATTAGAAGTCACACCAAATGCAGAAGTGTTGTTAATCACTGCTAATGTGGCAGATGAAAAAGCAGTTGAAAACTATGTAAACGAAACAGTCGAAAAATATGGAAGAATTGATGGTTTCTTCAACAATGCAGGAATCGAAGGGAAACAAAACCTAACAGAGGATTTTGGTATTGATGAATTCCAAAAAGTCGTAAGTATTAACTTAAATGGTGTGTTTTATGGTATGAAATTCGTGTTGAAAGTCATGAGAGAACAAGGTTTTGGCTCCATTGTCAATACTGCTTCAGTTGGTGGTATTCGTGGAGTAGGAAACCAATCTGGTTATTCAGCTAGTAAACATGGTGTGGTTGGATTAACAAAAAACTCTGGTATTGAATACGGTCAATACGGTATCAGTGTCAAAGCCATTGCACCTGGCGCCATCATGACACCAATGGTCGAAGGTTCATTAAAACAAATTGATCCAGTCAATTGGGAAGAAGTTGGAAAACAATTTGTTGAGCCAAACCCAATGAAGCGTTTCGGCAAACCAGAAGAAGTTGCTTATTTAGTTGCTTTCTTACTTTCTGATCAAGCAAACTTTATCAATGCAACCGTTATTCCAATTGATGGCGGACAATCTTATAAATATTAATTCGAACACTATAAGGGTGGCTTAATATTTTGGGTGTCTTTTTTGTAATGTACGTGTGAATTCAATCCATCCATCACCTGTTAATACAAGAATGATGCGTTCTTTAGAAGAAGGATTGAATGTAGAACAAGAACAGCATTAGCACAAAGTATTCCATTAGGACGTTATGGTGAATCAACTGATATTGCTAATTTAGTTTTATTCCTCGCTTCTGATGAAAGTGCATTTATCACGAGAGTTCAGTATAGAGTTGACGGTGGTATGGGAGCGTTATAAGTTTTCATCTAACATAAAATATCAATATAACAAATGATGATCTTTTATAAAACATTAAATGAGAGAGGATGTATTGACATGAGTAAATTGCAAAATAAAGTAGCAGTCATTACAGGGGGGGCATCAGGCATTGGTGCTGCAACTGCAAAGTTATTTGTTGAAGAGGGCGCAAAAGTAGTACTTGTGGACCTAAACGAAGAAAAAGGGAAAGCATTTGAAGCAGAGTTAAAGGTACAAAATGCAGAAGCGCTTTTTGTAAAAGCAAACATTACAATTGAAGAGGAGGTACAAAATATTTTCAAAGAGGCAGTGGATGCTTTTGGAAAAGTAGATATCGTATTTAATAATGCAGGGATTGGGCGTGTTACACCAACAGAGGAGCTTTCCTATGATGAATGGCGCAACACAGTCAATGTGGACTTAGATGGTGTATTTTTAGTAGCACGTGAGGCCATTCGTGAAATGCTGAAATCAGGTGGTGGCACTATCGTCAATACAGCTTCTATGTATGGTTGGGTAGGTTCACCTGGGTCGGCAGCATACAATGCAGCAAAAGGTGGGGTTCTCAACTTAACACGCTCACTTGCGTTAGAATATGCAACTAAAAATATTCGTGTGAACTCTTTAGCACCAGGCTTTATTGATACACCAATTATTCCTGAAGAAAGTAAAAAGGAGCTTGCTTCTATTACACCAATGCAACGTCTTGGCAAAGCAGAGGAAATGGCAAAAGCTGTATTATTCATGGCTTCGGATGATTCATCCTTTATGACAGGCAATACATTAACAGTTGACGGTGGATATACGGCACAATAAGAAAGTCAGTAAAATAAAACCAATCGAAAAATTGACCCTTTTTCAGCAATACTGGTTAATAGAAGATGATAAGTTATTCCATTATAGGGCGCGATTGTGGAATAAAAAGATGTTTAGAAACAACTTTATTGTCATCAATCTTGTGTGCGGTCTTTAGGTTAGAATTAAAAGAAAATAATATTTTTTGAAGCAGCCGCATTTTTCAACGGAAGAATGCGGCTTTACGTAGTCAAATGTTGAAAGACTTTATTGTCATTCAATAATTTTGGTAATTAAGATTGACGGAAAAATATAGTAATGCTATAGTATGAATGAATATTAAAAATGTTCATTCGGAATGATGGAGGTTGGTTACTTGATAGATAAAAAAGCAGCTATCTTTAATTCAGGAAGGGAGTTATTTTACTCAAAAGGATTCAAAGACACTAATGTTTCAGACATAGCAAAGATGGCCGGAATTGGGATAGGTACTTTTTATAACTACTACTCCTCGAAAGAGAAGCTTTTCTTAGAGATTTATCTAAAAGAAAACGAGAAACTTAAAAAGAGTATTGTGGAATCTATTGACCTGAATGATGATCCCGTAACGCTGGTTACAAAGCTAGTGAAACAGAACATCAGTGCCATGAACTCAAATCTGATACTAAAGGAATGGTATAACAGGGATCTCTTTAGTAAACTGGAGCAGTATTTTTATGACCAGGGCGGAATAGAGAGCATTGATGAACTCATGCATAGCGGTAAAGCAGAGTTAATTAAAAAATGGAAGGCTGAAAGGAAAATAAGGGATGATCTGGACGATGAGCTTATATTCGCCCTTTTTAACTCTATACTTTATATCGATATTCATAAAAGAGAAATCGGGATTCAGCACTTTCCACAGATTTTGTATTACTTAACGGAGTTCATAATGAAAGGCTTAACTGATTGCCGAAAATAGATAGATACAGGCAGTCATTTTTTTGCCCGTACATGAATGAATTTATCAAATATTCATTCACGTACAGGAGAGTATTATTTCAGTGTGAATTATCCAGTTACCGAGTACTGCTCAGGTAGTTTTAGATTTAACTTATATTGTGAAATGATTCGCAAGTGGTACTTCCAGGACAAAAATATTACAGGAGAAGTTAGAGAAAGGAGTGGTGCAAGTGGACAAGGCGGTAGTTGCCCATTCAATGAACGTTGGGATGAGCACAGTGATGACTCACAGAGCTTTCGGCAAGCATGCTGAGGAATCTCTTAGAGCAGTCCGCGATGAAGCTGTACGGCTGGAAGAACTGCTGAGCCGTTTTATACCCGGAAGCGAGATAAGCAGGATCAACAGGTCTGCAGGTATGAAATACGAAAGGCTGAGCGGTGAAACGTATGAGGTACTATCACGTGCTATTGAATTCTCAAGATACTGCCAGGGCCTCTTCGATGTCACTATTGGGCCTTTAGTAACCTTATGGAACAACGGCAAGGATACGTTCAAGCCTCCAGAGGAATCAAGGATAAGGAATATTCTTCCTTTGGTGGACTATTCTGACTTGTTATTGGATCCCTGCGAAAAGGCTGCCGGACTTCAAAGGCTGGGCCAGTCCATTGACCTGGGGGGTATAGGAAAAGGGTTTGCCGGCGATAAGTTTTTGGAGGTATTTAAGAAATACGGCGTCTCATCAGCTTTTACAAATATCGGAGGGAATGTGGTGGCTTTAGGGACAAAGCCTGATGGTTCCCCGTGGCGTGTGGGTATCCAGCATCCCAGGCAGGAAAACAGCTTAATGGGTCTTGTTTCTGTGGCTGACAAGGCAGTGGTTACATCCGGGGACTATCAGCGATACTACATTGGCAGTAACGGTAAAAGGCATCATCATATCCTGGATCCATCTACCGGATATCCGGCGGAATCAGGTTTGGTAAGCGTGACCATAGTTGCCGATAGCTCCATGGCTGCTGATGCGTTGTCCACCATATTGTTCGTAGCCGGGATGGAAAAGGGGCTTGAACTTCTAAGACGATTCTCCGGAGCTGAAGCCATTCTCGTGGACATAGACTTACAGGTTCACGTTACGGCTGGCTTGAAGGAATGCTTTCAGGCCGGTGAAGGTATAAGCGTGAATATCTTAACTTAAATGGAAGGGGAAGATTAGAATGAAAAGGAAGGGGAAGATTGGAATGCTAATAATTATACTGGTAATTTTTGTTGTGACGGGTTTGGGAGGAGCGCTTATTTTTACTTCGGGGGAACGCCGAGAAGGTAGAAGCCTCCCTATCACTGATGTGGATTTTAAACAGCTTAATGACGGCACTTATATTGGGAAATATGAAGGTGGGATGTACAAATGGAGGGCCAATGAAGTTCAGGTTACAGTGTCTTCAGGCAAGGTCACTGATATTAAACTACTAAAGCATAAAGAGAACCAATCGCCGGAATTCACAGATAAGTTATACAATAGAGTAATCAAATCACAGTCGCTGCAGGTGGGCACCATAAGCGGTGCAACCATTACTTCCAAGGCCTATCTAAAGTCGGTGGAAAACGCCCTGGACAAAGCACAAAAAAAGTAAGAGAGGAAATCTGGATAGTCTCTTTTCGATCCAAAATATTTGAAGGAGGTATACACATGAATACAGTTGTCAAAACACGGCATGGTGAGGTGCGTGGCATTGTTGCCGATGGAGTGTTCACTTTTAAAGGTATTCCCTATGCAGCGCCACCGTTTGGTCCCAATCGGTTCCTGCCACCACAGCCGGTTGAGCCCTGGCACGGTGTACGAGACGCCCTCACCTATGGCCCGGAGGCACCTCAGCTGCGCCCTGACCCGCAGGCTGCGGAGCTTGCCCCGGATCCTGCCGTCCCTGGTGAAGACTGCCTGAACCTCAACATCTGGTCTCCGGACCTGGGGTTGGCCGGGCTGCCGGTCATGGTGTGGATTCCCGGAGGTATGTTTGAGCTTGGATCGGGGGCGACGTATAACGGCAGCCGCTTCGCCCGCGACGGCATCGTATGCGTGACCATCAATTACCGTGTCGGTGTCGATGGCTTTCTCTATCTTGGCGACGGAAACGCCAACCTCGGTTTGCTTGACCAGGTCGCCGCTCTGGAGTGGGTAAGGGATAATATTGCCGCCTTCGGAGGGGATCCCGGCAACGTCACCATCTTCGGTGAGTCGGCTGGTGCGATGAGCGTCGGCACGCTGCTTTCCATGCCCCGCGCCGATGGCCTTTTCAGGCGAGCCATCGCCCAGAGTGGAGCGGCTCATCAGGTGATCTCGGCTGCCACTGCACAGCAGATTGGCCAGTATCTTGCCCGGAAGCTTGGCGTCGAAGCAAGCCTAGAGGCGATCGCAGCGGTCCCACTCGATCGCCTGCTTGCGGCGCAGGCGGAGTTGAAGCTGATCTTCTTGCGCATCCCGACCCTGAGCGCTGGGGTTTTGAGTTGGTGGCCAGTACGCTACCGTGGCAGCCTGTAGTCGACGGGGAGATCATCCCTGCACGTCCTATTGATCGCATTGTTGCCGGATCCGGTGCGGGTGTCGATATCCTGGTCGGCACGAACACCGACGAGTGGAGATTGTTCCTGGTAGCCAGTGGCGCAATCAACCATGTTACCCATGAAGCTTTGGCCGGGGCTGTGGCGGCATACGGACTCCCGGTAGAAGCGACATTGGCGGCCTATAGCGCAGCACACCCAGGCGCCAGTCCCGGCGATCTGCTCGCGGCTATCCAGACCGACTGGTGGTGCCGTATTCCCGCTATCCGCCTGGCCGATGCACATGCGAGGCGCACCTCGGCCACCTATATGTACGAGTTTGCCTGGCGTTCGCCACAGCTCAACGGACTTCTCGGTGCTTGCCATGCGCTCGAGATTGCCTTCGTTTTTGACACGCTCGACAAGGGATTTAAGCCGATGGTAGGGCCGCTTCTGGGAGACAACCCTCCGCAGCAGCTTGCTGACACCATGCATGCTGCCTGGGTTGCGTTTGCCACCAATGGAGACTGCGGTTGGCCGAAGTATGATCTCAACCGCAGAGCAACCATGCGCTTCGATACGACCTCGGTGGTTGTGGACGATCCTCGAGCCGTAGAGCGGGAGCTGTGGGAAGGTGTGCGTTAGGTTTTACAGCTGCCAATTCCTATAAGTAAATTTGCCCAATTATAGATGTGTATTATACAACCAAAGCACTTGCACTTTTCTTTTTGGTTGAATCTGAGACTTCAAGATTACAAGTATTCTTGATAATAAGAAAGCTCTGCTTTCGCTTCAAAATAAAGAAGGAAACGAGGCTGACGTATTAGTTGTCGATCCTACGCGTAAAGGTTGCAATGGAGCCTTGCTTCAGACGATTATTGAAATGAAGACGAAGAAGGTAGTTTACGTTTCCTGCTACTCCGCTACACTTGTGGCCAGGGATTTGCGGATCCTTGAGGATGGGGGATATAAGACGATTGAAGTGCAGCCTGTCGATATGTTTCCGCAGACTATTCATGTGGAGTGCTGTACCTGGCTGACTAAGAAATGAATTTGATGCAGCGCATTTACCTTGGATCTATCATCATATGCCGGCTCGAGTTAAATTAACTCGGGCTTTTTTTCTGCATATATGCTCTTTGTAGAAACCTATACTATTCAGCAAACGGGCCAGATTATTGAGGAAGAGCTGCCAATTTAACCATTTAATTAAGGTAAATAAGTGTAGATTAATAGTGGTGAACCGTATAAACATAGTTATGGCATTTAGACCGAAGCATTGAGGAAACCATAATATTCCTCATTTCCTTAGTGATTTGAATCGAAATCACGCTTTTCCTTTCGTCAAATCACTAGGTCAGCAAGCGCAGCGCGGTAGCCTTGACTGAACTCGGGGATTGATGAATTATGCGACAACTATAATGACAAACACCGTAATTCAATAGGCAAAGTAGATTTTTGATATGAGGTAAGTCCTGGAGTAAATTTAGTGTTGTAATCAAAAATTTGATTTGAATAAACGACATCTACAATAGGCAAAATTTTTCGGTTTAATATTCCTACAGTAATTTCTTTTCCAAGAACAAATTCTTCAAGAAGAATATTATTTTCAAATTTAGATGCTTTTTCTACAGCCTCCGGATAGTGTTTTTCTTCTTTCACAAGAAAAACACCTTTGCTGCATCCTTGTGAAATAGGTTTAACTATAAAGGTAATTCCTAGTTTTTCAACTATAGATTCATAAGGAGTAAGTTCTTTAGTTGTATCTAAAAGTTAAATTAAAGACTTTTGTTTAACTTTAAAACTTGAAATTTTATCAGAAATAAGAAAAGTCACGAGACCAACTAATATAACAACTGCAGATAATATAAAAGATGGAACATAGGAGACATCCTGATGTAAAAACGACGTCGCAACTGGACCCAACAATTGTCCTATCCCATATACTGCGGTTATACCAGCAATAAGTTGTTGGGGGGCATCTGGCCGCAATTCACGAGCCTTCTCAAATGATAAGACTGTAATCCCTATAAATGTTCCACCAAACCCTATCCCACTAAGAATTGTGAAAATAAGGGAGGAAGAGATTATAACAAAAACAATTGCAGTTAATTGTACAATATAGGCTATAGAAAGAGTTCGAATTAAAGATAGACGATTTCGCAGCCACATCCAAAACAAACAAGAAGGGATAGCCGCTAATCCAGTTATAGCCCATATAACAGAAGGCGAAATAGGTAAGGTTTCATTACTACTTAACAGTGCAACTATAAAAGTACCAAAAATAATATATCCAAATCCCTCACAAAAATAACAAAAATATAAACCGAGAACAGAACGCTTAGAATCAGTTGAGTCTTTTTTGTGTGGAGAATGTAATTTTTGGATAGATTCAGGTAAGAACCTATAGAAAATCAATGTGAAAACAATACTAATTAGTCCAAGCGTGATCCAAATAACTCTCCAGTTAGAGATAGGCATTAATAATGGAACTAAAAAACCAGAAAGAAAAATTCCGAATCCCACACCTCCAAATATAATTCCATTTCGATTTTTGCCTTCGTAATTATGAATTACTTGAGATATCCATCCGGATATAAATACAAAAACAATTGCGCTTGTAACCCCTGAAATAAAACGTAATATTAACCAAATGCTAAATGACATAGAAACACCCATCAAGATAGTGGTGACAATGTATGATGGACCCCATTGTCAAGACACGGATTCTTAAAAGTTAAGGTGCATTCTCTTACCTTGTGTCATTATGAGCGTGGGGGTGCTCATGAAACGTGGAATCTCATACGGCGGTTCTACAGAGGAGAACATGCTGAAAGGGCAAACATTCTCCCACTTATAGAACAATGTGGAGGGGATGTCAAGAGCTATAGTAGACAGAGGACGGTGTCTGATAGTCTAATGACTGATGAAGTCTGGTATGGTTATAAAAGTCAATGTATTTTGTAATGCCCTTTCTTGCTTCACGTGGGCTTGTATATTCATTCAAATAAACTTCTTCGTATTTGATAGAGCGCCAAAAACGCTCGGTAATAATGTTATCAAGAGCCCGGCCCTTACCATCCATGCTAATTTTCACTTCCGCGGATTTGACTAGATTCGTATATTGTGGACTAGTAAAATGACTTCCTTGATCGCTATTCAATATCTGGGGGCGAGCCTGGGAAAATCCATGATTTACAGCCTCAAGTACGAAATCGATCTCAAGGGTTTGGTCTAATTCCCAGCTTACTATATAACGAGAGTACCAATCAATCAAGGCTACTAAATACATCCAGCCGCGTTCTAGGCGAATGTACGTGATATCAATGCCCCAAACATGATTAGGTTGACCAATCTGAAGCCCTCGAAGCAGATATGGATAGATCCGGTGCTGCATGTTACGTTTACTGAGGTTTGGACCTGGATGAATGCCTTCAATACCCATTTCTCTCATATGGCGCTGAACAGCTTTTCGATTGATGAGCAGCCCGTCTGCTTCTAAATGTTCTTTTATACGACGTGAACCAAAAAATGGGTGTTTCGTGTAAAGCTCATCGATGCGATTTTTGATGATAATCTCCTCTTGGGATGGCTCCACAGGCTTATAATATAGACTGGATCTATTAAGACTTAATAGATCAGCCTGGGCCTTAATAGGCAGTTGTGAATCCTCCCAATCTAATAAATCCAGCCTTTCTTTTCTAGTCTTTAATGCCAGATTTTTTTTAAGCCACGACAGCTGCGTGGTTAGCTTGCCGACTTCGGCGTATAGGTTTTGAATCTGGTCTTCATAATCAGAGATGAGTTGATCCTGTTTTTTGTTCTCTTTCGTAAACAGTTGCGGCATTTGTTCTAAAGCTGCATTTTTCCATTGCCTCAATTGGTTTGCATGGATCCCATGTTGGGAAGCGAGTTCGCTTAAGGACTTCTCTTCCTTCAATATTTCTAGCACGATTTGAGATTTAAACTCTGGAGTATATCGATTTCTTTTTGTCATAAACCTACTTTAACATCTCCTCATTTCGTGTCTAGTTTTATGGGTCCATTATAATATGATAAAGACGACAAGATAATAAATTAATTGGATAAAGGTAGGACGATATTGTAATAAAGGTATCGTCTTTATCTTTT
Organism: Bacillus sp. V3-13; assembly: GCF_002860165.1. Classification (GTDB taxonomy): domain Bacteria; phylum Bacillota; class Bacilli; order Bacillales; family Cytobacillaceae; genus Bacillus_BJ. The sequence continues at coordinate 316 of NZ_PGUZ01000040.1, read as the reverse complement.
TTATATGGTTTAAACTGTCCAGTTCATTTTGTTCGATATTCTCAAGTGTATAAGCTGACTTTAAAACTTTAACAATCGGGCGCAAGAATTGAACATTAATAGGCTGTAGTAGCAGTCCATTTTTCTCTTTCTTTACTTTGTTAAATTGTAGGATAGTTTAGGTTTGAAGTTGAATTAATACAGAAAAAGGAGTTGATTGATTTGGTTGGCATTATTAAAAAATTATACTTTCACTTTGTAGTTTTGTTTTCGGTCAGGCGTGTTGATTAACCAGTTTTATACAGTAAAATAAATGAAAAAAAGACACTTTTCTTGT